>NZ_CP145316.1:696836-1393672 GCF_039555295.1 Helicobacter mastomyrinus | reverse complement strand
CACTCGTCCTATTGATATAAAATTATGGGAAAATGTGTATATCGCAAATAAATGGGCGTATTTGAGGCGTCCTAATATTGTCGCTCTCATAGGACACCCGTGGAATGCCATCAAGGTAAGCGATAGGAATATCATAATGCACAAACCCGCCCATCACGCAAGTATAATGGCTATGATTGAGGCGAGTGGGTTTCATAGTGAGATTCATAGAATCATTAGAGTTTAAAGCTAAAATGTTATAATTTCAACACAGACACAAGGAGCAACTTATGATTAGCGTTATTATCGATACTTTGAGAGAATCTGCTCTGCGTATTGACGCACTTTTAAAGCATAATACAAGCGGTTATCTGCAAAGCACCAATGCAAGTGGCGATATGCAGCTTGAAATCGATGTAGAAGCAGATAGAATCTTTCAGGCAAGTTTGCTTGAACTACCCTGTGTCAAGGCAATTTGCAGTGAGGAGCAAGAAGATATTTGCTACTCTCAAAGCACAGATGCACCTTATATTGTCGCTTATGACCCGCTTGATGGCTCTTCACTCATTGATAGCAATTTAAGTATTGGAAGTATTTTTGGTATTTATAATGGTGAGCTAAAAGCCCAATCGCTCATCGCGAGTGGCTATGTGGTGTATGGACCCTGCCTTGAGATGGTTGTCGCACAGGAGAGGGCCTTGCATTATCGTTACATTGATGAGCAATGGCGCAATTTAGGCGCACTAGAGCTTCAAGCAAAAGGACGTATCAACGCACCCGGCGGTACACAAAAGCATTGGGAGGCAAAGCATAAAACGATGATAGAATCTCTATTCGCGCAGGGTTATCGTTTGCGCTATTCAGGTGGCATGGTGCCAGATTTACATCAAATCCTTATTAAAGGCGGAGGGCTTTTCAGCTACCCTGCGACAAACGATGCACCTCAAGGCAAACTCCGCAAACTCTTTGAGGTATTTCCCTTTGCCTTTGTGTATGAAAAATGTGGAGGTTATGCAACTAATGGTGTGCAGAGAATCTTAGAGCTTGAAGTAGAGCATATCCACGAAAGCACCCCTTGCTTTTTTGGCAGCTATGAGGAGATGGAGCTTGTAAGGAGGGTATATGAATGATGAAGCACTAGAAAATGATGCGATTTTCGAGCAGAATTTGCAGGATAAAACAGCCATTTTGCAACAATGTCAGCAAGAGAAGCATTTTACTTCTTGCTCACAATGTGAGAGATTTATAGGTTGTGAGAAGCGCACTGAATATGTCAAAGCTGTATATGAAAGTATGTCCAAAGGGCAGCAGGGTAATTTTGATTTTAACTAGATTCTAAAAGGAGCATTATGCAAAAGCGTTATATTACCTCACCTATTTATTATGTCAATGATGTACCTCACATTGGACACGCTTATACGACTTTTTTATGTGATATGCTAAAGAAATTTTATCAATTACAGGGCAAGGATATGCTTTTCACCACAGGCACAGACGAACATGGGCAAAAAATCGAGCAATCCGCCCAAAAAAATGCTTTAGAGCCTAAGGCGTATGCGGATAAGATTAGCGCGAGATTCCGCGAATTATGGAATGAATTTCATATAGATTATAATATTTTTGTGCGCACAACTGACAATACGCATTGCCTCAGTGTGCAAAAAGCCTTTGAGATAATGTATGACAAGGGGGATATTTATAAGGGCAGCTATGAGGGGCATTATTGTATCTCGTGTGAGAGCTTTTTTACCCAAACGCAACTAGGAGAAAATCAATCCTGCCCCGATTGCGGTAAGGTAACGCAAATTGTGGAGGAGGAGAGCTACTTTTTTGCCCTAAGCAAGTATCAAGATAAGCTCTTAGCGCATTTTCGCGCTCATCCAAATATGATAGCTCCAGCTTTTTATCAAAATGAGATTATTCATTTTGTAGAAACAGGTTTGAATGATTTATCCATCACGCGCACGAGCTTTGAATGGGGTGTGCCACTGCCGCACAATCCTAAAAGAAAAGATGATAAGCCCCACGTGATGTATGTATGGCTTGATGCGCTTTTGAGCTATCTTAGCCCACTAGGCTATATGGCAGATGGTGAGAAAATGCCCTATTGGGAGCATACTACACATTTTGTGGGAAAGGATATTTTGCGATTCCACGCGGTGTATTGGCTAGCCTTTTTGATGAGCCTTGAGCTACCCTTGCCAAAGCATATTTATACGCACGGGTGGTGGACGCGCGATGGGGCAAAAATGAGTAAAAGTATAGGCAATGTGGTCAATCCAAAAGAAGTAGCTAATGCCTATGGAGTAGAATCTCTGCGATATTTTTTATTGCGCGAAATGCCTTTTGGGCAAGATGGGGACTTTAGTCAAAAGGCACTGATTGAGCGAATCAATGCAGAATTAAGCAATGATATGGGGAATCTCCTCAATCGTCTTTGTGGTATGAGCGAGAAATACTTTGATTTGAAAATAGATTCTACTGATGTGGAGGCATATTTTAGCGAGGAGTTAGAGCAGATACACACTCTTGCCCACAATACGCAAGAAAAAATGTATCATATCCAGCCTCATCGCTATATTGAGGAGCTATGGAAGATGTTTGGGCTTGGGAATAATGCCATTAGCAAATATGAGCCGTGGAATCTTATCAAATCAGGCAAGGACAAGCAAGCTATGGCATTGCTAGGACTGATTGCCAACATTTTAGCTAAAAGCAGCCTTTTGCTTTATCCCATAATGCCACAGAGTGCTACTAAAATCGCCACTGCACTAGGCCTAGAGATTAATGCTAAGAACTTTAGCGATTTTATTATACAAAAGCGCCTTTTAGAATCTTTTGTGTTAGAGAAAATTCCCCCGCTTTTCCCCCGTATACAAGCCCCAATTTTAGCCGAGCCATCAGCTATCACTTCACAAAATGCATCACAAAAAGCAGATTTAAAGCAAGATTCAAAAGCAGCAAACAAAACGGGCTTAGTTGGCATTGATGATTTTCAAAAGCTTGATATGCGTGTAGGGCGGATTGTAGAATGTAGTCCTATGCCTAAAAGCCAAAAGCTCCTTAAGCTTTTAGTCGATATTGGCGAGAGTAAGCCACGACAGATTCTATCAGGTATCGCGCAATATTATCGCCCAGAGGAGCTTATAGGTAGGCAAATATGTTTAATTATCAACCTCAAACCTGCTAAAATGATGGGAGAGATAAGTGAGGGAATGATACTTGCTAGTAAAGATGAAAATGGCTTATCGCTTCTTAGCGTGGATAGCCCACGAGCTAATGGAAGCAAGATTAGCTAAATCCCTTTTGTCAAGGAAGTAATGTGAGGGTTAATGAAGTAGTAGAAATCACCAAAGGAGTGCTTCTTAATACGCCATCTATTGCGATGTTTTCACGTATTATTTGTCATTTGGAGAAAATTGAAAAAGGTGATTTGTATATCGCACTTGATGAAGAAGCAACTTCTTATCATATCACACAAGCTATTCAAGCAGGGGCATATGGGGTAATCTGCGAAAAAAATATAAAAATAGATGATGAAGAGATAGCATATATTCAGGTAGAAAATATCCAAGATTGCCTTATGCGGCTTATTCGATATAAACTTTTAGTAAAAAATGTCGCTCTTATTGATTCTCTATCCATTATCGAAGAATCTATCGCGAAAAATATTATTGATGATGAAAAAGTATGTTTTTTTGAAGGTGATTTAAGTCTATTTGTCGAATCTCTTAATAATGAAACTATCAGCCTTGTTATCACGCATAATAAGCAGATTACAGATCTTGGTTTTAATATCTTGCAAGTTTCTAAACCCAAAGAACGTCCGTTCTTGGTGCTTTCCCACACACTTTTTGATAGCACGATTTTATATGAGGGCACACATTGCCGCATTAATCTCCCTAAGCTGTTTTTTAATGAACTAAGTGCCGTGCTCCATCTCTGCCAGCAAGAAAACATCTCCTATTCACTTCAACACTTTAGACAAATCCCATTCTTTAAGCCCAATTTTCTCAATGCTTTTGGTAAGATTATCGAATACGGACAAGCCTCAAAGGTAGCCATTGCCGAAGAAGATATTGAACATTTCAAACGTTATATGGCTTATATTGCCAATAATGCTGCTTGGGGGAAGATTCTCTTCCTTGTGCCACAAGTGTATTTAGAGCTTTTTAATCAAATCGCACAAACACGTTCTTATGCTACACAAGAGCAGTTATGCGAGCATATTCATAGGGAGAATTTTAACTTTGCACTTGTTTTGGGTATTAATGATGATACCTTAGTAGATGCACTTAATAATAATTATAAACCATTTATCGAGCCTGATTTATTCTCTGGTGTGTGGAATGAAGAGCCCCAACAACAGCTTTTATGAATACGCCCTTGCAAAGGCAGAGCATATCACATCTGCTAAAAATATCGCCCCGCTTTTAGCACAAATCGCTACCTTGCCCTATATCCCCACAAGCTTTTATAGTGATAAAGGCATTCATATTGTAGCTAATGATGAATATATGTATAAAGCCCATCAGCAAACATTTTGCACACTTGCTAAAAAGCTTAAGCCTTGGCGCAAAGGACCCTTTTTTTTATTTGATTTGCATATCGATAGCGAATGGCAAAGCTTCATCAAATGGCAGATTCTCGCGCCACATTGTGATTTAAGAGGAAAAAAAATAGCAGATGTGGGTTGCAATAATGGCTATTATATGTTTGAAATGCTCCTTCATCAGCAAGATAAACCCCAAAGCATTATGGGCTTTGACCCTAGCGGGATCTTTAACGCTCAATTTGCTTTTATTAATCACTTCATACAAGCCCCTTTAAACTTTGAGCTACTTGGTGTGGAGGACTTACCCCTATTTTGTGAATCTAACAAACATTACTTTGACATGATCTTCTGCCTTGGGGTGCTGTATCATCGCCTTAGCCCTCTTGAGACGCTTAAATGCTTGTATCAATCCCTCGCAAGTGGCGGCGAGGTGATTTTAGACACACTTATTTATGAGAGTGAGGAAGAGATTTGTCTTAGCCCTGCTAAAAGCTATGCTAAAATGTCAAATGTCTATTTTATCCCTAGTGTCGCTACATTGCGGGGGTGGTGTGAGAGGGCGAAATTTAGCTCTTTTGAAGTGCTTGGATTTAAGCCTACAACCACACAGGAGCAACGACAAAGTGAATGGATAGATTCTCAAAGTCTTGAGATGTTTTTAAATGATACGCAAACGCTTACCATAGAGGGCTACCAAGCCCCTATACGAGGTTATTTTAAACTTAAAAAATATTAATTCAAGGATATGCTATGGTAGATGATGGCTTTAATGAAATAAATGTAAATATCCCACTTGAAAATAATGAATTGGTCGTATGCACGGATATGTCTCCAAATATTGTGGGGGAACTCACTGAAATCTATCGCAACAAGGTTGTAACGCGATTTGCCCCTACTGAACGTATGATTATGGATGAGAGCAAAATGATTCATGCAGGTTTTATATTTAATGCCGCAAGCTTTGCGGCGATGGCAGCCATTAATAAAAAATATAGTGTGCTTATCGCTGCTGATGTGAAGTTTCTCGCACCTATTGAGCTAGGACACGAAGTGATTTTTAAAGCAGAGGCGATTCAAAGTGATACAAAAAAATGTGAAGTAAAAGTCGAGGGATATTTACTTGATATCAAAATTTTTGATTCACTCTTTCATATTGCTGTTTTTGACAAAAAAATCTTTAAATTACATTTTAAAGATGATATGTGATACACAAAATAACACACTGCCAACTTACCTAAAATAATATCCCTATTAAGTTTCTTTTTTTTTTTTTTTGTAGTAAAATGCGGGCTCTAAAAAGTGTAGCATAAATTAAACACTTGACTCTGGGAGGAATGTATGGGCTTTTTTAATCGGTTTAGTATTGGCATCAAACTTGTTTCAGTAATTTCTGCAGTAGTTTTGCTTTGTGTGACTGCAATCATTATAGTGGTATCACAGGTCTCTTCTAGCGTATTAGCAAATGAGAGTGATAAACTCCTCATAAATACTGCTAATCGCTATAAAAACTTAATGCAAGGTGGGATTAGGGAGCTCTATTCTACTACAATTGGCATAGGGGGTGTAGCTTCATCAATGCTAAATGAAGGCAATATGCCCGATGAAGAAACACTTACAAACCTTATGACAAATATGATTGATTTAGGTCGTTTTTCTGTGGGTGGGTTTGTTATGATGAATAAAAACTACACGCAAAACTACCTTAAGAGTCAACATACATTACCAGGTGGAGAATTTGCTATTATAGGTATTCACACTGATCCAGAAAAAGGCGAGGTGGAGACTCTTCCTATGAATGCAGATATCCTTTCTCAAATTCCTGAGATTCAAGTATCACTCCAAAACGGCAAAACAACTACTCTTTTAGCCAGAGAAGTTACCATTAATGGACAAAAATTATACATAAAGCCCGTGATTGTTCCCATCATTTACAAGAAAAGAGTATTGGGGATAATAGGAAACTTCCTTAATCTTAAAGCCCTTGAAGAGGATTTAGCACAAAAAGAACTTGATGTATTTGATCACTCGCAACGATTTGTACTTAACCATTCTGGCGAGATAATCTTTAATAGCGATACAGAGCATCAGGCTGCCACACGTCTTAAGAATCTATATGATTTAAATCCACACCCAAGCAGCAATGCGCTTATTAATGCAGTCAAACAATCACAAGATAGTATTTATACCTATACTACAATCAGTGGCACTCAATCAAAAGCAGCTATTGCAAGCTTTGAACTATGGCCCGGCACAGATCAATGGTGGTCAGTAGTCTCTTTGGCAGCATTCTCCTCAATAGAAAAGCCCGTTGATACCTTACAAATTGTCGTGCTTATTGTTGGCATAGCTGCAATTATTATTATCTCACTTATTATATTTGTATATATCCGGCTAACTATTGTTCGAAGAATACATCATATTTCCCACACCCTCTTTGAATTCTTCAAATTCTTAAATCACGAGAGACAAACAGCGCCAGAACCTTTACGCATTATTGCAAAAGATGAATTAGGAGAAATGGGTTCAGCCATTAATGAAAACATAGAAAAAACAAGAATAGGCTTAGCACAAGATGCTAAAGCCGTAGAGCAATCTGTGGCTACAGCTAAAACCATCGAAGAAGGAAACCTAAAAGCAAGAATCACAGAAACTCCTCATAACCCACAGCTTAATGAACTCAAAAATGTGCTTAATCATATGCTTGATGATTTACAAAGAAAAATAGGCAGTGATACCAATGAAATAGCAAGGGTCTTTGACACCTACACCAAGTTAGATTTCACCACAGAAGTAAAAGATGCAAAAGGACGAGTAGAAGTTGTTACAAATACTCTAGGAGAAGAAATTAGAAAAATGCTTACCACTTCTGCAAACTTTGCTCATACATTAAGTAAAGAAGCACAAAGTCTCCAAGAAGCAGTGAATAATCTCACAAATCTCACTAACTCTCAAGCAAGTAGCTTAGAGCAAACTGCTCAAGCTGTAGAAGAGATTACTTCATCTATGCAAAATGTAAGTGGTAAAACAGGAGAAGTCATTCAACAAAGTGAAGATATTAAAAATGTTATAGGTATTATTAGAGATATAGCAGACCAAACAAACTTACTTGCTCTTAATGCAGCAATAGAAGCAGCAAGAGCAGGAGAACACGGCAGAGGATTTGCAGTGGTAGCTGATGAAGTAAGAAAGCTAGCAGAGAGAACTCAAAAATCTCTAGGAGAGATAGAAGCGAATACAAATCTTTTAGTGCAAAGTATTAATGATATGGGAGAATCTATTAGAGAGCAAACTACAGGTGTTACTCAAATCAATGAAGCTATCTCTCATTTAGAATCTGTAACACAAGAGAATGTAGAAATAGCGAATGCAAGTGCTCAAATCAGTGAGAGAGTAGATAGTGTAGCTAGAGATATACTTGATGATGTGAATAAGAAGAAGTTTTAGGGGGGATAAACTTTTATTGATTTAACTCCTTTTAGTTATTTATTTAACTCTCTTTATTGAGTTAACTATTTAACTAACTAACTTAATATTTAACTAACTAACTCTTTACTTGCTTAGCCATTTATCTATATTAATTAGCACTATCTAGTAGCTATTTTATTTAGCTATTCATTGAGTTAGCTATCTAGTAGCTATTTTATTTATTTATCTTATTTATTCTATCTATTTGGCTATCTCTTTATTGGTTTAGCTATTTGCTTATTGAGTTTATCTCTTTATCTTTTTATTTATTTTATTTTGTTTATTTATTCTTGTAAAAGGCATAGAGAGTGAAGCATTTGCTTCTCTAGATGAAATCCCACAAGGATATTCAACATTAGAGACTTAGATTCTCTAGTCTCTCCACAATTGAGATATATCCTCACGTCTATAAAAATAAAATCACACCAAAGTGCATACCTTGAAAGCAATGTAGAGGGTGAGGGATATTTAAGCCCCTCCCCTTAAACAAAAAGAATTTTATCAAGTGAGTTTTATTGGGTTTAGAATCTCTATGCCTTTACTATTGAGACTAAAAGTCTCTGCAAAGGTCTTGCATACTTAAGGTAAAGCCTCTCGTGTGTGCCTAAAGGATATACTGATAACTAAAGCTACGCTTTAGTTATCAAGTGAGTCTCAAAGGTTTAGATTTTCTATTTTATTTTCTCTTTATAAGGGGTGGATGGGTAATCTAGTGAATGGCTTAAATATGCAAGTATAGACTAGCGCTAAAGCACAAGTGGGGTGTTGCTCGAGGATATATCTCTCTGCTGTTTATCCACATAACCCAACTTCTAAACCCTATAACTCCCTATGAAAGTATTTTTAGCCCAATGCTAGAGACGATAATAAAGCTCAAAAATAAAAGTTTTAAAAAACTCTTACCTTCTTTAAAAAATAAAATCCCTACTATTACACCACCTCCTGCGCCTATACCTGTCCATATCGCATAGGCTGTCGCCATAGAAATCTCTTGCATTGCCTGTGAGAGTAGTCCAAAACTTGCCATAAAGATAAGAGCCAAAGCCAAGATAAAAATCTTTTTTCCAGTAAGTATGAGTTGTTTCATCGCAATGATTCCTAAAATCTCCACACAACCCGCTAAGATTAAAAATATCCAACTCATTTCGCCTCCTGACTGATTTCATCAAGCCCCAAGTCTTTAGCCAATTCATCTGCAAGGGCGTCATCTTCTTTAGCTTGAAATTTTAAGCCCACAACGCCTATAAGCAATAAAACAATAAGGCTAATCTTTGCCAAAGAAAATGGCTCATCAAATACAAGCATTTCTGTTAGCACAATTCCGGCTGTGCCAATGCCTACAAATACCGCATAGCACACGCCTACCTCGATTTTTTTCATCGCCATAACCGCACAGCAAAAAGAGACAATAATCCCAATACCCGTAAGCATATAGAGTGCAAAGCTATCAGCGTAATTTAACCCGCTCACCCAAAAACACTCAATCATTCCACCAAAAAGCACCAACGCCCAAGCCATATTTGTAGTAATAGTCAATTTTTTCATAGATTCTCCTTTATAATGTTCCTATTAAAGATTAAAACGACAAAATGTGAAAAATGAAGAGCAAGAAAGTGCTATACGGGAGTATGTGAATGAAAAGCAACAATAAAACTGGTATTAAAATAGCCACAACACAAATCAAAAACTATCATAATAAGCTCCAAAAGATATTATAATCCAAAAGAATAAATATTAGAGCGTTCCTGCTTGTAGGCGTTAAGCATTAGGTGCATCATACGCTAAGCATTCTTAATAAAAGAATTTCTATATACAAACAAAGTTAAAAATGTAACTTATTTGAAAACTCACTTGAAGTTAAGATGTTGTTCATCATCAAGTCAATATTGAGTGCTAGCAGAGGCTTTTACAAGCCTAGAGGTAATGTATTTGCGAACATTTCGTGTGTATGATAAGCAAGTATTAGTCTTACTTTTCTTTCACTTGTAAGAAATATGCGGTGTATCCGCACCATACACAGAATCTAAGCATTTTATTATATGTGGTTTTGATATTATCGATGAATAAAATCCCGCACGTATATTTATCAGTTTATCCTGAATGGAACTCACTTTGCTATAAAGCTTATAAATAAAAAAAGGGCTTATATGCGTATTGATATTTTTTGTGAGAGCGGGGCGAAGTTTGGTTTAGGGCATTTCTATCGATGTGTGAAAATACTCGCCCTGTGCTTAAAGGCAAAACAGGTGCAGACTATTACCTTGCATAATCGTGGCGATTTCACACCCCCGCCGCTTAAAAGTTTGCTAGGGATAGAGGCAGATTCCATATCCATAGAATACAAACATTACGAATGGCTCTCTGCAAAGCCTGAAATGCTTGATTTAGCCATCATCGATAGCTATGAAGCGGAAGAGTGGTTTTACTATCTGTTAAAATCCCATAGTAAAGCCCTGATATGCCTTGATGATACCTTGCAAGACATATATCCCCCGCAAAGCTATATCCTTAATCCCACGCCGCATTCAAACGCACATTTTTCGTCTTCACACTATCATCTATGGTGCGGCAAAGACTATATGATACCACCTATAATGCCCCCCATTAATCCCCCTCAAGCATCACATACGCATTATAATGTATTTGTCAGCTTTGGCGGGGTAGATAGTGAGAATCTCACGCAAGAATTGGTAAATCAGCTCTCCACACTCGCCTCATCGCAAAATTTTGCCTCCTATCATTTTCATATTGTGTTAGGCAATGGCTATACGCATAATCTCCATATCCCTCACAATAGTGGTGGAGAGAATATTCCAAAGATAAGCATTTATAATCATCTCCTGCCCCTATATTTTCTCTCTAAAGCACAAGAATGCGATTATGCCATTAGTGCAGGCGGTGGGAGTATGCTCGAACTCATCGCACTAAAGATTCCAAGCATTATTATAGAATCTGCCCCCAATCAGCATTTACATATCACACAATGGGAACAAGAAGGGGCAATTGCCACAGCGCACAATCCCCTAGAAGCACTTACACTTTTACAATTATGGCATACAAATCCCTGCCAAGATTCACACACAAATAGCCTATCGGCTATTAAATCCACCCTTGCTAATCTCTCTCTTAATAATCTCTTGCCCCAAGCTCTCTATGAGCTTATAACACAAATTGCTCTTACACAAGATTCCACACAGATTACCGCACAATCTCCCATAGCAAAGCCTAGCCTTAGCCCATCTCCATCCTTAAAAGCCATATCTTTCACCGACTTGACAGAGACAGAATCTTGCCTTGTCCTCTCAATGCGTAATCACCCGCAAGTCGCGCAATGGATGTATTCAACGCATATTAGCGCAGATTCACATACAACATTCCTCGCGCAGCTTCGCAATGATAACTCAAGGCGATATTGGCTTGTGAAGCAAGATGGTGAGTATATCGGCGTAGGCTCACTCACACGCATTAATCTCGTGCATAAACACGCCTTTATCGGCATATATGCTAGTCCATTTTGTGAAGTAAAAGGCAAGGGAGCATCTATCTTAGCCTTTTTAGAATCCTTTGCCTTTAATAAGTTAGAGTTACATACATTGCATCTTGAAGTGTTAGAATGCAATGAAAATGCGATAAGATTCTATCAAAAATGTGGCTATACAAAAGAGGGCAAACTCCATCATTTTATGACACATAAGCAACGCCCACAAAAGCCATATTATGATGTGATATTGATGTATAAGGAGCGATTATGAAAGTCAAAAAACCGCTCATCATAGCAGAGCTAAGCGCAAACCACAATCAAAGTTTGCAACTTGCCAAAGATTCTATTTATGCAATTAAGGAATGTGGCGCAGATGGTGTGAAACTTCAAACCTATACGCCTGAATGCCTTACACTTAAAAGCAATGCGGAGGCTTTTTGCATTCGTGGAGGGACATTATGGGATAATCGCAGCCTTTATGAACTCTATGAAGAGGCTCAAACGCCTTGGGAATGGCACGAGGAGCTTTTTTTTCTCGCAAGGGAGCTAGGCTTACTCATTTTTAGCTCTCCTTTTTCAAGCAAAGGTGTGGCATTTTTAGAATCTTTACAATGCCCTATGTATAAGGTAGCAAGTTTTGAAATAATGCACTATGAGCTTATAGAAGCTATTGCTAAAACCAAAAAGCCCATTATTTTTTCCACCGGTGTAGCCACACATAAAGAGATTAAAACCGCCCTTAAAATATGTCATAAGCACGATTGCAAGGACATTACACTCTTGCATTGCATAAGCGAATACCCCGCTCCACTAGAAAGCGCAAATCTAGCCTCTATGCCTGCTCTAGCCAAAATCTACAAAAAATATCATATCAAATATGGCTTATCTGATCATAGCCTTGGTGCGCTCTGCCCGATTGTGGCTACAAGCTTGGGGGCAAGTATGATAGAGAAGCATTTTATCCTTGATAAATCGCTTGGGGGCGTGGATAGTGCCTTTAGTATGGATAAAGAATCTTTTAGCGCTATGGTGCGGCAAGTACGCGATACAGCATTGGCTCTAGGAGAGAAGCAGTCGCACATTCCCGCACACACATTGCAGAAGCGGCGGCAGTTTGTCCGAAGCATTTGGGTGAGTAAAGATATAGCTAAGGGAGAGGCTTTAAGCAATGATAATATCGCTATTTTGCGTCCTAATGGTGGCGCACACCCAAAATATTTGCCAAAGATTCTAAACAAAAGGGCAAAACGCGCACTTAAGGCAGCACAACCCTTGCAACTGAGCGATATTAAATAACTAAAAATAACGTTATTTCAAGTATAATGCGATTTTATTTCGCATATTCAAGGAGGCATTATGCTACTTTTCACACCCGGTCCCACCCCCGTGCCAGAATCCTTACGGAATGCTATGAGTGAGCCTACTCTGCATCACCGCACCCCTGAATTTGAAGCGATTTTCGCACAAGCAAAAGCCGGGCTTTTAGCAATGCTTAAAATGCCTGAAGTGCTTATGCTTGCAAGCAGCGGTAGTGGGGCTATGGAGGCGTGTGTATGCACTTTCACGCAACAAAAAATGCTAAGTGTCAATAGTGGCAAGTTTGGAGAGCGATTTGGCAAGATTGCAAAGGCACATCGCATTGCCTATCGTGAAATCATGAATGAATGGAACACACCAGCGAGTGTGGAAAGTGTGTTAAATGCGCTCAAAGAAGAGGGCGATGTGGATTGCTTCTGCATACAGATGTGTGAATCTGCAGGGGGATTGCGCCATAATGTCGAAGGGATTGCTAGGGCGGTTAAGGATTATAATCCACGTATTGTCGTGGTGGTTGATGCGATTACTGCGATGGGGGTAGAAGAAATTGACATCACACATATTGACGCACTTATTGGTGGTTCGCAAAAAGCCTTTATGCTCCCACCGGGCTTAAGCATTATCGGCTTGTCGCAATATGCTACTGATTTGGTTAATGAGTGCGATGTGGGATTTTATTTCAACCTCAAAACAGAACTAAAAAATCAAAGGCAAAATACAACCGCTTGGACAGCCCCTACTACCATTATCACGGGCTTGGCGAAATATTTTGAAATGCTTAATGGAAATTTTAAAGATGTGTATGCAAAGACAAAGGCACGTTCACTTGCCACGCAAAAGGCTTTAGAATCTTTAGGGCTTAAAATCTACCCTAAAGCTCCAGCTCTTGCGATGAATACAATTTATGATGAGGCAAATGCGGCAGAGATGAGAAAAATACTTAAAAATCGTTTTGGGCTTAATGTCGCAGGCGGACAGGATAAGCTCAAAACAAGTATTTTCCGCATTAATCAAATGGGGCTTATTCCTTTAGAGCAGAGTGTTTGGGTGGTCAATGCAGTTGAACTTGCATTAGCGGAGCTTAAATTAAGGGCATTCGATGGAGTGGCAAACAAAGTCTTTTTAGAAACTTATTACGCTTTAATGCGATGAATAAACTCATCGCCATACTTGGGAGCAGTGGCAGCGGGAAGAGTGCCTTAGCCCACCGCGTGGCTTTAGAGTATGATTGCGAGATTTTTAGCCTTGATGCTTTAAGTATTTATAAATACATTGACATTGCTTCGGCTAAACCTACGCCATTAGAGCAATCGCAAGTGCGCTATCACGCCATTAGCCTCCTAGAGCCCCATCAAAGAAGCAATGCAATGCTTTTTGCGAATCTGCTTGCACAGGCTATCGCACAGCTTCCACCTAGTAAGCCACTACTAATTGTAGGGGGAAGTAGCTTTTTTCTTAAAAGCATTATAGAGGGTTTAAGCCCTATGCCACCTTTAGAATCTTGTAAAGAATGGGTAGATTCTCTAGGTTCTCTCTCCGCGCAATATATGGCATTGCAGGAAATTGATGAAAAATATGCTAAGAGCCTCTCTCCTACTGATACATACAGAATCCACAAAGCCCTAGCCCTTTTCAAAGCCACAGCTATACCCCCTAGCACATATTTTGCCACACACAAAAAAATACCTTTTGCCCATCATATTGAGATTTTTGTATTAGAACGCGAACGTGAAGCATTGAGAGAGCGTATCGCTCTACGGTGTGAAAAAATGATAGAAAGCGGCATTGTGGAGGAAACGCGCCTTGTTTTAGAATCCTATGGCGCACAAGCCCCTGCACTACAAGCTATTGGCACAAAGGAATGTGTAGCATTTTTACAAGGGGAGATAGATTCACTTGAAGCCCTAAAGGAGCAAATATATTTCCACACTTGCCAACTTGCCAAACGCCAACGCACTTTCAACCGCACACAATTCTCCCAAGTCACGCATTTAGAAGAAGAGGTATTAGAGGAGGCATTGGCAAGATATCTCTTACAAATTCCATAGTGCGGAGACTTTTGCATAAAATTTCTTATGCTTATCTTGATTTCTATATTGAGATACTGTTGCTTGATATATTTAATAAAGGCAAACTTAACATTTGCCACTAGCTCTCTTTTTGGGGTTATTTGATTGTCTTTTATCATTGCCACGCTTTAAATCCATCGGTTTCATTTATCTTCTTGAGGTAGATGGATATTGCTTACAATTCTAGCATATATCAAGTTATCCCCTTTAAAAGATAGCTCAAAATGCTTCACTGGAATATTGGCAATCATTCTGTTTGTGTCTTTGCTTATGGCGACTTGCCATTTGATAGGCTCGGGTTTCACTGATACATCTTCTATGATATCGCCTTCATATATTTTGCGCCCCTCTTTATCTTTATAACCTGTCCATAGTTCAATTTCAAGAGTGCGCTCCGCCTTAGGTCGGTTTTTGGCGATATATTCGCCAAGCACTGAAAAGATATTGAAGTTATCTTTGATGTGTTTTTTTTCTTTAGTATCCCAGATTCTAAAGTCTAAGTTGCTTACTCTCATACTACTTCCTTTGTGTTGTCTGTGCTAACTTCTAAGGGCTTTTTGTAATTTTCAAGTGTCTTCACATATTATGATATTATTTATAATAAGTATCGGCTTGTTTAACGTAGATATTAATTTTATATTATATAGATTATTATTAAGGAAATACTAGCTTTAGATATATTTTTAAGATATTGTAGGATTTCAACTTGAAACAATAGAGAGGCTATTACAACATAACTTTGTTTGCAAATCTATTCTAACCAGCCATACTCATAGAGTAAGGCAAGAACTACCCTCCTCCTCCAACGAATCAAACATAATAGCACCGAGTTAATGTATTTTAATTTGCCTATTCTTGCGTTTGTTACCCTTTAGATTCTTTTATGCTAAAATATAGAATTGTTTTTTCATTTGTTCCAGAGGGTTTTAGCCGCTTCTTAAATTCTTTTATGCTAAAATTGAAACAACTACTCAAATTATGTCGAAGTTGTTTTAGCCGCTTCTTAAATTCTTTTATGCTAAAATGATGCTTTTGTTAGAGCTGCTCCGATGGTTGTTTTAGCCGCTTCTTAAATTCTTTTATGCTAAAATACACTTCGCTAAAACAACGTATGGTGCGGTGATTTAGCAATATAGTAAGCTTAAAATATCTCGATATAAAGATTTTAAGCAAATTAAGAGTATAATCTGCTCTAAAGAATTTAAGAAGCGGCTGGCTAGAATAAGGGGTTTAGGGTCCCCGCAGGTTTTCAATACCTAAAAACCCTTATTTTTACATAAAAATACCCACAAATTTTTCTCAATTTCATTATATTTTCTGCAAAATCTAAGATTTTAGAGCAAACAATATCTCCATCTTAACTTTATGCCAAAATGCTCAAAAATCCTTCATAAGCTAAGATTCCAAAAATACAAACTCTACAAAGACATATCAAAAAAGCGTGAGCTGTTTAGGTTCATTGGCTTTTTGGTTATCATTTGGTTTGCCAAGTAAAAGCCGCATATTATCAAATTGCTTTTCTGTGAGGATTAAACCCCGAATGTGCCCCTTGGGAGGTACGATAAGACTTATCTTATCTAAATGATGATTAGCGCTTATAACACCTTTACAGATTCTCATATATACGCTGTATTGAAGCATTATAAAACCATCTTGTATAAGATATTTGCGAAACTTAGCATAAAGCTTCCTCTCTTTCTTGGTGTATGTTGGCATATCAAACATCACTAGCACTCTCATAAATATATCTTCCATTGGATTTGTCCTTGCAAAATATTGGTAGCCTTAAGGTAAATGTGCTTTTTTGAATAGCAGATGCAAGGCTCTGCACACTCATCACACTCCCACGATTAAGCGGATAGCACTTGCCTTCTACCATCACTGCTGCACTTAAGACCCCTGCTAACCTTACACGATTTTCAAGACTCAAGGTTGTGTCAAGCTCCCCACCTTGATACATCTCTACTACAAGTGAATCTACAAAAACACGATAAGGCTCTATCAGATCATCAGCAAGATTAAATGCGTTAAATTGATTTTTATGATTAATCCCTAATGCAGGATTTAGCCCGCTCGCACAAAGACTTCGCACAATCATACCCCTCACAATCGCATAGCCATAATTAAGCGCAGCATTTATAAGCCCTATCTGCGTATCCTCAAAGATTTGCACCTTGCGGCTAAAGTCTTTCCCAAAAAGTGCCTTAAAGTATAGAGAGGCTGCTTTTGCTTCGTTATGAGTGCTATCTGCGAGTTTCACTCCCTTGGCTAGAGATTCTAATGCTTTAAACTCTTCTCTTTGTTGCATTTGTAGGAGCAAGGCTTGATTATGAATCTTTGATTTGATGATGTGCTGCCAAAGTATTGCCTTAGCTTGTTTGCTAAGCTGAATTTGGTGCTGTAAGATAGTGAGGCTTTTAAAATGCCCCAAAAATGGCATAAAGATACCGCTAGGCAAGTGAGAGCTATCAACAAGTGTAGCAAATGATTTTTGCCTGTGCAAGAGCGTCAAGGAGCGCATTTGTCAAGGTAATTTGATGAGATTCTAAAATAAGGCACAAAATATCATTAAGAGGGATTTTGACCTCATCTTTACCCTCCTGTGCGATACAAAGGTGTTTTTGATAGAGGCTAAGCCTTGCAGGAGTGCTTAAGAAAAGTGTCCTAAAGGCAGAATCAAACATTCTAGCCCCTTTTCTTATATTTTGGACTTAATTTAAGCGCGATATTTTGGCGCGGAGTAAAATCTGCCTTTTGCACTTCACCCAAAGAGGATACTTGATATTTTTCAAAAATTTTAAGGTTTTGAATCCCTATGCTTTTTCCCACGACTTTTTCCTTTGTCGCATTGGTATAAAGCAACTTTTCATTGTCGCTTAAGCCCTCAAGTTTATTATTATGCTTTTCAACTTGAATCTGTGCTAAAGCAGAATCAAAGCTTATAAAGTAGCATAATTCTGCCTTTTCCATATCCTTTTTCTGCACTAAGATTAAATCATCTTTAAAGAGGCTAAAGCAAAATTCGTAGGAATTATCCATCTCTAGCCAATCTTTAATGACTTCCTCCTTGTCTTTCCCGCTTACTACCGCTTTATTAGGCAAGATTCCTAATGCAAAGTCCATTGTATAGATAGGCACACCATAGAATTTGCCATTTTGCTTATGTTTGAAAATATCTACACGCACCATATTGCCATTTTTAACGATTTTTGTGCCAATGCGGCGGATTTTGCCCAGTGCTATTGCCTTTTCTATACCCTTTTGTCCGCCATATTGTTTCATTAAAGCCTTATCACCAAAAGAATAAAATTTCTCCTCGTGCAATGCCCCTCTAGCACGTTTTCGCGGAGGCTTAGAAACAAAGATAGGATCCACCTTTGCCAATACCCTTTCCCTAAAATACGCCATAGGCTCAAAAAATACTTTTTGCTTTTTGTAGTCAGCCTCTGCCATTTCTTTGGCGTAGAATCTCGCTCTATTCAGCTCTCGCTGCTTTTTAAAATCGCTAAAAGCTTTCATCATTTTTGCATTACTAAAGGCAATAATAATCGCATCAAATGCGTGGTGGAGGTGATTATCCCTATCTTTTTCCCCCAATCCCCAATAATGCCTTAGCATCGCCGTGAGATTCCCACTTACTACCTCTATATGCACTTTGCTGCCCTTTTCTCCGGAGATGGTTACTTCACTTTCACTTAAAGGCAAAAATTCTAAGCAATCCTTCGTCCAATTCGCACAAAGCCTTGCAATATAGCTTGTGTCATTGAGATTCCTAGGGATAAAGCCACTCTCTTTTTCTACAAAATGTTCATTGCAGATTCTGCGCTGCTTTGGCTTGGGGAGCTTCAGCGAGTAGCTTTTGATTTGCTCCCATTTCTTTGTATCTCCCCCAAAGGCTTCAAAAGGCGTCTTGTTGTGCTTATTTTGATTTTCCTTCGTAAAGCAAAGCACCTTATTCAAATAGCTATCATCAAAACTACGCGAATAAGGGTAAATATGGTCAATTTGCAGTATTTGAGAGTTAAGTAAATGCGCTCTAGTAATTTTCTCCCCACTATACACGCAAAACTCCCCCTGCTCTAGCCATAGCTTCACTTTAAGAATATTTATCGCACTAAGGGGCAGCCCTAGAATCTCACATTGCTTTTTTGCCTTCTCATTTTTAGCAAATTGTTCCCTTTGCTCCTTTATAATATTGTTTCGCTCTTTAAAACTCCTGCCTACCTCGCGTGTAAATTCAATATGAATCTTATGCATCTGCCCATATTTCTTAAGTAAGCTATTTAGCACCTTGCGATACTCACTCATCGCCCTTGCCACAACGGGATTTGCCAAATAAGGTTCATATTCATTGAGCGGTGATAATAGATTATCTTTTTGCGCCCTCTTTCTCCATTCTTTTAGTCCCGCTTGTCGCACAGCCTCATCGTATTTTAACCCCTCCCGCATAAAAGGCAGAATCTGCTCTAATGCCTTGAGGCTAAGGTTAATATGCCCTGCAAAGCTTAGTGTGCTTAAAGATTCTTTTTGTGTATCAGCGAGAGCATATCGCTCTAGGGCGCTTTTTAGCTTGATCTTATCCTTAATGAGCGTGATATATGTAGCTATCTCATCTAAATCCATACGTAAAAGCCCATCAAAGCTCCCACTCAAAGCCTTTTTGAATGCTTTAAAATTCTTAAACTCAATAAATGCCGCCTTTTCTGCCACGCTTAACTCTTTAGTATAATCAAGTTTAGAATCTTTAGGAAATCGCATAGATTCAGGCAATTGCAATATCTCACGCAATGCCTTATAGCTTATCTCTCCTTTTTCAAGCACGATGTGTAAAATTTGTGTAATCATATCTTTACCATAGACTTCACCACTTTGCTTACTGATAGATTGCAAGGTGTTAATAATGCGTGTAAGGGCGATAAACTCCATCGCACTTAGAGTATTTTTAGCTGCACGATTTTCCTCCTCATAAAACACACATTTACCTACCTTATCGCTAAAATCCTTTAACTCACGCTGATAAAAGGCAATATCTATAATTTTTTGGCAAAAATCCTCAGCTAGTCTCACACCCAATGTATTTTGTGTATGCAAAATCAGTTCTAGTTCTGCTTTGAGCTCACTTTGTGCTACACAACGTTGATAATAACCTTCGCCTCTATTACGCACATTTTGAAATTCTTTACTATTTGTGCTACCTTTTTTCTCACTATCACTTCGTTCTTGCTGATAAAATGTTTTATAGAGATATTCACCCACACTTTTGTAGCCTTTTTCGTCCAAAATACGTTTGTTTGCTTCAATGGCAGCCTTAATCTTGCCATTTTCACTTTGCTTAGCATTATCCATTTCCCTTGCGTGTTTGTTCCCATAGCCGCGGTGTTTAGCGATATGCAATATCACTCTAGCCAAATCTTTGTGTTCTAGTCTTTGTGTGAGGGCTAAAGTGCGCAATTCATAGGGGCTTTTGGTGTCTTTGGTATTGACATAAGCCTTTGGTAAATCTCCATCATCGCTTAAATAATCATCCACATTCAAGCCAAATTCCTTGCATATCAGCTGTTTTAAGGCATAAAGTCTGCCTTTTCTACGTGCTAATCTCCGTCTTGTGCTTCGTGCCTCCCGTCTTGGCAATGCTAAAGGTGCTCCTGTTTTTGGATTTTCTGCTTGGGTGAAGATTCTCACTCCGCAATCTTGCAACTCATTACCCTCTACATACGCCCAACCAATGCTTGTAATCCCTATATCAAATCCTAAGACCTTCATTAATGTTCCTTTTAGCCAAGATTCTAATATACAATCTCATTATTGTATATTATTTTATGAGATTATGAAACAGAAAAACAAGTTATGTATGAATTTTGAATATATCCTTGTAAAAAAATACAAAAAGTCCTGCGACGATGATAAGCAAGCCTATAATCTTATGCAATGAAAGGCTTTTGATAGGCAAGCCAAACGCACCTAAATGATCAAGCACCGAGCTTGTGAGAATCTGTCCCAAGATGATGAGTAAAAACATATTAGCAAGTCCAATTTTCGGGGATAAAAGTATTGTGCCAAATACAGCAAACGCCCCTAAAAATCCACCTAAATATTTCCACCATTCTTGATGTAAAGTTGCCTTTAGCGTATGGGTATTGAGCATACCATAAGCGTATGCTAAAAGACATAAACACAATGTCCCTATGCTAAAAGAAATAAGAGCAGCAACTAAAGAAGCATTTGAAAGTGATTTGCTCAAAGCCGCATTAATCGGTGCCTGTATTGCTAGGGCTACTCCTATGCAAAATGCAATAATATAAAACATTATTATGTCCTTGTATGATTTTCTTTGATTATAACATAAGAGTTGTTTTGCGGATTTTCTAGTCTCTCCTATGCCCTTGCTGTTGCGATGTAATCGCCACATTCGCACGAAGTGCTAATCCACACTTGCAAAGGGTCTTGCTTTGCAAATATAAAATCTGCTTCGCACCATTCAATCCCGAAGGAATTTAATCTCGCAAAGGGCGATAGCCCTTGAGGACAAAAGGATACACTTGATGACTAAGACGTTGTCTTATTCATCAAGTTAGTTTTTAAGGTAGAGAATCTCTAGTCTCCCCACAAGTGAGGTAATTCTCACTTGCATAAAAAATAAATCGCACAATAATAAAGGAATGGGTAGAGTTTATCTATTTTTATAAGGAACAAATTGATGCGATGAGTCTAAGTATAGACTAGCGCTAAGGCATAAGTGGGTATCTTGGCTTAAGTACTTACGCCCTACCCTACTTTTAGAGGCTGTGGGTATATAAAGGCATTTAGTGCTTTTCTATTTAGCATAGATACTTAAGGCTCTTTTAAGGTCAATTTTTCCCTCATAAAATGCTTTTCCTATGATAACACCGCTGATATGTGGATTCTTATTAAGAATCTCTAGTTCATCAACATTTGCAAATCCTCCACTTGCAATAGTATAAATGCCACTATGACAGGCAACGTCTTGGGTAAAAGATATATTAATCCCGCTTAATGCCCCATCGCGATTAATATCCGTGCAGATAATAGCCTGCACCGGACTACCTGCGAATTGTTGTGCTAAATCCTTTGAATCCATAGCACTCTCTTCTGCCCAGCCCTGTGCTGCTACTTTGCCATTACGTGCGTCAATACCCACAGCTATGGGATAACCCTGTGCCATTTCTTTGACAAATTCCCAATGTGTTAGTGCTATGGAGCCAAGTATGAGCCTTGACACCCCCATTTGTGTGTAAAGCCTAATCGTTTCCTCATTGCGAATCCCCCCTCCAAGCTGCACCTTAAGTGCTGTGTTTTGCACGATATTCTCTATCACTCTTAGATTTTGTGGCTTACCTGCAAATGCCCCATCTAAATCCACGATATGCAAATATTTCGCACCCATATCAGCAAACTTTTTAGCAAAATCCAATGCTTCACCATAAATCGTAGCACTCTGCATATTGCCCTTAAAAAGCCTCACTGCTTTTCCATCTTTTAAATCAATCGCAGGATAAATATCAAGTGCCATAACCTACTCCTTTATGGGCTTAACAATATCATTATACATCCATTCAGCGCACCACCCTACAAATGCTAAGACCAAAAATGTATAACGTGCATTAAAATAATTATCCGACATAGATAGCACAGAGGTGCAAATGAAGCAAATGAGTATGCCGAGAATAAGCAGGGCAGAATTCATATATTCATAGAATCCAAAGAGTTCTTTATGTTTTAGCATTACCCATATAAGTAGTCCTACACCTCCTAAAAAAGCGACAATATCGCAATACACATAAATATTATCTCTAAAATAATAGGGCTGCAGCGATAAGCCAAAAAGCATTACAATGATAACATTAATCGATGGGCGCATACCATAAAGTATTTTACCAAGCTGGCTATTGTGACTAGGGCGCATAGTGAAAATTTCAAACAATAACGGGATATATACAAAAAATATATATACACAAGCAATAAGCAAAATACGTGGCAAATAATCGCTCACAAGCTCAAAAAAATTACGATGATAGATGCTTCTCTCAATCGCAAACATATCCATAATATCTTCCGTTTTAGGCACATATACGCTTTGCAAAATGAAAAGATACATAAACACAACACTTAAAATCAGTATAAATATATGCTGCAAGATATTGCTTGTATGATACCAACTACTTAGAATCACAAATGCCCCACTTAGCACAAATCCACATAAAAATAAAAAGATACTCAAATGGTCATAAAGCTGATTATCGCGGATAAAGATTAAAAATAAATGCGAAAAAGAATGTGAAAATTGTGAAATAAATAATGTAAGATTGGTAAAAACAAAAAGCGAGAAAAAAGCAAGCGAGAAGATTACGCTAATACGTGTGGGTTGATTCATTCTTTATCCTTAAAGTATTAATGATTCCTTAAAAAATATCCATCTATACCATCAGCCATACCTATGGCGACAAGCTTTTGATATTCCTTTTTGGCAATCAGTTTTCCCTCAAGCTTATGTGATGCATAGCCAATTTCGATTAAAACAGAAGGCATAAGCGCACCAGCTAATACCCAAAATGGTCCCTCTCTCACGGCTCCATCGTGCGTATTATGCTGTCTCCTTACCTCATTAAGAATGCCAGATTGAATCTCAATAGCAAGTTTATGTGAAGCGACAATATGATAAGCACTAATGGTATTCAAAAATGATCGCGTTGCAAAGTGGCTCATCGTCTCTATATCACCTTGGTTTTCTGCTTTGGCTACTTGTTCAGCTCGCTCACTTCGCGCAGGAGAAAGGAAGTATGTTTCCACTCCGCTTGGTGTTTTAGCTGAATCTTTGGGGATAGAATTTGCGTGTATGGATATAAACAAGTCTGCATTTTTGGCATTGGCAAACTCTGTGCGCTTACGTAGGTCAATATAGACATCACTATCGCGTGTCATATATACTGTATAGCCACGATTTTTTAGCTCATCTTTGAGAATCTTTGCCACACTTAGCACGATAATTTTCTCGCACACATTTTCTACGCTTTTTGTGCCACAATCCTTACCACCATGCCCTGCATCAACAACTATCTTTTTACCATTGCCAACCTTTGATGGGGCAGGGGTATTCTGCTTGGATTGTGCAGTATCTTGAGCTATTTGCTCTTTTTTGGGCTTTTGAGGAGTTGGTTTTATGGATGAGTTCTTTTCATTGGGCTTTGCTATTGGCTGCTTTTGCGGAGTGTCTTTGGGCTGTTTTAGATTAGTTTGTTGTGCTTCTTTAGTGTCTGTTTTTGGTTTAATAAACACATAGAGATTCTCTTTTTCCTTTACAATCTCATAAGTTAATTTTGGTTGTGTAGTAATCACTATACGCACGATTTGTGGGGTATTTTGAGCTACTTGCAAAGTGGAATTATCTTTGAAAATAAAATTACGGCGCGGGATAGTGAGATTGGCTTCAAAGTCTATAAAACTCTTATTATCTTGTAGTTTTTTAACTTGCCAAGTTAAATCGCTAATGTCTTGAGTAAAAACAATCTTAAGACTCCCATCACCAAAGGGAACCATTCTCACAATGCGATGCTCACCCCATAAACATATCATTATAAGGCATAAACTTACCGCAATCCTCCACATACACGCCTCTAATCTTGGACCAATTCAGCAATAATTTCCCTCACAGGCTGAATCTTTTGGATTCTATATCCATTTGCCCCTGTAAAATACAAGCCATAATTTCTATCTCCCATATATCCACGCCCTAAGGAATCCGCTATACAATAACCCACTTTCTTTGCCTCTACACCCCGATGACAAGGCGACACGCAGTTGCTAATGCAGCGAATCTTTGGTGCATCACCCTGTGCCATTGCTTCAAAAATCCCTGTTTTCACAGCGCGAGCAGGATAGCCCACAGGTGATTTTACAAGCTCAATATCTTCTTTTTTGACAGAAGGCATTAAATCTCTATACGCTATGGCATCGCATTCTTGGGAACCAAGCCAACGAGTCCCCATCTGTACTCCGCTTGCACCCAAAGCCATCATTCTATTAATATCGTTTCTATCCCAAATACCTCCAGCGGCTATAACAGGGATACTTCCCCATTTTTGCGCTTCATCAACCACTTGCGGTAGGACATTTTCAAGCTGATATTCTTCTTTAAAGCAATCCTCATAGCTAAAGCCTTGATGTCCGCCACTCAAAGGTCCTTCTACTACTACCGCATCGGGGATTCTTGCATATCTATCCATCCAACGTTTACAAATAATCCTTAATGCCTTTGCTGAAGAGACGATAGGCACAAGGGCTACATCGGGGAAGTTTTTGGTAAATTCAGGCATATTGGTGGGCAATCCCGCACCTGTTACAATGATATTCGCCCCCGCTTCACACGCATCTCGCACAACTCGCCCATATTCATTAATCGCATAGAGTATATTTGCTCCTAAGGGCTTATCACCACAGATTTTACGTGCATTTTTAAAAATCTCATTTAAAGCTTGTTTTGAATAAAAATTAATCGCCTCAAAAGGCTTAGAATTGGTAATTTTTTCGACAAATTGCATTTTTTGATAATATCCTGTGCCAACTGCACTGATAATGCCTAATGCACCCTCTTTGGAGACATTTCCAGCAAGTCTATCCCAGCTGATACCTACACCCATACCCCCTTGAAAAATCGGGTATTTAATCGTGTGTTTTCCTATTTTGAGCGGTTTTAATCCCATTATATCCCCTTATGAATAATCACTTTTGCAAAACGTCTTTTGCCAATTTGGATAATGTATTCCCCCGCTAATAAAGTAAGATTCTCATCATTTACCTTTTGCTGATTGATTTTCAATGCTCCTGCACGTATATCTCTACGAGCTTGCGAGGTAGATTCACAAAGTTTAGCCATCACAAGCACTTTGGCTATCCACTCACCACTATTACATTTAAATGTCGCTATATCAGCGGGAATTTCATTTTTACTAAAGACATTGTCAAATTCTATTTTAGCTTGTTTTGCTAAATCAATGTTATGATAACGTGTAGTTATCTCTAAAGCGAGCTGTTCTTTTACTGCTTTAGGATGTGCTTCTCCTGCACTTACTCGCTCTTTAATCTCTGCAATTTGGGGCAGTGAGAGTGAGGAGAGGAGTTCATAATATCGCCACATCATCTCATCACTTATGCTTAGAATCTTCGCATACATTGTATTTGCAGATTCAGTAACGCCAATATAATTATTCAGTGATTTACTCATTTTCTGCACGCCATCAAGTCCCTCTAATAATGGCATAGTCATTACAGATTGCTCTTTGTCTAAACCATATGCCCTTTGCAAATGCCGCCCTACCAAGAGATTAAACTTTTGGTCATTGCCTCCTAGCTCAATATCACAATTTAACGCCACAGAATCATAGCCTTGTAAAAGCGGATACATAAATTCCACCATAGAAATGGGTTGTTGATTGTTGTAGCGCTTGGTAAAATCATCTCGCTCAAGCATACGTGCAACGGAAAATTTTGAAGTAAGGGTAATCATTCCTGCTGCACCTAGCTCATTAAGCCATTGAGAGTTAAAACAAATCTCTGTATGCGTAGGATTAAGCACCTTAAAAACCTGCTCCTTATATGTGAGGGCATTTGCTGCTACTTGCTCCTTGCTAAGAGGCTTTCTTGTCTCGCTCTTTCCAGTAGGATCGCCAATAGTCGCGGTAAAATCCCCGATAAGAAACTTCACATCGCCTCCATAACGTTGAAATATCGCAAGTTTTTGCAAAAGCACAGTGTGTCCTAAATGCAAATCCGGCGCAGTAGGGTCAAATCCAGCTTTGACACAAAAGCGCTGCCCTGTGGTATAGAATCGCTCCACCAAACTAGCGATATACTCCTCCCCTATAAATTCCACACAACCTCGTGAAATCTCTTGCAGAGCTTCTTGTATTTGTGTTTTCATTGCTTTCCTTTCTAGCTTGAATACGCGTCTTTGAGATTACTCAATGCGATAATCTTGTATCTTTTGTAAAGTAAATCTTTTAATTCCTTTACATCATTTGTCTTGCTCTCAAAACAGATCTCACAATAGGTAGAAAATTGACGATTAAGCACATCATAATCCACGCTTACGATATTGCAATCATATTTAGCCAAGATACCACATAGTTGAGCCAAAACACCTCGTTGATTTTCTAGTGCAACAATTACTTTATACGTTGTTTTTTGCTCATTTGCCCATTGCACAAAGAGCATTTCGCTTCCTTGTTCTATCTCATTTAATGCCCTTTCGCACATTTTATGATGGATATATGCTTTTTGGGCTGTTTTAATCGCTAAAATATTATCGCCATATTTGGGGTGGCAGCAGTAGTCAAAAATCACTTCATTGATATTGCGATTAGTCTGCACAATGATATTATCAAATACAAGAGGCTTTAGCTTTAGCATATTGATTTTAATTTTTCCTAAAAAATTTGCCTCACGTGCGAAGTTTTCCCTAATGCTATTTTTTACTTCTTTTAGAAATACCAAATCCGAGGCGGCTCTATGGATATGAGAATCTAATTTATTCTCTTTAAGATAGGTTTTGATAGTCTGCAATGAACTATCAAAAATGGTTTGTAAGATATGAAGTGCTACTTTTTTATCAATTTCTTTAAGCTTTGTCTGGCATTGAATCCGTATATGGTTTTTTGCTTTAGAAGTCTTCACCGCATCAATCCACGTGCAGCGTGGGCTAAGCTTTTCTCCATCTTGAGATACCACAATACGCACAATATCACCATTTTTAAGGGGCTGGAGTAAGGAGGCTTTTTGATGATTGATAAAGGCTTCTTTGGCATTATCGCCTATATCACTATGCACCGCATAAGCAAAATCAAGTGCCACTGCACGCACGGGGAGATTATAAATATCTCCCGCAGGAGAAAATACCACCATATCTTCTTTATATAAATCATTCTTTGCGAGTTCATAAAACTCCTCAATGGTGTCATTTTGGTATTGCAAATTATTGAGCCATTCTAAATTTGGCTCAATACCTCCGCTTTTGTATTTCCAATGCGCTGCTACACCATATTGTGCAGATTTATGCATATCAAAAGTGCGAATCTGCACTTCATAGATACTTGCTCCCTCAAAAATCGTCGTATGGATTGTTTGATAGCCATTTTCTTTAGGAATAGCGATATAATCCTTAAGACGTGAGATCACAGGCTTTAGCTGCAAATGTAAAAGCCCTAATACTTTATAACATTCTAAGTTTGTAGGCACGATGATTCTAACAGCGAGCAAATCAAGAATCTCATCGATACTCACACCCTTACGCTGCATTTTAAGAAAAATAGAGTAATAACGTTTCACGCGACTTTCAATGCTAAAATCCTTTTGTGTAAAGCCATTTTGCAATAAAATTGTTGTAATTTTTTGAGTAAATTCATTGAGTTTTAGCGTAATAGATTGATTATTTTCTCTAATATATGAATCGATTTTTTGGTAATCTTTAGGGAAGATATAAAAAAAACTTCTATCTTCTAGCTCATTTTTAAGCGAAGAGATTCCTAATCTATGAGCGATTGGGGCATATACCATAAGTGTTTCTTCTGCGATACGTTTTTGCTTATGTGGAGGGAGGGCATCAAGGGTGAGCATATTATGCATTCTATCGCTAATCTTAATCACAAGAGCGCGAATATCTTTTATGGAGGCAAGCAGCATTTTGCGGAAGCTTAGGGCAGAGGCAGTAAGCTTATCATTAGGATTATGGCTTAGCTCCTCATTGCGAATCTCTACGATTTTGGTTAGTGCATCGACCAAATGTCCCACGTCCCAATCAAATTCTGCCCTTATGTCTTCAAGCGAGCATAATGTATCCTCTACTACATCGTGTAATAATGCTGCACAAAGCATTGTTTCATCACCACCATAGAATGCCACAATACACGCCACGCACAATGGGTGTATCACATAGGGTATTCCACTTATACGAAGCTGTCCTTGATGTGCTTGTATTGCCATATCAATGGCTTTTTGCACTTTAGGCGTAATATTTGTAAGTGATTGAAGTCTAGCGATAGCAGATTCTATATCGTTAATTTGAGCTATTTGGGCAAAAAAATCCAAAAGTTCTCCCTAGTTTCTATCCTCAATAGAACTAAGCTCTATCTTGCCTTCAGCAATTTCGCGCATAGCAATATCAGGTAATTTATGGAGTTTAATATCCATATCTACCAAAGGTTTTGCACCATTTCCTAGTTCTTTCACACGCTCAAAAATAAGGCTTGCAAGTATGTATCTATCATCTTGCACCCTTTTAAGAGCTTTTGCAGCAATTTCTTCTGTCCGTAATGTATCCATAGCTATCCTTTACTTTTTTGAGAAATATATTAAATATTGTAGATTCTATCGTGTTTTTTATTTGATTTTGCTTTAGACTATTTGACAACGGAGCAAATGCCTTTATCAAACTTCACTAAATCAAGCAAATTACCTTTTTTAAACATATTGCATACCAAAATCGGCAATTTATTATCCTTAGCCAATGCAATAGCAGTATCGTCCATCACCTTAATATGATCGCGCAATGCCTCATCATAGCTAATACTTTCAAGCATTTTTGCATCGCTAAATTTATGTGGATCTTTATCATAAACACCATCAACCTTTGTCGCCTTGATAATCACATCTGCCCCGATTTCCACCGCACGTAAAGTCGCTGCACTATCGGTAGTAAAGAATGGATTCCCCGTGCCAGAGCCAAACACCACTACACGTCCCTTCTCTAAATGTCTTATAGCACGGCGATAAATATAGCTTTCACACACTTCTTTGATTTCTATGGCACTTTGCACCCGCACATCTACGCCTAAATATTCTAAAGCCTCCTGCATAGCCACTGCATTAATCACCGTGGCAAGCATACCCATATAATCTCCGCTTGTGCGGCGGATAATGCCTCCTTGTGCGGCGGATACACCACGTATGATATTACCTCCGCCGATGACAATACCTACTTCCACGCCATTATCTACAAGCGTTTTAATCTCACCTGCGATATATTCTAATATTTTCACATCAATGCCAAACCCGCTATTACCCGATAATGCCTCGCCTGAAAACTTTACTAACACGCGTTTATAGCCCATATCCTATCCTTTTATTTTAAGTTTGCTATCTTAACGCAAAAGCTTAAACTATGGATTTTATTTAGTTAGCAAACACAATTCTGTATTGAAATGCTTTCACAAAAGTAAATAGCAAATTGAGCTAAGTGATTTGCATTGCTTTTGTAGGAGTTAATAGTGATTAATGGACAAAAAGCCTCACACCCAGCTCCCCACATTCAAAGAATAAAAGCCACGCAAAGCATACAAAGCAAATCCCACAGATTCTATCTATTATCATAAACATACGTGCATTGATATATGCTCGAGCCACACTCCCGCAGATGATAACGCACACAAAAGCACTAAAAAGCGAGCACCATAGAGCGATTAAACCTATTTTTATGTCTTCATTGATAAATGGCGTAACTAAAAATATGAAAAATAAAATCGCCTTTGGGTTGGAGAGATTAAGGATTAAGCCCTGCCAAAAGCCATCTTTGCGGATAGAATCTGCAGATTCTAAAGCATAAGTTTGAGGGGTGGAGCTAAGTATTATAAAGCCTAGATAGAGCAAATAGCTTCCACCAATAAAGCTTAGGCAAAACTGCATTATGGAGGTATTGAGCCAATGGACTAATCCTAGGTAAATAATGCCTAGATACACAATCCAGCCACTTGCGATACCCAATAACACTTTGAATCCTTGCAAGATACCAAAACGAAGCGTTACTTTCAAAGTAAGCAAAATATCAGGACCGGGCGTAATAGCAGCAAAAAATCCCATCAAGCAAAGGAGAATGACTTTTTCTATATATTCCATAAAACAAATCCATTTCTTAAGGTCTGTGATTATACAATTCTTGCTTTAAAATAAGTCTTTTTTCAAACAATATAGGCTAAAATAAAGCCTTTAGAAAACTATGGGAGCGACGATGGAAAGCCTACTAGAAGATAAAAGTATAGACATAAAAATTGATGATTCTATTAAAGAGAGTTATCTTGATTATTCAATGAGTGTGATTGTAGGGAGGGCGTTACCTGATGCAAAAGATGGCTTAAAGCCTGTGCATAGGAGGATTCTGTATGCGATGAATGAGCTTAGTCTCTCGCCTCGCCGCCCTTATAAAAAAAGTGCAAGAATTGTGGGTGATGTAATTGGTAAATACCACCCGCACGGCGATACAGCAGTATATGACGCGCTTGTGCGTATGGCGCAAGATTTCTCTATGCGGCTTGAGCTTGTCGATGGACAGGGGAACTTTGGCTCTATTGATGGCGATAGTGCAGCGGCTATGCGTTATACAGAGGCTCGAATGACAGCTGCAAGCGAGGAAATGCTCCGTGATATTGATAAGGACACGGTGGAGTTTGTGCCAAATTATGATAATACGCTCAATGAACCCGATGTGCTGCCTACAAGATTCCCAAATCTGCTTGTAAATGGCTCAAGTGGTATTGCAGTGGGTATGGCGACCTCTATCCCACCACATCGCATTGATGAAATAATCGATGCACTTATTTTTGTGATTGATAATAATACGCAAGATGTCGAAGATGTGCTTGATATAGTGCAGGGACCAGATTTCCCAACAGGTGGCATTATATATGGCAAATCCGGTATCTTAGAGGCGTATCGTACGGGCAGGGGGCGCATACGAGTGCGGGCAAAAGTGCATATTGAAAAAACAAAGACAAAAGATGTGATTGTGATTGATGAAGTGCCCTATCAAGTGAATAAAGCAAAGCTTGTAGAGCAAATTTCTGAATTAGCAAAAGAAAAGGTCATTGATGGCATTGCAGAAGTGCGCGATGAGAGTGATAGAGAAGGCATTAGGGTAGTTATTGAACTCAAACGCGATGCGATGAGTGAGATTGTGCTCAATAATCTTTTTAAATCCACAACGATGGAAAGCACCTTTGGCATTATCCTCCTTGCGATCAATAATAAAGAGCCAAAGATTTTTAATCTCCTTGAGCTTTTGCAGATTTTTATTGCCCATCGCAAGACGATTATTATCCGCCGCAGCATCTTTGAGCTAGAAAAGGCAAAAGCAAGGGCGCATATTTTGGAGGGGCTTATCATCGCCCTTGATAATATCGATGAAGTGATTAAGACTATTCGCTCTTCAAAAGATACTGAAGATGCTAAAGTGGCGCTAGTGAGTAAATTTAATTTAAGTGAATTGCAGGCAAAAGCCATACTTGAAATGCGTCTTCAACGCCTTACAGGCTTAGAGCGAGATAAGATTAATGAGGAATACGCACAGCTCCAAGCACAAATTGCCTATTTAGAATCTATCCTCAAAAGTGAAGAAAAGTTAAAGAGTATCATTAAAGAGGAGCTTTTAGAAGTAAAGGAAAAATTTAGCTCCAAAAGACGTACACAAATTGAGGAAGATTATGATGCGATTGAAATAGAGGATTTAATCCCTAATGAAAAGGTTGTGGTTACAATGAGCCATCGCGGCTATGTCAAACGTGTGCTACTTAAAACCTACGAGAAGCAAAATCGCGGAGGTAAAGGCAAAATCAGTGGTAATACACACGATGATGATTTTATAGAATCTTTCTTTGTGGCAAATACGCACGATACGATTATGTTTGTTACCAACAAAGGACAGCTCTATTGGCTTAAAGTTTATAAGATTCCCGAAGCTGGGCGCACAGCCATCGGCAAGGCGGTGGTAAATCTTATCAATCTTCAAGCCGATGAGAAAATTATGGCAACTATCACTACTACGGACTTTAACGCCGATAAATCGCTTGTATTTTTTACCAAAAATGGGATTGTCAAACGCACAAACCTTAAGGAATATGGCAATATCCGCAGTGTAGGTGTGAGGGCGATTAATCTTGATGAGAATGATGAGCTAGTAACCGCACATATTATAGATTCAAATGTCAAAGAGCTATTTATTGCCACATATAAAGGTATGTGTATCCGCTTTAGTGTCAATGAGCTGCGTGAGATAGGACGTGTAAGCCGTGGGGTGAGCGGTATTAAATTTAAAGCAAGCGAGGATTATGTCATCGCGGCTACGACTATTACAAGCGATACAGATAAATTGCTTACCGTGAGTGAGCGAGGTATCGGTAAGCAGACACTTGCAGGGGAATATCGCTTACAATCTCGTGCAGGTAAGGGTGTCATCGTCCAAAAACTCACGCCAAAGACAGGGAATCTCGTGAGTGTCGTAAATATCAATGACGAAAATGCAGATTTGATGGTGCTTACAAGCTCGGGTAAGATGATACGTGTAGATACCGAAGCCATTAGAGAAGCCGGACGCAATACAAGTGGCGTGAAAATTGTCAATGTGGGCAATGATAAAGTAGCTTATGCAAATGTTTGCCCCAAGGAGCAGCAAGAAGATGAAGCAAATAATGAAGAGGGGCAAATCCTTTCATAAATGGGGTATGCGTAATTGGCTCATAACTATATTTCTCTGTGTAGGCTTATATGGAGCAAATATACTTGATGAAATACCCCATAATGAGAGCTTTGAAGATGTGGAGGTGGAGATTCTTATTAGCTACAAAATGACAAGTAGGAATAATCTAGCAGAACGTGAGAGCTACTCTGTATCGCACGTGATGAATTATCAAGGGGATAAAAATCATAAAGTAGCGGGGGAATGCGAGATTGACGCGAGTAAATATCCTATAATGGACGATATGCCCTATTTTATCACCACCATTCTTAAGCGAGAAAAAGAACAAATGCTAGAGTGCTTATTTGCACACGAGGTATATGTGCGTGAATCTACTGCGGGGAGAAATAATAGTCTAAATTCACGAGTGCGGCTAGAGATAGCCCCTACACGGGTGCGTGCAAAACTTGTGGATAAGAGCATTATTGTCTATATCCTCTCAAAGGAGAATGTATGAAAATAGCCATTGTTGAAGATGATATTAACTACCGAAAGTCCTTAGAAACAGCGTTTGAGGACTATAAAGAATATGAGGTTGTAAGCTTTAAGAATCCAAAAGAAGCGCTCAAAAAGCTTGATGATAGCTTTGAACTTGTTATTACCGACATTAATATGCCTCAAATGGACGGCTTGAGCTTTTTGCAGGAGCTTGATGGGCGATATGAGGCAATAGTCATTACCGGTAATGCGTCTGTGCAAAATGCGATTAAATCCATTCGTTTGGGCGTAAAAGACTTTTTGATTAAAGGTTTTGAAATAGAAACGCTCATTGAAGCCTTGCAAAGAAGCTCAAAAATCCGCCAAATCGCACATAAAACAAATAAGCCTAGTGCTTCTAAAACCAATCACAAAGATTTTATCGCCTCTTCTCCAAAGCTTGAAGAAGTCAAATCTCTTGCGCTAAAGGTAGCCACAACTGATGCAAGTGTGCTGCTTTTAGGGCAAAGTGGAGTAGGCAAAGATGTATTTGCAAACTTTATCCATCGGCATTCTCATCGCGCACAAGCCCCATTTATCGCTATCAATATGGCAGCAATCCCTGAACACCTCTTAGAATCTGAGCTTTTTGGCTACGAAAAGGGGGCTTTCACAGACGCTACAAGTGCTAAACCGGGGATTTTAGAGGACGCTAATGGAGGGAGTGTATTTTTAGATGAGATTGGTGAAATGCCCTTAACCCTTCAGGCAAAGCTTTTACGTGTCCTGCAAGAGAAAAGCCTTACACGGCTTGGTAGCTCAAAGCCTATCAAAATTGACGTGCGCTTTATCTCCGCTACGAATGCCGATATACACGCAAAAATCGCTAAAAATGAGTTTAGGGAGGATTTATTCTTTCGATTGCAAACCATACCTTTATCTATCCCTCCACTCAAAGAGCGCAAGGAAGAGATTTTGCCTATTAGCGAGTGGAAGCTAGAATCTGTATGCGAGCAATACAATCTCCCCAAAAAGCGGTTTTCCAGTGAGGCTAAAGAGGCGCTTTTAGCCTATGAATGGTATGGTAATGTGCGTGAGTTGCTTTCTGTTGTGGAGAGGGCGGGGATTTTAAGCGATGGGGAGGAGATAACTCCAAAAGATTTATTTTTAGAAAGTCGCGCAAAGGCACTTGGTGGCGTGAGTAACACAGCGGAAAAAAGCAGTATCGCTGAGCTTGAAAAGAAGCTCATTAAACAAACACTTTTAGAATCTCAAAATGACTTGCAAAGGACGAGTGATATATTGGGTATGAATCTAGAGCTTTTAAAGCATAAAATCGCCCGATATGGAATCTCATAGGGACTCTTTCCTAGCTATTTGCGCTTCAATCTACTTTTGCACTTAACAAAATATAAACAGCCAAAATAATAAAGTGATATTGAGCCCATCTTCTTTATAGCAAGGAGAGCGCTTTGCTTTTTATTAATATGAATGAAAAGCAAAGTAAAAACCTATGTTTTCAAATGCCAAGAGTTGCATTTCACAAAGTGTAATAGAATTCTGTGTCATCTTTATTTTTTATTTTGTTATACAATCACTCAAACATATTTATTTTTAGGAGTTGAAATGAAAACATCATATCTTGTTCTACCATATCTTACTCTGCTTGGAGCTGCGGTTATAATGAGTGGCTGCTTCTCAAGTTCGCCCAATATGGCTGAATCTAACATTCAAATCGCTCAAGTGTGTAATACACCTCAATATGATATCATCTTAGGTAAAATAGAATCAAGCAAAGGCAATGTATTGCCCGCAGAGGAATTTAAAAGCATTTTGGAAAAATCTCTAATCGATAACGGTTGTTTTAACATACAATCAAAATCAAGCGATACGACATATAGGCTTGATGTCAAATATAACCTAGGTATAGAACAGACAAAGGAAGATACAAGCATTGTAAGCTCTAAAGACAATGTAACGCTTAAAAGCGATGTGCAGTTTAATCTCTATAAAAAGACAAATACCATTCAGCAAAAGGCAACAAGCACATTAAAACTAAGTGAGAAAAAATATCTTGGCTTGGGCGAAGATGTGCAAATCACACAAGAACAAAAGGAAGATGTCCTCAAACGTTCCTTTAGGACGATTTTTGCTAATCTCTCAAATATGCCAAACTAAGGAGTAAGAGTGCTAGTTGCTATCGTTGGTAGCGGATATGTGGGGCTTGTGGCAGGGACGTGCTTTGCGCAAATGGGAAATAAGGTCATTTGCTTAGATGTAGATTCTCAAAAGATTGAGCGCTTACTTAGAGGGGAGATTCCCATCTATGAGCCGGGCTTAGAATCAATGATAAAAGAAAATGTCGCACTAGAGACATTGCATTTTACCACGGATAAAAAGTTTGCCCTGCAAAATGCGGAGGTGATTTTCATTGCGGTAGGCACACCTATGGGCGAAGATGGCAGCGCGGATTTATCCTATGTGGAGAGCGTGGCTGCAGATATAGGCACATATATAGAATCTAGCTATGTCGTAGTCGTAGATAAAAGCACCGTGCCTGTGGGCAGTGCGAGGAAAGTCCGCAAGATTATAGAATCTGCCCTACAAAATCGTGGCATTACGCCTATTAATGGAGATTCTCAAAGCTCAAGTGCCACATCTACACAAGCTTTTGATGTGGTAAGCAATCCTGAATTTTTAAAAGAGGGTGTAGCGATTAAAGATTTTATGAGTCCCGATAGAGTGGTGATAGGAACAGATTCTAATCGTGCGCTAGAAGTGATGAAAACCCTGTATGCGCCATTTTTGCTCAAAAGCGATAGATTAATCGCGATGGGAATAGAATCCGCAGAGATGACAAAATACGCCGCAAACGCGATGCTTGCGACAAAGATTAGCTTCATCAATGAAATGAGTCAAATCTGTGAGCGTGTGGGGGCAAATATCAATGATGTGCGCTTGGGGATTGGCTCGGATTCTCGCATTGGATATAGCTTTATTTATCCGGGCTGCGGCTATGGCGGGAGCTGCTTCCCCAAAGATGTAAGAGCATTAGAGAAAAGTGCAGCAAATTATGGCTATGAAGCGCAGATTCTAAAAGCAGTGCAAAATGTCAATGAATCCCAAAAAATGCTTTTGGTAGAAAAGATTATGCGGCATTTTGGGGAAAAGCTAGAGGGCAAAAGCTTTGCTGTATGGGGGCTTAGCTTTAAGCCTGAAACTGATGATATGCGCGAGGCAAGCTCTCTTGTCCTAGTGCGTGAGCTGCTAAAGAGAGGGGCAAAAGTCAAAGCATATGACCCAAAGGCACAAGCTCAAGCTCAATTTTATTTTAAAGATAAGCTTAATTCTATCACTTTAGAATCAAGCAAATATGACGCCTTGAAGGGCTGCGAGGCATTAGTGCTTTTGACAGAATGGAGGGAGTTTAGAAGTCCAGACTTTGAGGAGATAAAAAAGCTTTTAAACAATCCTATCATTTTTGATGGGCGCAATATCTATCAGCATTGCCAACTTGCAAATAAGGGCTTTAGCTATTATCAAATAGGAGTAAGCAATTAGCTTAAACCTCTGCTCAAATAGCCTCTGCCACTTTTTCAAGCATTGCTAAAAGCTTTTGTGCGCTGTCAAACTCGTCCTTTTGCAATGTGCTAGGGTTAGCCCCCCATTTTGCGTGTAGGTATGGAATCCCCGCATTCTTAGCCGCGCCTCTATCTTTCGCACCATTACCCACAAATGCACTTTTTTCAAATGGCGCATTTTGCAGAATCTTATGTATCATCATTGGGCTTGGCTTCGATTCTATACCTATTTGTGCACCTAAGATACTATCAAAAAATGCAAAAATCTTATGCTGCTCTAAAATCCCTCCCAATGTATGCTGCGGCGCATTTGAAGCAATGGCTAAAGAATAGCCCCTTTTCTTGCATTCTCTTAAAAGCCACTCCACACCCTCAAAAAGCCTTGCTCCATCATTATAGGCTTTATCAAAATATGATTCAAAGCCTACCTTATAGCTAGGGAAAGCAAAATCATCTATCTCATAAAATACTTTCGCACACGACACATTGGGCGTATGTGCAGTTTGTTTGATAAACTCATATTCTAAAGGTGCTAGATTCCTATCCTTTCTAATAGCATTTACCGCTGCACATATACAATCCTCGCTATCAATGAGTGTGCCGTCCATATCAAAAATCACATTGAGCATATTATTCCTTTTTGCAAAACTTTAAAGATTGTAGCAAAAGAAAGCTTATTGTCATACTCTCTTCTTCAATCTCAAAGCTTATGATTGCTTTCAATAGGCTCTTTGGAAGTTTGCTTGCGATAGATTCTTAAAAGTGAGATAAAAAACGCAGTGATGGCAGGACCGATGATAATCCCCCAGAATCCTAAGCTTGTAAGCCCTGCTAAAATAGCAAAGAATATAAGCAATTCATTGATTTTGACTGAGGTTTTGAGAATCTTTTTATTAATGATACCAATCAAAATAGGCTTAATCACATTATCAATCACCACCGCACACACGATAAGGGCATATAGGGCGATGATAATAGCATTTTGCGTATGTCCTAAATAAAATTCATATCCTGCAAGCGGTAGCCACACCAAAGCCCCGCCCACAATAGGCACAATCGAGGCAAGTCCATAGAGCATACCGCAAAACACGCCATCATAGCCAAAAAATACAATCATCGCGCCAAAGGCAAAGCCCTGCAAAACGATATTAAGAATAGAAGTATAGAACACAACCTTAATGGTATTTGTTACCTCACTTAGCACTGATGCAATTTGCGTATTTTCAAAAGGTATAAGCTCGATAATATAAGCATAGGCTTCCTTGCCATAAAGAAAATAAAAAAATAAAAATACGATAATAAATCCCGTATCTATCATAAATCCCAAGCTTGATTTGCCAAGGGCAGAGCTAAAATTCAGCACATAGCTTAGAATCGATGAGGCAGAAATGCTGCTTAGGACATCGCTTAACTTTGCTTTCACATCAGGGAAAGAATCAAAAAGTGCAAGAATCTGCGCCTTGCTCCCATCGATGAAGGCACTAAAAGCGGCGGGATTAAGCGCGAGTTCAGTAGCGGAGGCAATGAGACTTTTAAGCAAGAAAAACAAAGGCACTACAAGAAAGAGCACCAATATACACACACTAATAAAGGAGCAAATCACAGGATATTTGATAAATCTTGCAAGATAATTATATAAGCCAAATGTGGCGATAGAGATTAAAAGCGCAATGAGAATATCCATTAGATACGCTTCATATATGTAATACATAGCATACGCGCTTACGCCAAACACAAGCCAAAAAAATGTAATCGCCTTCACTTAAAGCCCTTTGTGGTGTAAATTCAAAAATGATTCTACTTAGAGAATCTTAATAGGTATCTCTTATGCGCATAAAACCAATAGACTTTATGGCTATTATGGGGAGAAGCAAGTTAATTTTTATCTTTATGAGATGTTGTAGCTATGGAGTGAGAGGGAATTCAACAGAAACTATGGAGGCGGGGGGGGGTATGCCTTTTTTATAAAAGGCTACATAGTGCAAGTGTAAGCCTTACCCTTCACTTGCAAGATCAAGATTATGTAGCACTTTAGTTAATGAGACTAGGCTACAACAGGGTGTGAGCCATCTCTCATATCTGCACCGATATTTGAGCGATTTTGATTGCCTAAATCACTCCACACGATACAACCATCAGTAGGACAAGCATTAGCACAAGCAGGTGCTTCATTATGTCCTACACACTCCACACACTTGTCTGCATACACATAATAAATGCTTTCACCTGTGGGATTATCATCATCATCGACAATCGCACTTACAGGGCATTCATCAATGCACGAACCACAAGCAATGCAAATATCTGTAATCTTTACAGCCATAATTTCTCCCTTATTTGTTGTTTTAATATGGGTAAAACCCAGCACGAAGTATAATGATTTTAATCTTAAAAAATACATAAAAATAAGAATCTATATTTTGCCTAAGCCTTAATGCCCCCATATTAAAGCTATATAGGGAGAAGGGCATTGTAGGGTTTATTTATTTTTTATTGACAGCTATCAAAAAGGTAAAGAAAACTACAAACAATACAATATAGATTTAAGATTATTATCAAATAAAAACTATTATTTTGGTTAATCAAAAATCGCCTAAAGTTTTATATACTTGCGCGGTTTAACATCAAACAAAAAGGACAGATATGCCTTATAATCAAGATTTAGGAAAGTTCATATTACGTTTATGCGTAGGTGGGCTTATGCTCTTTCACGGGATTCACAAGATTCTTAATGGTGTAGGAGGGGTAGAAAGCTTGATAGCAGATCAAGGATTACCCGGATTCCTTGCCTATGGTGTGTATATCACTGAAGTGCTTGCGCCTATTATGATACTCATAGGCTATCAAGTGCGTATAGCGGCTATCGTAGAGGCTTTGGGTATGGTTGTGGCGATTTATTCAGTGCAGGGATTTGATATTTTCGCACTTAATAATCAAGGGGCGTGGGTGATAGAATCTCAACTGCTCTTTATGCTCCCCTGCATTGCCCTTGCGCTCATTGGTGGGGGCAAATATGGCGTGAGCTTTAGAAGTTAAGCTTTACTTATCATAATCCCCACTTTATTGATAAGGTGGGACTAAACACTCACTTACACAATGTTTTCAAACATCTTAATAAAAGGATAAAAGTATGCCGACACAAGAAGAGATTAGCAAGGTTTTAAGCAAGGTCATTTACCCAAATTTTTCAAAGGATATTGTGAGCTTTGGCTTTGTCAAAGACATTAAAATTGAAGCAGATTCAATCTTTATCCGTGTGGATATACCCTCAAGTGTGCCTGAAGTCAAGGAAAAATTAAAGCAAGACATAAGCGAGAATCTTAAGGGTATCGCGGAAAATAAAACCCTAGAAATAGAGATTAATCCCCCTAAAGCCCCACCGACTAAAGAACCGCAAGCAAAAAATATCGCCCCTCATATCAAGCATTTTGTGATGGTAAGCTCGGGTAAGGGTGGCGTGGGGAAATCCACTACTTCTGTGAATCTTGCCATTGCTCTAGCACAGCAGGGCAAAAGGGTAGGACTGCTTGATGCAGATATTTATGGTCCTAATATCCCTAGAATGCTTGGACTAAATGCAAATAAAGCCCAAGTCGATGAAGCACAAAAAAAGCTTATCCCGCTCAAAGCCTTTGGTGTAGAGATGATGAGTATGGGTGTGCTATATGATGAGGGGCAGAGCCTTATATGGCGTGGTCCTATGATTATGCGAGCGATTGAACAAATGCTCACAGATGTGCTATGGAGCAATCTTGATATGCTTGTGATTGATATGCCTCCGGGCACGGGAGACGCGCAGCTTACCTTAGCGCAAAGTGTGCCCGTGAGTGCGGGGGTTATCGTTACCACACCACAAAAGGTAAGCCTTGATGATAGTGCGCGAAGTTTAGATATGTTTGATAAGCTTAAAATCCCAATCGCAGGGATTATCGAAAATATGAGTGGGTTTATTTGCCCAAATTGCGGCGAGGAATATGATATTTTTGGCAAAGGCACGAGTGAAGCACTCGCTCAAAACTATGGGACAATAATGTTAGCCCAAGTGCCGCTTGAGCCAAAAGTGCGTGAGGGTGGCGATAATGGAAAACCTATAACATTTTTTGAGCCAGATTCTAAAGGAGCGCAAAGCTATATGCAAGCTGCTGCACGATTAGCGACATTTTTAGACAAGGTGCAAAATCAAAATCTTGCCGATAATAAGGACATTCAGCCTACACAAATGAAACATTAGTCTATAGGGCTTCAAGAGGTAAAGCCACCAAAACCCGTATAAAACTTGCTTGATAAATTCTATTCTTATTTGTAGGAGATGGGCTTAAATGTCGAGTGAGAAGGTAATCCAGCGAACACTTTGTGCGTATGATAAACGCGATAGCGGTTACAACTCTACCCTTTAGGGCGTAAGTGTGCATTTTATATCGCGTGAAGCAAGACTATGTATATGTAGCAGCTTTAGCTACTACAACGTAGCTAAAATAGGCTAGAAAATCTCTACCTTAAAAACTAACTTGCAAGTGTGGATCAGCACAAGTGCGTATGATGAAAAGAGAACGTCTTAGTCATAAGTTAATAACTTTAGGCGCGAAGCAGATTTTATATCTGCAAAGCAAGACCCTTGCGGCAGCTTTAGCTGCAATAGCAAAGGCATAATAGACTAGAGATTCTAACCTTAGAATCTCACTTGATAACCAAATGAAATGCGGTTATAAGTGTATCCTTTTGTCCTCAAGGGCTATCGCCCTTTGCGAGATTAAATCCCTTCGGGATTGAATGGTGAAGTGGAGATTTGACTGCACACAAAACAAGACTATGTAGTAGCCAGAATAGGCTAGAGAATCTCTAGTCTATTTTCTTTGTTTCTATAAGGGGTGGGCAGTATGTCCATAAATAGCTTAAAGAATTAGTTTGCGGTGTAGTAATACAAGAGCTTGATAAGAGGTAGGATAAGATACGCTCACCCTCAAGCTAAAAGTGAGCGTTTGGACTATCTTAGTAACACTTGACTATTAATAAACTTAACAGTAAGATTATTACTAAGATTCTTTGAACAATCTTATCCATAGTAACCTCCTTTTTTGAAGGAGGTTACTATAAGCTACGCTTAAGAGGTGTTCGCAGATATACTGCTCACCCTCTTAGGGCAACCTCTACTCCAATTATATCACATTATAAAATCTACATTTTCCTTAAACAACCTTCACAAACGCTGGAACACTCACATCGACCAACGTTGGGCAAGCTGTTAATGTAAGGGGGAATACTTTATCTTCGATAACAAACTTTACCAATAATGGAACGATTACTGGCTCGAGTGGTGTATGGATGCAGAATGCTACTATTACTACTCTTACGAATAATGCTAATGCCACCATTAATTCAAATGCTACAAGTGGGAGATTTGGAGCTATTGATCTTAATAGTAATGCAAGGATTGATAATCTTATTAATAGTGGCAGGATAGATAATACTACCCATAACGTCAAAAATCTCAAAAATAGCATTTTGGCACTTCTTTTTACACTTTGTGAAAAATGCAAAACAAGCTTAAGAATCTCACACATACAAGACTAATGGAGCTAAGGTTACCCATCTTTCCTTATCCTTTCAGGCTTGCCCTACCACACCCATTTAAGAAAAGTGCAAAACCATAATTACGAGTATTAGCGTATTCACAGCTTATTGGAGCCACTCTCAATGGGAATACCTATACCAATATTGCCAGAGCCCGAGTGTATGTTACAGGCAATGAGTCTAATCGTGATATTAATGTAGTTAATCCTCTAGGAGGCACTCTTGTTCACGCCGTTACAGGAGCGAGTATAGGGCTTAATTGGGCACAGCTAGGAGGTTTAAATATTAGCAATGCTATTAATAAAACTAATAGAAATGTCGTATGGCTTGATAACTCTACCTTAACAACCTTCACAAACGCTGGCACACTCACTTCCACTACTCTAGGGCAAGCTGTTAATGTTCGAGGGGCTTGAATGGCTTAATCATTCAATCTCTTTTCTAAAGAAACTTCATTTTACAGGAAACTTCTATATTTAAAAGAAATCTTTAGATTAATAAGATATATCGATTTTTAGATAAACTAAAATATTTTATTTGAATCTATTCTGTATAAAAAGTTCATTAATTATATTTAAACATTATTTAATAAAAAAAATATAAAATTACATTTTTATATTGAGTATGGATAAAAGAATAATGATAATTGCATATCTTAGAGTGGGTGTTGAAAAGCAAGAGAATGATAAACAAAAACAGCTTATCTTAGAATACGCTCAAACCCATCAGCTTATTATTGATGAGCTTCTTGAAGCCACCCTTTCAAGTAAAAAAAGCCAAGAACAACGTAAAATCGCAGCCCTCAAATCAAGATTAAATAAAGGTGATGTGCTCATTACCACTGACCTTAGTAAGCTAGGGAGAGGTATGCTAGAGGTGATGAATCTCCTCTTAGAGCTATCACAAATAGGGATTAAATTTATCTTTGTTAAACAAAGAGAGTTAAGCACATTTCAAAGCAATGCAGAACAGCTTATACTCACAATATACGCCCACATTGCAGAAACTGAAAAAGAATTTTTATCTATGCGCACCAAGGAGGGTTTAGCCGCAGCAAAAGCTCAAGGTAAAATCTTAGGGCGACCCAAAGGGAGAACAAGCATAAGTAAATGGGATAAATATGAGCAAGAAGTTATCGAGTATATTCAAAAAGATTTAGATTTAGGAAGCATTTGGAAGCTCATAGGTAAGGAGGGAACTTACCACGGATTTTATATGTATTGCCGTAGGAATAAAAAAATTGTAGAAGCCTTGCGTATAGAGAAAGATAAAAGCACCTCACTTATTGCGAGAATGAAAAAGTAAGTATATGACAAATGCCACCAATACTACATCAACAATAAATCAACAATCAACCTAACTAACCAAAGCACGATAGATACACTTACAAATAACTTAAATATTAGCACCATTAATCATTAATCATTAATCATTAATCATTAATCATTAATCAATAAATATATTTTATCTTTAAATGATTTTTCATACTCCTAACATTTAATAATAAAGGACAAGCTATTAATATAAATCAAAGAGAAAGAGAGAAATACTGAAAAAGTAAGGAGTGGAGAGCAATAGAGAAGAAGTAAGGAGTGGAAAGGGAAATGGAGCAGTAGAGAAATAATGTCAAATAGAGTAAGGAGCAGAAAGAAATATATCAAAGCAAAGAGGGATTCATAAATAAGAGAAATCACGCTTGTGATTTCATTACTGCGCTGTGTGAGAGAATTTACTAAATCAGAGGCAACCTAAAGCACTTCTATTTCTTCTAAGGCTTTTGCACTCATACCTCTTTTCATAATCTATCAATATAAATGCAGCCTATCGTTTAATATTTCTTATGTTATGGTAAATATTCATAAATTATCTCTATCTCTATTAAATTATCTATTTACATTAATAGCTTGTCCTTGAGTAGTGGAAGTTAATGTTCCAGCGTTTGTGAGGGTTGTTAGGGTAGATGTCCCCAAAATAGCAGCATATAGCTTAAACAATTAAACAATATGTAAGCTCTTATTGTGTATTCTACTCTATTTATTTTCTTTGATTCTCTTAAGAAAAATTTTCTTAAGAGAAAGTGCATTAATTTTTCATATCTTTAGTCTTTAGCTGCAAATAATACAGCTCATATTTCATATACAAGGGGTTGAAATGAATAGAGGACGCTCTCTAAACCTACAATCACAAAATGCTTTCTCCTATCATCGCTTACACAAGCGAGGTAAGCATATTTGCAATACTCATAATGCTTTAGTGAGTAACTTTAAACATATCTCTCTCGCCGCGTTCAATACTTACAATAAGCTTAAAGCAAGGGTGAGAAGGGCTAAAGAAGTGAGTAATTATCTCTTATTTACTCTATTACCCCCCCCCCCCCGAATCTCAAAGCTATGCTCCCTAATTTGGAGTATCACAAGTCTTATCAATGCCCAAGGTGGAACAATGAGGATAATTGCTAATAATACGAATGATAGAAGTCTGCAGCACATTGGCAAAGCCTATAGAATAACAGCATATTGCCACAATAGCAGTATTACCCACCTGCCCTATATTTGGAATAATATTTGCATTTCTCTCTATGCACACCAAGAGGTTAGCAAAAGCTGAAAGGTTATACGTGAATACTATTTTTAGGAATCTTTGCTTCTTATATCAAAGTGCTATCTGGCAATGCCACTTTATGACTACTACCCTTACCAATACCAATAATGGAACGATTACTGGCTCGAGTGGTGTATGGATGCAGAATGCTACTATTACTACTCTTACGAATAATGCTAATGCCACCATTAATTCAAATGCTACAAGTGGGAGATTTGGAGCTATTGATCTTAATAGTAATGCAAGGATTGATAATCTTATTAATAGTGGTAATATTATTAATACGGCTAATGCAAATACTGCGGCTATACTCCTTGAAGCACGTAGCACAAATGCACAAATAGGAACTTTGACTAATAATACTGGAGGGACTATTCAGGGTATTAATGTGAATGCTGGTAATGGTAATAGGATAGATACGATTAATAATAGTGGCACAATAAGTCGAGGTATTACTAATGCTGCAAATATAGGCACTCTTACAAATCAAAATGGCGGCAACATAGATCGCATCACACAAGCTAATGCTAATGCTCGTATAGACACGATTAATAATAGGTGCAAAGGAAAGAGGTGATGGAAAGGGGGAATAAGCTCGCTCTTGTATCCTTAGCCCTAGCTCCCTTACTTCTTAGTGTAGAAGCACAGGAGCAATTAATGGGGCAAATTGTAATGGGAATATCTGCACAAACATCACTAATCGACAAGTGCAGGTTACTGGTAATGAAGCTGCTAAAACCATCAATATCACTAATCCTCCGGGTGGACTTGACATTCATTCGGTGTTAGGAGCAAGTATAGGGTTAAATGGGGCGAGTCTAGGCACAATTAATGTCAATAGAAATATTAATAAAACCAATAGAAATATATTGTGGCTACAATCCTCTACCTTAACAACCTTTACTAATGCTGGAACACTCACATCGACCAACGTTGGGCAAGCTGTTAATGTAAGGGGGAATACTTTATCTTCGATAACAAACTTTACCAATAATGGAACGATTACTGGCTCGAGTGGTGTATGGATGCAGAATGCTACTATTACTACCCTTACGAATAATGCTAATGCCACCATTAATTCAAATGCTACAAGTGGGACATTTGGAGCTATTGATCTTAATAGTAATGCAAGGATTGATAATCTTATTAATAGTGGTAATATTATTAATACGGCTAATGCAAATACTGCGGCTATACTCCTTGAAGCACGTAGCACAAATGCACAAATAGGAACTTTGACTAATAATACTGGAGGGACTATTCAGGGTATTAATGTGAATGCTGGTAATGGTAATAGGATAGATACGATTAATAATAGTGGCACAATAAATGGAAATATTTTTAATGGGGGGAGTATAAATAATCTTAATAATAATGCAGGGAGTATCACAAGTATTATCAATGCCCAAGGTGGAACGATGGGGAGTATTGCTAATAATGCTAATGGGAGTATTGATAGCTTGAATAATCAAGCAGGTGGGACAATCACTCAACTTAATAATAATGTCAATGGCACACTCACTACGTTTACTAATGCCGGGGCTATTACAAATGGCACAAATGCAGGAACCATTACAACTTTTACCAATAATAGGGGAGGGAATGTTAATAACTTTACCAATAATGCTGGTGGGAATATAGCCACCCTTAATAATACCGGTGGGACATTTACTGCCCTTACAAATAATGCCACTATACAAACTGCCACAAATACCGGCGTAATGCAGACGATTACAAATAATGCTCAAATCAATAGCTTTAATAATCAAACCGGAGGTAGAGTAACTACATTGCAAAATACCAACACAGGGACAATGACTAATGTAAGTAACACAGGGACGATCACCACCCTTACGAATGAAAATACCATCACTACATTAAGTAATAATGCAAATGGCACAATCACAACTTTAAATAATAACAGCACCATAAGCACTCTTACTAATGCCAATAATGCTACAATCAATACGTTTAATAATAGTGGAGCAGTCTCAAATAATACTTTCACTAATCAAGGCACCATCACAACGTTAAATAATCAAGCAAATGGAAGCTTTACAAACTTTACAAATGCGGGGAATATAACTTCTATAAACAATGAAGGCACTCTCACAGGTGGGATTACCAATCAAAATAATGGGACAATAGGCACTATTACAAACAGAACAGCTCTCACAGGTGGGATTACCAATCGAGGCAATATCACCACAGGTATCATTAATGAAAATAATGGAACCATAGATTTTATTACTAATAATAATATGATGGGGAATATTACTAATCGTAATGGCAGCACCATCACTACGATTCATAATAATGGTAGTGCTGGCAATGTGCAGGATATGGGCACACTTACCAATGAAAGTGGTGGCAGGATAGACTCGCTTGATAATGTTGGTAATATGGCAGGAGTGGCAAACTTTGGCACATTCGATAATGCTACCAATAATGGCACGATAACTGACTTTAGTAATAATGCCGGTGGGAGTGTAACTACATTACAAAATAATCAAGGGGGGACAATAAATACGCTCACCAATCAAAGCACATTATCCACCATAGAGAATGCAGGGACTATTGTTAATGGCACAAATAATGGCACAATCACTACTTTTAATAATAATCAAAACACAGGGATAGTAGAAAACTTTACCAATAGTAATCAAATCAATAGCTTTACTAATAATGGTGGAGAAGTGCAGAATCTTACCAATGCTCAAGGGGGAACGATAGCTGATTTTACCAATGCCACACAAGGGAGGGTAGATACGCTTACTAATGCTGGCACTCTAAGCAATCTCAATAATCAAACCAATGGCACGATGAATACGCTTACTAATACAGGAAGCATTACTGATGGGCAAAATAGCGGAACAATCACTACTTTTAATAATAATGCTACTGGGAATGTGCAAAGCTTTACTAATAGCACGGGTGGGAGTATAACAACCCTTACAAATGACACAGGGGCAACTATAAATGATTTTACCAATGAAAGCGCTATTACTACCTTTACCAATAGTGGCACAACGACAACTCTCACCAATAATAACAATGCGAGAATCGATACCCTTGAAAATAATCAAGGGGCTATGATAGAAAATCTTAATAATGATGGAACAGTTACCAATGCCTTTACCAATAATGGAGAGATAACTGCTTTTGCTAATATGAGCAATGGAGTGATGAATGGCTTTACCAACTCTAATACCGGGCAAATAGACACACTCACAAATGAGGGAAATTTCAATAATGGTATTACCAATGATGGGAATATAGATACCATTAGCAATAGCGCACAACTTCCTTCTCTTACAAACTCGAGCACGATAGGCGATATTACAAATGACACCAATGGAAGCATAACTACCCTTACTAATCAAGCTAATGCACAAATTACTAGCATTTCTAATGAAAATACCATCACCACAATAAGCAATTCAGGGAGTATTGATAGCATTTCTAATGAAAATACCGGCACGCTAACAACTCTTACCAATGAAATGAGTGGGTCTATTGCTACCATAGAGAATAGAGGGAATATCACTCAACCTCTTACCAATAATGGGACAATCACTACTATTACTAATGAAAATACCGGCACGCTAACAACTCTTACCAATTCCTCCACAGGCACTATAACAACCATTCAAAACGATGGCACAATGACAACTATCACAAATGAGGCAAATAATAATGGTAGAGGGAATATAGATACTATCACTACAACCACCAATTTAAATTCTATATCCAATACAGGAGATATAGGCACAATCAATAATCAAAACAACTCTACGCTTACCACTTTAACTAATCAAAGTGATGGAATTATTTCTACGATAAATAACACAGCAGGAAGCACAATTACTACCCTTGATAATAATGCTAATGCTACGATAGAAAGGCTAGACAATAATGGCACGATTACCCAACCTCTTACAAATAATGGAACAATCACTACTTTGAATAATCAAACCACAGGAACTCTAAGTGATCTCACAAACTCTAGCACGGGAAATATAGACACACTCACAAATGAGGGAAATCTCACAGGCACACTCACAAACCAACAAAATGGCACAATTACAACTGTTTTTAACAGAAGAGATGTATCTAGGGTAGAAAATAGCGGAACAATCACTACTTTTAATAATGAATCTGGGGCTACTATTACAGAGCTTGCTAATAATGCTAATGGGCAAATTGCCCAGCTTACCAATACCCAAAATAGCACGATAACCACCCTTACCAATCAAGCCAATGCTACCATAGGGCAATTTGATAATGCAGGGAGTGTAACTAATGCCTTTACGAATAATGGGACAATCACTACCCTTAATAACAATAACACGGGCGCATTTACACAAGGGATTACCAATGCTGGCACAGGGACTATTACAACACTTACGAATAATGGGACAATTAATGTAGGTATCACAAATCAAGCCCAAGGGAATATAGGGACATTAACAAATACTTCTCAACTTGATAAAGTAGATAATACGGGCACAATCACTACTTTAAATAATGAAAATGGCGCTACATTAGATGAGATTCATAACCAACAAGGCGGAGAGATAACTAATCTTAACAATGCTGTTCAATCTACTATTACAACTCTTACAAACGAAGGTAAAATCGATGATGGCAGTAACGCTGGCACGATAACAACTTTTACTAATAGCAATGTTAATCCAAATAACCCTGATAGTGGCCATCTTCTCAATTTCACCAACCAAAATGGTGGGACTATCACTACCTTTACTAACCAAGCCGGACAAGTAGATGCTTTTACAAATGCCCAAGGGGGGACAATTAATAGCTTCACTAATCAAGCCCAAGGCAATGTAGGCAATCTCACTAATGCTGGGAGTCTTACCAATCTTAATAATAATGTGAATGGCACGATGAATGCTATTACTAATACGGGCACCATACAAACGGGCACAAATACAGGAAGTATTACTACCCTCACCAACAATGCAAATGGAAGAATAAATTCTTTTACCAATGATCAGCAAGGCTCTATACAAAACCTTAATAACACAGGTGGGCACTTTGAATCTCTCACCAATAATAACACTATTACTGCTATCACAAACACAAGCACATTCAAAGATGTAATCAATAATGACACAATCACTACCTTTACTAATCAAGCCAATGGAAGTGTGGAAAATCTTAGTAATACTAATACAGCCACTCTTACTACTTTAAGCAATGAGGCGAATGCTACTATCACTACGCTTACTAACCAAGGTAATATTACTAATGCCTTTAGCAATGCAGGTAGGGTAACAACACTTCAAAATGATAATGGGACATTTAATGCTGGTATTACTAACACCAACACAGGGAGCATTACTACCCTTACCAATAATGGGACAATTACCAATGGTATCACCAATGAAGCCCAAGGGAATAATAGAGGGAATATAGGCACAATCAATAATCAACAAAACTTAAGCTCTATAACCAATGCCGGAGACATCAATACAATCAATAATCAAAGTAATGCTACGCTCACTACTCTTACTAACCAAACAGGCGGAAGTATTCAAACACTTACCAATACCCAAAATAGCACGATAACCACCCTTACCAATCAAGCCAATGCTACCATAGGGCAATTTGATAATGCAGGGAGTGTAACTAATGCCTTTACGAATAATGGGACAATCACTACCCTTAATAACAATAACACGGGCGCATTTACACAAGGGATTACCAATGCTGGCACAGGGACTATTACAACACTTACGAATAATGGGACAATTAATGTAGGTATCACAAATCAAGCCCAAGGGAATATAGGGACATTAACAAATACTTCTCAACTTGATAAAGTAGATAATAGCGGGAGTATAACTCAATTAGATAATCAAGCAAATGGCACAATCACTGAGCTTGAGAATAAAAACACAGGGACTATTACTACGCTCAATAATGCTGGAACTATTACCAATGCCTTTAGTAATGAAGGCAATGTAACGACCCTTAGCAATACGGGCACATTTACAAATGGAATCACCAATAAAAGCAATGCTACCATTGATACGCTTACCAATGAAGGCAGTATTAATGTAGGTATCACCAATGAACAAAATGCCACCATTACCACAATCAATAATCGCAGAACTCTCACCAAAGTAGAGAATACGGGCGCAATCACTACTTTAAATAATGAAAATGGCGCTACATTAGAGACTATTACAAATAATAACAACGGAACCATAGGAAGCCTTACTAACCAAAGCACCATCACCACTCTAGAAAACAAAGAAAGTGGCACCATTACTACCCTCACCAATACTAACACTCTACAAACTCTAACCAATGAGGGTAAAATAGATAATGGGAGCAACTCTGGCACTATTACTACCTTCACTAATCAAAACACGAATGCGGCTAACCCTGATAGTGGACATATCCTCAACTTCACAAATGCCCAAGGGGGCACAATCACTACCTTTGATAATCAAGCCGGACAAGTAGATGCTTTTACTAATCAAAATGGCGGGACAATCACGACTTGGACGAATAATACTAATGGTAATGTAACTGCGCTTACTAATGCTGGAAATATCACTACCTTGAGTAATGCTAATAACGCACAGCTAGCTACCCTTGCTAACCAAGGCACTATCAACGCAGGGAACAATGAAGGCACAATTACTACCTTTACAAACACTGGCACATTTACTACGCTTACTAATAATACCAATGCGACAATCACTACGCTTACTAATGATGGCACATTTACTACTCTTACTAATGAGGGCACCCTCACTACTTTAACTCATAATGCCAATGCTACATTAAATACTTTGAGTAACCAAGGCACACTCTCTACACTCAATCTTGCCTCATCTATCACAAACTATACCAATAATGCCGCTAACACTACCACTACGCTCAATACCAATGCTGCCAAAGATGTATCTTTCTTTGTGAATTTCACTAATACTGCAGGGACTATTAATACAAATAACACAGATTTATTTATCCACGGCTTAGGCGATGCGAATGGAGCATTTAATAATGCTGGGACTATTGAAGCTAACGGAAAGACTATTGATATATGGGGAACTTTTAGCAACACAGGCACAATTACTGCAGATACGATAATACTTGGACGTAATCTTGCTAATCCTACAGCGTTGATAGCAAATACAAATGGTGTGCATATAGGTGGGACTATCAATGCCGGTAATAATAATGCCACACAGCTTGAATTAAAAAACTGGGTATTAGAGCTTACGCAAAAGGGTGGAGGCACACAAAGAGGAGGAGATTATAATACCAATTTAAATAATGCTACAAATGATAATACCAAAGGGCATATCTTAGTAAATGAGAATGTCAATTTGAGTGAGATTAGGATTGATGCGCATTTTAATGATGATGGCAGCATAAGAGATCAAAACGCAGGCATATTAATACTCGCCACTCAGGATAAATGGGGAGAGAAATATAACTATCAGGCTCTCTTCCTCCAAAGAAATGCTCAAGGACAAAATTCTACTATCATTAGTGCAGTGCAAGATGAAAATGGCAATACAGTAGGTAAAACTGATGATTATGGGCAGCCAGCAGTAGGTCAAGCCACAGGCTATGGGGGCAATACTACGGTTAAAATAGAAGCCTTAAAGCATCTCTATACCCCACAATCTACTACAAGGATTATAGATTTGCTTGATGGATTTGCATTGGGGATTGAGCCTCAAGGCTCTCCTGTAGAATCGCTTTCTGCTGCACTCTTAAATGGAACAATCTCTAAGAATATCCTTATAGGTAATCTTATAGATGCTATGAGCAGAAGAATGTTTCATGATTCACTCTCCCATAGACAAGGTAAAACCTATGTGGTTACTTCTAGAAGTGTAGATGAAGAGGGCAAAAGAATAAAAGATGATGAGAATGTAGAAGTGCCTTTAGTTTATAGTAATATAGACTTACTCCACGAAACAGATCTCATTTATGCCCCTCACGCTAAAGATTCAAATCATCAAAGCTTTATCATTCCTTTTAGTCGCTATACACGCACAGATTTAGGACAAGGATATATAGGGAGTGAATTCTCTGGTGGAGCATTGCTAGGCACATTTAAGAATCTAGATACTTGGGGGAATGCTGGAATCTATCTAGGCTATGAGCAAGGTAAGGCTACTCTCCCTCGCTCTACTGGAGAAGCAAGAGTGAATAATAGCAGTATTCTTGTGGGTGGGACATACTATAAGACATTTTACACAAGTGGTATGAGGGAATACTATATGAAACTCTCTTTACACGCCCAAATACAAAGCCCTGAGTTTGAGCTTTATCTCAATGCCCTTGATATATCAGCTATTAATAAGCTAAGTGCGTATGGGGCAGAAGGAGAGTTTAAAATAGGAGCAAACTTCTTTCGGCTTTTTAATAATAGCTATATCTCACCAGAGATAGGTATAGGCTATGGTATATTTGCACTTAATGCCTTTACTTTAAACTATCCTAGTGAATTTGCATTAGATGAATCTTATCCTGCACATTTATTTCATTTGCCTTATGTATCTCTCCAAGTAAGATATACAAAGGCTTTTACACATAATGCAAGATATAGTTTTTCCCTAGGGGGGAGATATACTCTTAAAGATACGCATACAACTACCCTACAAATAGGACCTCATAATGCCTCTTCATTGCTACATTTACCTCCTGTAATGGGCACAGGAAGCGCAGGGCTATACTACTCCTTAGGTAAAAGGAGTGAATTAAGCCTACAAGTAGATGGCACATTCGCACAAGAGCGACTAAGTGCTGGTGGGTCATTACGATATGCGATATGGTTTTAGAAGATAACATCAACAAAACAAAGAAAACAAATAAAGAAATAAAGAATAATAAAAGGAGTTTTAAAGTAGAGAAAAATAAGGGGCAAGAACAAGAGAGAAAAGAGAAACAAGAGAATAAAAATAGAAGGGAAAAGAGCAATAAGGGAGAAAGAGTAGAAAAAGTAGAAAATAAAAGAAGAAGAGAGGGTGCTATAAATGAGATAGAGATGAGAATATCTCTAGTTTATTATGGCTTTTACTATCAGGGCTAAAGCCCCGGTATTTATACGAAGTGCCAATTTATATTTACAAAGTAGCGATTCTTTAAAAAGTCTTGTGAGCAGAGACATACGCACAATGCTTTCACATTTGTAAAAGTCTGGCTTGTGTGAAACGAATCCGCGCTTACACCTAAAGGTTATAACTACTATCGCATTTATCATTAAGAGGTATTTACACACAATGCTTATCCACACTTACAAAGCAAAGATTCTAAGGTAAATTCTTTAGTCTATATTTTCTCTAAAGAGAATTGAATCTCCTGTATTCTTCATTTAAAATATTTAATTCTTATGCCCCACCCCCTAACCCCCTCCGCTTTGGGAGGGGGAATAAAGAGAGGAATTCTGCGAGGGAGGATAAAACAAAATTCCTTCTTTGGGCTAGGGGAAGTTAGAGTGAGGATAGAAAAGCCTTTACCAAAAAAAAGGGGGGGGGGATAAATCCCTTTTGCCTTTGCAGGATTACATCTTTTTGCGATAAATAAAGAATCTAAAAATATTTAAGATAAAAATATTTTTTTGAAATACTCAATATCAAGCAAAACTCATTGTTTTTTATAAAACAAAAACAAGACTCTTAAGTTTGTCTCCCCACAAGTGAGATATGTCTTCGCTGACATAAAAATTAAATCGCATAAAGTGCCAACCTCTTAAAGCGTCGTAAGGGGGTGAGCGGATAATCTAGCGAATAACAATAAAAAAGTGGGGGAAAGCGAGGCATATATTGCCGAGCTGACTTTGCGCTTATGCTTTAGCACTAGCCTACACTTGCATATTTAAGTCCCTCCTCCTTATAGAAAAATAAAAAAGATATTAGACTAGAGATTCTAACCTTAGAATCTCACTTGATAACCAAACGAAGTGCGGTTATCAAGTGTATCCTTTTGTCCTCAAGGGCTATTGCCCTTTGCGAGATTAAATCCCTTCGGGATTGAATGGTGCAAAGCAGATTTTATATCTGCAAAGCAAGACCCTTTGCAAGTGTGGATTAGCACTTCGTGCGATTTTATTTTATGCAAGTGAGGATATACCTCACTTGCAGATAAACTAGAAAATCGTTAGTCTAATAGTGCAACCTTATTCTCGCCCGCTTCGTGGCGCGAAGCGTCGGGAAAAAGGTTTAGACTCGCTAGTCTCATATACCTTTACTATTGATTCGCACTTATGCCTATCTACACTTGCAAAGTTGGCTTTATGGGTTTAGATTCTCTCATACGCATTGCAAAATTAAAGCTTTAGCCTCTGTGCTAAAGCAAAAACTAAAATTCCATAAAGTATAATACCGCTTCTTTTTGAGCAAAGCTTAAAGAGAATGCAAAAGGACGTGTAGCTCAGCTGGTAGAGCAACTGACTCTTAATCAGTGGGTCCAGAGTTCGATCCTCTGCGCGTCCACCACTATTGAAAGTTCTTAAGGGGAATTAAGAGGAATTAGAAGGAATTAGAAGGCATTAGAAACCCTTGGTATGCGCACTTTCAAAATATTTTTCCACATATTTTTTACATAGCATTTTTATAGAGCAGCAAAGAAAAAATGGTTACAAAATCGGTAACAAGCAAGGAGGTTTTACAAAATAAGCCAAATTTGTTACCACTTTTTTGATGTAAGTGCCCGTATTGTGTTGATAGAGAGAGCTGGTTAAAAATCTACACAGGGGAAATTATAGAAAGTAAATCGTATTGGTTAGAATCTACACTATCCCTCTTTACTTCTCCCCATTGTAATATCATTAATTCTTTACCATTAAATTGAAGTGATAAAGGAGGTTTATAATCTAGTTTGATATGGGTGATTAATGCTTTGCTTTATTATTAAACAAGGCTATATTCACTCTTCTATTTCTATTTGAGATTTACACAATGTGTATTGTTTAGTGTCATTCGTATAAAACCTTATTCCAAATTCATCTTTAACAGAGATCGTATTGTCATTAAGTATTTCAATATCAAACACACTAGATTCTTGTGAGTAAAAAGCAGCGTTATATAGGCTCATTTAAACATTTACTAACACCTATATCATTACAATTATGTAGCACAGAAACAGCTTTTATATATGATTATTTTTTGTTTGTATATCTATAATTTTCAAGGTTTCAGCCTCCATAGCAAAATTACGAATCATTTTTTGCAATTTTTTATTTAATCTCAAGCTAAATCCACTTATATCAGCTACTAAGCAATCTTTATCATTCTTTTTATTTATTTCATAAAATTTGTGTCCCATAAGTCTAATGCTTGCGCATTGAGAAAGATTGTTAGGGATACATACACAATTAGTTTTTCATTTCCTATTCCTTAAGTTAGATTACATTAACTCGCACTTGAGTTACAATGTAGTTTTTCTTATTTCCCATTCGTGTTTGTCCGCTTAATATAAAATTAGATTGTATGTACAACAGCTTGTTATTGTCGCTTGTTCCCCATTGTTATCTTCTTTCGTTAACACTATGTGTGTCAACCTCATAAAATAAATAATATAACTTTCCTTTTTCATCATATTTCCTACCAACGATCACTTAAAACGATCAGTTGTTTCATCGGTATTAGGTATTATATGTATTGCCATAAGTATGATCTACCCTGTTGCTCATCTATATACTTTATAGCTTGTTTTGCCTTCAAAACATCAATAGACAGATAATCATTCTGGGTGCTTGCTTTTTTTAATTTCTTTTGCTATCTGCAATGTTTTTCCTTTGGACCACTAATATCTTTTATACCTGCTTGTTGGACAGTGTATCTTGATGCTCTAAAACAAGCTTTATGCCCATAATTTGAAACAGGGATTCTTATAGTATTAGAACATTCTTTATTGGTATAGATAGGGATATTATATTTACCCCATTGACTTTGCCTCTCTTTATCTTTAAACTTTGAAATAATGTTTTGATGAAGTGTTTTTATACTACTACTCTTATCATTTTTACTTTTATTGATGTCTATATAGTATATTCCCTCTGGAATTGCTCCTTTATCTTTTTGTTTTTGCCACTCTTTATCTAAACAAAAATAAGAAATCTTATTTTGCTTGTCTTTATAACTCACAAAGTTTTCATACTTGTATTGTTCTTTTAATTCTTCTTTTTCCTCTATACTTAAAGCATTTCCACTATAAGCATTAAAATAATCTATTGCCTTATTGCCATTGGTTATATAGATCTCTTTTCCATTAGAAATATAATCTAAGTTTAGATAAAAGATTAAGAGAGATTGTATTATTTGCATCATTGTAATTGTTTGTAGCTCTAACTACATTATTTTTCGCTTTTTTATAAAATCTTTCGTCAGAAACTTCAAATTCAAATTGATTGGTATTATTAGGAAAAGTAAAGATTATTTCTCCATTTTTAGAAATTTGTTCTTGCAGTTCATCTTTAGGTGTTGTGGAATCTTTAATATCAAGCGGAATAAGTTTTATCTTTGCGTCATTTACAGGAGTGAAAGCATCTTCAAGATATACTTTGACTTTTAGTTGTTGTGTTTTAGGCATCTATTACCTTAGTTTCATTTTCTTGTTTTTCATCCATATAAAGAGTAAGCCAGAAGAGGTTTTATTTATTCCTTTTTCTTTACTTCTCACTCCGCCTTTACCTCCCCACCTTTAACGACTAATCCTTTAGAATCTATGACTACTTCTACTCCACCAGCTTTAATAATAACACTATCTCCCTTAGCAGTAATAGAAGTATCGCCTACTTGGTGAAGGATTTGGTTACCAGCTTGTATAGCACAATCACTTTGGGCATCTATACCCACAGAATCTGATTCCATATTGGTAACATCTTTTGCTTGAAAAGATAAAGTTTGAGATTCTACATATAAACCTTTTTGGGTATAAATATTACCTTGAGATTGTGAAGTTATATTAAGATTGCCTTCTATATGTTCCTGTTTATCTCCCTCCACCACCTCACTCTTATTCCCCCCTACATTCCTACTCTCATCTTGTTTGATACTTGTATTGAGATTCCCCCCTATCTCCACCTCCTTATCCTCTCCTACATACTCACTACTATCCTTTGCTACTCTAAGCTTATTATCTACTCCTACATTTAAAGTATGGCTTAATCCTACAATAGTATCTTTAGATAAAGCTACATTGGTATTATATTCTCCTCCAATACTTACAATCTTTGCTAAGTCTATGGTTTGAGTATGAATCTTTTTAATCCTTTCATTATAAGTTCCCTCTACTTGAGATTCTTTATTGTTATGTATGGTTTGAGTGAAGTTATGCTTAATGAGTTCTTCATAATCTCTTTGTGCTTGAAGATAGATGTGTTCTTGTTCTTTAAGATTTGAAAGCGTGATTTCATTGAATCCAGATTCTATGAGATTGTGATGAGAGTTTGTATTCTCTGCTTGCAATGCACTGCTATTATTAAGAGTTCTTGCACTTAAACTTGTTTGATGAGAGGCTAAGGGTAAAGAGGGTAAGGCAGGATTACTTGGATTGTAGAGACTGCCTATAATGATGGGCATATCTATATCATTATTTAAGTAACTTATTAATACTTCATCTCCAACTCTTGGAGTATGATAGAATCCAGAATGATTACTTGCAATAGGGGAGGCTACTCTAAGAAAAGCTGTGTGTGTATTAAGAGTATATAAATCATCTTCTAAATGAGTATTGTTTGAATGTTTGGTATTGTTTGTATTGGGTGTTGTGTGTATATCATTATCCGTGAGTAAAGCTTGTGCCATAAAGGCATGTAGCCTTACTTTCACCCTGCCAAAGTTATCTGTATAAAGCGTGTTGCTCTGTTTGATGATACTTGCATTAGCCTCTTTAATATTCTTGGCTTTTATATACTCTTCTCCTACAACTATACCTTGCATAAGAGATGGAGGGTTTGGTTTGGGCTTGGGTGTAGGCATATAAGATAGGTTTGAAGGCAAGAGAGTAATGAGATTACTATAAGCATCTTTGAACCGAGAGATGTTGCTATCATTGGCTTGTTGATGAGAGGGTAAAGTATCTGCAAGAATAGATTCGTTTATAAGGGTTTGTTCTAATGCTATGATAGTATATTCATTTATAGACTCTTGTGTTTTATTATCTTGAATATTATTTCCTAAAAGAGATTTATTTTTAGATTCTATATATAATCTTTGAGCTAAACAGAGTGTATAGATATTGCTTTGAGCGTTCATAAGAGCTTGAGTATTGGCAGTATGTTGGGCTTGATTAGAGCAAAGAGACTTTATATTCGCTTGATAGGTAAAACTCACATTGGGTATAAATACACTTTGCATAGAGGCAGTATAGTTATAAGGATTATTCATATCTTCTTGTGCTAGAGAAGTATCATTTGATGCAGAATGAGTGGCAATGTCTGGGGATTGTTTGTCAATATATTTTGAATACATATAAGTATTTATTTGAGGATTGTTTGCATCATTGCTGAAGAAGTTAAATTGTTTTGTGTGTATATGATGAGAATGTGTGAGAGCAAAAATACAGGGTTCATTAAGATTATTATGTGTTTTTACATTAGGATTAAAAGGGACTTTAGTGAGAGGAATAGGAGTATAGGGTGTGTGATGACATACATATAAAGTATCATTGTCTTCATAAAAGTATATACCATTATTATGAGCTAATCGTGTGATAAAATCTAAATCAGATTCTTCATATTGGGTGATAATCTCTAAAGGATTATCAATTTGGCTAAGAGAAGAAAAATCTATTTGTTTGCATAATTGTGGAGTATAAGCAGTGAGTATATCTTTGAGTATGTCTAAAGGTGTTTTATCTGTATAAATTCTATTTGCTTTATTGAGTGAAAGTCTTATGAGAGGAGAAGTGAGTGTAAAGGTAAAGAAATGTCTATGGTTTATAGATTTAGGTGTAGGTATATCTAAGGAAGAGAGTGTCTTTTGTTGAGAAGTATTTGTTATGTCAGCAATAGTGTTGATTGTGTTATTTGTATCTAAGGAAACATTAGATTTAGAACCTAAATACTCTATATGTGTAATGATACCCTTATATGATTTAATAGGGGTAGAAGTATTACCTAAAGAGATAGAAAGAGCACTATGATAGTTTGTGTTGCCATAGGGATTAGAAATATATAATAGAGCAAAATTATCTTGCAATAGCTGGAGATTGAAAGGTTGGTCTAATGCAAAAGAATAAGGGGGAGCAGATGATGCAAAATCGGTATCTTGGGTATGAGATTGGATTGTGTGTGAGGGAGAGTTTGTTTTACCCAAAGAAGCAAAAGTAGCAGAAAATATATCTGCATAAAAGGATTCTATAAAACCATTACAAGTAATATGAAAAGGAGACTGCAAACTTTCTCTAATATGGGCTTTGGTGATGGTAAAGGTGATAGAGTTAATATCCAAAGAAAGAAAAGCACTCATAAAACTATCCTTTAGGGGTATTTTTGTGAAAAAAGAGGCTCATCTCACTATCTCACAAAACATCCCGTTTTTCTACTACAACTTTAAGGGTGTGTAAAAAGTTTTTTTAAGGCAGATATGAAGAAATTAAGCATTTCTCCAGTCATCACTTCCGCTCGTTCCTGCAACAACATGTTCCCAAATAATTTTTCGATAATTAAGAGAAACCCTAAAGAGCTCAGTTTTGTTATTATTGCTTGTATCTTGTGCATTTGGCATAATAAGGTCTATGTCTGTAATAATAGCATCTTCTAATTTTGTAGTGAAGTAATGTTCTGCTCCACCACCTATTGATGTCCTAAACCAATGCACTTCTACATTGTTTAATCTTTCACCCTTTGTGAGGGCATTGTAAAGTAAAGGAACAGCTTTATTGAGAGAACAGGTAAAAATAAAGGGTCTATGCACCCTTTGACCTGATGGTTGTCCGCTTTGTGTATCTGTGGGAACAGTTACAATATGAGAAATCTCTTGAGCCATAATTTCATCTTCGTGTCCTGCTTGGTAACGATTACCTATGCTCTCTTGCGTAGAAGCCCCACTAGAAATAAGTCCTTGTGTAACACCTTCAATTTTAATATATGCTGGCTGCGCCATAGTATGCTCCTTAATAATTTATTCTTTAATTCTCCAAATTAAAGGAAATTTTAGCATAATTTTAAAAATATCGCTAAAATTAAAAATATTTATAAAATTAAATAGATGTTGAAAATATCAAGTCCATAATTTTCAACTCGTAAAAAGCCATAGGATTACCCACACAATCTTTTGTGTGAAATAAAAAAGCATTTTGCATAATATCCATATAATCAATATAATAATCTTTTATATCTTTACCATTTATTTTGACATAAAAAGTATATTTATCTTCTTTTAGATTCTGTGGTATCTCACTTTCATTTTGTATAGTGTAGATTCTGTATTGCATATTGTATTTAAAATTTTTTGATTCTTTATCTAAATACATTGTCTCCTCCTTTATCTTGGTATCAAATGTATGAAATCATTAATGATTGGGTGTATAGTAGATATAGTCATACAACACATTACCATCTTTATTGTGTCCTGTTACAATCCTCTCTGTACCTCTTGTGCCTCCGAGTTTGCAATAGGCTTTATTATGGTATGAGATAGATGTTAAAAACTTTAAGGTTATCACTATCTTCTAAATATTCTTTTGTACGTTCATAATGTGATTCTAAAATCCCTTCATCTTCTATAAAATCCTCCAATATCTTTTCTCTTACCTTTTTTCCACTACTTAAGAAACTCTTACCTACATCATTCCAATGCTCAAAGACTAGGATAATATTTTTGTAGGCTATGCCATTCCCATCATCATAAGTAAGCCAACCTAAATCTTGCATCCAATCTCTAAAAGCATCGGGATTACCCACACAATCTTTTGTGTGAAATAAAAAAGCATTTTGCATAATATCCATATAATCAATATAATAATCTTTTATATCTTTACCATTTATTTTGACATAAAAAGTATATTTATCTTCTTTTAGATTCTGTGGTATCTCACTTTCATTTTGTATGGTGTAGATTCCGTACTCCATAACCTCATCTTTAATATTTTGTTTTAACACTTTTTGTCCTTTATTTTGGTATCAAATGTATGAAATCATAATAATGATTGGGTGTATAGTAGATATAGTCATACAACACATTACCATCTTTATTGTGTCCTGTTACAATCCTCTCTGTACCTCTACCATTTTTACTGCTTGCTATACTTATATCGTGTTCCCTATAAAAGATAGGATTACCTTTAGAATCTTTGGTAGGGAGTTGTGCTATTTCATTTTTCCACTTACCACCCGCTTCAAGCTTTTTACCTGTTTTACCTTTGCTACGTTTCCAATTGTTCCTTACTCTCTCCTCATATCTAACCCTTACATTATGCGACATTGCACCAATGCTTTGTTTTGGATATTTAGGTTTAGCTACTCTATTAATAGAGCGAGCAATATATCGAATGATTTTATGCTCATACTGTTGAATAGTTGTTTTGTTTTGTATGCTTCTCATTCTTAGGGCTCTTTTTGTGATAAAACCACTTATGTTATATATAATCCTTGCACCTTTTACTGCAGGAATTAATGCAATAATGCCAATAACCACATCTTGCCAAGTAAATGATGAGGAATCTGAAGTATTTATTGTAGAAGCATCGCTTTCACTTTTAATAATGTGGGTTATTATAGCATAACGATATACTTTTTTCTCCACATCCACACTAACATCACTTTTGGCACCCTCTATATAAGCAAAAAATCTTATCTGCTTATCTTGCCACTCTTCTTTGAAGGCTATTTGTATTTCTTCTCCTAAGAGATAATCTTGTGATTGTGCATTATTAATATTAGAATCTTGATTTGCATTGTTTAGTATTTGTGTAATTTTTGTATCTATTTTATTAATATTTTCAGATTTTGTTATAGAATCTTCTTTATAAACTCTTTTAAATTCTTTAAGGTGTGTTATAGGTATAGTAGAGTTTTGAGTAAGTTCTGTAAGCTTAAAATCAATATCTTCATCTTTATCAAATACTATATATCCCCACCTCGTCTCTTTCTTTTGCTCTTGATAAATGCGTTTTTGTTCATTGCTTTGTTTTTCTTTGTTTGGAATAGTATCTTGGTTATAGTAAGCTTTGAGGTGGATTTGTAGATTATTCATTGCCTGTAATGCTTCTTGTTCTATCAATGTATGATTGTCTATATCATAGATTCTCTTTGGCAGACATATTGTATTTGCATTATTATCCTCACAAGTATTTTGTATTTGTTCTCTTATTTCTGCATATACATTGCTCACTAAAAGTTTATCTTGATAATGATATTCTAGGGTATGATATTTTCCTCTGTGTGCTTCTCTAACGCAAGAGGAATTAGTTTTAGGAGCAGGTTTATAATGAGGATGTTGTATCTCCACTCTAAAAGCGTGGCAACTTTTAAGATTTTCTATGTCATCTAGGATAACTTCTCCATTGAGGCTTTCTTCATTGTAGAGAATTTTGTTGGTTTTTCTTTCAATAACTTTTATCGTAGCATTCTGAATAGGATTATAATTAACATCTCTTACTTGTATTTTAATAGGTTCAGAATTTAGCTTTGACATTACAATATCCTATCTATTCCTTTTTCTTTACCCCTCATTCCGCCTTTACCTCCCCACCTTTAACGACTAATCCTTTAGAATCTATGACTACTTCTACTCCACCAGCTTTAATAATAACACTATCTCCCTTAGCAGTAATAGAAGTGTCTCCTACTTGGTGAATTATAGTGTTACCAGCATTAACGCTATAATTAGATTCTATGTTAGCATAACTAGAATCTGCTACTTGTGTGAGCTGTTTTTTTGTTTGTAGGCTAAAATCTTCAGTGCTTGATAAATCAATGTAATTTTTAGCACTAAGATTAAATTGTTGTTCTGCATTAAGACTAATACCATTTGCAGCATAAAGCTCATAACCTTTATTGATTTGATTTTTGCTATCTCCCCCTACATTCCTACTCTCATCTTGTTCTATACTTATATTGAGTTTCCCCCCTATCTCCACCTCCTTATCCTCTCCTACATATTCGCTACTCTTCTTTGCAATCCTTACTTTGTTATCTACTCCTACATTTAAAGTATGGCTTAATCCTACAATGGTATCTTTAGATAAAGCTACATTGGTATTATATTCTCCTCCAATACTTACAATCTTTGCTAAATCTATGGTTTGAGTATGAATCTTTTTAATCCTTTCATTATAAGTTCCTTCTACTTGAGATTCTTTATTGTTATGTATGGTTTGAGTGAAGTTATGCTTTTTACTCCTCTTGCTTTGGATACTTTGGATTCTTGATGTTAAAATAAGTGTTGATTTCATTTTCAGATATATCTGGAAAATATTTTGCAATTTTTCCTTTTTTATAAATCCAATATCCAAAATAAGATTCTATATATATTTTTTGATTTCCAAATATGAGAGTGTCAAAAATATCAGAATCTTTAATATAAATAAATTCAATATTGTTTGCTTCGACATAATTTGAAACGCTATACCTATCATGGTTTATATCATCTGCCATTATATAGAAATCTTCTTTTCCCATTTCTCGCTTGAGTTTTTCAATCGTCTTATCTCCTAGAGAAAATACTATAATGCAACTCTCACAATTTACTCTAAAGTCTTTTGCTTGTGCAAAACTACAAAGAAACAATACAAGGACAAATAGGGTTGTTATAAAATTATGCAAAATTTCTCCTTTAAGGTTGAGTGATTTCAATGTGATAACATTGTCTTTTAGTTTCGTCTATAAATTTGAGCTTTTTTAGTGTCTCAAACTTTCGTATCTCTCTTTTAAAATCTTGCGGATTTTTAAGTCTCCACACAGAAATATCAATGGTATTAGTTTTTGATACATCTTCTATGCAATGATGAGAGACATTATATGCCCCTAATGCCACAATCTTTTCATACATTGCTTGGATTACTTCTTGTTTAGTTTTAGTTTTATGCAAATCTTCATAAACTTTTATCACTTTATCTCCTGCTGCTGCATAAAGTTTATATTGCTCCTGAATTCCTTCCGATACGCACCCCTTATACATTTCCTCTGCTTGTTCCATAGGTGTTCTTGTCGTGCTTGTGATAGTAACGATTAGATTGTTAGAGTGCTTAGCCATTTTTTTAATGATATTTAGTGAATAGTTTGAAATTCTATACATTTTTACATCATTATTTTTTCCTACAACTTGAATCTCACTCAATTCCTCCACCTCTACCCACACTTGCATACTTTGATAATTTTGTTATCTTCCAAGTTCAAGTAGAGTTTGTAGTTCTTCAAAGTCTTTATTCTCTTTAAGATAGAGAGAATCTGTATTAGTTTGTTGTTGTGTATTAGATGTTTGAGTATTGTTTGGATTTTGATTATTTTGTGTTGGATTACTTTCTTGTGTATTTCCTAGTGAGCTTTGTGCTATATTGTTTGAAGTATCTTTATAAATTTTATAAAGCTTATTATTTGATTTGAGGACTAGATAATCATTGGTTTTATTCAAACCTAGTTCATATTCTTTATCCTCTGTAAAATCTTCTCTAAGATGAGACATTATGGTATTGTCTATTTGAAAAGATTGCTGTCTATAAGTAATTCTACTCACCAAAAGCCTCCTTATAATTTTGCCATTCCCTTTGTAAAAGTTTTGATATAGTTATCTCATCTTTATATTTTTTCTGTAAATTTGAACGCATTTTAGGAATATCATTGCACCCTTGTGCCATTTCCCTAAGTTCATTTGCACGCTGCTCATCATAAGGTTCTTCTCCTCCTATATGGATACATTCACAGCTTTTATTGATAAAATCATCAACTTCCTTTATTTGTGTATAGGGAATTAGTTTGTTGCCATAACTTGCTTTTACTCCATCTTTTTCTTGCTTAAATCTTGTAAAATCTGCAGTGTGAGAGCATATATTTTGATTAAAATATTTATCATAAAGAATAAAATCAATATGTGTTTTATCTTCATTCCAAACAATATCTATTTTTTCATAATTTGCATAATTAGCACTCGGTGATAAATCTAGGCTAAAATTTTCTTTTTTTGTTAAAATATTTGGATAAGCTTTAAGAATCTCCTTGAAAAAAGGATAACTTGTAAAAGTGTTACGATCCATAAGTGAATTATTGATAGCTTCAGTAATATCTACACCTTTATAAAATACAAAACCATTACCTTCGCTTGTAGCACTGCAATCATTTAGCAAACAACCGAATCGCGATAAAACATCTAAAATCAAATCATTTCCTTCATATTTCTTGCGCAAAGCAACAAATTCTTTATCAATTTCTTTTCGTTTTAAGTTTTTCATTTGACTATATTTTATTCTTTCTTGCTCATTCATTGTCTGTATAGAATCCACATTTTCAGATTCTATAAATTTTTCCCTAGATTCTATAAAATTTTTTATATCATTTGGTAGGTTAGCATTTTTATCATCTTGCATATTTTCGCTACTATAGGCCATAAGAAACAAAGCTAAAAACAAATACACTACTTTTTTACAAATCATAAACTTCTCCTTAATTTAGTTTCCTTCTAAAGACCAATGTGGAGGGTCTTTTTCTAAAGTTCTTTTAACTCCATAAGTTTTACCCACTTTCCTTAATTCTGGATTTGTTGCCCCATTTCTAGGAATATCAATGATGTATTCTTTTCCTGTTTTATCTTTAATTGTAAAAGATGATTGCCAAGTAATTGTAATATCAATAGCATTTCCCCTGACGTGATGAGAAGTCAAAGAAGCTGGATATGCTATACCATAAGCCTTAACCATCTCCAATGCTTTTTCTCTTGAAATTTTCTCCGAATAATTGCCAGTAGAGTCTGTATGTATCCAATTAATTGGGATATTTTCTTTTTGTGTTGCTTGTTGGGCTTGTTGAGGAGTAATATTATTGTATGCAACTTTATGGCAATAATGCATCAAGACAGCTCTTTCATACGGTCTACGTGTTGAGCTAATATAATATGTTATTTTTGCTTGAGGAGTTTTCTTTTTTGCTTCATCAAGAGCTTTTAGAAAATCTTTAACATTTTCTTTAAATGGAGAAGATAAATCTTCTATGGAAGCCCTATCTTTATACTCTTTTACCCATTCTTTACCGCTTAAACGAAGATCCTCCACCTCCACCCACACCTTTACACCTTGATATTCCTCTTTCTCTGTAAGTTCAAGTATTGTTTTTATCTCATCAAAGTCTTTATTCTCTTTAAGATAGAGAGAATCTGTATTAGTTTGTTGTTGTGTATTAGATGTTTGAGTATTGTTTGGATTTTGATTATTTTGTGTTGGATTACTTTCTTGTGTATTTCCTAGTGAGCTTTGTGCTATATTGTTTGAAGTATCTTTATAAATTTTATAAAGCTTATTATTTGATTTGAGGACTAGATAATCATTGGTTTTATTCAAACCTAGTTCATATTCTTTATCCTCTGTAAAATCTTCTCTAAGATGAGACATTATGGTATTGTCTATTTGAAAAGATTTTTGAGTATTTTTATACAAAAGAGTAAGAGTATTATAGCTTATCTCCACTATTGGTAATGTGCTAATATTAAGTATCGTATGTGTTTGTCCATTGCTTGTTTGATAAGCTGGATTATTCTTATAAGCAAAAATGATTAGCTGTTGTTTTTCTTTAAGATAATCTTCTACTTCCTTTTGTATCTCATCTTCTTTTATAGTGTATTTAAACTTTGCATTTATATCAAAGCTTACTTGTGTATTATGTTTAGCTTTTTGTGTGAAAGTAAGAGATTCTAGATTTTCTTTCTTTATTTTGCTTTTTTCCCATAGAGCTTCATTTCTGTATTTAACATAATAAGCCCAATGAATATCTTTTTTTAACGCTTTCCCGCTTGTGAGATAAGCTTCTAAGTGAATAAGGTTTTGATTTTCTTGTAATGGAGTTTGGGAAGTATGTATATCATCTGTGCTAGTTTGTTGTGTAGCTGTATCCTCTCTTTTTTCTACTTGTGCGGTGTAGATGTCTATTTGTTCTTGCTTCTCTGAATCTACTTTATCTTGTTCTTTGTAGATTCTAATATCTCTAATATTTGCCTCATCATCTTTATTGAGTGCAAGGCAAAAGGGATTAGTGCTCTTTTGATGAGCTATGGCATTACATTGTCCTGTTCCTACAATAATATATTCTTCATCTTCAATAGTGATAGGAAAAGATTTGTGTTTATCTCTCTCTTGTAATTCACAATCAAAGATAACTTCTCCATTTGCATCTATGGTTTTAGAATTTCCCATAAAGGAAAGCGTTTTACCTGCTACTTCATCCAATAATTTCTCATTAGATATTTGTATATGGCATTGAAATTTGATTGTATTGCTCATTACTTATTCTTTATATATTAAATCATTAAAGAGTAAGCCAGAAGAGGTTTTATTTATTCCTTTTTCTTTACTTCTCACTCCGCCTTTACCTCCCCACCTTTAACGACTAATCCTTTAGAATCTATGACTACTTCTACTCCACCAGCTTTAATAATAACACTATCTCCCTTAGCAGTAATAGAAGTATCGCCTACTTGGTGAAGGATTTGGTTACCAGCTTGTATAGCACAATCACTTTGGGCATCTATACCCACAGAATCTGATTCCATATTGGTAACATCTTTTGCTTGAAAAGATAAAGTTTGAGATTCTACATATAAACCTTTTTGGGTATAAATATTACCTTGAGATTGTGAAGTTATATTAAGATTGCCTTCTATATGTTCCTGTTTATCTCCCTCCACCACCTCACTCTTATTCCCCCCTACATTCCTACTCTCATCTTGTTTGATACTTGTATTGAGATTCCCCTATCTCCACCTCCTTATCCTCTCCTACATACTCACTACTATCCTTTGCTACTCTAAGCTTATTATCTACTCCTACATTTAAAGTATGGCTTAATCCTACAATAGTATCTTTAGATAAAGCTACATTGGTATTATATTCTCCTCCAATACTTACAATCTTTGCTAAGTCTATGGTTTGAGTATGAATCTTTTTAATCCTTTCATTATAAGTTCCCTCTACTTGAGATTCTTTATTGTTATGTATGGTTTGAGTGAAGTTATGCTTAATGAGTTCTTCATAATCTCTTTGTGCTTGAAGATAGATGTGTTCTTGTTCTTTAAGATTTGAAAGCGTGATTTCATTGAATCCAGATTCTATGAGATTGTGATGAGAGTTTGTATTCTCTGCTTGCAATGCACTGCTATTATTAAGAGTTCTTGCACTTAAACTTGTTTGATGAGAGGCTAAGGGTAAAGAGGGTAAGGCAGGATTACTTGGATTGTAGAGACTGCCTATAATGATGGGCATATCTATATCATTATTTAAGTAACTTATTAATACTTCATCTCCAACTCTTGGAGTATGATAGAATCCAGAATGATTACTTGCAATAGGGGAGGCTACTCTAAGAAAAGCTGTGTGTGTATTAAGAGTATATAAATCATCTTCTAAATGAGTATTGTTTGAATGTTTGGTATTGTTTGTATTGGGTGTTGTGTGTATATCATTATCCGTGAGTAAAGCTTGTGCCATAAAGGCATGTAGCCTTACTTTCACCCTGCCAAAGTTATCTGTATAAAGCGTGTTGCTCTGTTTGATGATACTTGCATTAGCCTCTTTAATATTCTTGGCTTTTATATACTCTTCTCCTACAACTATACCTTGCATAAGAGATGGAGGGTTTGGTTTGGGCTTGGGTGTAGGCATATAAGATAGGTTTGAAGGCAAGAGAGTAATGAGATTACTATAAGCATCTTTGAACCGAGAGATGTTGCTATCATTGGCTTGTTGATGAGAGGGTAAAGTATCTGCAAGAATAGATTCGTTTATAAGGGTTTGTTCTAATGCTATGATAGTATATTCATTTATAGACTCTTGTGTTTTATTATCTTGAATATTATTTCCTAAAAGAGATTTATTTTTAGATTCTATATATAATCTTTGAGCTAAACAGAGTGTATAGATATTGCTTTGAGCGTTCATAAGAGCTTGAGTATTGGCAGTATGTTGGGCTTGATTAGAGCAAAGAGACTTTATATTCGCTTGATAGGTAAAACTCACATTGGGTATAAATACACTTTGCATAGAGGCAGTATAGTTATAAGGATTATTCATATCTTCTTGTGCTAGAGAAGTATCATTTGATGCAGAATGAGTGGCAATGTCTGGGGATTGTTTGTCAATATATTTTGAATACATATAAGTATTTATTTGAGGATTGTTTGCATCATTGCTGAAGAAGTTAAATTGTTTTGTGTGTATATGATGAGAATGTGTGAGAGCAAAAATACAGGGTTCATTAAGATTATTATGTGTTTTTACATTAGGATTAAAAGGGACTTTAGTGAGAGGAATAGGAGTATAGGGTGTGTGATGACATACATATAAAGTATCATTGTCTTCATAAAAGTATATACCATTATTATGAGCTAATCGTGTGATAAAATCTAAATCAGATTCTTCATATTGGGTGATAATCTCTAAAGGATTATCAATTTGGCTAAGAGAAGAAAAATCTATTTGTTTGCATAATTGTGGAGTATAAGCAGTGAGTATATCTTTGAGTATGTCTAAAGGTGTTTTATCTGTATAAATTCTATTTGCTTTATTGAGTGAAAGTCTTATGAGAGGAGAAGTGAGTGTAAAGGTAAAGAAATGTCTATGGTTTATAGATTTAGGTGTAGGTATATCTAAGGAAGAGAGTGTCTTTTGTTGAGAAGTATTTGTTATGTCAGCAATAGTGTTGATTGTGTTATTTGTATCTAAGGAAACATTAGATTTAGAACCTAAATACTCTATATGTGTAATGATACCCTTATATGATTTAATAGGGGTAGAAGTATTACCTAAAGAGATAGAAAGAGCACTATGATAGTTTGTGTTGCCATAGGGATTAGAAATATATAATAGAGCAAAATTATCTTGCAATAGCTGGAGATTGAAAGGTTGGTCTAATGCAAAAGAATAAGGGGGAGCAGATGATGCAAAATCGGTATCTTGGGTATGAGATTGGATTGTGTGTGAGGGAGAGTTTGTTTTACCCAAAGAAGCAAAAGTAGCAGAAAATATATCTGCATAAAAGGATTCTATAAAACCATTACAAGTAATATGAAAAGGAGACTGCAAACTTTCTCTAATATGGGCTTTGGTGATGGTAAAGGTGATAGAGTTAATATCCAAAGAAAGAAAAGCACTCATAAAACTATCCTTTAGGGGTATTTTTGTGAAAAAGAGGCTCATCTCACTATCTCACAAAACATCCCGTTTTTCTACTACAACTTTAAGGGTGTGTAAAAAGTTTTTTTAAGGCAGATATGAAGAAATTAAGCATTTCTCCAGTCATCACTTCCGCTCGTTCCTGCAACAACATGTTCCCAAATAATTTTTCGATAATTAAGAGAAACCCTAAAGAGCTCAGTTTTGTTATTATTGCTTGTATCTTGTGCATTTGGCATAATAAGGTCTATGTCTGTAATAATAGCATCTTCTAATTTTGTAGTGAAGTAATGTTCTGCTCCACCACCTATTGATGTCCTAAACCAATGCACTTCTACATTGTTTAATCTTTCACCCTTTGTGAGGGCATTGTAAAGTAAAGGAACAGCTTTATTGAGAGAACAGGTAAAAATAAAGGGTCTATGCACCCTTTGACCTGATGGTTGTCCGCTTTGTGTATCTGTGGGAACAGTTACAATATGAGAAATCTCTTGAGCCATAATTTCATCTTCGTGTCCTGCTTGGTAACGATTACCTATGCTCTCTTGCGTAGAAGCCCCACTAGAAATAAGTCCTTGTGTAACACCTTCAATTTTAATATATGCTGGCTGCGCCATAGTATGCTCCTTTCTGTTAGTTTTATCCATATAAAAGCGAAGTATTCTACACAAAAAAATAAAATCAATAATTAAGTTTTATAAAAATATAAATATTTTTACTCACATAGTGTCATTAACATACTACATTGTGCAAAATTCGCCTTTTTTTTATTTAATAATAACCCAAAACCAAGAGTAGCCCTCGCAATATCGCCGAGCCTAAAATCCATTTTGGGGTTATATTGCATATCTAAACGAACATCAATGGCAAATTCATTGTTGGTGAGAAAAATTACACTCTCTCTAAGTTTATTGTGTTGCTTATGATGTGGAAAATAATCTAGGGCTTCCTGATAATGCAAATCCTTGATGCGGAGTAATATTTTATTTTGATAGGAATATATTGTGCTACCTAGTAGAAAACTTTTACCAAGAGTAACATTTTTAAATCCTAAACTATTCTGTTGATTCTTATTGATACGAATGGCTTGTGGAATATTCTCGACAATAGAAATTCTATCGTGCAAATGAAAATTATGTGCCAAAATTTTCTCAATATAAGCTTTTGGTCTCCTTAAGCTTAAAATAAGAGGTGCAAATGGAAGATATGCCTTTGCACTTGTTGTATCACTAAAACCTAAAAGTTTCAACAATACAAAAGAAATTCTATCGCTAAAATCTGTCTCAAAAGAGTGGTGATAATTCTTAAGACACACACTATCATAAAACAACCATAAAAGATAATTGTTAAAAAAATCAAAAAAAAGGCTGAAACCATTGCCATCATCTTCATTTTTTGCAAAATTATCAAGCATATAATAAGGCAGAGGTGAAGATTGCCCTAGCAATCCAAAAAAATGACTAAAAACTTCCACGAAAGATTCAGTATGCATTTTGGAAGATATATTTTGAGGTAATTTTTCCATAACTTTTACAGATGAAGCCTCAAGTGGAAGCATATCTTTCGACTCTAAATCCGCCATATCATGATATTGGAATATATCAACTTCTTTATACGCATGTCCCAAACTCCTAGCACTACGTAAAAAGATTTGCTCCCTATTCAAAGAAACCAAGAGCATTTTTATTAGCCGATAAAAAGTAAAATTCATAATAATACCTTATTGCCATAGACGATAGAATAGCTAAAAGATGTATTACTTGTTGTGCAGCACAAGGATACCTCGCAAAAAGAATTGATACTGACAAAAGAAGAAAAAAAGTGTGCAAGCACTAAGCCTATCTTATATGCCTCACCTAAACAATAAAACTTTGAATCATCAATATATAGAGTAATTTGCATACCTCTTAATGTAATAAATCCATTGACATTATAAGCAGGCTTGGATTCTATCTTTTGTAAGGATTCACTTATTATTTCGTAAAGATTTTTTGGTTTATCAATATTAAAGCTGTATGTATGCAGCAATGCTAAGAAGCTCTCTTTATGCGTTATACTTTGATAATTAAAAGAAAGGGTGGCGATAAAATCCCACAATGTAGCATTATCAATACTTCTATGTTGCGATTTTGTAGGTAACATAAGATTACGCGTAAGGACATCTTGATATCCTACAATCTCATTGATTGAGCCTATCTGCAAACCATTTGGAAGATTGTTGTTGCTACATAAAACATCAATGGAAAGTGTTTCTCTGCGAGATTGATTACTATAAATAGTAATTTCTTTATAATGCTCTCCATTTGCATCTTGCTTATTTGAAATAGCATAAAAATCATTTCCCTTATCTACAAATTCAAATCGCTCAAAACTATTGTAATTTTTTAATATCCGTCTTCCTGAGTCGCTATTATGAGCCTTAACTTTCAATACCTGTATCACAGAATATGCGTTAAGATGCGCCCTATCGATAAATATTCTATACCCATTTCGTGTATGGTCAGTAAGAATCGGCTCTGCCTGCGTAGAAAAAAGATTAACAATGGGCGTGCTAAATAGCGAAAACTGATTGGCTTTTGGAAGGGTATCTTTAGGCAATTCTTTTTTGAAAATAAATTTAACAGTCATCTTTTCACTTTGACATTCTTTTAATATTTCTAAATTTTTTATTCTCACAAATGCAAATTTTTCTGGCAAAAAAAGTAATTCCTGTAAAAGTGTAAAAGCACTAAAGCCTATATCGCCATTACTAAACATACTCTCATTTTTGTCAAAACCAGTAGTCTCTAAGGAATCACAAGGAATCTTAAAAGATGTGAGAGTATCAGCACAGACAATAACAATTTCTTGCAAATAACATAAAAGCCATAAAAGCAATGTATTGGCACTATAAACCTCACTGCCAAGATAAATCTGTAAAAAATGAATATCCATATCTGCTATTTTAAAAAATTTGTTTGTGCTTACAATATCAAGGCAAAATACACTCTGCTTCCCTTCGTTAGTAAGCGACATATCGCTTATTTTAAGAGGATGCAGACAAACATCATAGATAGTTTTAAATTCACATTGCACTTGGTTTATTGGAGTAGATTTAAGACTTGTGTGTCTAGGAATAAAAACCTTGCATTCTTTGCTTTCTGGCTTAAGTGCAAAGTCCTGTATGCACATTGATGGCAACGAGTTTGTGTAATTGGGTGCAAGAATGTTAATCAAAGATTCTGCAATCAGGGGAATATTGCCATCAAGCTCTTCGTGAATCTTAGATGTTAATAACGCTAAAGATTCTATAATACGTTCCACATCTGGATCATTACTATTGTGGGATAAAAATGGGGCAAGTTTGGGATATTTATTAACAAAAATTTCCCTCATTTTATGCAAATAATCAAGCTCTTTACGGAAATAATGAATATTTTTCACTTATCTGCCCTTTTCTACTTTAATCAAATACTTTTTTGGGGTTTCCTAAAACTATCTCAAGCAAACCGCCTACATTACATCACAATAGCGATTATTTTTAAAGACAATTTGTATATTAAAATCATCCAACAAGTCACCCCCAACATGACGCATTCGCATAAAAAAACTTATTTGCCAAGGAGCAAAGCTTTCATCATATTCTATGTTTAGAATCTTTGCCCTTGTTTCATAAGTATTTACAAGGTGGTAGATTTTTTCCGACATAAGCAGGGCGAGATTTTTTGTATTTATATCCAAATCTTCCAACGATAAGTCTGCAAAATTCATAAGACTTATGCCCTCATTTTTAGTATTCATGAGGATTGAGATATGATCTTTTATCGTTTTGGTTCTATCTTCAAAATAAGCAGAATCTACATGAGGATGCAGTTGAGAAATAATTTTATTTACAAAAGACATAATTTATTCTCTGTCAAGTTTCCCCACCAAAGAAAGTTCAAAGTTTGCTCCCATAAATTTAAAGTGGGGTCGTACATTTAAGTTTATTCTATACCAACCTGCTTCCCCTTCTATCTCGCTTACAAAAACCTTAGCACCTCTAAATGGTCGCCTACTTCGAACCTCTGCGGGAGGATTTTCTTGGTCTGAAACATATTGCCTCATCCATTCGTTTAAGCCATTCTCTATATCTGCCCTTTCTTTCCAGCTCCCAATTTCTTCTCTTTGTAATACCTTAAGATAATGAGCAAGGCGAGAAACTAAAAATATATAAGGCAACTGTGTGCCAAGCCTATAATTTGTCTCTGCCTCTTTTCCTTCAGGCGTATTTGGAAAAATTTTTGGCTTTAATGCCGCATTTGCGGAGAAAAATACTGCATTATTGCTATCACGTCGCAACGTAAAGGCTATAAAGCCAGATTCTGCAAGCTCATACTCACATCTATCTGTGATAAGCACCTCCGTTGGTATCTTGGATTGCGTAGTGCCAAAGCTTTCATAAATATAAGTAGGCAAATCTTTTACAGCACCGCCAGCCTTAGGTCCTATAATATTTCCACACCAGCGATAATTTGCGAAACTATCAGTCAATCGCGTAGCAAAAGCATAAATAGTATTTCCCCATAGCAAGTGATTATGCGAGTTATGCACATTTTCCTTGTAATTAAATTTCTTTATAGGATTTTCTTGTGGCTCATAAGGAGATCGAGTAAGAAAACGTGTAACCAATAAACCAGCATACTTAGAATCTTCATTTTCCCTAAAAGTGCGCCATTTTACATATTGCGGACCCTCTAAAAGTGCTTTTAAATCTTGTATCTTGGGAAGCTCCGCATAACTATCAAGTCCAAAAAAACTAGCACTCATAGAAGTTAAAAATGGAGCATGGCTCATAGCCGCAATAGAAGACATCTTAGAGAGAAAATTCATATCAGGCGTAGAAGCATTCAAGGCATAATCACCCAAAATTGCACCTACCGGCTCGCCACCAAATTGTCCATATTCAGAAGAATAAATACGTTTATATAATGTAGTTGTTGTAATATCTGGATTTGCCTCAAAATCCTCTAAAGCCTCTTGTTTAGTTACATCAAACAAATTAATTTTTATATTTTCTTGAAAATTAGTGCGTTCTACTAAAAAATATAAACCTCTCCATGTAGATTCTAATTGCTGAATCTGTTCATTATGTAATATCTCGTCCATTTGACGTGAAATAATATCATCAATATGTGCTATCATTTCATCAAGCGTGTATTTGTTGATTTTATTTTCTGCACTATCAGTTTTGACTATTTCTGTGATAAATTCCGCCACACCCATTTTGGCAATATTATAACTTTCATCTTCCTTTGAATATCTACTTGTCTGCATTATGCTATCAATGATAGATAGCTCTTTTATTGAAGTTTGCGTATTTGCTGATGTACCACTCATAAGTAATCTCCTTAATGGATTATCATAAACTTTCCTTCAATGATAATCACTTTTTATTTTCATCTGTAGATTGATTCTCTTTAATCTCTAGTAAAAGCTTCTCTTTTGTATCTTTATCCTTGAGGGCCTCCAAGAGTGCTTTTCTAAAATCCGGAATATTGCCCATTGGTCCCTTCAATGCTACAAGGGCTTCACGTAGTTGAAGCAATTTGTTTAGCTCTGGTACTTGAGTAGCAATGCTATCTGGTGAAAAATCACCCAACCCTTCAAACTTAAGATTTACAGACAATTCATCTGCATCTTGCTTGAGGACATTTTTTACACTTACATGTGTGCCTATATTCATTTTTTGCATTACTTGATTAAAATTGTGTTTATTAATAGACACAACCTCTCGTTCATCAAACGGCACATCATTGCCTCCTGTAAAGTTACCCATAACCATTAGCTTCAAAGGAAGCTCTACATCAGGATTCTGCCCATTTGTCTTTGAACGATATGTGATATTTATCCGCTCTTTTGGCGGAGTAGAATTTTCTGCCATAGTATATCCTTAAGACTGCCGTTGTTTTAGCTACCCAACAAGCATAACAATAACCTTTAGTATTTGATAGATAGCCAAAAGGTAAATCTCATTATAGCAAAATTAAACAAATTTAAATATTAATCTAAGTATAATCGTGCAAACTTTAAAATCCATACAAGAAAGAAGTTCAGATTTAGAGGTCTTTAATGCGATATATCCAGCTTCATATTTCCTTTTGCATTCTCGTTTGCTTTATGGGGCTAGCTATTAGTGGGTGCAGCTCACCTATTAAGATACAGGCTTTCAATCAGGCAGATTCTAACCTTAATAATCGTGGCGATAATGTGCCTGTTACGCTCATTATTTATCAGCTCAAGGATATTAGTAAATTCAAGCAGTCTTCCATACAAGATGTAAGCACACGTGGAAATGTTGTCCTTGGAAGGGACATTGTAGATTTTATCAAGGTGCAAGTGCCGCCAAATGAAATTGATGTGCCTGTTGCAGAATTTGCAAAAAAAGAAGGTAAATATATCGGCGTGTTAGCTCTTTTTGCCAATCCGCAGGATAAAAAACAAAAATTCTATAAAAAGCTGAATCGTGTCTTTTCAAACAAAATCAAGCTTAATATTGCCACTGAAGGCATTATGCAACACAAAAAAAGTAAGCAAAGTCAAGATAAAGATACAAAGGCTGATGACACTGCTGGAGAAAATAATATAAAGGATTTGTTCAATGAACAGTAAGCTTAAGGTCGCTTGGTATAATGGTATGCACATTGATAAAATCCATTTTGAGCAACAAGAACGATTTTTAGAACATATTATCCATACAAAAACCTCTCGACTTGTATCTAATCTTTATGGTGTATTTGATGTAAGTTTTTCTACCGATATGCTCAATTTGGGCAAAATAGCCCTTACACAAATTAGTGGAATTACACAAGATGGTAGCGTGTTTAATGCACCAGATGATGATTTATTACCTGAAGTCTTGGAGTTGCCGCCCAATATGTCTTCACCAATTATTACGCTAAAAATCCCTACATATTCAGACGCTACTGCTGATATGTCTTTAAAAAATATTTTTCCAAACTCCAAGTATATTGTAAGCAATGTACCTACAACTTCCAAGATTCACGATGATGTGCAAGATTACATACATACTAGCACAGAAGAAATCTCTTATCAGCAAGAAAAAGTTTCTCTTGCATTGGGGAGTTTGCGGCTAAAGCTTGGTATCCTTGGAGATAAATCACCAAATGAACTAGAAATACCCATAGCAAAAGTGAAAAACATCTATTCTCATAGCAAAAAAATAGAGCTTGATGAAAAATTTATCCCCACCTCTATTGATATTTGCAGTAATGCCTTTATAAAAAGTTTTCTAGAAGAAATGCTCTTTTCCATCAAGCAACACAAAGAAAGCTTCACGCAAATTTTTAGAGGCATAGACCAAACCAAAAATACGCTTGATTTTAGCACCTATTTATCGCTCAATCTCCTCAAAAAATACACGCTTATCTTTTCTTATCTTGTCAATAAAGAAAAACTACACCCAGAGACATTATATGAAAAACTTGTAGAATTTCAAGCTGACTTACTTACCATAAGTCATAATGATGCACAAGATGAATTTATACCCTACGAGCACAATGATTTAAGTGCGGTTTTCATTCCGCTTAGTAATAATATCCGCCTCCTCTTTGCTAATGTTACCTCACCCAAATATGCAATGGCACAAGTCATAGACAATGGCAATGGATTCTACGATTGCATATTTGATAATGCTTCTATGCTGCAAGATGGGGAATTATTCTTAGCAGTAAGCTCCTCTCTACCTATGCAAACATTACTTGAAACCTTTAGCACACAGAGTAAAATACATACCCAAGCCACTATTAAAAGCATTGTTGCCTCACAGCTTAAAGGACTGCATATAGAGGCAATCCCCAGCATTCCATCAGCTCTACCGCATTTAAGTGGCTATGTATATTTTAAGCTTGATAAGCAAGATTTTATCTTTACGCATTTTGCTAAGCAAAATGTTATCAGCCTTTATATGACAAATAATATCACAAAGCCCGACATTAAGCTTTGGGCATTATTTAACTAAAGAGAAATGCTATGAACACAGAGCAAGAACTTTCCCTGCTACTTCAAACAAATTTTGCAAACCATTGCAACAATATGCAAAACAATAAGATTTTACACTTGACCTTGCCATTACTTTTGTTTGCTACACGACTTTCCAAAACAGGCACACTTGATGATAGCTATATCACAAATACAGAAGAAACTTTTGCTAATGAAATCCTCTCTATCGGAAGCAATCTCAATGCTTTGCGTTGTTATGAAGATAAGGATTTAATCAAACTCCGTTACTGCTTGTGTGTATTTATTGATGAAATGCTCTTACATAATGAAAGCTTTATCAATAGCCACTTTGCAAAACATACACTTACTATACGTCTTTTTGATGAAATGCTAGGTGGAGATAAGTTTTATGGTATTGCCAATCAATGGCTTCTTACCCCAAGCAAACACAAAGATATGCTAGAATTTATCTATACATGCCTTATTTTGGGCTATCAAGGCAAATATGCCTCCGACACTCAAGGCAAACAAAAAATTAATCATCTATGCTGCAATATAGCAAATTCTCTTGCTCCTGCTATGGGAAGTAGCGAAGAAAAAGCTTTTGAATTAGCCCTCAATCATCAAGAGCAAACGCGTATTCTAAAACTTTTGCATAAAAAATACTTGCGACCATTTTGGCTTATGGCTATCATTTGCTCCATCGTTGCATTATTCTTTCTTTTCTCATTTTTAAAGCTAGAATCTCAAAAAGCCATTACACAAGATACCCTTAAACAAAATTTGCAACACTTCAAGGTATCTCCACATGAGGATTAAGGAAATGTTTGGCAAGATATTTAATTATCTCAAATCAAAAACTTTTCTCTATATTTTACTTATATGTTTTGCGTTGCTTTTAAGTGTACTTTTTTACATATACTCGCCCTTATTTGCATTTAATGATATTTATATTTTTAGTAGCGCATTAACAAGAATCCAAGTGCTTATTGTCGTATGGCTTTTAATCTTTTTTATCTTTCTTTATAGACCACTTATTCATCTTATTCAATCGCTCAAAAATGAGAAACACATACAGTACAAGGAAATCAAACAAGAAGTTACAAAGGCATTCCGCAGGGCTAAAAGAAATTATTTCATTGCTCTAAATGACGCAAAGAGTATGTGGAAAAGAAAACTCTATCTTAAAAATATCCCTTTAGTGATTATTATTGGTAATGAGGGAGCAGGCAAAAGCTCGTTTATCAATTATGCGAATATACAATATCCATTGAGTGAAAGCTTGACATCTTATAAGAAATTTCACAAATCTACCAACAACTTCAATCTTTACATTTCTCAAAAGGGTGCATTGCTTGATACAGAAGGTAATTATTTTGCACAAGAGAACTTTCGGCAAACAAGTAATACCGATGAAATTGCTGAAGATAATTTAGAAAAGAATAAAGATTTTTTAATCAAAAAGGGCGTATGGAATCAATTCTTACACTTCCTTAATACTAATACCTTTCATAGCAAACTTAATGGCATTGTGCTTATTATTGATGTGCATGCTTTTTTACAGAATCCAAAGCAATATGAACAAAATGTCTTACAATATCTAAGCAAAAGAGTGAGTGATTGCGAAGAAAATCTAGGCTTGCAACTCCCCATTTATATTGTTTTTAATAAAATTGACTTGTTAGAGGGTATGCGGACATATTGGGACATCTTTGATGAAAGCATTGCAAATAAAATGCTAGGACTTACTTTAGATAAAAATAGTAGCAAATTAGAACTACAAAATACTTTTACAGAATTAAGCAATTCATTGCTCTATACTTTTATGCGTAGAAATCAATCCTTACATTCACTTGAAGACAAAAATTTAGCCCTTTTATTTTTAAAGCAACTTGATGTGCTTTTTGCCCTTGCAATAGACTTTATCCTCCAAGCAAAGGAACAAAATGCCTTTAAAAACAAATCCTATATCCGCGGCGTATATTTTACCTCCGCATACCAAGAAAATGTCCCCAGAAATTACTTGCTTGATGCTGTGTGTGAAAAATACGAAATCAAAAAACCTCCGGCAAAATCCGCAACCAAGCAAAATAAGCGAAGCTACTTTGTGCAGGGTTTGTTAGAACATATTTTTCTTAAAGATGCACATCTAAGCAGTATGATTAAAACCTCTTGGCAAACTTTCAGGCTCGCCTTTGGAACTATAAGTATATGTATATTTGGATATGTTTTTTGCACTTATTTAATCCATAAAACCTATAAAGAAGTAGATAAAAGCCATATCACATTTAATAGCATTACTTCATTGCTTGCCAATACAAGCTCTTATGAACATCTTACCCTGCAAGAAAAAACCGAACTTATGCTTCATCTTAAAGCCATACTCAAAAACTATCCATCTCTATTTGAAAAGCCCTCCATTATACAGTATTTTTCACTGAATTTCTCCTATCAAGGATTTTTGCCTGCAAGAGACTTTTATTATGCTATCAATGAAGAAGTGATTGGCAAAACATTGCTTAGAGAAATGGAGCAGATTCTCTTACACAATACCGATCAAACCACACTTATTGAAACCATCTATATGTATCAATCACTCTATGATGAAGCATATATAAATAAACCTCTTTTGGCAAATTGGGTTATAAAGAATTGGCAACCTTTTGCTAAATATAAAATTCCAAAAGATGATTTTATTACCGCTATTGAAGATTTAGCTATAGGCAATCTCTCACATACACAACCAAAAGATACACAAGCGCTACACATAGCAAAAACTCAAATTATGCGATTAGAGCAACAACAGAGAATCTATACCATTATGGCTTTTAGAAATAGCCTAAAAAAACAAAGCTTTTTTAACCTTAAAGATAAGGTAGGCACAGCATTTTATATGATATTTGAGCATACTGATAAATTAAGTCAAATTGATAAAACCTATACAAAAGATGGTCTAATGGAGTTTTTAAATAATTTAGATACCAATATACAAACTGCTATCAAAATAGAATCTTGGGCGTATAATGAAAAAATGCAATACCAAGCCCTCACAGAACAAGCACAAAGAGATTTATACACACATATTATTAGTATTTACCTTAATGATTATAAACAAAGATGGGAAGAATTACTTCAGGCTATATCTCCTAAGCAATATACCGACAAAAACAATATACTCACACAATTACAAATCTTATCAGAATCTACCAATCCACTCAATAGCCTCATTAAAATCGTAAATGATAATACCCACCTAAACGACACTCTTTTGCTTAATTACGCATACAGCTTAGGATTGCCAAGCTCAGATATTAAAGCACAATTTACATATATTAGTAACTCCTTTAAAGATTATTATGACTTCATAGGAGAAAAATCCTTACTTCTCTCTCAAATAGATTCCTTTAATGACATAAAAAAGCAAAGTAGCACGGAAGAAATAAAAGAGATACTCGCTAAAGATATACAAAATATGAGTGGTAAAATTACAGAATTTACAAAAGATGATACAAAAAACATAAAAGATAAGCTTATATATATCCTTGAAGGAAGTAATGATGAAACTGACGCATTTGTAGAGCTAAAGCGAAACACAGCAATGTTGCCTCATGCATTAAAACAATACTACAATGAGATTTCTACACTCTCTTGGAACGTTATAGAAAAAAGCACCTATGCACTTCTAAATAATGCATGGAAAAAAGAGGTGTATGATACTTTTATAAATGATATCTCCCCTTTTTATCCTTTCAATGCTTACTCGGATAAATCCTTGCCACTCAACACTTTTAAAGATTTTTTTGGCAATACAGGCACATTACAATCTTTTTATACGCAATATCTAAGTAAGATTTTGCAAAAAAAAGGCAATACCTATGTGCCAAATCCTGCCTATAGCGAGACGATAAAGCTTTCTGCTCAATTTATAAGTTTTTTTAACCAAATAAGCAATCTCAATAGCATATTTGATAATAACAATAACCTTACACTTAACTTTTTTATACAATGCCTTGATTTATCATCAGATTTTAGCTCTCTTGATATAAGCTATAACAACCAGACCTTACACTATGATCACACGTTTAATCCTAAAATCCAGATTATTATTGAACAATTCAATAGTAGCACGGAGTTACGTTTGAGCGTGAATGACTATTACCAAATGCCTCAATACAATAAAATTTATAATGGTGAATGGGCGTGGCTTAGATTCATAAAAGACATTACACCTGCTCAAAATACAGGCAACACTCTTTACTTTGAAAATAATAAACAATGGTATTTTGATTTTAGCATTACTCCAAATAGGCTAGAACTTTTACATTTAAGCCGTATTCTAACGCATTTTAATATGCCTCAACTTATCACTCAACAATAAGGAACGCAAATGGAGCAAATAGCAATTCTTGTAGAAGACATTGACAACCAAGCAAAACCGATTTATTGTGTTTTTGACGATAATGGAGGAACCATAGGCAATACTTCCATCAATCAATTGTGCTTACCAGATGAATCTATTCAAGAAAGACATGTTAATATCAACTATGAAGATGGTTGCTTTACTATCTCTTGTATTGGGGATTCTGAAGTATTTTACAATGAATCTTTCTCTAAACTTGAGCAAGGCTATGAAACAATTATAGAAGTTGGGGATAGTTTTAGAATTGGAAAATATAAATGCAGCTTTATAGACACAAAAGATATAAAAGATGACTTCCTGGACTATAAAAAAGTGCTTGATAAAATTGCTGATGAAAGTGATTTTGCCATAGATGTTAAGCCTAGAGTGGAACTAGATACAAAAATATTAGATGAAGAAAATATGGCCGACAGTTTAGATAAACATAAGATATTAGAAAAACTCTCTCCAGCACAAGTTATAAATACCATACCCTCCGATATAGCAAGCACTCACGATACTATACAAAACATTATCACTTCATCGCAATCAATGAGAACAGATAGCATTTCTAAAAAAGAAATATCACCACAAACAAAGGAAAGTGATATTATCCTTCATACCAAGAATATACAAACATTCCTACAAGGAATGCTACAATCTTTCTCTATGCCTAATAACCCCCTATCACACATCAATATGACAACTTATGAGCACATACTTGACACACAAGAGCTAGATTCTATTCTGCATAATACCTTGCTTATAGATTCTATCCCGCTTCTTAACACTCTCATATTAGCCCTTATTAGCAAAGAACTTCATAGCCCATATTTTGAGATGTTAGAACACGATATATTTGCAAACTCATTAACTCAAGCCATTATTCAATCTCATCAAAATAGTAAGGAATCCTTACAATGTATGCTTTTAAAGGCACTTAGCGAATACTTAAAGAATCCCTCTTTAGATTCTTAATACTTCCTCTTCTTTGCAAATTGAAAGTTTGAGGCTTTATGTATTCTTTGCATCTTTGTATAGCATTTATCAATGCTTATCTTTTTTATTTAATATGATGCTTTTTAGCATACCACTCTATTTTATCACGTAATTCTTGTGGGAAAGTTTCTCTATATATAGCTGGGATAGTGGGATTGAGTAATTTATCAAGCTTACCTGATTCATAGAGTTCATCTAAATACTCTGGGATATAATAAGTAGGTGCATTAGGATAACCTTGTGGGGGAGTAACTGCACGAATTTTTGCATAAAGTGTTATCGTATCATATTCTAATTCTGATTGAGTTTTACTAAAAGTTGGTGAATCGGGATAATATAGTGCTGAAGCCTCAGCTCTTCTTTGACTTAAAAAAATAGCTTTTTGCCTAAACTCGTCTCTACTCTCTTTGGTAGAATCTGTATCTCTTGGATCTTTTATTAGCCCTTTAGCAACTAACCCTTTATTTATTGGAAGTCCATCTTGATAGAGTTCCATGATTACATCGCCATAGACATCATATTGTGAAAAATCCATTACCCAATCCACTCCCATTATCTCATCTATGTATGGGAGCATACCAAATCTATCTGGCTTTATGCTCTTAGCTAGGGCTATGAGCTGTTGTTGGCGTAAGGGGTTTTTACGTAATCCTAATCGTTGGTTGCCTATGATATTTTTTATGTAGCTTTCATACTCTTTCCACCCTCTAAAGTCAGTAGTAGTCGCATCAAGCTGCATTTGTAAGATAAGAGCTTGTATATGTCGTGCTTGAAAGCCCATTTTATCTCTTGAGAGATACCTAGGATTCCCTAGTATCCCTGCGGCTATGCCCCATTCTTGTCTGTGTAAATAAGACTTTAATGTTTCTTTATTCCTATCTACTTGATAAAAGATATCTTCATATTCTTTATTTATTACTCTACCCTTTTCATCTACTCCACCAATAGCATCAAAGGGTATATCTATGACTGCACTTCTTAAGCCACTTCTTATTACTAAGTATTGGTATCTCTCTCTTTTAGTTTGTAAAGATTCATAATAGGCTTTTTCTTTTTTAGTCCAAGGGGCTATAGCTTTTTTTATAGGGTCTTTAAGATAGAGATTGCGAAAGCTTTGAAATTCTTTAAAATGATTTGGATTTGTTTTAAGGCTTGGGTCTAGGTAGAGGGGGGTGTAGGAATTATAGGGAGAGGAATCTAAAATGGCATTTGTCTCATTTAATAGTCTTGTAGCTCTTAGTGAATCTTGTTTTAAAAAATCTTTATCATCTATGGAAATTTTCTTCACTTCATCATCAAAAATTGTCTGAATATCAAATCTATAATCTTTCAATATCACATTACCATTTGAATCTAGCTCTATATCATTACCAAAGACATCTTTTACTATCCTAACTGCTTTTTGCTTCTCTTTATCATTAAATAAAAACATTTTTTCTCCCTTTCTATAATTAATCTATCCTAACCATAAGCCATCTTCTATAATGATAGTCGTGGCTAATCGTCCTATGAATTTAGGACGTTTCATTTTTTTGCTGTTTTCACTTGTTCCCACATACAACGCCCTCATATTATTCTGCCCTATAACATTAAGACATTCTAATAGTCTCCTTGCTTTGTTTCTATCTTCTTTTCCACTTCTTGTATGAGCTAGATAATAGTCTTTATATTCTGCTAAGATTTCTAGGGCTTCATTATAGGCATCAATGGCTGATTTTTTATCATCTTCTTCTAAATCTCTAAATTCCTTATACAAACTACTTCCCTCTGGCACTTGGTATTTGCGTATATCATTGAGGGATATATGGCTTGTTGTGTTTGTGATGATGAGATTTTGTATCATCTCTTGTATGAGGTTTTCTAAAAGGTTATTAGAATCTTGGCTCAATGCTCTATAATCTCTTGCTATAAAATGATGAGATTGCAAGTCTTTGAGTAAAGAGCCTAAAGTGTCATAGTGATATTGTAAGAATTGGCTTGTCTCATTATAGATTATGCTATGTGTATTATTTTCTGCATTATAGTGATGATAGAGACTAGGCATTGTATGCTTAAAGTCTTTACTTGTAAGTAATGGCACGATATAGAGTAGATTTTCTCTTTGATTTCTTGGAAGTTTAGATTCTAAAAGCATAGTGTATGTTTGTGGCACATTAAAGTATTTGAGAGGGAGTGAGAGGATTTCACTAGAGATATTAGAATGAGAGAGAGAATGCAAAGAATCTAGGGCATTAGATTCTAAGAGAGAAGTAGAATCTAATGTATTTGTGTAAGAATCTAAGAAATGAGATTCTATGCTATGGCTTTTAGAATCTTTATATATTTGCAATCCTAGTATGCTACCTGCACCAAGTAAGCTTAAGTCTCTTAAATCTTTAATAGCTTTGCGTCTTTTAGAATCTATGTGAGCATTTGACAATATGTTTGTGTTTTTAGAGTTATTTTTTTGCATAAGTGTCCTTTGTTATGATTTATCTATGGTATGTATGCTTTGTATTATATTTTATAGTATTTGTATTTCTACTTATATCATTACTCTTTGTATAAACTATCTTTATTTTCTATTTCGTTTTATTGCTCTATCTAATAATATTATTTTTTATGATATACCTGTTGTATATTACACCCCTATTTAATATGATGCTTTTTAGCATACCACTCTATTTTATCACGTAATTCTTGTGGGAAAGTTTCTCTATATATAGCTGGGATAGTGGGATTGAGTAATTTATCAAGCTTACCTGATTCATAGAGTTCATCTAAATACTCTGGGATATAATAAGTAGGTGCATTAGGATAACCTTGTGGGGGAGTAACTACCATAATCTTAGCTTCTAAAAGCATAGAATCTATATATAAATCTACCTTTTTTTGTTCCCAATCATTTGGTAAGTCAGCATCATATCGTCTAAAGCGTATTGTGTTCATTCTCTCTTTAAATTCTAATCGTGTTTGCTTGGTAGATTTAGGATCTCTTGGGTCTAGGAGTTTGCCTTCATCTATTTCTTTAATGCGTTTTTCTATTGTCCATCCATCTCCATCTATGGCATACCCATATAACATATTCAAATCCATTACCCAATCCACTCCCATTATCTCATCTATGTATGGGAGCATACCAAATCTATCTGGCTTTATGCTCTTAGCTAGGGCTATGAGCTGTTGTTGGCGTAAGGGGTTTTTACGTAATCCTAATCGTTGGTTGCCTATGATATTTTTTATGTAGCTTTCATACTCTTTCCACCCTCTAAAGTCAGTAGTAGTCGCATCAAGCTGCATTTGTAAGATAAGAGCTTGTATATGTCGTGCTTGAAAGCCCATTTTATCTCTTGAGAGATACCTAGGATTCCCTAGTATCCCTGCGGCTATGCCCCATTCTTGTCTGTGTAAATAAGACTTTAATGTTTCTTTATTCCTATCTACTTGATAAAAGATATCTTCATATTCTTTATTTATTACTCTACCCTTTTCATCTACTCCACCAATAGCATCAAAGGGTATATCTATGACTGCACTTCTTAAGCCACTTCTTATTACTAAGTATTGGTATCTCTCTCTTTTAGTTTGTAAAGATTCATAATAGGCTTTTTCTTTTTTAGTCCAAGGGGCTATAGCTTTTTTTATAGGGTCTTTAAGATAGAGATTGCGAAAGCTTTGAAATTCTTTAAAATGATTTGGATTTGTTTTAAGGCTTGGGTCTAGGTAGAGGGGTTTATATTGTTTCTTTGCTTCTTCCATTATCTGCCAAGCTTCTAGTAAGGCTTTAGAATATTCCTCTGTGTATTTGCCTGTTTCTACCTTGTTTTTTACAAAATGAATCTTATTTGTGCCTTTATCAACTTGCAAAATAAGTCCATTAGGTGTAGTAATCTGATATGTCTCACTCATTATTTCTCCTTAATCTTATTTAAAAATCTATCCTAACCATAAGCCATCTTCTATAATGATAGTCGTGGCTAATCGTCCTATGAATTTAGGACGTTTCTTGTCTTCTTGTGATTGCTCTTTTTCTTCTTCGTCATTGTTTGCTCCCATAATAGTAGGTGTTGGTGGCTCATCAGCTTTACTATCATCATTCACCCCCACATACAACGCCCTCATATTATTCTGCCCTATAACATTAAGACATTCTAATAGTCTCCTTGCTTTGTTTCTATCTTCTTTTCCACTTCTTGTATGAGCTAGATAATAGTCTTTATATTCTGCTAAGATTTCTAGGGCTTCATTATAGGCATCAATGGCTGATTTTTTATCATCTTCTTCTAAATCTCTAAATTCCTTATACAAACTACTTCCCTCTGGCACTTGGTATTTGCGTATATCATTGAGGGATATATGGCTTGTTGTGTTTGTGATATTGCCTTTGCTATCTACGATCTTATGATGAAAGAATGTATAATCTGGCACTTGTTTATTATAATGTATCTCATAATCTTGCTTATCTTTTGCTGTTCGCTTCTCATCGATGATGAGATAGGATAGAAGCTTTGTAAGCAAGAATTCTTGTAAGACATCGCTTTTATCTTGTTGTAGCAAATAGGCTAGTCCGATATGATGTGTCAGCCCACCTGTGCAAAGCTCTGTGCCATATATCATTGATTGTAAATCAAAAGACATAAATTTGGAATGCACTAACATAGGATAGTAGGTGAGCTCTCTGTCTTTTTTGATTGTTTGGTTGTGGGTATTACGCTCTAGGAGGCTCTCTTGTCTTTTTAACGCATAGGGTAAATCATAATAAAAGCTATAACGTTTGTGCATAATGCTCTCAAACTCTTTTTGGTATGCCTCATAATTGGTGCTAAAATAATAATTAAGTATAATATCTAGTGCTATACTTACTGCGGTTGCAGCAGCATTAGCGTTGAGTTGATAAGCAATCTTATTATAACGAAATTGCTTGATTTGAGAGAAAATCTCTCGTGCTTGAAGTGTGCCTATAAAGTGTGATTGTGCCTTACCACTGCTATATGTAAAGCAAATTTTATCAATAAGTGCTTTGTCTTTGGGTGAGCTCATAGTTTGCTTTAGCTTTTCTTTGATAGCTTGGAGATTTAGTGTTTTGACATTTTCATCAATGTGTTCAAGGATAAAAGCAGTTTTTGCCTCAAAATGTGCTATTTGTGCTTTTGTGCGTCTTAGCTCCACTTGGGCAAAACCTTTGAGGAAATTTTGTATTTGCTCTTTGTTTTTTTGTCCTAATAACTCTGTGAGTTTTGATTCCATCTTATTTATAATATCTACTTTGTTATTCAATTTTTTTGATGTGTCTTGAACGCCTCCATTAATCTCAATATGCACACGTATAGTTGTGGGATATGATAAGAATAGCACTCCTCCTATTTCTGTAAGCAATGTCTGATATAAATGCAAAGCAAAATTTGAGCTTTGATTTTTACTTAGAGATTTAAAGGTATTGATAAAAATCGCAATGCAATGCTTTGTCGCATTAATCATATCTTCGTGAGCAAAATTCATAAAGGGACATATTATGCCTAATATCTTATAGAGTGAGCTATAAAATACTTCTTGTGTGCGTTCTTGCTGCACAATCTTTTTGTATTTTTTTCCATATTGTTCGATTTGTGCTAGCTCTTGCTCTAGCTCCTTATCCAAATCAATCTCTACAATTTTTTGAATCTCATCATTTAATGCTTTTACATCATTATTATCATCAGTATTTATAAACTTGCTAAGATACTCTAAGAAGTCTTTACTTAGCTCTGTCTCTTGTGGGCTGCTATGTTGCAAGAGTTTTTCTTGTAAAACTTTGGCGATTTGGACATTTTGAGATGGTTGGACTTTATAGTCTGGATATGCTTTGGTGAGATAAAACTCCCAAGTTTCATTTAAACAAGAGACTTTAAGATAATCGCGCTCGTTTGTGAAAAGATAGCCACTACTTGTTGTCTTTTTTGCAATGCTACTTTTCAACGCAAAGCTTGGAAAATGTATCTTAAACACATAGAGTCCATAAAAAAGCGTAAAAATCGCTAATAAAGAATTATCCAAGTTTGTATTGCTATTATGGAAATATTGTAATTGGGTAAGAAAATCTTTGGCTGTTTGCTCTTCTTTTGTAATAATATCCTCGATTTCTTTAGGAGTTTTAAAAAAGGATTGTATATATTTTATGCCATAGGATCGCACGAAAGAATCTATGCTCTCTTGTGTTGCTTGCTGAAATAATGTGTCTTGAGAGAGATAATACGAGCTATTAGATTGCTGAGCATACTTATCCATTATGGGTGCTTCCCTTAAAGAATCATTTAGCTCCTTATATTTTGGATTATTCTCATAAGCTTGTTTGATTGCATCAATCTCTACTCTCACAAATGGCGAAAGCTGCACCATATAAGGCTCATTATCTTTTTTATTGATTTCTATCCTATATGTGCTGTAATCTCTTGTGGTGTTATAGCTTTTCTTTTCGCCCTCTCTTGAGAGAGTAAGCTCTTGTTTGGTGCGATTGTTTATATCGTCTTTAATTGTATTACCAATGATGTGTTGGGTAATCGTTTCTGTAAGCTTTGCATTATATTTGCTTGGGGCATTGGTGATAATAAGATAATTTTTTGCCATATTTGTAGTGTGATTATTGGGGTATTGAGTGTTTTTGTTATTCAAAATTTCAGCTAATAGAGCGGAATTAAAATGTGGAGATTCTATATAGGCAAGATGATTGAAGTATTGCACTGCTTGGAGCATATGTGTAAGAAGAGATACGTCTTTGATATTTTGTTGTTTAGTTTCATTTTGGTGTATGTGGAGCATTTGAGCTTTTATACTATTGTGTTGTGTTTTGGGTAGGGTAATTGCTTTTTGAGCTAATAGGTTTGGAATATCTATCATAGAGCTAAACTCACCCTTAAAAGCGATAGATTGAGAACACGATAATAACGTATTTTCCAAATAAAGATTAAAGCCTGATAAGTCAAGAAATTCTATTTTTTTCTTGTCTGTCTCTTGTGTGCTTTCCACAATCAGCATACAAGAGAGTAGTTGTGTGTTTGCAAGCTGTATATACATTGCTAACTCGGTGGCAAGAAACTCTATGATTGGATTTTTGATATAGCTATATTTGTTATTTTTAGCATCTTGATAGTCCATAAGTGATGAAAGCAATACTGCAGATATACCTAGCAATATGATTGCTGCACCTCCACCTGTGGCAATAGTAAGAATCACGCCAAAGATTGTTTTTATGATATTTTTATAATCATCGTTATTTTTATCCTTTAGGGCTTGTTTGATATACTGCTCTAGCTTATTAAAAAGTTGCTCAATATTTGCCTTAGCATCTGCTTTTATCATATCTGCAAACAAGTTAGATTCTATGAATTCCTTAATCTGTTTTATTGCTTCATTTTTAGGTTTTATTAGAGAAATCTTATTTATATTTTCAGACTTGATGTCATTAAGCATAGCCTCTAAGTTTCCATATTGCTGAGCTGTATTAATCTTTGCAGATTCTTTAATAGAATCTAATAGGGTTTTGATGATGTTATCATTATGATATGTCTCTATGGTAATATGTTTGGGTAGGTTGTAGGATTGTTTTGTTCCCAAGACTTGTTCTTGACTTAATGTCTCAAAGCTGTGTATAGTTGCATCAACGTGCGTTTGCTGTAATTTATTTAGGATTTCTTGCCCTAGATTCTGTGGTGATTGGTTATTATGCGTAATGAGGTTTGCATTCATATTTGGACAAAGAAATATAATCTGATGTATTGTTTTATGTGTCTTTAAGCCTAACATATTATCAATTTCTTGCAATAATTCTTCTTTACTTGAAATTATCATTTGAACCACCTCTTTTACATCTAGGTTCGTATTCTATCATAAAGCTACTCATAAAAGATATACCAAAGTCTTTATAGTATTTTAAAGGGTTTAGATATTTATTCACAATCCTTGCAGTATTTTTTGACAATGCGTTCTACTTCGGCTTGGTATTCTTTTGAATCGTAGAGTTGCATACAATCTTGAACCAATACTCTGAATCCTTGCTTTGTAGTAGCTTTCCTTTGAGGACTTGACATAAATTGAGAAACATAAGATTGTATGATTTTAGCAACTTGTTCTTCATTTTTAAGTCCAGCCATTACAGAAAATTTCATACTTCCTTGTTGGAATACATGCAAATGATACGGTAATGTTGGCATTTGACCTGTTTCATCTACATAACCATAACTTTTTTGCAAACAAAAACCAAAGCCATAATGTTTAAGATTCTTTCTAACATCAAACCTATCATCAGCATTAGTGTTTATGCAAAATATACACAACAAAACCAATAAGACAAAACACTTCATACAATCTCCTTTATTCAAAGCTCAAAAAAGCATAATTCTCTAACAAATACTTCAAATGTTTTATCATTTAAATAATTTGTATCATCTAAAAATTTGCTTCCATTCCATAAAGTAGTATGTCGTAATCCATCTGTGCCAATCATTGCGATAATGCTTTTTCTTTGAATGAGAGCAATCATTTATTTGCAATCCTTGCAGTATTTTTTGACAATGCGTTCAACTTCGGCTTGGTATTCTTTGGAATCGTAAAGAGATAAGCATTTTTGCAAAAGTGGAGGGGATTCTAATATTTCTTTAAGCCTTTCTTCAGTGAGAACCGATTTGATTGCTTCTATTGATTTTTTTTTATAATCTACGATATAGTTTTCAACTTCTTCTTTCATCTTTTCTCCATTGTTTGTTATAATACATCGCTTATCGTGCAACCAATCCCTCTTTTCTATCAGTCTTAAGTTATCTCGTAAGGAATCCATTTCCCTCTCTTTTCTTTTAGAATCTAAATCATAATATTCTAAGCACACACCAAAGCCATAGTTTTTCATTGTTTTTACCATAGTAGTCTTAGCATAAATCATAGCTTCAGAAAACCGCTTGCTTCTAAGATATGATGCGCTGCTCTTATCATCATAATCTAAGCATTCCTCTGCATTAAGAAAAATTCCAAACAAAACCAATAAGACAAAACACTTCATATCAACCTCCTTTTATTTAAGCTCCCAAAAACATAATTCTCTAACAAACACATAGTTCCTCTCATCATTTAAATAATTGGTATCGTCTAAAAATTTGCTTCCATTCCATAGGGTAGTATGCCCTCCAGCATTACTCCAAGCGTCAATATCCATTGTTATAATACCTTTAATACCCAAAGATTGCAAAGTATAGAAAAAATTTAAATTGTCTTTGCGTATCTGTTTTACTCTTTCTTTATTAAGAACATTTCCATATTTATCTATCAATAATTCGGATGGTTCTTTTTTATAGTCATAAAATACTTTATAAAAGTCTTTATTGTTTGTTTGAGAATAAGGTTTCAATCCTTTCTCTTTCCAATTTTCAAGCAATAAGTTTTTAATCCCAGAAACTCCTGTATAATAATAGTATCCATCTTTCCCTTTCCACTTTGTGCCACTTGTCAGCTTTAAATCTTTATCGTCTATCTTTATTTCACTATTATTGAAAGCAAAACTTACTTTTGTAGCACAAGTATTTCTATACGTATTGACATTTTCTCCTAGCAAAGCCTTACTCTCTGCTTCTATACGAGCTTCGTTGAGCTTACCCCCAATATGTTCAAATACATATTTAGCTATAAGTTTTGAAGTCTCTACATCATCTAGCCCGTCTTCTTTAGCTTGTTCTTCTGCTTTCTTAGCAATTTGATGTATTATGTTGTAACCTTGCTCCATACAACACCACGATGGTCTTTGAATCTTAATTGTTGCCTCTTTGTCTCCACATTTTACCTTGCATATGTTTGACATCATTGCTCCTTTTATGATTCATTAAAGATATTTAGAATCGTAGCTTGATTATTTCTTATGGTTGCTGAAATTTGAAAAGTTTTTTCTTGAAATTCTAATGTCAAATCCAATCTCTCCCCCTCCTCATATCCTTGTGTTTTGATATGTAAGTTTATATCTTGAGAATGTCTTGAGATGTCATTGAGTCTTATTTTATCCTCTCCATAGGAAAAATAGATTTCTGTGATTTGTTTTTCTTTTTCTTGTGTTTCTTTAGACTCTCTATTTTCTTTATCTATATCTGCTTGTAAGAGATTCTCTTGTATCTCTTCCCCAAATCCCCAATACTTCTGCCTATATCCACCATTGACAACTTGAAGTGTGAGTAGAGAATCTATGATTTGTTGTGTTTGCTCTCTATCAGATTCTATCACACTATCTAATCCACTTGCTAATTGCAACTCTAGTCTTTGTGTTTTATAAGGTGTGTGTAATGTAAGGATAGTAGCATTGCTAGGATAAGAATCTAATCCTACCTGCATAGAGTCTTCTATCTTAAATGCTGTAAAAGTGCAGTAGTTATAGAGATAGTGATACTTTCCTATGCCATAGTCTTTATGTTTATAGTTTTTATAGGGTTCTTTAAAGAGTTTAGGAAGAGATTGGGGGATAAGGAGTATGAGAATAAGGGCATTAGAATCTAATTGTAAGGATAGATATTGATAAAGATAGTCTTTGGCATAAGTTTGTTTTAAACTAGAGTAGATTTTAGAGAGTATATCTTGCAGATTAGAATCTAAACTATTATCATTTAATGTTTCCACATCTAATGCTTGAGTATCCTTAGCTATATCAATATGAAGAACATCTAGTGGTATATCATTGTTGGATTCTATAATACTATCATTAAGCTTTATTCTATATATAGGAAGATTATCTTTTTGAGAAGGACAGATTTTATAGTGTAGTCTTAGTATGGGTTTATGAAATTCTATTTGTGCCTTTAAAGCTTCTTTCTCTATATTCTTAGTATGAGTAGGATTAGGGGCATTGATTTTATAACTATTAGCTTTAGGAGTGCAAATAAGTGGAACTCCCTTATCAGAGAATACTCCAGAACTTACTAAATCTTGCATTATAGGATAATCTCCATTATGCTTTTTTAATCCACGAGAACTAGGAAGTATGAGTGCTACTTGTGTGCAAGGAATAGGAACACCTGCAATGTTATTAGTGCAACCTATGATAGGAGAGTGTAATAAATCAGTTTCTAATATAAAAGGAATATTCTTATCTGTAATGCTTTTGCCTAGATTGGATTTTAATTGCACTACTCCTCCGTGAGGACATTTTATTTCATCATCTTCTAGTATTGGATGAAGCATTGCAGTGCTTGTTAGAGAATCTATGGAGTTAGAATCTCTTTGTATCTGCTCTCTTTGTATTTGTTCTCTCTCTAGTATTTCTTTAGATTCTTTAGAGTTACATTCTAATTTGATGTTAAGACTAGAATCTAGGAGGGAGTAGTTTAAGAGTGTTAGGGTATTGCCATTTAAAAATATTTGGAGGGTGCTTAAGGAATTGTTAGAATCTTTATTATTGCTTGTAGATTCCATAGAGTTAGAATCTATTTCACCGATTAAGTGATAGATGGGTTTAGATTCATCTAAGCCTAGATTACTATCTTTAGAATCTAATGTGCCAAAGTAGCATTCATAACCTAAACTCTTAGATTCATTACCACCTGTGAGGAGGGTAGATTCTAAAAAAATCGAGATATTGTAATTTTGTAAATCCTGTTTGTTCTGGTTGGTAAGATTATTTATATCTTGTAATAAATCCTTGCAATCAAACACATCCCCATTATAAGTAAAAATATAGATTACATCTTTTTCTTTATCAAAAAATATTTTGCATTCTAAAGAACTATAGAGACTTTTGGTGGTCTTGTAAGGATTCTTTGGTGTGATAACCAAAGGACTTGATGAAAAAAGTAGCTCTCTGCTCAATGCGATATAGGCTTTTTGATATTCATTCATTATTGTAGATTCCTTAGGCAGTTTTATAAGATTGCAAAATTTGCGAGACTAGATTATTAAAGGTTTTATAGTAAAAGATTTCTGCTCTATTGCTTTCATTAAGTATTTCTTTGTTGTTTTCATCAACTACCATAAAGGGCTGACATTTTAGTACACTTCGTAATTCTGCTACACTGCATTGCTTGTTTTCTAATTCATCAAAGAATTTTTTATCTAGAATTTTTATATAAATTTTTGCTTCTTGTAGTTGCGTGATTAAATCTATCATCTTATATATGTTAAATTCCTCTATATCCTTGCTATCTTTAAACCTTGCTATATAACTCACTTCATTTAAAAGATATACAAGAGGAAATATCTTTTCTGGCGGATTTGATGTATTTTTATCGTTCTTTTTTTGCTCTTTATATTTGTTTTTAACTTCACTCAAGACTGCTTTATTGACTTCTTTTAGGGAATTGTAATTCCATTGCATAAAGTCATTAAGTAAAGCAGTAATGAGTTGATATTTACCTTTGTTTTTAGCAGCCTTGTATCCTATGTAATTTAAGGTAGCAGGATCTTTGGGATTAGTTTCTAACTCCTTAATACGATTTGAGAGTTTTTCTCTATTTGCCTCCAAGTCTAAAAGATAATCGTAAAAATACAATATAACCACAGAGTTTTTGATAGAATGACTATCCATATCATCTATATCTATGCCAATATTAAGATAATAGTGTTTGCCTTCTATATCCTCCCCTAGATTCTGAACAGGACTCTTTTCCTTGTTGTTTGGATTATTATCGCTATCAGTTTCTATATGATGAGTTGGCAATCCTATATCTACACCTTGCCTTTTTTCTCTATGAAAGTAGTAATTATCTATAAGATTGTTATATGCATTGACATATAAAGAATCTATTTCTATAAAATATGGCTTATAAGTCTTTAGCAATGATCCATTTTCTTGTATAGTCCTAAGTTCTACTTTTAATCCTGCCCTATATTCTTGGTTATATTTAAACCCAAGAAATCTTTTCAGCTGTTCTGTGATAACTAATAATCCATCTGAATAACTAGCTTTTATCCCAAAGCGTTGTAACTTTTTGATAAATCTCTGTGTTATAGTCTGCAAATCTAAACTATGAATATATTGTTCTATTTTCTTTTCCCTAATTTCTTTATTATCACTTGAAAGATTAGCTAAATCTATATCAATTACACCAAAAGCATCTATGCTCAAGTCTCTAGCACCAGGAGCATTATAGGTATAGATTTCTTGGATGATTCCACAATCTCTCTTAGCATAGTTTGCAAAAGAGAGTGCAAAGAGTTGTGTTAAGCAACCACCAAGAGAGTGTCCTGTGATAGTGAGTTTAGTATTAGAATCTATAGGAGGTATGAAGTTCTCTAAAGTAGCCTCTTTGGTAGTATCTTTGAAAAGAGATTTTGTTATATAGGCTTTATGTTTAGATGTTGTGCTTCTTTGATAGAGTTTTTTCCATAGTTTGTATTCTATAGAATTTTTATTGTTAGGCATAGAATCTCCTTCTACATAAAAAGGAATATTTCCTATACATTGATTATAAAACAAAAGCATATCAAGATGTTGTTTTTTAGGGATATTTCCTAATGCAAGTTTTGTATCAGCTCCTATATCACCCCTATTAAGTAGCTCTGTCCCACGAATGGCTAGGGTATAATTGATATAGCCATATTCACTTGTATAGCTAATCTCTTTAGATTCTGTATTCTTTTGTTTTCTTTTTTCTCCAAATAAAGTAGCAGAAAAGCCTGATTCAGTATTTGGTTGGTGGATGAGTAAATCATAGCGAGAAAAGAATCTTTTTGCTTGGAGAGGGGAGAAGTCGCCATCGAGTTTGCCTACCTTTATTTCATCATCTGGTTTATGTGGATTTGATTCCACTGCGATGTATTTATTGTAAGTTAAGTCTAATATGTCGGTATGAGTAATAGTGAGATTATCTATTCTAGGGGAATTTTTAATTCTTTCATCTTTTATATCGAACTTTTTTCCCACTAAATCAAAATACCCATAACTAGCCCATGCAAGCTCAGCATTGTCTCTAAGCTTTTTGATTTGTTGTTTATTTGTCATTGCTTATCTCCTTGATATTGAAAAAATTTCCTTTTTATAATGTATGTGCAACCTATACTATCCTCGAACCACGTAAGATTATAACTAGCCATAGATTCTTGCTCTAAATGATAGCGTCTTGTATACCAAGCACCATGGACATTAATTTTAGTTAAATTTTGAGGTGCAAACCCATTTTTATTGGCAAATAAATTAACATAACCATAAATTCTTCTTGTTTTCTTTTCTGCTGGGGAAACTCGATATTCTACAATATCTTTTATATAATCATCGCTTCTTTCATCTAATTTTGCAGCCTCCCTATTCAACTCCTCCCAATCAAGTGTATCTAAACTTGTATCAAAATACCTTAGAATCTTATTATACTTCTCTTCATTATTGGGTAATTCATTTAACTTACACATTTTTTTAAACTTATGATAACTTGGTTGCAAGTTATATGGCACAAGCCACCCCCAACCACTAATACAACCACTAAACAACAAAGCAACGCTAGAGAATAAAAGAATGTGTAAAAACTTTTTCATTTATGCTACCTTTCTAGATTCTATATATTCTTTAGAATCTCTTTCTACATAAAAAGGAATATTTCCTATACATTGATTATAAAACAAAAGCATATCAAGATGTTGTTTTTTAGGGATATTTCCTAATGCAAGTTTTGTATCAGCTCCTATATCACCCCTATTAAGTAGCTCTGTCCCACGAATGGCTAGGGTATAATTGATATAGCCATATTCACTTGTATATTGTATTGCTTTAGATTCTGTATTCTTTTGCTTTCTTTTTTCACCAAATAAAGTAGCAGAAAAGCCACTTTCAGTATTTGGTTGATGAATGAGTAAATCATAGCGTTCAAAGAAACTTTTAGATTGGAGAGGGGAGAAATCGCCATCGAGCTCCTCTGGATTAATAAGTGTGGTATGGTCAGAAGTTACATAACCTTTGTAGGTAGAATCTAAGATGTCGTGGAGTGTTATGGGTTTATCTCTTTTATCATCGGGATATTGTTCCTCATCTTTAAATTTCTTACCTACCAAATGAAAATAACCATAAGCGGCTTGAGCTAATTCTGCATTATCTCTTATTTTTTGAATCTGTTGTTTATTTGTCATTTTTGAATCCTTTTGGCGTCATATTCTCTTTTACTATATCGCTACAACCCAATGTTTCCTCACTCCAATAAATTCCTGTCCCTTCGTTACCACTTAAATAGTAGCGTCTGGTACGCCAAGTAGCACCTATTGACATTTGATTGACATTATAACGATTTATTTCCGCCTCATTACTTAAAAAACGTGCTACCATTCTTAAACGAGAATTTATTTCCTTTTTTTTTGTTAAAGTCGCATATTCATAGATTCCTTGTCTGTAATACCCGTGTTCTTTGGTAACTTTCCACTTCCTTTTATTATCGTTATTATGATTCAACTCCTCCCAATCCAATGTATCTAAACTTGTATCAAAATACCTTAGAATCTTATTATACTTCTCTTCATTATTGGGTAATTCATTTAACTTACACATTTTTTTAAACTTATGATAACTTGGTTGCAAGTTATATGGCACAAGCCACCCCCAACCACTAATACAACCATTAAACAACAAAGCAACACTAGATAATATTATAAAGTTTAGCAATTTTTTCATTATATAACTCCTTTAGATTCTGTATTCCTTTGCTTTCTTTTTTCTCCAAATAAAGTAGCAGAAAAGCCACTTTCAGTACTTGGTTGATGGATGAGTAAATCATAGCGAGAAAAGAATCTTTGTGTTTGGGTGGGAGTCATGTCGCCACCTAAGAAAGAGTTATATTCTATGTTGAGAATGTCGATGTAGGTGGGTCTAATAGATTCTAATTCAACTTCTGTTGTTTTAGGATTATTGTATTGTTTTGCAAATTGTTCCAATCTCTCCCTATCTTTATTCCACCAACCTTCAGGTTTATAATCTTTATCTGCCAAATGAAAGTACCCATAACTAGCCCAAGCTAGCTCTGCATAGTCTCGTAATTTCTGTATTTGTTCTTTATTGCTCATTGTTAATCCTTAATAGATGTGCAACTTCCATAAGCTGTTTTAAATACAAGCTCGTAAGAAGCTATGCTTTTTGTTGTGAGATATTTTCTTTTAGTGTCCCATCTTGCAAAAAAATATGGGCTAATCCTAACAATATTTTGTTTCGTCTTATCTAAATATACAAAAAAACCTGAATCAAATTCTATTCTGTTGTGTATTTTGGTTTCTCCTAACATATATTTTATTTGATATTCATCGCTCGTTTGCATTGGTTTCATTGTTTCAAGCATAGTATTCCAATCTAAATCATAATATGATAGTATCTTATTGTACTTCTCTTCATTATTGGGTAATTCATTTAACTTACACATTTTTTTAAACTTATGATAACTTGGTTGCAAGTTATATGGCACAAGCCACCCCCAACCACTAATACAACCATTAAACAACAAAGCAACACTAGATAATATTATAAAGTTTAGCAATTTTTTCATTATATAACTCCTTTAGATTCTGTATTCTTTTGCTTTCTTTTTTCACCAAATAAAGTAGCAGAAAAGCCACTTTCAGTATTTGGTTGATGAATGAGTAAATCATAGCGTTCAAAGAAACTTTTAGATTGGAGAGGGGAGAAATCGCCATCGAGTTTGCCTACTTTAAATCCTCTTTCATCAATAATTTTAGAGTTTTTATAGGTAATATCTAAAACATCTTCAAAGGTAACAATTTTATCTTCATCTTTTATATCAAATTTATTATCAACGCAATGAAAATATCCATAACTTGCCTGTGCAATTTCCGCCATATTCCTTAGTTTATTGATTTGTTGTTTATTATCCATCTAACTCTCCTACTAAGCTTCTGCAATCTATTTCACCATCAAACTTTAATCTAAAATCCATATTACCCTCATTACCATAAATATTTGGTGCATAGTTTTTCCATATTGGTCTAAAATACATTTTATCAATATTTTTAAAAGTTAATGTTTTGTTGTTTGGATTCTTATAATAAATATATACTCCTAAATCTAATCTATTGCTATAACCTATTTTTGCATAACCATTTTTTCCTATACTACCATCTAAACTCTTATCAAAATAAGCTAAGATTCTATTATATTTTTCCTCACTTTTTGGGTAATTATTTAACTTACACATTTTTTTTAAACTTATGATAACTTGGTTGCAAGTTATATGGCACAAGCCATCCCCAACCACTAATACAACCACTAAACAACAAAGCAACACTAGATAATATTATAAAGTTTAGCAATTTTTTCATTATATAACTCCTTTAGATTCTGTATTCCTTTGCTTTCTTTTTTCTCCAAATAAAGTAGCAGAAAAGCCACTTTCAGTACTTGGTTGATGGATGAGTAAATCATAGCGTTCAAAGAAACTTTTAGATTGGAGAGGGGAGAAATCGCCACCTAAAAATGTTTTTGTTCCAATTTTTCCACTTTTTTTGTCAAAATGTTTTTGATATGTTTTATCAAGAGTATTTTCATAGGTAATATTTTCTAGTTTAAAGTGCTCAATACTATCTTTTATGCTTTCCAAATCCAAAAATAATTTTTTATTTTGGGCTGTCAATTCTTTTATTTCTTTAATCTGACGATTTACCACCAAAACCTTATCAAAATACCCATAGGCTGCCCAAGCCAACTCGGCATAGTCTCTTAATTTTTGCACTTGTGCTTTATTTGTCATCATAATCATTCCTTGCATTTATCATTTGAGATAAGCTCATCTTTTTCATAACGCTCTAAAGATAAAGAGGCTATGCTCTCTTGTTGAATACCATACTTTTTTGTAAGCCAATATACAGACCAACTTATCGTGTCAATATTATCCCTAGAAACTTCTTCGTTTGGAATAAAATTTATATTAAAAAATATCCATATTCTGTCATTATACCATTTGCTTAAGCCATACTTCTTGTGATGTGGATTATCTTTGTAGTGTTCTGGTTTTTCTTTAAATAATTCATCTAAGTTTTTATACCCAAAGTATGCAAGCATTGTATTATAGTCTTTTTCTCTTTCTTGAGAATATCTTTCATATCCCTTACAATCTTTCAAATTAGCTAATTTTCTAGCTTCCCAATAACTCGGTTGTAATTCATAAGGCACAAGCCAACCCCAACCAAAGAAATAGATAAAGACGATAAGAGGTGGAATTATGATAAAACTTAAAATTTTAAAAGTTTTTAGAATCTTTTTCATTAAGCTATCTTTTTATAACTATTAGCTTTAGGAGTGCAAATAAGTGGAACTCCCTTATCAGAGAACACTCCAGAACTTACTAAATCTTGCATTATAGGATAATCCTCATTATGCTTTTTTAATCCACGAGAACTAGGAAGTATGAGTGCTACTTGTGTGCAATGTCCTCCACTTATAGGAGGATTAGGACAACCTACAATAGAGCTATAGAGTAAATCAGTTTCTAATATAAAAGGAATATTCTTATCTGTAATGCTTTTACCTAGATTAGATTTTAATTGCACTACTCCTCCGTGAGGACATTTTATTTCATCATCTTCTAGTATTGGATGAAGCATTGCAGTGCTTAAAGGTTTGCTTTGTTCTTTGTGTTGTTTTTGTTCTCTTTGTATGATAGCTTTATCTTGTTTTTCTTTAGATTCTTTGTTTGTGAGTTCTAGTTTAATATTTAAACTAGAATCTAAGAGAGAATAATTTAAAAGAGTAAGAGTAGAAGCATTTAAAAAAATAAGAAGTGTGCCTAGATTATTTTCTTTATCTTTGGGGGAGAAGTGATAGATAGGAAGAGATTCATCTAATCCTATGTGAGACTTAGAATCTAATTTACCAAAGAAGTATGCAGAGAGAGGATTAGAAGATTCTGTGCCTCCTGTGAGTTCTATGCCCATAAAATATAATTTAGAGTTTAGAGTGTCTATGTTTTTGGATTCTAACTCTTGTATATCAATGATTTGATTATCATAAGTAAAGATTGTTTGATTTGTTTTGGTTGTTTCTATTTCAATTTCATTAAGATATTTGTTGTTTGCTACCCGATTATTTTTATCAGAAAGCACACACTCTCTACCATTGTTAGCAAGAAACTCTTGGTAATTTTGTTGCATGAGGACAAGCTCTTTATTAAAGGACTTTTCTTGTCTTGAAGATAGGCAATCTCTTCTGTAATGGCTTTATCCATATTGTCTGTTTTTATAGCCTTCTTGTAATGTTTTTGGCATAATGTGTTGAATGAAAATAATTTTCGAGGCTTGTTCTTTTTCACTATCTCTGCCTGTTGCTGCCAACGCAAATGCTAATGCAACAAACACACCAATCAAAACAAAAAAATATTCCCACAAACCAATTAATCTTTTTTCTTGCAGTTTTCTTATCACTGCTTAAAACATCTGCCAACCATAGGGTCTCTAACCAACTCATTTGTATGCTCCTTTTTTGAAAATATAAGCAATTATATCTATAAAACAAATATACATTTCAAATGAGGACAATGCATGCTAGAATCTGCCTTAGTTTTACTATGAGGAGTTTTTATGATTCTGAATGCTATTATCCAAAAAGATGAAGATGGTTACTTTGCCTCTGTGCCAGATCTTAGTGGTTGTGTAACTCAAGCAGAAAGCTATGAAGAAGCCATTAGTAACATTAAAGAAGCAGCAGCATTGTATATGGAAAGTTTGCAACTAGATGAGATTAGGCATATACAAGCTAAAGATACAGCGATTGTCCCCATAGAACTAGCCAATACCTGAATTACCAAAACTTACAGCAAAAGAGGCTGAAAAACTTTTGCTTCAGGAAGGCTTTGTTGTTGCAAGACAAAAGGGTGGTCACAGAATCTATATGAAAAACTCTTACAGAATGGTTTTGCCACATCATACAGGCAAGACTTTACATCCCAAAATTATTAAAGAACTTTTTACTATTATAGAATCTGCTAGAGGATAGATGTTTTCTTAACTAAATTGCAAGTATTTTTCAAATGGATAAAGTTGTGCCAGAATACACGGCATATTTTTATGTAGGGAGTAGCACGATGACAATTACAATAAAAATGCAAACAAAGATGTTTTAAAAGCCATCAAAGAAGTAGCAAAACTTGCCAATCTTAAAGTCCAAGCTACACAAACAGATGAGGATATAGCAAAGCAATGGCAACAAGAAAACGATGAAGCGGTGCAACTCTACAAAGAAGGTAAGCTTAAAGCCTACAATTCAGCTAGAGAAATGCACAAGGCGATTCTTAAGTGAAATACAAAATCTTATATACCAAAGCTTACAAAAAGGCAATTAAACATTTTGCTCCCACAGTTTTCCAGATTCTAGAATCTGTAAATGACACATTAGCCAAGGGCGAAAAACTAGCAGCAAAATATAGAGACCATTTATTGAAGGGGGCTTTTAAGGATTTCAGAGAATGCCATTTAAGCCTGACTTGCTTTTAATCTATCAAAAACAAGATGAGTTTCTTATTCTTACTTATATTAATGCGGGTAGCCATAGCACATTATTTAAAAAATAATTTTACTTTTGCGATAAAGAACACAAAGATAATTTTCTCCTTTGACAGCCACATACCACTAAAATGTATGTCAAATGAGAAATATGAAGATTCGTGCAGTTCAAATAGGTATGCTATAATAAAACAACAAGGAAAGGATATTGTGATGACACTTATCATTGAAAACGCTAGTAGCGAATTTGCAGAAGCTATAAAAAATTTAGCAAAAATCGCTAATGCTGCGGTTTGTATCCAAACAGACAAAAGCAAAGAAAAAGAATCTTGTTTGATTGAGGAAACCGATATTTACAACGATTTTCAGGCAAGAAAAGCAACAAATCCCAAGCAATACGCTCAATTAACACAAGAAGTAAAAGATGAAATATTCGGTATCAATCATCAATAAGGCACTCAAAAGTTTAGAAAAAATCCAAAAATCATCCCCTCATGATGCCGATAGGATTCTAACTCTTATTGAAATTCTTAAAGAAAATGACGGACCACATTTGCTTCCAAATGCAAAAAAACTTAAAGGACACAAACACAAAATTGCTATCGATGGAGAATTGGAGATTATCGAGTGATTGGATATATCAAGCATAACGAATTAATTATTGAAATCATCAAAATAACTTCACGACAAGAAGCATACAAGTAGCTGATGAGAATTGTGAGAATTGGGTAGTCTACTTAGAGATGCAGCGATGTGTTTATTGTGTTATAATTCTCTTAATCCAAAGACTTTACTATCGGCGATAGTTTGCTCATTATGAGTGGGTGCTTTGGATTCTAATGTGGGTTGATTGAACTTATTGCTTATGATTTCTGTCCCTACATATTCCCTTGACAATCTCTACTCTACAATTTCCTTTTGACAGCTCTTACTCTTGCTATAAGCAATTCTTAAAAAACATCGTCAATAGAATTTGTATTTGGTAAAACAATCTTCTGTATCATTGTGTCTATATCATAGTCTAATTTTCTCATTGAATTTTCGTCAATTTCAAAACAAACCAAAGTGCATTCAAAATTGTGTTTCAATCGCCTTACACTAATACCATCTTTGTTTCTAACACTCACAAGAGTATCTTGAGATAAAATTACTAATTCACTTTCTTTAATGTCCTGTATGAGTTGTGATATAACAAATAGCCCATATCCAATATTCCTTTCTGAAGCGTAAAGCACATTATATGATGATGTTGTAATGCCTTTTTCAAGAGCTTTTTTGATAGCTTCTTCTTGTGTATTGATGTTAGAAAATTTTCTCTTGATGTTTGCAAGAAAACCAATTCCATTGTCAAGAGCTGAAAACTGAACTTTCTTTTTGGTTTTGTAATATTGAGCAATGGCTATACCATTACCATTGGAATGGTCTGCAATGTTGTTAAGTATTTCGGAGATAACATACCTAAAGCAATCTTTTATATCTTTTTGTATTTCGTTTAGGATTTTTGCATCATTAAGTGTTTTTGATAAAACTCGCACAAGTTCGTAGGTGCTTTTTTCAACATCATTTCTGGAGCATATATTCATTAGCGAAGAACCGCTTTTGGAATGAATACCCTTTTGTGTAAAAGTAAAAAAATCATTTTTTACTTCATTTCCATTAAGAATCCCTCTTCCCATTAGGTTTTCAATAAGCAAAATATCAGCAGTTTCCATCCACGAATTAAATTGCAAAAAGTCTTTGTTCTGAATACAAAGTAGTGTTTGCTCAATGCGTTCTAGGAGATTCAAACTCTGCCCTCAAGTTTTTTTGCTCGTTCCCTTATGGCATAGTTAAACATACTTTTGATAGTGTCATTTGCGTTAATAAGTACAATATGCTCTTTAAGAAAGCTGATACCAAAACGAGTAACCATCAATCCAAAAACTTCATCAGCAAATGCATGAGCAACGCCCTCAATGCCATTAAAATCTACTGCAATAGCGGATTGCTTCTTCTCCAAAATTTCATCGACAATTCTAGCGTGAAGATTCTCTCCGCTACCTCTACTACCAAGGAAATCAAAATCCCCACAAATTAATTTAACATTAAGGGAATGATTTAATTGTCCATTCATAACTTATCCTTTCTGTATGTTTTGCGGAATTATATTAAGATGTAAGTCAATAAATCAAACAAGCACACATCATTCCACAGACAATGTAACCTTTGGTAAAAGTAAGAAATTCTTATGGGAGGGGAACAAATCACGACTAATTCTTGTCTATATCTTTGCTTGTAGTAAATTTGTTCAAAAACTCCTTACCCATATGTGTTTGAGCCAATCCCTCAAGCATTGCTCCTACACTTGTTCCGCCCTTTGATGATAAAATATCTCCTATCTTACTCATACCATCTTGCACATCCCCGCCATTTGCGATAATTTTCATATCTGCACTTACAAGAGCTTTAGCTTGTTCGATACCTATCTTTTCGCCCGCTTCCACTTGTCTTATAGTAACAAGATAATGCTGGTATCCCTCATTCTCGCCAACCTCTTTTGCCAATGTGATTTGTGCAGTTACTGGAGCTAGTTCTTTTAATTTCAAAGCCTCCGCTTCAGCTGCACCTATTTTAGCAATACCTTGCGATTCTTTATCTTTTACTTCTAAAAGTGCGGCTGCTTCCAAAAATTGTTTTTCCTTATCAGCTTCGGCATTTTTAATTGTGGCATTTTTTCTAGCTTCCGCATCAATTTCAATCTTTCTTTTTTCCTCTTCTGCCTTGACAAGTTCCGCTTCTTTGTTAATTTCTGCTTGTTTTACCTTTTCGACACGAACGACCTCCATATTTTTTCTTGCGTGATTTTCTCCTGCTCCTTGATAGCTTGTTTTGCCCTTTCACTGCTGATAGCCACTTCTCTTTCGTTTTCCACAGTTTTTAAACCCACTACCTTATTGGCTTCTTGTTGCTTAACTTCTGTTAATTGCTGGGCTTCAATTTCTGCCATTTGAGTCTCTTTTTATTGTTAGCCACTTCAATATGACTTTCTTTCTCTATTTCCGAAATCTTTTTGCTCTAGAATCTCGAATTTGCTAAAGAACATCAGCAAGGGCGAAAATCTTTGGTGTATGTTTCTTACTCCAATCTAGGAACGACAGAGCGATTAGTTGCTGCTTTGGAAACCTTACTTAAATCCTTTGTTTGTATTAAGGTTCTTAATGGAAACATTGAGGCTAAAAAGAGAGATGCGTGGATAAAAAAGAATCCTTGTGATGTTTTAATAACAAATCCTGAACTTGTAAAAACAGGGCTAGATTTGTTTGAGTATCCAAGCATATTTTTCTACCAAACAGGGTATAACACTTTCACGCTTAAACAAGCCTCTCGCCGTTCTTGGAGAATTGGGCAAAAAGTTTCGTGCAAGGTGTTTTTCTTGGTATATGAGCGAACCCCACAATCTGTTGCTTTAGCTCTTATGAGTAGAAAAATTAAGGCAGCAAATTTGCTTGAGGGACGACTTGTAACCACAGAAAACGAGCTAGGTGCTTTTTGCAATGAAGTCTCAATACAAGACCAAATTGCAAAAGCTATATTATCAGGCGACAAGTCAGATGATAGTGAAAGTCCTACTAACGAGTGGGTATTTGTTCCTAGAGAATGGAATGCTTTTGAAGCGTTATATAACGCAAAAAAAGAAAAGCAACCTAAAATTAAGGTAGCTCATGTCTCTAGCGGTAAAGATGATAAATACAAAACTCATTCACAAGTAAAAAAATCTCCTGTAAAAGAAGTGGTAACGCCTGTTCCTAGTGTCTCATTGTTTGACCCTAGTGCAAGAGTAAATGTTACTATCTACAAAGGAAAAAAAGCACAAGTGGTTGAAATGAGTGGCGAAGACATCATCAAAAAGCTAGAAAGTGAAAACAATAGCGGGATTCAATTATCACTGTTTTAGTTTTCAGGTGCAGTGGCGGTTGGGTTTATCCCTTTTTGAAAAATAAGGGGAATTTCCCTTCCGTGTTTATATATTTGCTTTAGGAGGCAAAAAATGGTTAAAGAAATTTTTGAAATGATAATAGATAGGAGAAACGTTGATTGTGTAGATTTTGTAGAAAACAATAGAGAAATTGTTTTACTTAAAATTGTAGGGCAATCTCAAATCTGCCGCAGCGTTAGTGCCTATTTTATGAGTGGAAATCGCTCTGTTGCTGCATTAATAGGGGATAAAAACTATTTTATAGGAGAGACCTCTTATGCACGGGTAGAAGATGTGATTAAGGAAGGTTACAGCCACATAACGATTTATCAGCGGGATATTTTTCAAGATTGCAATATGTTCTTTTTTCCTTCACGGGATAAAGAAGATTTAATGAATGGGTTCAAGACTTGGCTCAACAAAATAGCCTTACCTGTGCCTAGAGAAGAAGGGTTTATACAATTCTTTCTTCAAACTTTGCTTGACACAAGAAATATTGAGCTAAAAATGTCGCTTAATGGGCTGTATAACTATGGTGTTGTCAATTTTGCAAGATTGTCTGCAAATGACTATGAAGAACTCGCATATATTATAGAAGCATGTTATGCGGAGTATAAAAAATCAAATTTTAAAATTCAAGGAGTTGCGTAATGGCAAGATTGGAATCGGACAAAAAGTTAGGATTTTTTCCTACAAATAGTGCAACCGTAAATGAGTTCCTAGACAAAATTTCAATTACAGGCAAACAAGAAAATTTCTTGGTGTGTGATCCTTGCTGTGGCGAAGGTGTTGCCCTTTCTTTGTTTAAACGCTTTAGTGGTGTAAAAACCTATGGAGTAGAACTAGACACTGAGAGAGCAAAAAAGCATCTTTGGTTATTGATGAGCTTATCAACGATGATGGCTTACGCGTCATTAAGAGCCATAATGCTTTTGGGTTTTTGTTTTTGAATCCTCCTTATGGGGATACTAAAAATATACATCATGAAAATGTTCGCTTGGAAACTGAATTTGTCAAAAAATGGGCTCAAGTGTTGCTAATGGTGGGTATATGTTGCTTATCATCAATCCTAGTAGTGCTAATGCAAAAATGGCAGAAGTTCTATCAAACTCACGCTTCAAAGTGGAGAGTGTATTTTTTGATGATAACAGCGATTACCAAAATTTTAACCAATTCTTTATTCTCTTAAAAAAGGATAAGGACGGATTGGTTTCGGCGGATGAGGTGCTATCGCAAATTCAAATTGAAAAGGCGGTAAACCTTAAGGATATTCTTTCTTTTGACATTAACATACCTCAAAACAATCTTGCTAATCTTATCTTTAGGGCCAAAGGATTGCAGGAATGGCAAAAAATTGAGTTGCTTAATAATGCTTCTAAAACAATTAATTTTAGAGCAAGGCTATGTCGCACGAGCTCAATCGGAGCATCAAGCATCCAAACACCAAACGAAGGGCAATCTGCTTTATTGCTTGGTGCTGGAATCTGCGATGATGCCATTAATGGTTTTCTTATTAAGGGGAGCATTAAAAAGGTTGAAACCGTAGGCGATGATGCGGTGAGGACTGATGACAAGGGGAATACAAAAACGCGTGTGCAAGAGCAATTCTGCACTGAGGTTTATGCTTTCGATACAAACGAAGGCATTTATATGAAATTAGTCTAGGAGAACCAATGAGCATTGAAATCTATAAAATCACAAGAACTGCTTATGTTGATGAGGCTAAGATTTATCTTATCCCTGAAACAAGAGTTTTTGCGGATAGAGCACAGGCTTTGGACTACTACTATTCTCAAATAGAAAATAATCTTGGAGTTTGCTTAACAGGAATGTGTTTCGAAGAAATAGAACAACTCTTGAAGCAAAACTATGTGAGTGGCAAGATTAAATTTGCTTATCACTTTAACAAGGAAAGATTGCATCTAAATCAACCAAAATGCCCTCATTGTCTTAGCAATGTCGAAGCATCGGCGGTAGATGGATACAAATACTTTTGCCCTGATTGTGAAGAGGATTTTCTATCTTTTGAGGTTGTCTAACCGTTGCCCATTGCAAATGGTTATCCGTTATGGAGTTGCCTTATGGCTTATTGTTGAAAAATGTGCTCCAATAAAAGGAGATAGCAATAGAAAGGAACCGCAATGAATATAGCATATAATTTTAGTAAAAATTTTGAAATTTTACTTGATATATTTGCTGAACACATTTGCAACAAAGATGGCGAAGGTTCTGCTATTACTAAAGACGAAGTCTTTAAAATGGCTGGAGCGATTATCGCAGAATCAAGGGAAGTAGCTAAAAATACGGTAGAGGAAATCTCTGTAACTCAATCTGATTTAAAGATGTTAGAAACTAACACTAAGGCTGAGTTTAAATCCGTAAGGGCTGAAATACAAGAGTTTTAGGCTGAGTTTGCCAAGGTTCGCAATGAAATGTCTGAGTTTCGTGAAGAAGTTCGTCAGGAGATGGCTGAAATGAAGCAAGAACTTAAACAAGAAATTGATGAAGTTCGTGGCGATATTAAAGCCTTAGAGTCCAAGATTGATATTAAGCTTTCTAAATCGCATTCAAGTGTGCTTAAATGGGTGGTTGGAACTCAGGCTGCTTTGTTTGCTGTTTTTATAGCCATTCTTGGAGTTGTTATTAGCAAACTATAACTCAACTATATTCTTCTTTTTGCCCAATAGGTCGGGAATGCACTTTTTAACATTCCCGCAAGGGTTGTGTGCTTTCCTCATTTGTCTTTTAATATTTAAAAGGATACACAATGTCTCTAGCACACACGTTAGTGATGAATGCTAGTGGAAAATTAATTAACCCATTTGCACTTAAAGATAGCGATTTTGATGTAAATGTCATCGCACAAACCTTAAGCCGCACTTGTAGATTCTGGGGACAAACTAAAAGATTTTACAGCGTAGCACAGCATTGGCTTGTGATGGCTGAAATCTTTGAGGGAAACTTAGAATTGCAAAAATGGGCTTTACTCCACGAAGCATTCGAAGGTCTTACAGGAATGGATATACCATCTCCGATTAAAAATTCTCCACACATGCAAGCATACAGAGAAGCAGAGGAAAGGGCGTTAAATCAAACAGCTAACCTGTTTGGTCTCACTCCTCCTATGCCTGAAGAAATCAAAATAGCAGATAAGCGGTTAATGGTTTCAGAGGCTCTTGTGCTTATGAATACGGAGAACTACGAATGGGGTCAGATGCCACACCTTATAATGAGGATATTCTCGAAATTATAAGAGAGGAATCCGAGGCTGAAAATATACAAAATCTCCACGAAAACATCAAGCAACGCTTTTTGTCAAAATGGAAATAGCTTTTTGGTCATCTTGTGGCTTAGTGGCATTTTGCCTGTTGTAAATAAAAATAAAGGATTAAAAATGGAAAAAGAAATTAGCGCAAAGTTAAGTTTATTCGGATTCGTCAATAAGAATTTTTACGCTTTCTGCCAAAAAGGATTTGATAGCGTGAAAGATGCTGAAGTATTTTTATTGTCTGAAATGGGAAAAATTTTCAATAAGCATCTCGCTTCAAATATTGAAGATGACGAAGATGCTAGTGACGAAAACTACAATGATAAAAAAACTCGTATAGCCTATTGGCTGAATGAGAATATCAAAAGCTGTAAAGTCACAGTTGAAAATCCTTTTTCTTGCACCGAATACGATTTCACTCGATTCTTGCATCAGTAATTAGTCGTGCATAGCACTGTTGCCACCGATAGGGCAGATTTTTTTGCCCTATATGGCAATAAGTCTGTTCTTCGGTCTATTTATATCGAAAGGACACACGATGAAAATTTTTATAGCCTTAATGTTTGTATTTGTAGGTTTTGGAGCAGCTACAACTGCACTAACTCCATCTAAAGTTTGTTTTACTTCTTATAGCGATTCAAATGTCAAGCAACGATATGCAAGTGCTTTTAAGCACTCATTCAATCAATGCGACATCAGCACAAGGAGGTAATATGAGCAAGGCAACTGCAAACAGCACAGACGCTCTTTTCGCTCCAAATCGTATATTTGCCTTTATTCTTCTAAAATATGGAATCAGCCCTAAAGCAATGTGGAAACGCAATGGCATTTATGGCTGCGGCAATAGCGGATTTCGTTTTTATCCTAATGACTTTACTGTTAGCATTGACAAATGGGAAAGCGAATATATAGGAGGAAGGTATGAGAGAAATTTTGTAACAACTTTCTACAAAGTATCTATCAATAAGGAAAGAAAAACCATTTCTTGGGAAGAGGTATCATTAAATAAAATGATAGCTTAAGAGAAATGACTTGCTATATTATTAAAAACCAAATAGGAATCAATGTTCGTTTTTTCTGTTTGGTTTCCCTTTTTGGGTTTTTCAAAAGATTTACAAAAAGAATCCTTTGAAAAGCTCTAAAACTAAAATAGGTAGGTTGAATATTGCCATTTTTTTGGTTATAAATTCGGTAACAAGTTGCAAAATATAAAAACTTATTTAAACACATTGTGAGTCCATAGAGTTTTTATTGAATCCCTGCGCGTCCACCACTTCAAAAACTTTAGAATCCCCTTTCCCATCTCTTTATATCAATCCGTAAATATAGGCAATCGTCTCTTGAATTGTAGTTTGCTATTAAGCCTAAAAAGATAAAATCGTTCAAATGAAAGCATTTTTCCAAAGGTCGAATATAATGAAAACAATGATAGCATTTGTAGCTATTCTTAGTCTTATGGGTATAATATTAGATATATCTTATAATATAAGCATACATAGTTTATGTTATGGTTTGATTGCTGTCTTTGCGTTGTTGAGTTATTATAAGCTTACTCAAAGAGCACAATTTATACAGCGAATTGTTGAATCTTCAAAATACTACCGCAATGGTGAGTTTGAAAAACGTATCCTGCGAATTAATGTTGATAAAGATTTGTATGAGCTTGCTCACAATATCAATATTCTTATCGATAATCTTGAAGTTTTTATGCGCGAAATCAGCACTTCTGTTCGCTCCACGCAAGAGGGAAGATATTATCGTAAAGCATTTGCACAGGGGCTTAAAGGGGCTTTTGCCATCAATATACACAATATTAATCAAACCCTAGAAAGCATAGAGCAAAATGCAAAAGATAATATTAAAAATGCCCTTGCAAAGTCCCTTATGGATATGAGCTTAGATAATCAAAATACAGACCTAACCCGTATCAGTTTGCATTTAGAAAATGATGTTGAATATATGAAACACGTTGATGATAATGTCAATAATATGCAAGCACTTTCCTTTGATTCTAAAAAAGATGTTACCTCTATTACGGATTCTATTAATGAATTGGCGGAGTTGATTGCAGAAAATAGCATTATTATTGATAATTTTGCTCAAAAGTCAAATGATATTGCTCAAGTGCTTGGTATGATTAGCGATATTGCCGATCAAACTAACCTCCTAGCACTTAATGCTGCCATTGAAGCAGCAAGAGCAGGGGAACACGGGCGAGGCTTTGCTGTGGTGGCTAATGAGGTGCGAAAGCTAGCCGAGCGCACACATAAGGCGACAAATGATATAGCTATCGTGGTGCAAACAATGCAGCAAGAAATCGAGCAAATCACCACTAGTTCTTCAAAAATAGCAGATATTGCTACTCAAAGTCATCAAAAAACAGAGCATTTTAGCGGTGTGTTTGATACGATGGAGAAAAGTGCCTCTAATCTTTTTGTAGTGTTTTCAACCCTTACCAAGCGGCTTTTACTCAGTATTGGCAAATTAGAGCATATTGTATATAAATCAAGCGTATATTTAAGCTTTAATCTTGGTAGAGAAGTGCTTGATTTTAATCGCGCGCTCTCAACAGGTAATTTACTCTCCATAGAAAGCAATCTTACAAGTTTGGGGCTTGATACGCACTCCTTTTATGCCTTGCAAAAACAAATGAGTGATTGCGTTGGGCATACTACCATTAAATTAGGCGAGGAAGTGAATGCACAAAATGCACAGAGCATTATTGAGGGTTTAAAACAGCTTGAGCAATACAGCAAAACATTTATGCAGTTTTTAGAAGAAAAGAAAGTTAGCATTGAGATGTGATAAGACCACTTTGGGGCAGGATACAGAGATGCTTACTATATGCGCCCTTAAGCAAGGTGATTTTAAAGGCAGAGAGTAGGGGCGTGGGGATTCTACCGCAATAGGGTGCGCCATATCGATCAAAATAAACTCGTGCGCCCTCACGCTCCTTGCAGAATCCATCAGCTTCTATCAATATCCCATCTATGCCAAAAAATTCTCCTAGCCTCACTAAAGCAAGGGCATTATTCTTGCACTCCTGTGCGGTATTGGTGTTATTATAGGCGCTTAAGCATTTTCTCTCCATATTTTTGAGGATAATATCCCCCGCCATAGGACGAGAATCAAAATCGGTAGTAGTAGCCCTGCGTGGCGTATCGATATAAAAGCTATAACTATATGTTGTGTAGATTTTGCCTAAGTGGAACTGCACCTGCCACATTGCGTTATGATGATGGATAAGAAGTGAATTTGCATTAAGCGAAGGGTAGGCTTTTAGCATATCTTGAGTGGCTGCGGCTTGTAGATATGTGCTATCATCGCTTAAGGCGGTGAACTGGAGTGTCTTTAAATGTGTGATAAGGCTGCTATGGGCTACCTCTAGGGAGTGGTTATTACTGCCCTTAGGGAGGAAAATAAAAAGTATGGCTACCAAAGAAAGGGCTATGATAAGCTCAAAGAGTTTCATCAAGTTAAGGCATTATGGAGATGGCGCATTGCTTTTATGCGTAGTATGGGGGGTGTGTATATGCTTAGAATCTTTATCTTTTTGCTTTGTATGTGCCTGTGTAGTTGCAATAGGGGTGCTTTGCTTAGAGGGGAGAATGATAAAGGCAGCTATCTTTTTACCCAAATACACAATAGGGATTTCATTCTCATACGTTTGGCTTAAGTCATTTGTAGGGAGCAAATAAGGACTTTGAGCTTGCTCGATACCATAGAATCTAAGGCTAAGGGCTAGCCTATGATTCCCTACATCAATAGATTCTATCCCCTTTTGCCGCAATGCCTTTGCTAAATCTTTGCTAATGTAGTATGAGCTTGCAAAATGACTTTTTACATCAAAGAGATAGAGAATCTTATTCGCATACAAAACAAAGCTTTGTGCGAAAAGCAGTATTAAAATGATAGTAAATCGCCTTACATAAGCCATTCTATAAGGCTTAAGCCGCATTCTCATATCTGCAAAGAATTGCCTCACAGCCACAGGGAGTGCTACCACACTCATAGGAAACAAACTCTCCAAATCGACATTTTGACGAATAGAGAGCAGCACGACAAAAAACATAGAAACCGCACCAATATGCACAAGAATATTATTTTGCTTTTTAAGTGCATTGATAAGCGTATAGCAATAATATATCAAAAACAAAGGGGAGAAAAATATCATCATTTGCCCCAAATTAGACAAAAAGTGATTGCGTGGAATCCCTGATATATCTAAGCCAAAAAGATACATATTAAGCGCAAAAAGCAAAAGTGAGATAAACATCCCCCACATATTTTTATTCTTAAGCGTAAAAAAGAAAAATGCAAAAAACAAAATCGCAAAGCTCCCATCGACAAATGCTGCTATAAGCATAGTGAAATAAGGCATTTTATTAAATCGTATTTGATAATAGCAGCATAAAAACGTAATGCAGATAATCAAGCCACTTTTTAAAACAAAAAGCGCACTAAAGATTACTCCGGGCAAGAGCGCGTAGATGAGCACGACAATAAGTGAATCTCTAGGCTTTTGAAGGTATAGCCTAGAGATTCTATACAAAAGAAACATATTGCATATATGGATAAGGATAAAGGGCAGCCGCAGGGCATAGTCATTTTGCCCAAAGAGTGAGAGGGAATATCGCGCAATCATAAAGGCTAAATCATTAGAGTAAAACACCCCAGCAGCTTCCCTATGATGGATACTCATATCCCCACAAGCAAAGAGTAAAAGCGCTACATTGACGCTCAAAATAAGGCAAAATAGCACATTTGTGCGAAAATTAGAAACCCTATATTTCTCCCATAGCTGCTTAAACATACCCACACCTAGCTAATTTCACTAAAGGTATAGCCACTTGCCTTTAGCTTCTCGCGGATAAGAGCTTTATGCTCCTCTCCTTTGGTTTCAAGCCCTAGAGTGATAAGCGCATCGCCATATTTTAGCATTACTGATGTCCTATCATACTCCACTTGCACGATATTTGCACCCACAGAGCTTAAAATATCTGTAAGCCCTTGCAAACTCCCGGGCTTATCTACAAGCACGACTTTAAGCCGCATTTTACGATTGGATTTGAGCAAACCCTTTTCAATAATCACACTTAGCATAGTAATATCGATATTCCCGCCGCTTAAGATAAGCCCTATTTTGTCATTTGGCTTTATGGCAAATTTATTATGCAGCACACTCGCCACACTCGCGGCTCCTGCACCCTCTACGACAAGCTTTTGCTTCTCGAGTAAGAATAAAATCGCATTAGCAATTTCCTCATCATCTACACTCACTATTTCATCGACACATTCTTGCAAAAGGGCGAAGTTCTCCGCATTGACATCACGCACGGCAATCCCATCGGCAATACTCCGCACAGAATCTACCTTAATGATATGTTTGCTATCAAAGGAACGTTTCATCGCATCAGCCCCCGCTGCGACTACACCAACTACCCGCACTTTAGGGCAGAGCTTTTTATACACGCTCCCTATCCCGCCAATGAGCCCTCCTCCACCCACAGGCACAACAATAGTGGTAATATCCCTACACGCTTCAATCATCTCTAGGGCTATGCTTCCCTGCCCGGCTATCACTTCTTCATCGGCAAAGGGGTGGATAAATACTAAGTCCCGCTCTTTAGCAATCTCTAAGGCTCTTCCATAAGCCTCATCATAGTTGTCTCCGCTTAGCACGACCTCTGCGCCTAGATTTTTAGTCGCACTCACTTTGAGTAAGGGTGTGGCTTCAGGCATTACAATCACCGCCTTTAGCCCAAAATGCTGTGCAGCATAGGCTACGCCTTGCGCGTGATTCCCCGCACTTGCGGCAATAACGCCATTAATATGGTAAGAATCCCCCTCTACCAAAGAAGCGATTTTATTAAACGCCCCGCGAATCTTAAACGCCCCTGTAAGCTGGAGATTCTCTTTTTTGAGGTAAATCTCTGCGTTCGCTAAACGCGAAAGCACAGGCGCATAGCTAAACGCCGTGGGAATCACTACATCTTGCAAACGCTGCTTTGCCTTAAGGGCTTTGTCATATATGTTTTTCATTGCGTTCCTTTGAGCGATTTTTGTCGTGGATTCTACCCTGCCTTGCGTTAAGGTAACTTGAATATTTCATATATCGCTTTATATCATTAAGCAAAATAGGCGCTCCCACGCCAATGCCAGAAAAGATAATAAGGCATATCCCTATGCTTGTAGGAAGATTAGGCAGACTATCCCCAAGTGCTATCCCAAGCCCTATGCTAAATACTAAACGCGTATAATCAATAGGCGCGACAATCCCCGCAGGAGCAAGCATATAAGCCCGCGTAAGATAATGCTGCCCTAAAGTGCCAAAAAGCCCAAGCAACACGATATGCAGCCATTCCCAATCTTGTGGCATAATCCACATATCGCTAAGATAAGGCAAGGGAGTGAAGCTCACACATAGGGCGATAATGCTCATCGCCACCCCTGTGGCAAATACCGCCGCCCAAGAGTTGAAATAGTCTTTAAGCGCACGCAAGTTTAAAAAGGCTATTGCCATAAACAAGCCATTTATCACCCCAAAGAGAATATTTATCATGTCTAACCCCTCAAGATGAGGATCGCAAATCAATAAAATACCCACAAAGCCTACAATTGTGGAAAGAATGACCCCTAGATTATAGCGTTCCTTTAAAAAAATGAGGGAGAGTAGCACGATGTAGAGGGGCATACTTTGCGCAAAGGCAGTGGCTGTGCCAAGCGGTATGGTAGCGATATTATAAAAAAGTGCGACAAAGCTTAGCCCCCCAGTCATTGAACGAGAGATTAAAAACCACCAACCACCTTTTTTGTGTGTAGGATTCTTTAAAGGTTTGCTAAAGACTATGGGAAGGAGCATAACCACCATTACAAACGAGCGAAAAAACGCTACTTCCATAGCAGGAAGGGATTGTGTGAGAATCTTTGCCTCCGCACTCATCAGCGCGAATAAAAACGAGGAAAGAAGCATAGCAAAAATGCCACGTGCAATATTTTGCTTCATAAATTGCCCCCTTGTGCTAAAAATAAATAATCCAAAACTTCTTTCACAAGCGAAGTATATCTTTACTTACTAATTAAATGGAATCTCATTGTGAAGAGAAATGATAGCATTTGTGAATGAGATGATGGGTTTTGCTTCTTAACAAACACTACTTTGCTGAAATTTGAGATTCTTTAATATTTTATATGTGGGTTGAGCGTATCTTACCCTAGAGAATCTATACTTTTTAAAACTCACTTTGTAGGTGTGGAGTGAGAGGGTAACCCAGCGAACACTTCGTGCGTATGATAGAATAAAGCGTAGCTTGAGTTATAAGTGCGTGCTTTTGTCCTCAAGGGCTATCACCCTTTGCAAGATTAAATCCCTTCGGGATTGAATGGTGCGAAGCAGGAATCTACTTCCTGCAAAGCAAGACCCTTGCTTGCAAATAGTATAGGCATTAAAGGCTTAAAGCCCTTGACATTTGGAACATTTCACAAAAAGTCGCATATCGTGGCTAATAAGGTTTGCGCCAAATTGCTTTGCTACTTCAAGCTGTAATCGCTCAATCTCTGTATCAACAAACTCAATAATATCCCCACAGCTAAGGCAAATAATATGATCGTGATGCTCTTTTGCTGCTATTTCATAACGTCTTCCACTTTTATCCGCTTCAAGTGCGGTGATAAAATGCTCTTTCTCAAGAAAGTTGAGGATTCTATATACTGATGAGATACTCGCATTTTTATCCGTTGTTTTGATGATGTTAGTAATCTCTTCAGGGCTTAAGTGTGTGCCACTTTTATACAAAACAGCGACTATTTCTTCTCGTTGTTTAGAGTTTTTAAGCCCATTTTTTTTAATAGAACTCCGTAGTCTGTCTAAAATTGAATCAAGTGTTTCTAAACGATGATTGGCATTCATAATACCCTCCTTATCTTTCGTGTCATATTTGTAGGAATGTTAGGATTCTTACTTTGCTAAGAATTATAGCAATAAAATATATACAGAAATGTAAATAAGAAGGCTTATCATAATAAAATATTACGCTGTTAGCCAAAAATGTGCATTTTTTTAACAAAATACGCTGTTTTTATGATATTTACAAAGAGATATGATGAATGAGAAATTTGTAAATAAAAATCATGGCACAATACTCACCATAGTTTTAATATGATTTCACCTTCAAGCAATCACAAAATACAAGGAGCACAATCAATGTTTAACTCTAAGATACTTCAACGACAGATAATAGAAAAAGATGCGCAAATTGCACGTCTTATGCAAGAACTTAAAATGTATAAATCTCTTGTAGAGTTTTCTCAAGCTGAGGCAATTGTAGGAATAAAAGGGAATGAAGTAGTATATAAAAACAATGTTGCTCAGGGACTTGTAAACCTTCATCACCTTGTCCCTCAACTTAATGAAAAAGCCACACACGCAAATTGTATGCATAATGAATATAGCGTTACACATATGCGAATTGATGACACTATGTATTATTCAATTCTTCCTCTTAATACCCTTACAGATTCAAGCTCTGGCACAAATCTTTTTGAAGTCTATACCAAGAGCCTTAAAACAGGTGTTACCGAAACTCAAGCTTCCCTACAAGATGTCCTTACAGAATCAAATGCTGTAGCTGAATATTCTGTGAAAGCTGCTGAATCTGCCGAAGACGGCTTAGGTATGAGTGCAAAAGCCTTAGAAGAAATAGAAGTGCTTTATGAAAAAATGCAGGTTGCCTCTGATTTAGTAAATTCTCTCACACAACGCAGTAATGAAATCACAAGCGTGATTTCTCTTATTGATGATATTGCCGATCAAACTAACCTCCTAGCACTTAATGCTGCCATTGAAGCAGCAAGAGCAGGAGAACACGGGCGAGGCTTTGCTGTGGTCGCCGATGAGGTGCGAAAATTGGCTGAAAAGACACAAAAAGCGACAAGAGAAATTGCCGTGGTGGTTAAATCTATGCAGCAAGAGGCTAATGACATTCAAACAAGCACTGAAGAAACAAACGAAGCCACAGGGAATGTGCGTGAAGGTGTGGCAAAACTCCATAGCCTTGTCAATAATCTTAAAGTGGGAAGCCTTATTACCAAATACAATACCTTTAACTTAAGCAATAGAATCTTCTGTGTATTGGCAAAGCTTGACCACGTAGTGTATAAAAATAATCTTTACTCTTATATCTTTGGCTTGGCAGATAGCTTTAATTGCGTTGATCATCATAACTGCCGCTTGGGCAAATGGTATTTTGAAGGTGATGGCAAGGCAACATTTGCAAATACACAAGGATACAAGGCGCTTGATACATTCCACGCAGGGGTGCATACTGAAGCTATTACACTTGCACAAACCTTCGCTGATGAAACTCAAAGCTGCCCAAAAAGCTTTATAGACGCTAGAATCTTAGCAATGGAGCAAAATTCTGATGGCGTTATGAAATCTATTGTAGAGATGTATAACGAAAAACGCGAAGAAGTGCTCAATGAAATCAAACAATTAGAATCCGAAATAGTGCAAACTGAACACACCTCAACAGCCCTTCCAAACGCACAACATGAGACAAAAGAATCATAAGGAATGCGATAATTTATGTGGCGGGGTATAAAGTATAGTTTTTTTGTGCTTTCTGTTGCTCTGGGTATAGGCGTATGCGCCTATCTTATCAAGCTTTTTTATGATGTAGAAACCGAAGTGAATAAGATTAAAAACTATCGTTTTTCATTTGCCTCACAAATCGTAGATAGAAAAGATAGGCTGATTGCTAATGTTTTTACTGATGAAAATTTTAGATTCTATGCTACTTTTGATGAAATTCCCCCACGTGTGATAGAATCTCTGCTTGCCGTAGAAGATACATTATTTTTTGAACATATTGGTATCAATCCCGATGCTATATCGCGCGCTATGCTCAAAAACATTAAGAGTATGCGCTATGTTGAAGGTGGAAGCACTCTCACACAGCAGCTTATTAAAAATATCATTCTAAGTCCTGAAAAAACATTGAAGCGCAAACTCACAGAAGTAATGCTTGCCATCCATATTGAGCGGCATTTGAGCAAGGAAAAAATCTTAGAGCTTTATCTTAATCGCATTTCATTTGGACACGGCTATCACGGTATCAAAACGGCTGCATTAGGGTATTTTCACAAAACCCTAAATGAATTAACGCTCAAAGAAATCTGTATGCTTGTAGGTCTGCCCAAAGCCCCAAGCTTCTATGACCCAACTAAAAATAAAGAATATTCAATAGCAAGGGCAAATGATATTATTGATAGGCTCTATGATATTGGTTGGATTAGCAAAGAAGAGCAGCAAAGTGCGCTCAATGAGGTGCCAGAGGTATATAATCAAACACTTACGCAAAATGTAGCTCCTTATGTTGTAGATGAAGTTTTGCGTGAATTAGCACATATTGAGGATTTAAAGACAGGCGGATATTATATTAAGCTCAATATTGACCTTGACTATCAGTTTGCCGCACAAGAAGCTCTTATTTATGGCTATGAGCAAATCAATAAACGTCTTATAGAACGCTATCCTAAAACATTTACAGATTTTGATTTTAGCAATGACACACTTAATGGGGCAATGGTGGTTACAGATACGCATACAGGCGATATACTCGCACTTGTAGGTGGGGTAGATTATGTGAAAAATAAATTTAATCGTGCCACACAAGCTAAAAGACAGCTTGGTAGCTCTATCAAGCCCTTTATCTATCAAAGTGCATTTGATAAGGGTGAGTCTCCGGCTACTTTTGTGCCAGATGTGCCACGTAAATTTGTTACCAAAGGCGCAGCAGAAGTAGCAAGTGATGACACACAAGAAAGTGAAGCCGAAGAATGGCGCCCATCAAACTATACAACAAGATTCAATGGCTTTATGACACTTAAAGACGCGCTCCGCACATCAAGCAATCTTGCTACGATTAATCTTGTGGATCAAAATATCGGCTTCAGTAAGGTGTATCAAGCCCTTAAAAATGATGGTTTTGAGAATCTCCCTGAAAATATGTCTATCGTACTTGGAAGCTTTGAGCTCTCACCCCTTCAAGCAGCACGGCAATACTCTTTGTTTTCAAATTATGGTACTATCCTTAAACCCGCTCTTATAGAATCTGTGATAAACAAAAGTGGGGAGAATATATATAGCTCCCCTAGAGAATCTCGCCATATCACCACTGCAGCCCAAGCGTTTCTAACAATTGATATTTTACGCGATGTGGTTAATCGCGGCACAGGCGCAAGAGCTAGAATGAATGGCTTAGAAGTCGCAGGTAAAACAGGCACATCAAATCGCAATATAGATGCGTGGTTTTGTGGCTTTACCCCTGATGTACAGGCTATCGTGTGGTATGGACGTGATGATAATACACCCATAGGACCACACGAATCTGGCGGTATTGTGGCTCCTCCAGCATTTGCATATTTTTTCTCTAAAGTGCTTACCTTTGACCCGGGCATCACACGTAAATTCCAAATTCCTGAGGGCGTGAAATTCAAAACCCTTGATTATGGGGATTTTTACTATACAGATAATTCACCCTTACCGGTTAAAAAGCCTATTGCCAATATTGAAGAAGAACTTTTATTCTAGCTTAAATCCTTTTTTACTTAAAACTCGTTACAATAGCAAAAATAAAAACAAGGATAAGTGATGAGACTAAAAATGCAGCACGCTCCATATATTGCAAACAAAATCAGTATTGATGTAGGTAATGCTCCCCAAATTGAGCTTTTAGCCCCTATCGCTAATATCGCTCAAAATGCACTTGAAGTTTTGCAAAATAATATTCAAAAGGAACTTGCCATTGATGAAAAAGTGCGTGAGATTCTCGAAGAACGAAGCGATGAAATTGAAGATTTTGGAATGGATGAGCGTGAACTTTTTAGAATGTGTAAGCGACAAATTGCCAAAGAGCAGAATTTTTATCTCGCGTGGGAAGAGCGATGTAGCGATATTTCTCATCAAATTCTTGCTGCTATAATTCCTCTTATCCGTTTTAATGTATCTGAAACCATTGTGAAAAATATTATTTTTAAAGCCATTAATGAATATTCAAAAATTTATGAAAAAGCAGAAGATGCCGTGGTCGAAAAGCTCAAAAAATACAAAAGAAAGCTCGTTTATGGGACAGAGGAATATGATATTGTCTTTGGGAAACTTTATGAAGAAGAATTGCGTAAAAGAGGACTTTTATGAGCCAGAATCTTGCAGATGTCAATCTCTATTTTGCCAATGGCTTGCATATTAAGGCAAAAAGCTTTGGTGCGCAGGGGACTTTCATAGGTGAAGTAGTATTTAACACCTCTATGACGGGCTACCAAGAAATCATTACTGATCCTAGCTATTCAGGGCAACTTGTCGTATTGAGTATGCCAGAGATTGGCATAGTAGGCACAAATGCTAAAGATTCAGAATCTGCAAAATGCTCTTGTGTGGGGATTATTGTAGCTTCTTATAATGATTTTACTTCAAATTTCCGCTCAGAACAGAGTTTGGCAGATTATCTTAAAAATCATAATATTATGGGAATCTGCAATGTCGATACACGCAAACTCATTAAAATGCTCACCCATCAAGGTGCAATGATGATGATTGCCTCCACACAGCTCTCACACCTAAACGAACTAAAAAACATCTTAGAACAAACCCCAAGTATTGAGCAGGTTAATTTGATTAAAGAAGTTTCCACGCAAATGCCCTACACACATAAAGATTCTATATTCGATTTCACACAGCTTGATTTTGCCACACCTCCCACGCCTCGCGCAAAGGTTATTGCCATTGACTTTGGCACAAAGACAAATATCCTTAATGAACTTTGTGCAGTGGGCTTAGAAGTAGAAGTTATGCCGCATAACTTTGAAGCTGATAAAATTCTTAGCCGCTTCCACAAAGGCGAGATACAAGGCGTATTTTTGTCTAATGGTCCAGGCGATCCCCTTATGCTCCATAATGAAATCGCGCAAATCAAAAAGCTTATAGAATCTTCCATACCCATTTTTGGTATCTGTCTTGGACATCAGCTTCTATCTATCGCACACGGTTATCCCACCTATAAGCTTAAGTTTGGACATCACGGCAGCAATCACCCGATTAAAAACCTTCAAACCGGAGTCGTAGAAATCACGGCACAAAATCATAATTATTGTGTGCCTGAAACTATTGCAAAGATTGCTACTATCACGCATCGTAATCTTTTTGATTGCACGATTGAAGGTGTAGCTTATAAAGATAAGCCTATTTTTTCTGTCCAGCACCACCCCGAAGCAAGCCCGGGACCAAAAGAAGCAAGGATACTTTTTGAATCTTTTGCTAAATTATGCATAAAAGCATAATCTTGTAACTCAAAGTATTTTTACACTTTATATCTTTTTACAATCAAGAGTAAATTTTGCTTCCCCTAATATTCCACGATAATAAAAATGGCTAAGCAGCCTTGGTTTTACCTGATTTTATCTTAAAGATTCTTTTGCCATATTTTTAGCGAGTTCCATTGCCTCATTGATTTTAGCTAAGTCCTTGCCTCCAGCGGTGGCAAAGTCATCTCTCCCCCCGCCATTGCCTCCTAGCTTTAATGCGACTGCCTTTACCCACTCTCCTGCCTTCAAAGACACATTTTTCACCCCTGCGGTAATGGCAATCTTATTATCAACAACACTTAGTAATAAAATCGCTACTTTTTCATTCTCATTTTTTGCCCTATCGACCGCTTCTTTTGCTGCCTTTGCGTCTATCTCAAGCTTTGAGACGATTAATTTTATGCCATTTATTTCTTCAAAATCAAGGCTTCTAATGCTCTGCTTTGCGGCGGCTACCTTTTCTTTTAGCTCATTTAGCTGCGCTTTTAGCTTCATAATGCCTTGTGATAAATCCTGTGCTTTGAGCATCTCCTTTGCTTCGCTGATAGCTTTTAGCGCATCTTTACCATAAAGATACGCCGCATTCCCGCATACTGCTTCAATACGTCTTACCCCACTAGAGACACTACTTTCTTTGACAATATAAAAGCTGCCAATCTGCGCGGTATTTGATACGTGGATTCCCCCGCATAGCTCAATAGAATCTCCAAAGCTAATTACCCTCACATTCTCGCCATATTTCTCTCCAAAGAGCGCCATTGCGCCCTTCGCCTTTGCCTCATTTATGCCCATAGTCTCGCACTCTTGGGGGCTTCCTGCACAGATGAGGGCATTGACTAAAGATTCTATCCTTTCTAGCTCTGCTTTTGTAATCGCCTTAGGGTGGGAGAAATCAAACCTCAAACGTGTATCTTCCACAAGGCTACCTGCTTGAGCGATATGCTCTCCTAGAATCTTGCGCAAAGCAAAGTGTAGCAAATGCGTAGCGGAATGGTGCTTGATGATTTCTAAACGCGAATTATCTACTTGTGCGATGATATTATCTCCCGCACTAATGGGCTTTAAAGCCTTGATATGTGAGAGATTAAGCCCAAAGTATTTTTGTGTATCAAGCACTTGTGCGATGATGTGTTGATTATGAGAATCCTTACTCCCCTCATAGGATTTATTTACCTCAAGCAATATGCCTTTATCACCTATTGGTCCGCCAGATTCAGGATAAAAAGGTGTAGATGCTAGCATTACCCAGCCCTCGCTATTTGCCGCTAAAGTATCAATCATCTTAAAATCGCTATCAAGTAATGCTAAAATTGTGCTTTCCTCACACATTTTTTCATAGCCCACAAAGACATTTTCACCAAATTTTTCTAAAAACACATTGAAGTCGCCCTCTTTATTTTTATCCCCACTACCTTTCCAACTCGCCTTAGAGCGGCTTTTCTGTGTGTTCATACAAGATTCAAAAGCTTTCAAATCCACCTCTATGCCCTTATCGCGCAGCATATCCTGTGTCAAATCAAGCGGAAAGCCATAGGTATCATAGAGTTTGAAAGCCACATTACCATCAAAAAGCCCTTTTATGCGGGATAGTTCCTTGCTAAAAAGCTCCATACCTGATTCAATAGTTTCAAAGAATCTTGTCTCCTCATTTTTGCATTGCTCCATTATCGCATTTTTGCGCTCCAATAAAAAGCCATAATGCTCTCCCATACTCTCACACACGGATTTAACAACCTCAAATAAAAAGGGCTTTCTCAAGCCTAGCAAATAGCCGTGTCGCACCGCACGGCGTAAGATTCTCCGCAGGACATAGCCGCGCCCCTCTCTGTCAAAATTCACCCCTTGGGCTAAGAGAAATGCTACACTTCTAGCGTGGTCGGCTATCACGCGAAAGGAAGCGCTTGTGTGCCTTAGCTCCCCTACATTAGAATCTGTCATTTTTAATAGCTCATCTTCGTGGTAATAACGCTTATTTGTGAGGCTTTCAATACTCTTCATCAAGGGCGCAAAAAGACTTGTATCAAAATTATTAAGCTTTTTTTCTAGCAGGGCTACTACCCGCTCTAAGCCCATACCTGTGTCAATGCTAGGTTTAGGCAGGGGTGTGCGTATGCCATCTTTTTGCTCATATTGCATAAAGACAAGATTCCATATCTCTAGGAATCTATCTCCCTCGCCGCCGAAATAATCCTCGCTTGAGTGGAAAAACTCAGCCCCTTGATCAACATAAATCTCGCTACAAGGTCCGCAAGGTCCTGTATCTCCCATCTGCCAAAAGTTATCTTTATCGCCCATTCTTTTGATACGCTCTGGCGAAATATGCTCACACCATAGGCTAAAAGACTCATCATCGCTCTCGTGAATGGTTACATACAAAAGCGACTTATCAAAACCCAAGACTTGCGTTACAAACTCCCACGCATAGGCTATCGCGTCCTTTTTGAAATAATTGCCAAAGCTAAAATTTCCTAACATTTCAAAAAGCGTATGATGACGTGCGGTGTAGCCGACATTTTCTAAATCGTTATGTTTGCCTCCTGCACGGATACACAGCTGCGAACTCGTGGCTTTTGGTGGAGTAGGTATAGGAATCTTGCCTGTGAAAATGTCCTTAAACTGCACCATTCCCGCATTGGTAAAAAGCAAACTCGCATCATCTGGCACAAGCGGCATAGAATCATAAATTTTATGCCCCCTTTGCGCGAAAAAGTCTAAATACAACTGACGAATATCCCTCATTTACGCTCCTTGCTTAAAACCTATATAAAACATTGAGACTCACGGATGTGTTTCCTTGGACGTCATTTTCAATATTGGGGAGGATAATTGTGTTTTTAGGCTGATACTGCTTTGTGAAGACCCATGAAAATCCCCACGCGATTAACGCCCCCGCACTCACTTGCAATATAGAATGCTTCTTTGCCTCTACTCTTGAAGCAGCTGTAAGCACAGCCAAAACCCCCACAGGAATGGCAGGTTTCCACCCATAGCGATAATACACATATCCTGCCGCGCTAAAAGCCCCCGCTGCGTGTCCGCTGGGCATACCTTTCCAATCATCACAACACGGTCTTTTTGCCCAATTAAGCGCATAACCCTCATTGTGCAAACTACTAAGCCCATATTTGATACCTTCAACTACAAGCTGTGTGCTTAATGTCCCGAGTGCTAACTCCCCCACACCCTCATAATCCTCCATTGCTACGGATACTACCATCACATATAAAGGGAGTAATCTAAAGACATCACCAAATTGCTCGAATTGATTTTCTCGTGCAGCATTTGCTGATGTAGAAAAACACAGCATAAAAACACAAAACAATCCTCGCACACACAATCTTCTCATCTCTATCCTTATTTATGCAAAATAAATGCGCCATTATAGAATTTAAACCTTAAAAAACTCACTTAAGCAAATGTATCTTATTACCCTTAAATGGGATTTGCAATGGAGGATAGGCACAAAGTGTAGAGGCTTGAGTGCATATCCTCGTGGCTTGGCTGCTGTGAGATTTTACAAGTTAAGAGATTCTGCAATTAAAATTTTAAAAGGGTGATCCAGCGATTACGCCATTTTTGCACAAAGCAGAACAAGTAAAGGCGTATATTGGAAGCCGCAATGGGAAAACAACATAGTCTAGTAAAAAGCACAATGAATCTCTTAAGGAGCAAAAATGTGCCTATAGATAGCTAAAGCTAAACTTGATTTATACTTATGCAAAAGGTTTGGATTCTTAAATTCCTACATCTCGCAGCAGTGTGGCACTTCTGTGGTAATGGGAAGCTTTAGCTCTTTCCACATATCAAATCCACCAATAAGCCGATAAAGCTGCGTATAGCCTAAATGTTTTGCCCACATAATGCCTAAATGTGCGCTTCCCACAGGCGCAAATATATGCTCCCCGCTATCATAAAAAACAATCTTAGCATCTTTATTATCCCCTAATAGCTCGATAAACTCCTTTTGCGCACGTGAAAGTCCATCAGCCTCCCAATTCCACTCACTCCCATCATCATTAAGCGATGGGCTTAAGGCAAACTCAAAATGCTTCGCGTGAGGGATAAGCCCAAGATTATAAATCCCTCGTGGCAATGTGGAGATGATGATAAACTCATCGCTCTTAGCAGCAAGGTCATTTGGCAAAATAAGCTCATATCCTGATAACTTAGCGCGTGTGATAAGTGAGCCTATCTCCTCAATTTGCTCATTAGAAACTCCCGCTTTTTGCAATGCATCGCGCATACTTTGCTCTCCTTGCGTATCACCTGCACTCTCTTTTTCTAGCAATGCCACAATCTGCGGATAAGATTCTACGAGTTTAGCACTCTCACTTTTATCCTGCTCTTTTGCAGAATCCGAACAAGCACATAAGAAATACACACATAGCACATATACAAGTAGTTTTTTCATTGTTACTCCTTAGGTTAAGATGATGATAGCACTTTAAGTTCAGCACAAATCTTATCATATTTTTCTTGTGTCCGTGTTAAACTCAAGCGATTTTGCTCTAGCACGGCTTTAGGAGCATTTTGTATAAATTTTTCATTACCTAGCATAGATTCTAGCTTCGCTATTTCCTTTTCAAGCTTTTGTTTTTGATGGCTAAGACGAGCGACAAAAGAGCTTAAATCAATGCCGCTTAAGCGCACATAGCATTCACAATGCTCACCTACATCGCCCACACAGCCCTCAACCTTTGTTTGCGTAAAGTGCAAGTGCTCTATTTTAAGCATTTTGCATACAAATTGTGTAAGTAAAGACTCATCAAGTGGAGTGTGGATCTTCACATAGACATCGCCAATAGGCGCATTGCCAAGCTCAAACATAGCCTTCAAGCGACGGATACACACTATCACATCTTGTATTAGCTCAAATTGATGTATTAGCTTAGCTCCTGCATTATCGCTCCTATCCTGTGCCTTAGGATAAGGAGCAATCATAATAGAATCTGCAGATTCTATATCACTCGCGCTAAGGCTATGCCATAAATAATCCGTGATAAAGGGCATATAAGGGTGCAGGAGTAAAAGGGCGGACTTAAAAATTGCGCCTAGCTCATAGATAGAATCTTTACTCGCCTTAGCAAGCTCAACCCCCCAATCGCAAAATTCCCCCCACAAAAAGCGATACAAAATACTCGCACCCTGCTCAAAACGATAGCTCTCTAACGCCTGACGTACTTCATTTGTCGCTAAACAGAGACGTGCATACATATACTGTCCTAATGGCGTTTTTATCTCCATATCTTTAAGGTTTGCAAAGCCCTTTTGCTTTGCAATCTCGCCGCCAAGCTGCTCTAAATACATATTGAGGAATTGCGTGGCGTTATAAAGCTTGTTTGTAAAATTTTTTGTGTTTTCAAGCACCTGTGTGGAAAGCTTCACATCACGCCCTTGAGCGCATAATATCGCAAGAGTGAATCGCAGCACATCCGCGCCATAGGTTTGTATCATCTCTAAAGGATCAATCACATTTCCCTTGCTTTTACTCATTTTTTGCCCATTTTCATCACGCACAAGGGCGTGGAGATAGACATCTTTGAAGGGCAATGCTTGAAGCAAAGATTCCCCGCTTAAAAGCATACGTGCTACCCAAAAAAATAAAATATCAAATCCTGTGATAAGCAGGGAATTAGGATAGAATGTTGCTAAATCCGTATCGTCATAAAGCGAGGATTGAGCTTGTGTATCGCCATTGCCCCAGCCTAGAGTGCTAAACGCCCATAAGCCGGAGCTAAACCACGTATCAAGCACATCTTCATCTTGCTTTGTAATCATCTTATGGCATTTAGGGCAGGTGGGATTCTCACTCTCTGTGGCGACTTTCTCACCGCATTGGCAATACCACACCGGGATTCTGTGCCCCCACCAAAGCTGACGTGAAATGCACCAATCTTTTAACTCCCTCATCCACGCATTATAGTTATTAATCCATTGTGGTGGAAAAAAGCGCAATTCCCCATCATTGACTTTAGCAATCGCCTTTTGTGCGGCTTCCTTTTTGACAAACCATTGCTTAGAGATATAAGGCTCTACGACATTGCCGCAGCGATAGCATTTACCCACTTGATTGCTATAATCCTCTATTTTTTCGATAAAGCCTAGCTCTTGCAATCTCTGCACGATAGCCTCTCTAGCCTCTAGTCTATCCCTCCCCGCAAATTCCCCCGCATTCTCATTTAAAATACCTTTTTGGTCAAACACCACGATTGAAGGGAGATTGTGCCTTTTGCCCACTTCATAGTCATTCATATCGTGCGCGGGAGTTACCTTCACGCAACCACTTCCAAACTCCATATCAACGTGAGAATCCGCGACAATGGGTATAGGGCGATTAAGAATAGGCAAGATTACATTTTTGCCAACGAGATGTTTATACCGCTCATCGTTAGGATTTATCATCACGGCAGTATCACCAAAGAATGTTTCCGGGCGAGTGGTAGCCACGATAAGTGCTTGTGTGGAATCTGCAATAGGATAGCGCAAATAGTAGAGTTTGCCGTGATTTTCCTCATACTCTACTTCAATGTCTGATAATGCGCCATCTGCCACGCACCAATTTACCATATAGTAATCCTGCACGATTAAGCCTTGATTATACCATTGCACAAATGCCTTTTTAACAGCATTTTGTAAGCCCTGATCCATTGTAAAGCGTAACCGCGACCAAGCCGGGGTGATACCCAAATGACGCATTTGATTAAGAATCGCCCCGCCGCTTTTTTCTTTCCATTCCCACACTTTAGCGATAAATGCTTCACGTCCTAATGTATCCTTATCTAAGCCCTGTGCTAAAAGCTGCTTTTGTACGACATTTTGCGTGGCAATCCCTGCGTGATCTAAGCCGGGCTGATAGAGCGTTTTATATCCGTCCATTCGCTTAAAACGTGTGATAATATCTTGCAAAGTAAAAGTAAGTGCGTGTCCTATATGAAGCACACCTGTCACATTTGGCGGGGGCATCATAATGCAAAAAGATTTAGGGTTAGGGCTTTGCCATAAGTGCTTATTACCTGCTATGTCAAAATATCCCCTTTCCTCACACAGCCGATAAAATCGTGATTCTATATCTTTATGGGCATAGCCCTTTTTATTTTCTTGCGGATTTTGAGTTGTGGGATTCATAAAATGCCTTTGTGGTATTTAATTTGCTTTAAATTTTGAGTGTAATATAATACCACAATGCTAAAAACAAATGGAGACGAGTATGACTTATGAGCTAAAAATGCCTATTTTGGGCTTTGATGATGTCAAAAAGATAGAATTAGAAAAAATTGATGAGACATTTAGCAAGATTCGCGCACTTGATGGAAGCACACCCTTTGAGATGATTCTTGTTAATCCCTTCTCTTTGCTTAGCAATTATGATGTTACCATTCCTACGGCTGATGAAAAGCTACTTGATTTAGATGAAAGCAGGGGCGATAAGGTAGAGCTATATTGCGTGGTAGTGGTGCAAAAGCCTATTGAAAACTCTATTGTAAATCTTATAGCACCTTTTGTATTTAATCCTGCTAATGGCTTCTGCTTACAGGTTACTACCTTGCCTGTGGCACAATATCCGCAATTTAGCAAGGTGCAGCCTTTAAAAGAGTTTTTATCTAACGAAATTTTACAAACTCTCAATCAATAATCCCCCTCTCACTCCTATGCCGCTTTCACAACTTAATGCAGAACAAGCAGCGGCAGCAAGTGCGCCAAGTGGGCATAATCTCATTATCGCTTCAGCTGGCACGGGGAAAACCTCTACGATTGTAGGACGTATCGCCTATCTTTTAAATCAAGGCTATGCGCCTAAAGATATTTTACTCCTTACCTTTACTAACAAGGCAAGTAGCGAGATGATATTGCGCGTGGGGAAAATCTTTAGCGAAGATGTAGCTAAAAATATAGAATCTGGCACATTTCACGCAGTAGCCTATCGCTACTTACGGGAACATCAGCATATCCATCTCAAGCAACCCAAAGAACTGCAAATACTCTTTAAAAGCCTCTATGACAAGCGAGTATTTGTAGATAGAGAGCATAATAAACCATATTCCGCACAATATCTTTATGAATGCTACTCGCTCTTTGTAAATTCTGCTACCAAAAGCTCTTTTGGCACTTGGCTTATAGAGAGAAACCTCCAGCAAGAGCTTTACACGCCTATTTATGAAGACCTTATGGCAGAATTTAGCGAACTCAAAAATACCCATCACTATGCAGACTATAATGACTTGCTTTTGCTATACAGAAAGGCTGTATCGGGGCTTGATAAACCACTTTTTGCCGAAGTGCTTTGCGATGAGTATCAAGATACCAATCCCTTGCAAGATTCTATACTGAATGCGCTCTCCCCGCCAAGCCTCTTTTGCGTGGGGGATTATGACCAAAGCATTTATGCCTTTAATGGCGCAGATATTGGTATTATCAGTAGTTTTAAACATAAATATAGTGACGCGCAAGTTTTCACATTGAGCAAAAATTATCGCTCAAGCAAACATATCTTGCATTTAGCCAATAAAGTCATAGAAAAAAATGAACGCATTTATCCTAAACGTCTAGAGGTAGTCAAGCAAGGAGAATTTGCCCCTCCTAAGCTTATAGTCTATGATGAGCTTTTTTTGCAATATCAGGGCATTGCTAAACGTATCGCTACAAGTAACTTGCCCTATGAGGATACGGCGATTATTTTCCGTAACAATTCAAGTGCTGATGGGATTGAGGCGAGTCTAAGAGAGCTAAATATCCCATCTAAGCGCAAGGGAAGTGTGAGCTTTTTTGACACAAAGGAGGTGAGTCTCTTGCTTGATATTTGCTCCCTCGTGCATAATCCGCGTGATATGATGGCGTATATCCACACGCTAAGTTATGGCAAGGGCATAGGCAATAGTATCGCAAAGGATATTTATGAGGCACTTTTTGCCTTAGGTGCAGGAGACTGCCATAAAGGTATGTTTGAGCCAGACCACACTATAAGGGCATATAAGCAAAAGCATAAAAATACACAACTTGGGCTTTTTGATGATTTTTTTACTTTAGAATCTCAAGGGCGATTTGATGCGCACATCTCTCCATCTTTTGCCTCACACCCAATTTTACAGCACCCTAAGATTCACAAAGATGGCGCAATGTTTTTAAGCGATTTTTATGAAATGCTTCATCAAATCCACCATCTTAAAAGTCCTAAAACACTTGTAAGCTATATCACCCAATCTCCATTTTTTGTAGGCATTATGCGCTCACTTGCCAATACAAGGGCGAAAAATAAAGATGGTAGCATTGATAGCACGCGATTTGACAATGTCTTAGAATCTATCAATCGCAAGTGCAAACTTTTGTTTGATTTATCAAAAAACCATAATGATTTGGGCAAGTTTTTAAATGCGATGATTCTAGGCTCAAGCGAAGCCACGGAGGGAAGCGGGGTACACTTGCTAAGTGTGCATGCAAGCAAGGGGCTAGAGTTTCAAAATGTGTATGTCGTGGATTTAATGGAGGGGAGATTTCCCAATAGAAAGCTTATGAGCAAAAGTGGGAGCTTGGAGGAAGAGAGGAGGCTATTTTATGTAGCTATCACCCGCGCGAAAGAAAATCTTATCCTTTCTTTTGCCAAAAAGGATATGTTAAAAAATATTGATTATGCCCCCTCGGTTTTCTTGTATGAGGGAGAATTACTACACAAAGAGAGTGTGATATAGATTAAGAGTTGCCATATTGCTACGCTGTTGTGGCTATGCCACCGCGTAGTCTTGCTTTGCGGATCTAAAATCCGCTTCGCGCCTAAAGGATACACTTATGACTGCTAACGCATTCATCAAGTGAGTTTCATAGGTTAAATTCACTATTGCTACGCTATTTGCAAGTGTGGATAAGCACTTCGTGCATATATAGCTATGCCACCGCGTAGTCTTACAAATGGGAGCGAAACCTCATAAAGCTACCGCCGTTTTTTTAAGCAAGTCTTATCAAAGCAAAGTTTATACGTAGAATCTAGACAGCATTGTATGCAAAAATCACTTTTATTATGTTTTTATTTGCTTCAAGTTTATATATTATGCGTGATACAAAAACTTTAACACACAAAAAGTGAGGACAAAACAATGATAGGTTTTGAAAAATATTTGCGAGAAAAGCATTTAAAAATCACGCCTCAACGTATTGCGATGCTAAGTCAAATCTATAATAACGGGCATATGAGTGTAGAAGAAATCTACGATCAAATTAAATCAACATATCCTTCTATTTCTTTAGCCACTATTTATAAAAATATAAATGCCCTTTGTGAGGCAAATATTTTACGCGAGATCAAAGCCCCCAAAGATAAGCAAAAATATGAATTAAGTAGCGATAAGCATTTACACGTATATTGTGAGGTATGTGGCAAACTAGAAGATATTAAGCTTGAAACAAGTTATTTGGAAAATGATTGTGGGCAAAAAAGTGGTTATGCCATTTCTGATATTTCTGCTGTGCTTATTGGCACTTGTCCGCAATGCAAAGAAGATAAGCAAAAATTAGATGCTTAAGATTAGGGTATAGCCCTATCTTAAGTTTGTTTGTCTTCAATATGGGTAGTAGTTAAAAACATTATAACCCTACCTCAATCAAATTCATAAACCCCTTATGATGAAATAAGTCTCTTTATTCGCTTACAGCTCTCCTCTTTGCCAAGTGTGGCTAGCACCTCGCAGATACCAATCCCGCCGCTTTTGCCTAACAAAGCACATCGTAAAGCGGGCATTAGCTTACCGATTTTAAGTTCATATTTTGCAGCATAATGATGAAGATAAGATTCTATATTTTGCGTAGATTCCCATATATCACTCTCTGCGTCTTTAAATAGATTTTCTAAAGCCATAATAGCAGTGCTATCAAGCTTTGAGCGCATTTTTTCATCATATTCACAAGGAGCATTAAATACATCATTAAATCCTTGTGCAAACTCTACAAGTGTGCGGGAGCGGTCTTTAAGCGCAGGGTAGAGAATCTCACGCACCTTAGGGCTAAGCTTTGGCACATTAAATGCGCTCAAAAGCTCCTCAAGCATAGCATTATCGGTATTTTTAATATAATGCGCATTAAGCCATAAGAACTTATCCTCATTATAGGCACTAGGCGCACTATTAAGGGCATTGGGATTAAACAGCTCTAGCATTTCTTTGAGCGAGAAAATCTCCTTATCGCCATAGCTCCAGCCCAAACGCACAAGAAAATTTAAAATCGCTTCAGGCAAATATCCCATTTTATAGTAATCCATCACTCCCATTGCACCATCACGTTTGCTTAGTTTGCGCCCTTGAGGATTAAGAATCATCGGCACGTGAAAAAATCGTGGAATAGTAAAATTAAGTGCGTCATAAACAATAATTTGCTTTGGCGTATTGCTTAAGTGGTCGTCCCCTCGTATCACATCAGTAACACCCATCAGCGCGTCATCAACTGCTACGACAAAGTTATAAGTAGGTGTGCCATCACTCCGCGCGATGATAAAATCATCAAGTTCCTTAGCTTGAATACATATCTCGCCTTTCACGCCATCGCTAAATCGTATCTCCCCTTCAAGCGGGGCTTTTATACGCACCACAGGGGCAACTCCCGCCGGAGGTGTGCCATCAAAATCGCGATAACGATTGTCATAACGTGGTGTTTGCTTTTTAGCCTCTTGCGCCGCGCGCAGTGCCTCTAGCTCCTCCTTGCTCATATAGCAATAATACGCCTTTTTAGAATCTAAAAGCTGCTTGATGTATTGCTTATAGGTATCAAAGCGCTGACTTTGATACACCACTTCACCATCATATTCTAACCCCACCCAATTAAATGCCTCCACAATTGCTTTTGCTGCTTCTGTGGAATTTCTCGCTAAATCTGTATCCTCAATACGAAGTAAAAACTTACCACCATTTGCCCGTGCATAAAGATAGTTAAACAATGCCGTGCGTAAGCCTCCAATGTGTAAATACCCCGTGGGAGAGGGTGCAAAACGTGTAACAATATGAGCCATTTTATCCCTTTGTGAAACTTCAAATGCGTGAGTAGTATATAGTATTTTAACTTTTAAGTGGCTTTTGTAAGATTCCCAAAATATCATTTTTACACATTATAATACCGCATTCATTTTATGCGTAAGGATAGATATGTTTGCAATCACAGGGGGCGGCACAGGTGGACATTTAGCCATTGCTAAGGCTCTAGGTGAGGCTTTACAAGATGAGGGCAAAGAAGCCATTTATATAGGTTCGACTTTGGGACAGGATAAAGCTTGGTTTGAACATTCCTCACTTTTTAAGCAATGCTATTTTTTGCCCTCTGTGGGCGTGGTGAACAAAAGCGGTTTGGCTAAGCTAAAAGCCCTTTTTATACAATCTCAATGCGTTTTACAAGCACATAAGATTCTAAAAATTCATCAAGTGCAATGTGTGATTAGTGTGGGGGGATTTAGCGCTGGGGGCGCGAGTATAGCGAGTGTGCTATGTAGGATACCGCTTTTTATTCACGAACAAAATGCGATTAAAGGCAAACTCAATGCCATTCTCACACCCTTTGCTAAGGCCATTTTTGGCAGCTTTAAGGCAGATTCTAAACATTTTATCCGCACATCTTATCCGGTAAGAGATGAGTTTTTCACCTCTGCGCGAGTGCGCACACATATAGAGAATCTGCTGTTTTTGGGTGGTTCTCAAGGGGCAAAGGGCATTAATGACTTTGCCTTGCAAATCGCATCTAAGCTTTTAGAGAGAGGAATTACAATCACTCATCAATGCGGAGAGAGGGACTATGAGCGTGTGAAGGCAAAATATGAGGAAATGGGGATTTTAACAAAGATTGAACTTTTTGCCTTTGATACTCATCTTGTCAAGCGTTTGCAAAAGGCAGATATTTGCATAGCACGTGCGGGGGCTTCTAGCTTATGGGAAATGAGTGCAAATGGGCTTATTGGTGTATTTGTCCCCTATCCATACGCGGCAAAGGATCATCAATACTACAATGCGCTTTATTTTACAAATGAGGACTTAGGGCTTTTAATGCGGGAATCTGTCCTTGATATAAAGGCGGTTTTAGACTTTTTAGACACTATGCGGGGTGATGCTTTGAGCCAAAAATCGCAGCAAGTAATGGATAAGATTAAACCAAATGGGGCAAAAGAGATTTTAGGGCATATTGCTAGGCTAATGCAAAAATAATAAGACTAATAGCAATGCCAAACATCATACAAGCGACAATCCCTTCAAGTATCCGCCACGCAAGAGGTGAGGTGAAATAGTTTGAAAGTGCATTTGCCCCAAAACCTAGCAGCGCAAACCACGCCATAGAAGCACCTATACAGCCTATAAGAAAAGCTACTTGAGATTGAACACTCACTCCAAGACTACCAAGTAAGACAATGGCGTCTAAATATACGTGTGGATTTAGAAGCGTAATGCTAAGGGCTGCTCTAATAGTATGTGAGAGTGATGAATGAGTGCTATCCTTTTGTATGGAAATGCCTTTGTGTGATTGCAAGGCTGCTTTGCAAGAAGATATGCCATAGTAGCATAGAAATATTGCGCCCAAAATCGCTAAAATTTTACTCCATAGGGCAGATTCAGCAAATATACTCCCAAAGCCCAGCACGCCAACACTCATTAGCACCACATCGCACGATACACACGTAGCACATACAAACAAAGTATGTTCTTTTTTAATAGCTTGTTTGATAACAAAGGCATTTTGCGCCCCAATAGCCGAGCAAAGCCCAAAAGAGACGAGGAATCCTTGCCAAAAACTATACATATTGCCATAAGTCTACTGATTTAAAGGACTACTATAGGTATCCATACGTTTGATAATGCGCTCTTTATCCACACCTTCTGCAATAATAGGCTGATAATTATTAAAACTTCGCTCCCCGCTAATACGCACGGGGATAAAACTATGCAATTCGCTCCATTGAGGCAAATGCACGATTTGTTCCACTTTGGGATGAGTGATATAAATCATATCTTTGCTTAAAGATTCAAGTCGTTTTTGTCCATCATTAAAGGCAAAACGCACTTGATAGATAATACTATCTTTATCGGCAGGATTCTTAGCCCCGCCATAGACAAAATTCCCTAGAGAATAAATGATTTTTTTGCCCTTATATTCCTCTATGCCTTGCAGCACGTGCGGGTGATGCCCGATTATTATATCCGCCCCATTATCAATAGCAAATCTCCCAATTTCTTGCTGAATCTTGTTAGGATAATGCTCCCTCTCCTCGCCCCAATGAAAGCTAAATATCACTATATCCGCGCCCTTTTCACGCAAGGCTTTAATCTCATTTTTCACCTGCTCTTTAATGCCAAGATTCCACCCGCGATGTCCTGCCATACCGATTTTTTTGCCCCTTATTTCATAAATGCTTAAAATCCCCTCCCCGCTATAAAAAATCTGTGCGTTTTTAAGATGGGTTTGAGTGTCTTTAAAGCCTTGCATACCATAATCACGCGTATGATTATTAGCAATATTTACTGCCTCTATGCCCCCACGTTTTAGAATCTCCACATAGCTTGGGTCGCCTTTAAATGCAAAAGGCTTGATTAATCTATCCCCATTATGCGTAGTCAAGGGTCCTTCAAGGTTAGCTAGGCTCATATCATCATTTTCAAAGATATGCTTGACTTTAGCAAAAAAGTAGCCATAATCTCCGCCCACTTTCTTAAAATACCAATTAAATGTTTCTCCATTACTCCCATAATAATCCCCGAGGATATTATCGCCTACAAAACTTATGGTGATAATATCCCCCTCTTTTGTGCTTATGCCCTCTGGTTGCACTTCTCCTACCTTGCTACCAAAGCAACCGCCAAGTAGCAAAAGTGAAACTCCATATATCATAATATGCCGATAAAAACGCATTTTTCTCCTTTGTGTGTAAGGCTCTTTACTTGAAAATGGCATTGTAACGAAATCTTAAAAAAGTTTGCTATACTTCTGCTGACCCTTTCATCTAGCTGGCCAAGGATACCACCCTTTCTCGGTGGAAACGGAAGTTCAAATCTTTCAAGGGTCGCCACAGGGATAAAACCCTGCTTCTTATCTTATTAAGGATTTATTTGATGGATAGTGAGTATTATCAAGTGAGTCCATAGGTTTAGATTCAATATATTTTAAAGGATTATGGTGAAACTCATCTCGTGGAATGTCAATGGTTTAAGAGCCTGTGTGAATAAGGGCTTTATGGATTTTTTTACCCAAAGCAATGCTGATATATTTTGCATTCAAGAATCTAAAATGCACAAAAATCAGGCGGACTTTGACTTTAAGGGCTATCATAGCTATTGGAATAGTGCAGAGAAAAAGGGTTATTCTGGCGTGGTGGTGCTAAGTAAGCAAAAACCTTTAAATGTGGAATATGATATGGGTATAGCCCATCACGATAAAGAAGGGCGCATTATCACTGCTGAATATGATGAGTTTTATCTTGTCAATGTCTATACGCCCAATGCTAAACGTGAGCTTGAACGCTTGGATTATCGTATGGAATGGGAAGATGATTTTAGAGCATTTGTCGGAAATTTAGGCAAAAAAAAGCCTGTGATTATCTGCGGGGATTTAAATGTCGCACATAAAGAGATTGATTTAAAGAATCCCAAAACCAATCGCCGCAACGCTGGATTCACAGATGAGGAACGTGGCAAAATGAGTGAGCTTTTAGAATCTGGCTTTATTGATAGCTTTCGGTATTTTTATCCCACATTAGAGGGGGCTTATAGCTGGTGGAGCTATATGGGTAAGGCAAGGGAGAATAATACAGGTTGGCGGATTGATTATTTTTTATGCTCAAATGCTTTGCGAGAGCATTTAAAAGATGCGTTTATTTATCCGTATATTTTTGGTAGCGATCATTGTCCGGTGGGACTGGAGCTTGATATATAGCAGGGATTAAGGGTGAAAGCGCAGATTCTTAAATTGCTCCATCTTAAGCAACTCTATGGGAGATATGCCTGTGGAGAGCAATATAGTAGCCATTTTTATCGCCAAGTCCCCGCTGTGCCACTACAAAATAATTTAGAATCTGCAATTAAAAACTGCTCTTTATGTAATCGTATCAAGCATTGTAAAGAACCTAGCATAGGGCTTTTTAATCCCAAAGCTCCGCTTTGCTTTATTAGCGAAATACCCCTTATTGATGAAAAAGGGCAGTTTGTGCAAAATAAAAGTGCACTTATGTTAAAAAACATAATCGAACGTGTTTTTCATCTTTCCATATCGCACACCTGCATTCTTTCATTGGTAAAATGCGATGGGCATAATCTGCATATTGACAAAAGTGAGATACTCTCCTGTATGGGCTTTTGCCTCTCCCAACTGCAGAAAATCGCACCAAAAATATGTATTTTGCTGGGCAATCAAGTAGCAGAGCATATTTTAGGACAACATTTAGAAGGGGGTAGAATTTTATGGCACAATAACAAACAATTTTTGGTTACTTATTCCTTAAATGAACTTGTGCGCAATCCCTCTCTTAAAATAGAAACACACAATCACTTTTTGATTGCAAAGGGACAATTATGAAACAAATTTGCCTAAAAGCATTGATGCTTTTATGTCTATGCGGAATCTTTGCTATAAATGCTGTGGCAAAAAGCTATATCATCTCTCCACTTCCATTGCCACAGCAAGAAGTGCTTAATATCAGCACGGATAAATGTAGCTCTTCGTGTTTGCTCAATTATTTTGCAAAGGGGCAATTTTTCTCATTTATAGCGTTTTTTGACCCACAAAGTGAGAATGCAGAACTCCGCTCAAAACTTGCTAGTGTGCTTGAGGATTTGGGTATTAGCGATGCTATGATACCTACGACATTGCAAAGCAATGCAAAAATTAGACTAGCACTGCTAATGCCAAAAAAAATCATTGGGCGTTATAGTTCAAGCAGTATTGATACAATTTTAGCATACCTGATGGCAAGAGGAAATGATTTTATGTTTGAAGTATTCGATACAGGCGATGAAAGCCCCAATAATCTTGAAAATACTTACGAACGTATTGTGAAAAATCAATATGATTTTGTGATTGCTATTCTTACCCCAAATGGTGCACAGGAGTTTGCAAAGCTTGATATAAGCCTTCCTACCTACCTTCCCACAATCAATAAACATAGTATTCATACCCATATACCTAAGAAACTCCTTTTTGGCGGAATTGATTATGAGGCACAGATTGAACTCTTGCTTTCTTTAACAGGAGATAAAGATATTGTCGCTTATAATGATAGTAGCTCTGTGGGACGGCATCTAGGAGAAATATTAAAAAATAAAAGTGATAAAGTCGTATTTGAAGAAGTTGTAGATTTTCAATCAGCGACAACATTTTCCCAAAAATTAGAAAAACACGAAAAGTTTATTGCTGATAATGTCATCTTTTTTAATACCCCTGTTACCAAAACAGGGCTTATGGCTTCGCAGCTCGCACTCTCTAAGGAAGTGCCAGACAAGCTACTTTCTACGCAAATTAACTTTAACCCCTCACTTTTACTACTGATTCAAAAAGACGATCGCAAGAATCTATTTATCACAAATGTTATCAATAACCAAAACCAACGTCTTGTGGAATATGCAGCATTGCTTGGTGGGGATTTGCGCTATGACTGGGTGAATTATTCTACCGCCATAGGTGTAGAGCAGCTTATTTTGAATCATATTCATCGTGGAAATCATTTCTTTACAGAACGTATTAAAGATTCGCAAGTAGAATACGTAAACAGAATCTATAAAAGTGATGCGAAAAAATTCTATGAGTATAAATAAAAACTATCCTTTTATATTTAATGCAAATGAGTGCGACGGCTGTGGAGGGCGATGCTGCACAGGGCAAAGCGGATATGTATTTGTAAGCGTTTATGAAATGCAAAGAATCGCTTCAGCTCTTGCCTTGAGCTTTGAATCATTTTGTACGCAATATGTGCGTAAGGTCGGGTATCGGTTTTCATTTTTAGAAAAAGCACATTATAATGGCTTAGCCTGCATATTCCTTGATGGTGCAAGCGGCAAATGTAGCATTTATCCTTATCGTCCTAAACAATGCCGCACCTTTCCTTTTTGGGAATCTCACAAAAACCTTGATAGGCATTCTGTTATGCTGCTTAAAAGTCAATGCCCGGGTATATGCCCAAAGGAGAAAAAATGAGAATTATAATGGCACTATTTTGCTTTATATGCCTATCTTATGGGGCATTCAATGAAGATGATTATCTTTTTGAAGCATTAGATTATGAGGCACAAAATCAATTTGAGAAAGCACGAGATTTGTATTTAGTGCTTTATGAGGAAACTAAAAAGTTAGAATATTTTAAAGAGGCTATCGTGCTTTCTTCTAGTTTAAATAATCCCTCCGCTACACTTGATTTTGCTAATGAATATATCGCACAAGGAGGCGAAAAAGACTTAACACTGCGTAAAGTATTTTTAGATTGTTATTTGAAGCTAGGTTTGAGTGAGAGAGCCCTTGAAGAAGCAAAAAGTATTGCTAAAAGTGAGCCATCTCCTATACTTGATGATATTTTAGGTTCGCTCCTAGCAAGCAGAGGCGAATACAAAGAAGCATTAAAATATTTAAATCGGGCTTATAATGCGACCAAAAATCCTGATATTGTGCAAAAAATCATTGTCATAGAAATTGCACAATCCCACGAAAAAGAGGCATTGCGAATTTTAGATTCACATATTGAATCTTATGGCTGCACTGGGAGCTTTTGTAAATTTAGCATTGATGTATATGCGAGATTTGCCAAGGTTGATAAAATAGAGCAGTTTTTTGAACATATATTTAATGAAAACCCTACGATTGAGAATGCACGTAATCTTATTCTTATTTATGCCTATCAGCAAAAATTCAAGCAGGCTTCAAATATTGCCGCACAATTCCCCTTTAAAGGACAGATTCTCTTAGATTTGTATGTCGCACAAAAAGATTATCTCAACGCTTCTTTACAGGCAAAATATTTATATGAGGAAAATCAAAATCCTTATTATTTAGCATTAGAGCAAATCTACGCCTTTGAATCCTTAGAAAACAAGCATAATATGACAAAAATACATAGTATTGCAGAGAAACTTAAAACTGCCCTGAATCTTATGCAAACACCTGATAAAGACACACCCAAAGATCATCGTCTTAATGCTTCTTTACAAAACTTCCAAAGTAGTGAAGTGGGATTTTTCCTTAATTTTCTAGGGTATTTGATGATTGATTATGATATTGACATAAAAGAGGGGGTAGGACATGTCAAAAAAGCTTTAGAGATCTCACCGCTTAATCCTGCTTACCTTGATTCCCTTGCTTGGGGATATTACAAGCTTAAAGATTGTGCAAACGCCAAGGAAACCTTTGGTCTTATCCCTCAAAATGATGTAAAAAAAGAACAAGAATTACAAGAACATAAAAATCTTATCGATAAATGTGCCATTCCTTGAGAGTTATTAAGTCTAATTAAATAAAAAAATGATTATTCCAAAGCACGGCGAAATCTTGAAAGCAAAAATACACATACACCAATCTTGTTCATACTTACACCTAAAAACAGCTTTGACAACTTTTAGCATTCTAAAAGCCAGATTCTATAAACGAGTTTTACAATATAAATATCTCAAAACTTTTTGCCTTCATAATTTTTAGATTTCCTCATTAAAAGATGAGAATTTTGAAGCAATTCCCCCAATCTTCACAACTAAGTAATGAGAAAACCATAAGCTATACTCTGCTTTTGACAGAAAGAGGGCACTCTTTTTTATGCTAAAAAGCAAATTATCCTCTGCAAACAATAAGAAGCATAGACTCTCCTTAGTTTTAGAGCAAGCTTAGAGAAAAAGAAATATGCTAATTGAGAGAATAACACCCCCTCTCTCTTTATTTATCAAAAAAGCAAAGCAAAAAGTTTAACCATAATGCAGTGTATAAACACAATAGTTATGATTTTATACACTTTTAGATTATCAAGTAGGATCTTATATTTTCTACACTATAATATCCAAATAAAAAGGAGGCAATGATGTTTGACACCCTGACAAGCTCGTTTAAGAGCATTATGAATAAGATTCGCTTTAGCGATGATGAGAAGGCATTGCAAAGAGCATGTGAGGAGCTAAAAAAGACATTGCTTAAAAATGATGTCTATCATAAGGCTACAAAACATATCGTGCAAGTCGTGCAAGAGCACACAAAACAAGCAGGTATAGGCAAACAGAGCTTTAGTGCCGCTCTGCAACACGCCCTAGCAGATATTTTGCAATCATCAAAAGGCTATGGCATTAGCTTTTCCCCCACTCCGCCAAGTGTGATTGTGATGGTGGGCTTACAAGGAAGCGGTAAAACCACTTCGAGTGCTAAACTCGCGCTTTATTTGAAGCAAAGAGGTAAAAAAGTGCTGCTTGTAGCTTGTGATTTGCACCGTTTAGCGGCTATCGAGCAGCTTAGCCAACTCGCCCAAAGCATAGAAGTAGATATTTTCACGCCCAATCTTGCAAGTAAGCCAAATGACGCGATTTGCGTAGCTAAAGAAGCGAGACAAAAAGCTGTAGCGGGACATTATGATGTAGTGATTGTCGATAGTGCTGGGCGATTGGCTATTGATGAAGCATTAATGAATGAATTAGCCGCAGTAAAAAAAGCAATAAATGCCACAGAATGCCTCTATGTAGCAGATTCACTAAGTGGGCAAGATGGTATCCGCTCTGCGGGACATTTTAATGAAAAAATTGGCATTGATGGTGTGATACTCTCTAAATTTGATAGCGATACAAAAGGCGGTATAGCCCTCTCCATCGCTTATCAAATCGGTATTCCACTCAAATTCATAGGAAGCGGAGAAAAGGTCGCTGATTTTGATGTTTTCTTGCCTGATAGAATCATATCGCGCCTTATGGGAGTAGGAGATATAGTCTCCTTAGCAGAAAAAACAGCAAGTGTGATAAGCCAAGATGAAGCTAAGCAAATTACCAAAAAGCTCAAGAAGGGGCAGTTTAGCTTTGAGGACTTTATCGCACAAATTGAAAATGTTAAAAAGCTTGGCTCGATGAGCCAAATTGTCTCTATGATACCCGGGCTTGGCAATATGGCAAGTGCATTAAAAGATGTGGATTTAGATAAATCAAGTGAGGTGAAAAATATCCGTGCTATGGTCAATTCTATGACAAAAAAAGAACGTGAGAATCCTAGCCTACTCAATGGTTCAAGGCGCAAAAGGATAGCACTTGGGAGCGGACTAGAGGTAAGCGATATAAATCGTATCATTAAGCAGTTTGACCAAGCTTCCAAAATGGCAAAAAAGCTTACCCAAAAGGGCAGTATGCAAGAACTTATGAGTATGATGGGAAATTTAAAAATGCCAAAATAATGATTTAAGAAAAATTTGTCTTTTTGTGTCAATTTATTTGATATTTAGGTGTTACTAAAATGTTTAAAATCTAAAAACTCATCTTTTAAATCCTGTCATTATTAAATTTATATAATTTTGATTTAGGCATAGTTTTAAAACAAAAAATCAAAATTATAAGGAGACTATTATGGGAAATCGAGTAGAACACGACTTTATCGGTGAGCTTGAAATCACAGATGATGTATATTATGGGGTGCAAACATTTCGCGCATTACAAAATTTTAATATCACGGGCGATAAGCTAAGTAGCTATCCTAGTTTCATTAAGGCATTTGCACAAGTCAAAAAAGCAGCGGCTCTAGCAAATAATGAGCTTAATCTGCTTGATGATGCAAAAAAGGACGCGATTTGCAAAGCGTGTGATAGGTTAATTGCTGGGGAGCTAAGAGATCAATTTGTCGTAGATATGATTCAAGGAGGGGCAGGAACAAGCACTAATATGAATACAAATGAAGTGGTAGCTAATCTCGCTTTAGAAATTATGGGGCATAAAAAAGGCGAGTATCAATACTGCCACCCAAATGACCACGTAAATCTTTCACAATCAACTAATGATTCCTATCCTACAGCTATCCATGTAGCCCTTTATGATGAGCTTTCTGCATTAGCAAAGGATATGGAAGTCTTAAAATCTTCATTTGAAAAAAAATCAAAAGAGTTCAAAGATGTGCTAAAAATGGGGCGCACTCAGCTCCAAGATGCCGTGCCTATGACATTAGGACAAGAGTTTCACACATTTGCAGTAATGATGGGGGAAGACATTGCTAGAGTGCTTGAAGCAAGAAATCTTATCACTGAAATTAATATGGGCGGCACAGCCATTGGCACGGGCATTAACTCTCACCCTGATTATCCAAAAATCGTGCAAAAAAAGCTTTGTGAGGTTACAGGACACCCATTCCAAACCGCAGATGACTTGATTGAAGCGACACAAGATACTGGCGCGTATGTGCAAGTGAGCGGCGTGCTTAAACGTGTAGCCGTTAAACTCTCTAAAGTATGTAATGACTTGCGACTCTTAAGCTCTGGACCTCGAGCGGGATTAAATGAAATCAACCTCCCTAAAATGCAGCCCGGAAGCTCCATTATGCCCGGTAAAGTGAACCCTGTAATCCCTGAAGTAGTAAATCAAGTCTGCTATGCCGTGATTGGCAATGATGTGACCGTGAGCTTTGCGAGTGAAGGTGGGCAGCTCCAACTCAATGTGTTTGAGCCTGTAATTGCCTATGGTTTGTTTAATTCTATCTCTATGATGAGAAATGCTATGCTCACACTTGCGAGTAGATGTATTGATGGGATCACCGCAAATGAAAAGGTATGCAGTGATTTTGTGTATAACAGCATTGGTATTGTTACCGCGCTTAATCCTTATATTGGTTATGAAAATTCCGCTTCTATCGCTAAAGAATCTCTGCAAACAGGCAAACCTGTTAAAGAAATCGCCCTTGAGCGCAAATTGCTCACAAAAGAGCAACTTGATGAAATTTTCCAACCCAAAAATATGCTTAATCCACATATGAGTGCAGAAGATAAGGCGAAGTTTCAAAAACACTCACCTTTTGCATAGATCCTTTTTACAAACCTTAAAGATTTTAAGCATCAATTATTAAGAATCTTTAAGACATACCTTATTTTAATTTATATTAGGGGATATTTATGGAACATATACTTCTTATCTTGCAAATAGCAGTGCTGCTTGGGGCAATCTTTATTGGTATTCGGCTTGGAGGTATGGCAATAGGCTATGCTGGGGGCTTTGGCGTAGTGGTGCTATGCCTTATACTTGGTATGAAGCCCGGGGATATTCCTTGGGATGTTATTTTAATTATTATGTCTGTGATTGCAGCTATTGCTGCTATGCAATTAGCTGGTGGTTTGGATTATATGGTGCAAATAGCAGAAAAAATCTTGCGCAAGAATCCTAAATATATCAACTACCTCGCACCCACGGTTACTTACTTCCTCACATTTCTAGCTGGGACAGGACATACTGCCTTTTCAATGATACCTGTAATTGTAGAAGTAGCAAAGGAACAAAATATCAAACCCTCTGCCCCGCTTTCTATCGCTGTGATATCAAGCCAAATCGCCATTACCGCTTCTCCTGTAAGCGCGGCAGTAGTATATATGACAGGTGTGCTAGAGCCACTTGGCTGGAACTACCCTACCCTACTTCTTGTGTGGCTTATCACTACATTTAGTGCGTGTATGCTCACTGCATTTGTGATGAGCAAGTTTTTTCCGCTTGATTTGAGCAAAGACCTCATCTATCAAGAACGCCTTCAAGCCGGACTTGTCAAAGCTCCTATGGGTGCACAGCATATTGAGCTTAAAAAGGGGGCAAAGCTAAGCGTAGCAATTTTCCTTATCGGTGTGCTTTGTGTGGTAATTTATGCTACTTCTATTTCTGATGTCGTGCGTAAGCCCATACTTAATGCAGTAAGCAAAAATATCCCTGCGTATTATTTTGATGATAGAGTAGATTCTATTGTAAAAGAAGCAAAGGAAAATTTGAACAAAGAGGAATTTAATGCAGTTGCACCGAGTTTAGAATCTTTGAAAAAAGCTTATATGGATTCTAAAAGTGTGATTAAAGCGAGTGTGGCAAAGGGTGAGGCAAATCTAACGGCGACTTTCCCATTTAAAGAAGCAAAGAGTGCGCTTTATACGATTGCAAATGATGCAAATCAAAAAGCCCTTGAGAGTTTAGAATCTAGCCTTGCAGACTTAGAGCAAAATGTGGATTCTATCCTTGCTGACTGGGCGCAAAAAGACGGCATAGTAGCAAATCTTAGTGCAATGGTAAAAAGCTACATTGACCCTGTGCGATTGCCTCGCGATGGTGCAATAATGAGCTTTATGCTGCTGATTGCGACATTAATTACGATGTTCTGCAAAATTGAGAGTAGCAAACTCTTTGAACAAAGCACTTTTAAAGCAGGAATGACGGCTTGCATATGTGTGCTGGGTGTAGCGTGGCTTGGCAATACCTTTGTAGGCGGCTACAAAGAACAAATTGGAGATTTAGCTGGAGCTCTAGTAGAGGATTATCCTGCACTTTTAGCCATAGCATTATTTTTTGCAAGTATGCTGCTTTACTCACAAGCGGCAACAGCTAAGGCGATTATGCCTGTGGTAATTGGCGCACTTGGAATCACTGCGGCTAATACAGATTCTGCATATATTATCGTAGCGAGTTTTGCAGCTGTCTCCGCCCTCTTTGTTTTGCCCACTTATCCTACCCTACTTGGTGCAGTGCAAATGGACGATACAGGCTCTACACGTATTGGCAAATATGTGTTTAATCATAGCTTTATTTTGCCCGGAATACTTGCTATTAGCTTCTCTGTGGCTCTAGGCTTTATAATCGCTCCATTTTTTGCTTAAAAGATTTAAGTTATTTTGAATCAGCCAAGGACAACATGCATTACTTGGGAATCAAAATTAAATTATGCTTTAAGCAAAACACACTATAATGCGCTACTTAAAAAGTCAAAACTTAAGGAGATGAGATGGCAACAGTAATTAGACTTACTAAAATGGGACGCAAGAAAAAACCTTTTTATCGCATTGTTGTAACAGATTCTCGCAAAAAGCGCGATGGCGGCTGGATAGAATCTTTAGGATACTACAATCCTTTGGTAGAGCCAGCACTTGTAAAGTATGATACTACACGTTTGGAGTATTGGAAAAGCGTAGGTGCAAAGATGAGCGAAAGGGTGGCAAAACTCACTGCAAAATAACTAAAACAATAAAGAAGTAATTATGGTTGAAGATTTTATTAGAGAATATGCAAAAAAAATTGCTAATAAACCTGAGGCAATAGATATACAAATACAAGATGCAGAAGATAATACTCGTGAGATTCTTATCCTTGCTGATTCACAAGATGTGGGACGACTCATAGGGCGAGATGGCAAGATGGTAGGTTCACTCAAAACTTTTATCTCTAGCACAAAAGCCAAAAATGGTAGAAGTTATAGAATCGCCGTGCAAGCCCATTAGAATCTAAATGCCCAAAGAGCCAAAAAAGCAATCCTCTCTTCTTTTAGTCGCTAAAATCGGGCGGGTCGTTGGCATTAAAGGAGATTTAAAACTCTTCATTATAAGCGATTTCCCTGCTATTTTTACCCCTAAAGCCACATTTCATACTGCTACATTTGAGACACTTTGCATCCATTCATACAATGCTACACAAAATCTTGTACGTTTTGAGGGCTATACCTCACGTGAGAGTGCAAGTAAGCTTGTGAACTGTGAGCTATACTCTACCCTTGAGGAGAGCAGGGTGATGTGTAGATTGCAAGAGGGGGAATATCTATGGCAGGAGATGATAGGCGTGAGCGTCTGTGATACGCTAGGAGAGAGTAATATGAAACTCGGAGTGATCACAGATATTGAACGTATCGGCACATTGGATTATCTCATCATAGCCACAGATTCTATGCTTGTAAGTAAGGGATTAAGCAAACAATTTCTTATCCCTAATATCGCACAATTTGTGCTATCTCTCTCTCCTCAAGGTGTGATAACGCGCAATGCCCTAGCACTCCTTGAAGAAAGCTAAGATAATGAAATTTTCTTTTTTGAGTCTTTTCCCTGCACTGATAGAATCTTACTTTAGTGATTCCATACTCAAACGAGCCATACAAAATGGTTACATTGAAATAGAATGTATCAATATCCGTGATTACGCCCTTGATAAATATAAAAAAGTCGATGAACCTCCTATAAGCGGGGGTGCGGGGCAGGTGATGAGAGCTGATGTTTTAAGTAAAGCATTAGCACCACTCAAACAATCACATATCATTTTTTTAAGTCCTTGTGGGAAGCCTTTTAATCACAATGACGCCGCACGTTTAAGCCATAAAGAGCACATAAGTCTTGTATGTGGGCGATATGAGGGCTTTGATGAACGTGTGATTGAGGAATATGCTAATGAAGTTTTTAGCATAGGGGATTTTATCCTCACGGGCGGGGAATTACCCGCGCTTATGCTATGTGATAGCATTTCAAGATTTATTGATGGGGTGCTGGGGAATGCTCAATCTCTACAGGGTGAGAGCTTCGGGGAAAATCTGCTTGAAGCACCTAATTTTGCAAAGATTCATAACACATCATTTTCCGCCGTGCCTTCAGTGTATTTAAAGGGAAATCATAGTAAAATCAGCGGCTTAAAAAAACGCTTGGCGATATGTAAGACAAAGTATTTTAGACCAGATTTGTATCAAACATATCAAACATCTCTAAAGCGTGGGAATAGAAAGGAATAGTTATGAGAAATCGTTATATACAAAGCTTTAATGATATGCAAATTGGCGATAAGCAAGTGCCACAATTTAAGGCAGGGGACACTCTAAAACTAGGGATTAAGATTCAAGAAGGCGATAAAAGCAGGGTGCAATATTTTGAGGGTGTATGTATCGCTATTCGTGGCAATGGCGTGGATAGAACTTTCACAACAAGAAAAATCGGTGCAAATAACATCGGTGTGGAAAAGACATTTCCCCTTTATAGCGCAAGTTTAGAAAGCATAGAGGTATTACGTATAGGACGTGTGAGACGAGCTAAACTCTACTACCTGCGCACAAGAAAAGGCAAGGCTGCTCGTATTAAAGAATTACGCAAGTAGCTCCCTATTATTCACCCTTGCACTACACACCACATAGTTTTACCCCATAGAAAATGAGCAAAGTATCTGCAAGGCAGATAGATACAGAGCATATTTTCCTGCTTTGTGTCATTTAAACCTTTCTTTTATAAATTACAAGCACAAAAATATATGATGTAGCAGATTCTGCAAAAAAGTAAAAAGCTATCCACTTTTCTCTCAAAATAGAGGATAGTTCATTGCTTATTTTCCTCATACATTCCCTTTGGCAAAGGATAGCTTTAATCTTCACTTTTCTTTATAGTGCAGAGGAATTAAGCAGTGGGGTATATTCTTAGGCAAAAGAGGAAAGAATAATCGCATTTTTCTCTATTGACTAGATTATTTGTTTGCTCTCCTCTCAATGGTAAATAAAACCTTTGCTAGAGAAAGGGATATTCTATTTTTGTAGGGATTTTATCTTATTGCAGCCAACATCAAACATTAAAATAAAAATATTTTTAATCTTTCATTCGACAAATATCTATACGTTTTATCAAGATTCTATGAGTAAAAACGATGTGCTAGATAACAAATTCATAAGATAATATACATATACCTCCTATATGTATATTTACAAATATATGCCATAATCGTTATAATTTCAATGAAAGGATTGCTAATGAAAGAGGCTTCATTTTATATCGAACAAATGACTTGTCAGGCGTGTTCAAGTGGGATTGAACGCGCATTGAAACGTAAAAGCTTTTGCCACAGCATAGATGTGCATCTTATCAGTAAAAAGGCACATATCTGCTATGATGAAAGCCAAACAAGCCTTGAGGAGATTTTCGCCATTATACGCAAGATGGGCTATGAACCGCATTTAGGCGATACAGATTCTCCACACACCCCAAATCCTACGCACAATATTTTTATCAAACTCAATGATTTTATAGAATTTTTAGACGCGCGATTCTTAAACACACGCAGGAGGCTTACTCTAAGCATTTATTCTACATTCATAGTGCTTTTGCTCTCTTGGGGAGAGATGTTGCATTTATGGCATATCCCTTTTAGTGTGAGCTACCCTACTATGCTGTTTTTCACGCTTGTGGTTATGCACATTGGCAGAGGGTTTTACTTGCGCGGGTTTAAAGCCCTTTTTATACGTAATCCTAATATGGATTCACTCATTGCCATTGGGACAAGCAGTGCGTTTATATATAGTCTGCAAGGGCTATTTGGGATAGAAACTCATACATATTTTGATAGCGTATGCGTGATTATCACCCTTGTGCTGGTGGGAAAAAACATTGAGAATAACTCCAAAAAAGATGCGCTTGATAGTGCTTCTTTACTACTAAAACTCAATCAAAAGAACTTGCAAAAAGTGTGCTTAAATGAATCTCACTCACTTTCAAATGCACCCTGTGAGAGCATCCTTACTCAAGATGTGAAGGCAGGGGATATACTAAAGATTCTGCCCGGAGAGATGATTATGGTGGATTGCGTGGTAATAGAGGGGGAGAGTAGCCTCGATACTGCCGCGATTAATGGCGAGTCTCTCCCTATTTTAGCGCGTCCTAACGATGTGCTCTTTTCAGGAAGCATTAACCTTGATGGTGTGCTGTATGTCCGTGCAGAGAAAAATGCCAAGCAATCCGCTCTGGCACAGATTCTCCATCTCGTGGAAAAAGCCCAAGAGAGCAAAGCCCCTATCGCTTCACTTGCAGATAAGGTAGCGGGGGTATTTGTGCCGCTTGTGATATGTCTAGCTTTAGCTGCGGGGGCGTTTTGGTGGGGTATGCGGGATTTTGAATTTGCCTTGAGTATCTTTATCGCTACGCTTGTGATTTCCTGCCCTTGTGCGTTGGGACTTGCCACGCCAATGGCGATTCTCCACGCGCAAAGTGTTTCAAACAAAATGGGCGTGTTTTTTAAGGATGCTAAGAGTTTGCAAACTTTGAGTGAAATTACACATATTGCTTTTGATAAAACCGGCACACTCACGCAAGGCTTAAGCATAGAGCAGATTCGTATATATGATACATCAAAGAGTGAGCAGGAGATTTTTAATCTAGCTTATACTCTAGAATCTACGAGCACACATATCATCGCACAAGCCTTTCAAACGCACCCTTTAAGCCAAAACGCAACCCTCTATCCCATAAGTGAGGTGCAAAGTATCCTAGGGCAAGGCATTAAAGCCACTATCAACAACACTTCCTATATGCTTGGTACTCTTGGGATAATCCCGCCGCACTTACATAGTCAGCTTCACACACAGGCAGACAAAATTACTTTCTACCTTGCTACAAATGATTGTCTCCTTGCGGAATTTTCTTTACAGGATTATGTGAAGCCCGATGCAGCATTGACAATAGCGCATTTTAGGGCTAAGGGTATAGAATCTACCCTCATTAGCGGGGATAATGCCGCCAATACACAAAGAATCGCTCAAGCGCTTAGAATTACTAACATATTTGCTAAGGCAATGCCGCAGGATAAAATGCGTATTCTTAAAGAAAAAGCAAAGCAGCATAAGGTGCTTATGGTGGGCGATGGTATTAATGACGCTCCAGCCCTTGCCCTTGCGCACACATCAGCAGCCTTTAGCTCCCCACACGATATAGCTATGCAAAGCGCGGATATAGTAATCTATAATCATAAAGTGATGAGCGTCTATAACGCATACGCGTTGGCAAGGGCGAGTATTGCGAATATAAAGAGCAATCTTGTTTTTGCCTTTTGCTATAATGTCGCTTTTATCCCTTTAGCAATGGGCGCGCTAGGTGGATTTGGGATATTTCTGCACCCGATGTTTTGCGCATTGGCAATGAGCCTCTCTAGCATTAGTGTGGTGTTCAATGCAGCGCGATTAAGGCGATTTAAGATTCTATAATGCTGGGTGCTTACAGAATCTTACATACGTTTGGATAAATTACCTAGCCCCGATACGTAGCATTTTGTAGCTCATTACCATTTTATTAAGTGCAGATTCTGCTAATTCCACACATCGCGCATAAAAAAGCGCAATATCATCATTAGGAATATGAAGCGCACATACCATCATCGTATGCAGTATGTGGGAGATACTCCCCTCAAAGAGTATGCCTACAAATGGCAGCCGTGCGGATTGCTTAAGGCAGAGAGCGTGAATGCTATCAATACGCGTAAATAGCTCACGTTTGTTTGACACGATTCCATTTCTTCCCTCCACACCCTGACGCAAAGCCCCCAATATCGCCTCCTTATAGGCATTGACTTCATCTTCATAAAATCCCTTATGCTTAAACACAGCATTCCTATCCGCACACATATAGCCTTTAAGCTCGGCTATATATTTATGCTTATCAATATCACGGAGCGTGAAGTCATCTATACTTACCGCATGTGTGCAGCGGATATATGCTCCACTACCAAGATTCATTACAAGTTTAGGCTTAAAAACATTTATCGCCTTAGTCATCATCGCACTTGATAGACTAAATAGCGCATCTGCATATACTTCATACTCTCCATTGCCCTGTACTTTATAGGCGTTTTTGGGTATTGTGCTTTCTTCTTCTCTATAGTATGAGCCTTGCGCGTGTTTTGCTTTGCCCTTAATATAGCCGCAATCAAGTCCGCAAATAATCACCTCATCGCTCAATAAACACGCTAGAGCAAATCCCGCGTTCCCCACATAAGGCGCGGCAAACTCAATCACACTTTTTGCAGCATTAAAATACGCACTTGCACTTCCCCCACGCATAAACATATAAGCCTCTTTAGCAAGACTTATCGCGCTAGGCTGCACCATATTGCCGCATAAAAGCGTGGTATCGCTTAATGGCGCAGATTCTAAAACATCTTTGAGATAGGCTATGCGTTCAATTTCTATTTGAAAATCAGGGTTAATTCCCGCATTTTTAAGCGGTTTTAAAGCCGTACCACAGCTAAAAATAATCATATTGTGCGCATTTTGCTTAATAAAGGGTAGCAAATGGTCTAAACTCGAGCCATTACCCACCACACAAATAGGGGCATTCACGCGATTGGGAAGATTCAAAATAGGATAGGAAAGCCTCTCTTGCTTCCCAAGATTCATAAAGGTATTTTTCACCCCTATCATCTCATCATCAAAGCTCCCCCAACCACGTGCATTGACCGCATAGCTTTGCGCTACCTGCTCTTGTGCGTTTTGTAGCTTAGGGCTATCATACAAGCATAGCTCCAAGCGCAAGAAGTTATTTGTAATACGCTTATGCGTAAAATAATGCTGCACAAATTCCTTGTTTAACAAATCTTTCACAAAAAGATAGCAGGAGTGTTCATTCACCCGCTCAAATAAAAGCGGATAATCCACAAAATAGAGTGAGATTCTAAACAAATCCATATCTTCTTCAAAAAGTAAAAGTGAATGAAAAAAATAGCCCTTTTCAAGCAAAAATTGTAAAAACATACCCCCAAGAAGCCCAAAAATCGTCATATTAGGCAAAAAATATGTAGGCAGATGAAAGCGATTAGCCCCGCCAAAGTCATTTAGCATCATATCAATCATAGGATTACAAGCACTTGCAGTAAGCGGGAGGCTCTCCTCATCAAGCTTATGAAGAGCTAGATTATTTGTGTAAATTGTGTAGGCGGGATTATTGAGCGGATTTTCCGCTAGGGCAAGATTTTGCTCTAACATAGTGTGCTTAAGTGCTCCATCTGTTGCTCTTGTGGGATATACAAAGCTCTTAGAAAGCACATCAATGATATTGATATTGTGATTATGTAAATAGAGATTGTATTGCTTAATGGGGGCTTTCAAGGCATTAAAAAGCTTTGTGTTAAGCAAGGAGAAAAAATCCATATTAAGCGCGTATCGCTTAGCTGTATAAGACTCTAAAAGTCCTAATTCGCCACTCTGGCAAATCTGCAATAAACCCATAGAATGCCTAGAATCTTGTAGCTCACTCATAACATATCCATAGCATTACAACACCTCTGGGCGACCATTTTTCATAACGACTAAATCCTCGATTCTCACGCCAAATTCATTAGGCAGATAAATGCCCGGCTCAATAGAAAAAATCATATCATCTTCGATAATATCATCACTCAAACGCGATATGCGCGGGAGTTCGTGTATATCAAGCCCTACGCCGTGTCCTGTGCTGTGGATAAAATATGCCCCATAGCCACTTTTTTCAATCACATCTCGTGCAATGCTATCAATCTCCTTGCCACTCATACCGCTCCTCACCTTAGCGATAGTCTCTTCTTGTGCCTTTAGCACAATATCATAGATTTTTTGCATAAATTTATCTTTAAAATACTGTTTTTTACTGAAATGCACCTCGTCTCTTATCGCCGCTGTGCGCGTCATATCCGAACAATATCGCTTATATTTAATCCCCGCATCAAAAAGCAATATATCATTTTTAGTCAAAAAACACTTAGGGCTAGGCAGAGCGTGGGGCTTTGCGCCATTGGCATTAATACCTACAATTGGTTCAAAGCTTAAATCATACTCCCCAAAACAACTTAAAAACTGCATAGCTTGGTAATGAAGCTGCTTTTCACTAGGAGATTTTTTAAACATCTTGCCTATATATTTTGCAAAATGCTTGAAAGCTTTTTTGTTGAGCTTTTGACTTTTAGCGACAAGGGCAATTTCTTTGGGCGTTTTTTTGATACGCAAAAGCTGATGGAAGTTATCTCTAGGCTCTAGGGCGCAATCAATCTTATCAAGGGCTAGTTTAAGACGATCATAAAAGGCTAGATTTAGTTCTCGGGGGTTAAAAATAATATTTTTTACTCGCAACTTTTGCAATATCGCCTGTGTGCTTTGAATAAAATCTGTAGATTCTATTACTTCACTTGCATAGGAATGCTGCTTTGCCTCAAGGGTATAGCGGGAATCTGTAATAAAATAGCACTCTTCTCCCACCCGCAAGATTAACGCATTATCGCAGCTAAAGCCACATTCATAATATTGTGCGTTTTCATCAAATATGAGGTAGGTATGTGGGGGAGTTACTTTTTTCATGTTTTTTTGCTTTGTGCCTGCTGTGCCTTGAGGGCTTGCACTTCATTAACAATTTGCAAGATTCCAATCAATGCCAAATGATAGCCAAATGCACCAAAGCCCGTAATTACTCCTGCACTCGCTGCACCTGTATAGCTTTTTGCACGAAATTCCTCACGTGCGTGGATATTGCTAATATGCACTTCAATCACAGGCACACCGCAGCTTGCAATTGCATCAGCAATCGCAATAGAAGTATGCGTAAATGCTGCGGGATTAATAATTACTCCTGCGTATTCTCCACCGATACACTCTTGCAATTTATCGATAATCTCGCCTTCAAAATTGCTTTGAAAAAACTCTAATTCTGTGCCATTTTGCTTTGCCTGATTGGATAGGTTTTTATGAATCTGCTCTAATGTAAAATGCCCATAGATATGTGGCTCACGATGTCCTAGAATATTAAGATTTGGTCCTTGAATCACTAAAATTTTCATATTACCCCTTTGTGATTGTGATGTAAGGCATTATAGCAAAATAAAGGCAAGATAGTTAATTTCATTATGTCTTTGCTAAATCATAAATCTAAGGTGGTGCAAAATGATTATTGGACTTTTAAGGGCATATTGATGTTAGCTTCACATAAAGATTCTATCGCACAATCACCACATTTCTATTGTGGTAAGGCACACAATCATCCTATGAGCCTATCTAGTATTCCATAGAACAAGGTATTATAGAATCTTACACGCATCGCAATGATTCTGTATTGTCTTTTCTTTTTGCAATCGTGTTTGCCGCCAAAGGTGGCGATTCCAAGTATTCAAAGTGATATAAAAGCATTGCCAAAGCGATAGCTTCGTGCGGGTAGGGATTGATTTATGTTGCAAAAAAGTTTATGCCTATTCATAATAGCAAATTTGCCCTTGCACCACATAGCTGGAAGCAGCCTTTGCAAAGTCTATATGCCCTCTACAATAGAGAGGCAAGATACTGCCCTTCACGCTCATTACACCACGTATTGGCGAGATAACGCCACTATGTGAAGATATAGCAACTACGCGTTAGTAAGAAGATGTCTTTTGCTAGAATCTTAATGCGAGCAAGAATCTTTAAAATGTCGTGTGATACTTGCTCCCACAATGCAAGAGTCTAAGATATTGGGCTTTTTGATACAGAGTGTAAGAGTGCAAATCGCTGGAAATTGCGTTTTGAGTTTTTGAGTAATGTCAATAAGAGCAGATTCCAAAAGCTCATAAGTCCCATTCTGTAAGTATTGTTGTATGCTTTTGCATATATGCGCGTAATCAAGAAATGCTTGCGCTGGACTATACATATAAGTAATATCAGCTTCGATAATAAGCTTTTGCGGAGTGTACCGCTCAAATGGTAGCACCCCAATAATCGCCTCACAAGTGAGATTCTCAATATACAGAGTAATGCTTTCCTTCACAATACTTTGCTTTCCTGCCCACTAAAAAGTCGCCTGATATTAGGAATATGCGTATAGAGGATAAGTAATCCTATAAGCACTACAGGCGTATGCGTGTGAATCTGCGCGGTAATAGAAATACTATCTGGCAAAGGCAGAACATAAGGTAGCACAAAGGTAAGTATAATACCGCTTAAAACACCTACAAGCGATGAAATAGAAGAGATTTTAAAGACCTTGCCTACAACCCCCCAAATAATGAGACCACATATACCTTCAAGAGGAATAAGGAGTAAAACAGAACCAATTGCTGTAGCCACGCCCTTGCCACCCTTGAATCCTAAAAATGGGCTATAGCAATGCCCTAAAATGGCTAAAAGCGCGATAGTCCATTGCGTTTCATAGCTCAAACCCAGCATTTTAGCAATAGCCACCACAATTAAACCCTTTGTCGCATCAAGCACAATAGTAAGAATGGAAAAAATCTTAGCTTTTTTTTCATCTCTTTCTTTTAGGGCTCGATAGACATTAGTCGCCCCTATACTGCCCGAACCAGACTGACGAATGTCGGTTTTGTAAAATATTTTAAGCAAAAGCCAACCAAATGGAATCCCTCCAATAAAAAAAGCAAGGAGATAAAATATCACATTGATATTTGAAAGGATATACAGCAAACTAGACAAAACACTCATTACATTCCTTTGTATGTGATAATAAAAACGCAGATTATAACATTATTTGGCGATGAGTTGAAGTTTTGTATTTGTAAGTGTGCTAAACTCATCATCATAGAAATATACATTCTCTAAGCCTTCCCCTATAAGCTCTGTACCTAAGATACTTGCAGTATGCCCTGAATAGCATACAAGCACACATTTTTTATCTGGATTGTTTTTTATAAAAAAATAAATATCATAGGGGTTATTGAGATGGTAAGAATCTTTGATATGACACAATTTGTAATCTTCCTCATAGCGCATATCAATAATACAAAAACTTTCATCTAAATCTTTTGCATAAAGGGGTGTGGCAAGACTAAGATTGTTTTTTCCTTGCAGTTTCATAGACATTCCTTTAATTTTAGATTTGATACTATTGTATCGCAGATACGATAATGACATTTTCATTAAATTATTCAACCATAGATTTAAAGATATAAGTAGGCTATTTTCAGTCTCTAGATTTGCATAAAATGCTGATTATATAGAATCAAAGTTTGAGCAAAACAAAAAATAAGATTCTCAATTCATTTAATTCACAAGTTAAAGTATATCTTTACTTAAAATAATATTTTGTCGTCGTATTCTTGATGAAATCTAAGCTAAAATCCATATTTTTTGAAAAAAAATACAAGGATTAATCTAACTTGTTTAAAAGATATGCTAAAATTGCAATTTTCTAAACTAGCCATTAAAGAAGGAGACAATTTGAAACTGCTGGTTGTTGATGATAGCTCTACAATGAGAAGGATTATAAAAAATACCCTACAACGTTTAGGATATGAAGATATTTTAGAAGCTGAACACGGCGTAGAGGCGTGGCAGATTATGGATAGCACTGAAGGCATTCAAGTGCTTATTACCGACTGGAATATGCCTGAAATGAATGGTTTAGATTTAGTAAAAAAAGTTCGTTCCGATGAGCGATACACATCTATCCCCATCATTATGGTTACCACTGAAGGAGGCAAGGCGGAGGTGATTACCGCGCTTAAAGCAGGAGTGAATAACTATATCGTTAAGCCATTTACGCCTCAAGTATTGAAAGAAAAATTAGAAGTTGTGCTAGGTGTCAATGAGGACTAGGCTTCCACTTTATGCAAGGGCTGGATAAACAAACATATTGGGAGATTATTATCCACCCAAATGGCTTTGTAGAGCAATTTGCCGATTTTATACTTCAAAAAACTTCTTATGCTATTGAATACCTTGATATAACCCCATCAAATCCTTTTGCGATTATTTATAATGATGATTCTTGGAAAAGCATAGGTTTTGATATACAAAAAGCTAAACAAAGCACGCAACCCACACAAATTATTAGTCGCATAGGTAGAGATGATATTGATTTGCCCACATTTATAGAATCTCTACGGGATTTTGCCCTTTGGCTTACAGATATACATAATGAACGGATAGGATTTTACTATCATATTGAGGAGAAGCAAAACTGCGATTGGATAGCAGCCTATAAAGATTCGATTACGCCTGTGCAATGCGGGAGATTCTATATCCGCCCTTTATGGAGAGAATCTTCCCACAAGCAAGGCAAAAATGATAAAGAAATCATCATTAGTCCTGCCCTTGCCTTTGGCTCTGGACATCACGCAAGCACTGCTATGTGCCTTGAATTGCTAGGCGAAATAGATTTACAAAATAAAACATTGCTTGATGTGGGCTGTGGAAGTGGTATTTTAAGCATTGGTGCTTGTAAGCTTGGTGCAGAAGTCTATGCCTGCGATACTGATGAATGCGCTATTGAGGAAAGTCGTAAAAACGCTACATTAAATCAAGTCAATTTTAAGAAAATTTGGCAAGGTAGCATTGCTCAATCACCCTTAGATACGCCTATGCAATATGATGTCATAATGGCAAATATCGTCCCCTTTGTTCTCAATCTTTTACACGATGATTTGAAGGCAAAATGTAGAAAAAATGGGCTTTTGATACTTTCAGGGATACTTGATGAATATAAATTTGATATAATAAAATCTTTTAATGATTTTAATGTGCTAGAAACTCGCTGTAAAGATGAGTGGGTAGCCTTGAAATTAACTTTATGATAATAAAAGGGACAATATGGAAAATCCTAATGATAAAAAACCGCCATTTAAGCAGAATCCTTTTCTTACATTTGCTATTTTTGTAATTCTAGCTTTGCTTTTGTTTAAGCTATTTTCCCCTAGTGGAGGAGATTCACTCACGGATAGATTTTTGGGAGGGAGCGTTACAAAAGAGATTACATATAATGAATTAAAAGAGCTTATCTCAAGGGGTGAAATTGCCTCTGTAAGTATTGGACAGACATATATTAAGGCATATTCGGCTAGTAGCTCTCCGCGGATTCTCTACACGACAAAAAAAGTAGCTGACTTGGGGCTTGTACCTTTGCTTGATGAAAAGAAAATCGAGTATAGTGGCTTTAGTGAGGGAAGCTTCTTGGGCGATTTAGTAAATATGCTCCTACCTATTTTCATTATCATTGCGTTGTGGATGTTCCTTACTGCACGTATGCAAAAGAGTATGGGTGGGGGAATCTTTGGTATGGGAAATGCAAAAAAGCTCGTCAATGCTGAAAAGCCCAATGTCCGCTTTGATGATATGGCAGGTAATGCGGAAGCAAAAGAAGAGGTTGTAGAGATTGTAGATTTCTTAAAATACCCTGAACGCTATGCGGCTGTGGGAGCAAAGATTCCACGAGGGGTGCTTTTAGTAGGACCTCCTGGAACGGGTAAAACACTCCTTGCTAAAGCCGTAGCAGGAGAGGCTAATGTGCCATTTTTCTCTATGAGTGGGAGTAGCTTTATTGAAATGTTTGTGGGCTTAGGCGCTAGTCGCGTGAGAGATTTGTTTGAAATGGCGAAAAAGGATGCACCAAGCATTATTTTTATTGACGAAATCGATGCGATTGGGAAAAGCCGTGCAGCAGGAAGTATGGTAGGTGGCAATGATGAGAGAGAGCAAACACTCAATCAACTTTTGGCAGAAATGGACGGATTTGGTTCTGAATCTGCTCCGGTTATTGTATTAGCCGCTACAAACCGCCCAGAGATTCTAGACCCTGCATTGTTACGCCCGGGGAGATTTGATAGGCAAGTGCTTGTGGATAAGCCTGATTTTGAAGGGCGTTTGGAGATTCTCAAGGTGCATATTAAAAATGTAGCTTTGGCTCGTGATGTAGATTTACACGAGATTGCTAAATTCACAGCTGGGCTTGCCGGAGCAGATTTAGCAAATATTATCAATGAGGCAGCACTTTTAGCAGGGAGAGAAAATAAAAAAGAAGTAAGCCAGAAACATCTTAAAGAAGCAGTCGAGCGGGGTATTGCAGGATTAGAGAAAAAGTCTCGTCGCATTTCTCCCAAAGAGAAAAAGATTGTTGCTTACCACGAGAGCGGGCACGCTGTGGTTTCAGAGATGACAAAAGGTGCAGATAGAGTAAATAAAGTATCTATTATCCCGCGTGGTATGGCAGCACTTGGATACACATTGCACACGCCTGAAGAAAATCGCTACCTTATGCAAAAACACGAGCTAATAGCAGAGGTCGATGTGCTTTTAGGCGGACGTGCAGCTGAGGATGTCTTCTTGGGAGAGATTTCCACAGGAGCGAGCAATGACTTAGAGCGAGCTACAGGCATTCTAAAATCTATGATTAGCTATTATGGTATGACTGATGTAAGTGGGCTTATGGTGCTTGAAAAGCAACGCAATACTTTCCTTGGTGGTGGTGGAGCGCAGAGAGAATTTAGTGAGCAACTCGCACAAGAAATTGATACCCATATCAAAAATACGCTTGATGAACGTTATAATCACGTAAAGAAACTTTTAAGCGATTATAAAGAAGCGATTGAAAATATGGTAACCGAACTTTTTGACAAAGAAGTAATTGATGGTGCGCGTGTGCGAGAGATTATACAGGAATATGAGGCAGAGCATAATTTACCAACTCGCCTTATCCCTATTGAGGAAGAAGCTTAAGGAGACATTATGACAACCACACAAATCATTGCAAAACAAGGCTGGATAGGTGCATTAGTATTGCTTGGAGCGTTTTTGCTTACACTATGGTTTGATTGGAATCTATGTGCTTTTGTGTTATTTGTCCTCCTTGTGCTGTGGCTTATTATGTTTCGCAATCCAGAGAGAATCCCAAATATTAACGAAAGCAATGCTTTTACCTCCCCCGTCGATGGGATTATAAGAGATATTCAATCCATTGAAGGAGAAATAAACATTCTTATTGAAACTCGCTTCATTGATGTGGGTGTAATACGCGCTCCATACGATGTAGTCAAAGGAGAATGTCAGGAAAAAAGGGGATTAAGCCTTACGTGCTGCGCTAAAGATAAAACAAATCTGCTCAATGCCTCTATGTCGTTTCAAAGCTTGGAGGACAGAAAATTCACTCTAGATTTTTATCCTATTTTTTTCTCATCACATCATATTTTTGCTTCTAGCGATTTAAATGTAGGTGAGCGCATAGGCTTTATGAAAGCTGGTATGACACGCATTAACATTCCTCAACAAAAAGGGCTAAATGCCGCAGAAGTAGAACTTAAGGTAAGCATAGGTGATAGAGTAAAGGCATTACAAAGCGTTATAGGGTATTTTTATGAAGTTTAACCCACTTTTTATTCTGCCTAATCTCTTTACTGCTGGAAGTATTTTTTTAGGCATATTAAGCGTTGTCTATGCATCAAAAGCAAATTTTGAGATGGCTTGCTGGCTGATTTTACTCTCAATGATCTTAGATGGGCTTGATGGAAGAGTAGCACGACTTACTAATACTGCGAGTAAATTTGGTGTAGAGTTTGACTCTCTTGCTGATGTGGTAGCATTTGGTGTAGCCCCAGCTTTTTTACTCTATTTTTATATAGGTATAGACTATGGACGTTTAGGCACGAGCATTCCTGCATTATTTGTTATATTTGGAGCTGTGCGTTTAGCACGTTTTAATATCACTTCAATCTCTGAACCAAACTTTTTTATCGGTTTGCCTATTCCTTCGGCAGCTGTGATTGTGATGTTATGGATACTTGTTGATTTAAAATATGATTTCATTAAAACATACCATTATGAATATTTAATGCTAGGGGGAAGCTTTATTGTAAGTATTCTTATGGTGAGCAATATCCGTTATCCAAGTTTTAAAAAAATACAATGGAATTTTAAGTCATTTATTGCTGTTATTTTGCTGCTTGGCATTATCTATATTAGCCCGCAAGAAACTTTATGTGTGTTGATGAGTAGCTATGTCATCTATGGTATTGTGCGGCGGATTATTATTGTAATGAAAATGCGCTTTCATACAAAGTCTAACCAAAGAAGCAACGGTGCATAAACTTATATTTAGTGATTTTGTGTTAAACTAGGCTATTTTTAGAATCTTAAAGGGGTGAATATGTCCAAAACGAGTATGGCAAAAATTGACCAAGTAACAAGTCTTCACAAAAATAATGAGTTACAACTCCTTTGCTTTCGTTTAGAAAAAGGCAAAGATTTATATGCTGTGAATGTATTTAAGATTCGTGAAGTGATTAAATATAATGGTGCATTGACCGTTGTTACACACGAGAATAATAGTCTCGTAGAAGGGCTTATCACCATTCGTGAATTAACTATTCCACTTATTGATATGCGTAAATGGTTTTTCTATGATACTCACAATAAGGGCAAAGATTTGCGTAATTGTGGAGTGAAAAGAGAACCCGGAGAAGAAGACATTATTATGATCTGTGAATTTTCACGTTGGACTATTGGTGTAAGAATCTATGAAGCAGATAGAATCCTTAATAAAAAATGGACAGAGATAGAGCAAGGTGTGGGTGTAGGCGGTGGCGGACATAATGGCAAGCTTGTAAGCCGCACACGATATTTTGATGGACGTCTCGTGCAAGTAGTGGATATTGAAAAAATGCTACTTGATGTATTTCCATGGATTGAGAAAGACAAAGAAGAGGGCATTGCTAAAATCTCTCAAGTAGAAACAACTAAGAGTATTTTGCTCGCAGATGATAGCCCCACCGTGCTACGCACTATGCAGCTTATCCTTAATAAACTTGGAGTAGTCCATCACGACTTTATCAATGGCAAACATTTGCTTGATTATCTATTTGCCCCTACCACAGATTTAAGCTCAATAGGTATGATTATCACAGACCTTGAAATGCCTGAAGCAAGTGGTTTTGAAGTTATCAAACAAGTTAAAGCTAATCCTGCTACAGCGCATTTGCCCATTGTAGTAAATTCCTCTATGAGTGGAAGTAGCAATGAGGATATGGCGCGCTCACTCAATGCTGATGAGTTTATCTCTAAGTCCAATCCTGTGGAGATTGAAGCCGCAGTGAGACGATTTGCCCTCAAGTAAAATGCGTCTTGCCTCGACACTTTTTCATATTTCTACCCCGGCATACATCCTTGAAGAAGAAAAGCTTAATGCAAACCTTGCCTTATTAGATTCTATCCAAAAGCATAGCGGTGCAAAGATACTCCTCGCACTCAAAGGCTACGCGTTTTGGCGTGTGTTTGATAGGCTTAAAAATACATTAAGCGGTAGCACTGCGAGTGGGCTATACGAGGCGCAATTAGGCTATGAGCAAATAGGAGGGAGAGAGCAAGGTAAAGATATATGCGTGTTTTCCCCTGCCTATAAGCATAAAGAAATGGAACAGATTCTGCAATATGCCACACATATTATTTTCAACTCCTTTGCGCAATGGCAGAGCTTTAAACCCCTTATTGATACAAAAAATCAACTCCTTCAAGCACAAAATCTCCCTCCTATTGAAGTGGGTTTGCGTGTAAATCCTCTGTATAGCGAGGTAGAGCCACCTATTTATAATCCCTGCATTAAAGGCTCACGTCTAGGTATCACACCTCAAGCATTTGAGCGGGGTGTGGCAGAGCATGGATTAGAAGGTATTAGTGGGCTACATTTTCATACACATTGTGAGCAAGATAGCAGTGCATTAAAGCGGACATTGCCACATTTTGAAAGGCATTTTCAACGCTATATAGAGGGTAAAAAATGGATTAATTTTGGCGGGGGACATCATATCACACGCGAAGACTATAATTGTGATTTGCTTATATCGCTTATCAAGGATTTTAAGGCAAAATATCATACAGAAGTGTTTTTAGAACCCGGCGAAGCGGTGGGTTGGAATGTAGGATTCTTACTAGGTGAAGTCATAGACATCGTGCAAAATGAAATGTCTATTGCCATACTTGATGTGAGCGCCGCAGCACATATGCCTGATTGCCTTGAAATGCCTTATCGCCCCAATGTAACAAAGCTATCTCATCAAAATGGCTTTGAAGCCGATAAAGGCGTGGAGGTAGGAGCATATCGCTATCGTTTTGGGGGTCCTACTTGCCTTGCAGGTGATGTGATAGGGGATTATAGCTTTGATACGTCCTTATGTGTAGGCGATAGAGTGATTTTTGAAGATATGCTCCATTATACTATTGTGAAAAACAATACCTTTAATGGAGTGCCTTTACCCTCGCTTGGCGTGATTAATCCACAAGGCGCATACACGCTTCTTAAAAGCTTTGATTATATGGACTACAAGCAGAGAAATTAAATGATAGAGTTTAAGAATCTTTTGATGTTAGCCCCTCTTGCAGGATACACGGATTTACCTTTCCGCAGTGTGATTAAAGGCTTTGGCGTGGATATTACGGTAAGTGAGATGATAAGCTCTCACGCCCTTGTGTATAGTAATGCAAGAACTCTTAAAATGATTGAAAAATCTGCAGAGGAGCAGCCTTATAGCGTGCAGATTTCTGGCTCAAAAATAGAGGTTGTAAAAAAAGCAGTGGAGATTCTCAATACTCAAAGTGGCATTGATATTATTGACTTAAATTGTGGCTGTCCCGCTCCAAAAGTAGCCAATCACGGCAATGGAAGCGGATTGCTTAAGAATTTAAACTTGCTTGTAAAAATAGCAAATCTTATCAAAGAGAGTACTAAAACGCCCTACACAAGCCTTAAACTGCGGCTAGGCTTTGATAAAAAGATTCCCAATGAAATTGCCCAAGCGCTCAAAGATATATCCGCTGATTTTGTAGTGATACACGGACGCACACGAGCAGATGGGTATAAAAAAGAGCGGATTGATTATGATGCTATCGCGCATATTAAGCAAAATGTGCCTATGCCTGTGATAGCTAATGGTGAGATTGATAGCGCACAAAAAGCACAAGAGGTGCTTGCCCACACAGGCGCAAATGGTGTGATGATAGGTAGAGCCGCGCTTACTACGCCTTGGATATTTTGGCAGATTAAGCATAGCACGCAGGAGATTCCCCCCATTGTCAAAAAAGAGCTTGTTTTGGAGCATTTTGAAAAAATGATACAATTCTATGGGGAACGTGGGGCGATTATGTTTCGTAAGAATCTTCACGCGTATGCTAAGGGACACGAGGGCGCAAGTGAGTTTCGCCATCTTGTCAATAGCCTGAATGATGTAGATGTGATAAGGGCTGAGATTGAGCAGTTTTTTTCACATCATCAAATGGTATCGCAGGATTTCCCCCAACTTATCCATCTCAACAAAAGGACAAGTTAATGAAAAGTATTTTTCAATGCTGCCTTTTAATGCTTATGGTGGCGACAAATGTTTGGACAGAGGAAAAAGAAATGCAAGAAAGTCCATTGCTCGAGCAAATACGTAGTGCTGATGCTGAATTTTATCAAGGCGTGGTAATGTGGGTAAAAAATGGCGATGAGGCAAGTAAGTTCCTTAAAAATGCTTGTGATAAGAAGCACCCCGGAGCGTGTTTATATCTAGGCAACTATTATGAAATTAAATCTCAAAATAGTAAAAATGCTCAAAACGAACTTAAACAATCACAACAATATTATCAATTAGGCTATGAAAATAGTATAGAAGCGTGTAGAGAGGGCGCAATAGAATGGTGTGCTATACAGGCGGTGGCTCTTATTGATGGGCGAGGTGTGCCAAAAGATGTGCAAAAAGGCTTAGAGTATTTAGACATTATGTGTGAGCGTGATATGGAAAATGCGTGTTTTATGCTCGGCTCATATTATTTTTACGGAATAAATACCAAAAAAGACTTATCAAAGGCACAAATTTTTAACCATAAAGCATTAGAGCTAGATTCTAAAGCTTGCGATGAGCAAAGATTATATGCATGTGTAATGAGTGCAGAAATCTATCAACAAGGTTTAAGTGTGCAGATGGATTTATCAAAGGCAAAGGATTTTTACCATCGGGCGTGTAAGCTAGAAAATCAATTCGCCTGTGATTATGTGAATAAATTGAAGTAAGCAGCCCTTGCGGGCTATGCTTTTTAGTAGAGTTCAGGCTTCGGTGTTTGCTCATTTGATGCAGGAAGTTGGGGGTAAACCACTTCAGGTTTTTTACCTGTGAGTGAATGTAGGAATGCTTCAATACTTTTGGCTTCTTGATCGGTGATAGCAATGCCAAGCTGGATACTTCCCATTTCCTTAATTGCATCTTTAAGCGACCAAATCGCACCATTGTGGAAATATGGAGCAGTTTCAGCTACATTCCTTAGGGTAGGTGCTTTTACCATACCATTTTGATCTCCTTTAAAACCTCCAAGTTTCGCAAATTTATATTTTGCTGTCACTTCAAAAGGCTGCATTGAGCCGCCGAGATTCACTCCAGTATGGCAAGCGGTGCAACCCTTATCAATAAAAAGCTTCAATCCTGCTTGCGCCTCCTTACTTAAAGCCTTCTCATCACCCTCTAAAAACTTATCAAAAGGAGAAGGCGTAATCAATGTGCGCTCAAAGTTAGCAATCGCATCAGCAATATTTTCAAAACTTACTTTTCCATAAATCTTTTTAAACGCATTCACATATTCAGGTAATGAAGCAATCTTCTTGACGGCAAGATTTGCTGGTGTTGCCATTTCTACTTCATTTTCAATAGGACCCTTTGCTTGTTCAATCAAGTTTCCTGCGCGCCCATCCCAAAATTGTATCGTATTAAATACAGAGTTATATACAGTTGGGGAATTTAAATGCTGATGATTTGGGCTCCATTTATGCCCTACAGCAGCGGTAATCCCATCAGCACCACCTAATCCTAGATTATGGCAAGTATTACAAGAGATAAGACCACTTTTTGAAAGTCGTGGATCAAAATAGAGTTTTTTTCCAAGCTCTGCTTTTGCTTCACTAAAGGCACTTGATTTAACATTATTTTCTTTAAGAAATTTATCTATTTCTTTTTGATTCTTTGGCAAGGGTGCTAATCCTGCACTTTTTGCTTCTTCAATTAATGTCTTGGCATACAATGCCGGAACAGATACGAGCATCAATGAAGATGCCATAAGCAACTTAAGTAGTGTAACTTTCATCTTAAAATCCTTTAAATGTTGTTTTGGGTTGCAAGAATAAAATTTTTGTGTTTAAATATAGATAAAAATTATTAATAGATATAAAAAATTATTAGTGTATCTGTATTATTATTTTTACAAAATTATGAGATTCTAAATCTGTTATGAGCAATACAGCTTCACATAAGATTTTAAAGTCAAATCAAAAACGCATCTTTTAAGGTTTTTTAAACAAAGTTTTAAGTAAAATATCACCCTACATTGAATTTAAAATTTAAAGAAAGCAGGTGAAATTATGCCCGGTATCAAAGTAAGAGAAAGCGAGACTTTTGAAGAAGCTTACAGAAAGTTCAAAAAACAGACTGACCGCAATTTAGTAGTAACAGAAGTGCGTGCCCGTAGATTTTTTGAATCAAAAACAGAAAAGCGCAAAAAGCAAAAGATTAACGCGAAGAAAAAAATGCTTAAAAGACTTTATATGCTTCGCCGATATGAGTCTAAGCTCTAAGCAATCTCTACTAGCAATGCAGCCTTTGTATTGCTAGATACACCCCCCCCCCTTACCCCACCCTAACAAAATAACGCACAATTAGTTTCAAACTAATTGTTTTAGAGGTAATAGAATCTCTAGCCTATTATGTCTTTGTTTCTATAACTGGAGGGGCTTAAATGTGCAAGTGTAGCTTATCCTACCTCTTATTCCCCTCCTTAAAAAAGAAACAAAAGAATCGAGTGTTGAGTTTACTTAATGGGTAAAGCAAAACCCATAGAAACTGAAAGCCTTTTTGGGAGAATATTTTAAATCCATATAAGGAAATTTTATAAAGGTGCTAGGGCTTGATACATTTGTTTATGGGGTGGCGGAGCGGACGGGGCTCGAACCCGCGACCCCCTGCGTGACAGGCAGGTATTCTAACCGGCTGAACTACCGCTCCACAATTATAGAATCTACAACCCGCGATATTGTTTAAGCGGATTATCACAATAGTGGTGGTCGCTACAAGGCTCGAACTTGTGACATCCACCTTGTAAGGGTGGCGCTCTACCAACTGAGCTAAGCGACCATTAGTATAAAGAGAACAGAAAGCATCAAAACAAAAGTGGTGACCCCTAGGGGATTCGAACCCCTGTAGCCACCGTGAAAGGGTGGTATCCTAACCGTTAGATGAAGGGGCCACTTCTATTTTGGTGGTGACCCGTGTTGGATTCGAACCAACGGCCCATTCCTTAAAAGGGAATTGCTCTACCAACTGAGCTAACGGGTCATATTTGTTTTGCCTTATCTAACTTTTACAAACAAAAAATAGTAATGTGAAAACTTGACAAAAAAAGAGTGCAATTATAGTGAGTTTGCTCTTTTTTGTCAAGCCTTAAGCAATGCTATTAACATCTCAAGCGCTTTTGTACAGCTCTGAGATTGCACTGCGTATCTATCGCCATCAAATTGATAGCGTATTACCACAGCCTCACTGCCCTTTATCTGTGCACCGATAAATACACAACCCACAGGTTTTTGCGCACTTCCTCCACTTGGACCAGCAATACCGCTTGTAGCCAATGCTACATCTGCTCCACTTTGTGTAAGAATCCCCGCACACATCGCTCGCACTACAGGCTCACTTACTGCTCCATATATTTGCAAATCTTCTTGGTTCACACCAAGCCAAGAAGATTTAATTGTATTCGCATAGCTTATGATCGCCCCATCAAGCACATTTGATGCCCCACTAAGTGCGGTAAAATGATAGCTTAAAAGTCCTCCTGTGCAGCTCTCTGCGATACCAATCTTATATCCTTTGGCGCATAAAAGATATAAAGATTCCTCTGCTAGTGCCGCCTTTAGGCATATTTGTATGGTAAAATCGCTATCTTTTGGCTTCATTTGGTAACTCCTTGAGAGTAAATCTTACTTTTTGCTTCATTTTTTTTATAAAAAATACTACACTATCTCATCTTAAAATAAATATTCAAAACATCATAAAGGAGGTGGATTATGGGAAAGCAAGAAAAGCAGATTGTCATTAGACCTGAAAATGAGGCGAACATAAAAGATGTCTATAAGCGTAAAAATGGGTGTATGAAAGAGGATTTTTATATCCACGAGCTCACAAAGTTACAAATTGAACTCTTAAAGTTGCAAAATTGGGTAAAAGCTACTAATCAAAAAGTTGCCATTATTATGGAAGGGCGAGATGCAGCTGGTAAAGGCGGCACGATAAAAGCCCTAACAAGCCGTATGAATCCGCGGAGCTGCAGAATTGTTGCTCTGCCTAAGCCCACAGAGGCAGAAAAAACAGAGTGGTATTTTAAACGTTATATCAGCACCTTACCTAGTGGTGGGGAAATTGTCTTTTATGATAGAAGCTGGTATAACCGCGCAGGTGTAGAAAAAGTAATGGGCTTTTGCACCCAGGAGCAATACAAAGAATTTATTACACAGGTATCAAATCTTGAGCAAATGCTTATTTCAAGCGGAATGATTATCTTTAAATACTTCCTTGATGTGGGGAGAGAAGAGCAAAAACGTAGAATTTTGCGCCGCAAAACTGACCCGCTTAGAATGTGGAAACTTAGCCCTATTGATAGCAAATCTTTAGATTTATGGGAGCAATACACAGAAGCGTTTGAGAAGATGTTTGCGCGCACACATACGCACGTTTGCCCTTGGACGATTGTTAATACCAATGACAAAAAACGCGCTCGTCTTAATGTCGCACGTGATATTCTAAGCAAAATTGACTATGAGGGCAAAGACCAAACAAGTGTATGCCTTTTGCCTGATCCTAGCATTGTATGGACATATTCTCAATATCAATCCACCCATCTTGATCCTACAAAAGAGATTCAAAAACAGCTTGAAGAGCGCAAAAAAGCCAAACGTGCAGAAAAAAAGGCACAAAAAGCTGCCAAAGAAAGTACAACAAAAGACAAAAAGTCAAAACCTAGCACACCCACAATCAGGGCTAAACCTACAACACCAGAAGAAACGCTTGCCAAAAAAGCCAAAAGCACACAAAATTAAACTAAAAAACTTCCCTTAAGCCTTTATTAATATGAGGCTTACCTCCGCACTTCAGTAATCAAGCATAAATACTCTAAAGATTAACATTATCTTGCATTATCCCAAAAACATTTTGCCACCTTTATGAAGATAACTCCCTACTCTCTATCACCACTTACTGCATACCTTACAATGCGCAAAATTCAAGCATTTGAACATATCTCTACCAACTCATTTTATGCCTAAAAAGAAAAATATAATGCAATTAATATCTTCATATCAATACATAATATTATATTCTCAGGTTTTAATTGCTACAATTTATACAGCAATATAGAGCAAAAGGATTAATAATGTGTCCAAGGCTTTTATCTTTTATACTCTTTACGTTAATCAGTATCGCTTATACAAGAGATTGGGGCTATCATACAGATATAACACCATCTATTGATCAATTCACAATTTTATATAAAAATGATTCCAAAAGGCTTATTGGCAATAAACCCTCAATACAACTCAATTTCAATAACGCAAGCAATGCAAAGTTTAAAAACACCAACCACACCTTAGTGCAGCTTTATCTCCATACACCATTTAACCCACATATAAAAGAGCTATCTCTTCCTCCAGAAACTCATCTTTTTGACAAGGATAATCCAAAGCGGCTTCCTATGCTTACAGTGCTCTTTAAAGAGAGAAAAGAAAAATTTCTCCTAGAACACATCACACAAAACATTCCTAATAAAATCAATGAGCCTAAGGCTCTTACAGAACTTAATATCACCGATCTTATCCTTAATAGACACGGATACCATACATTTAGTGGTTGGCTTATGGAATCATATGGAGATGATATTTTGGTGCTAAAGACACCATTACAAGCCTCTAAAAAACGCCTAAAAAAATAAATCCTAGAATCTATCTCTTTATCCTCCCTACACTACATATATAGAGCAGTATCTTCACAAGACTTTCAGGGCGAAACCACACTCTAAGCGAAGCACACATACAACGTAAATATGCGCCATCTTTCGCCTGTGCTTGAAGCCACATTAGCACAATATACATAGAATCTTTGTGGGATACCCACTGCCCTCTCACACAAGCCAAGCACTACAAAGCTTTTTAGCACATCTTCAGCAAGTGTGATGGAATCTACTTGTGCTAATATGCAATCTACCCTATCTAATAGCATCTTGTTATGCATCTTATTCCACACGTAAGGTGTCAAAGTATGTGTATTAGGGAAAAGCAAATCATAGGCATTGGTATATACTCGCTCTTTTTACTCCATAAATACGTCGATTTAGAATCTCAAATATTTCAAACCTGCAATAAAGAGTGCAATGAAAGTCATAGACAGAATTAATGAATTACTTAAAGAGCAAAATCTTAGAAAAAAAGAGCTTGCTAATCGCCTCATTGATTTAGGTGTGCGTGCGAGTAAAACAGGTGAGACACCTACGATTTCTAGCATTTATGCCTATCTTAATGGCAATATTGAACTCAAAGCAGATATGATACCCTTCATCGCTGAAGCCTTAAATGTAAGTGAGCAGGAGCTTTTTAGCAACGCAGATTCTCTAAGGATCTTACGCAAAATCTATGCGCGTAATCCACTTTATAATAAATATAATCATATTATCGAACTTCTTGAATACATCTCCCCTAAATCCCTTGAAACCCTCGAAAAAACGCTTCTTGGCTACAAGCAAAAAACACTAGAGCTTAGTCACATTATCGAAAAGATATAAAATCTCTTAGCACACTACCTTTCTTATATCTACCTACAATCACCCAATGCAAAATAAGCCGCACATCAATCACAAGCAAAATCAAACATATAAAGCCACTCTTTAGAAACTCATCAAAGTAATTGTGTAGATCTCAATTATCAAATGTATATCTTTACAAGGATATGCTAAGGGCAGAATGCTAAAATTTTAGTTATTTTTTACAATCTGTTGCAAGAGAGAAAAATGCTAAGATATACGAGAGGTTAGGACATATTTTTAGCTCTCAAAATGAGGGTGATGTAAATGTAGATGGGAGTGATGTAAAAGCTGTGCTAGATGACGGGCAAGGTGCGACACTTTTTGGCTTTGGTGAGGGCACGGGTGATAACGCAGCCATTGAGGCAATGCGTATGGCAATAGAATCTAGTAAATGTATTATGCAAGGGGCTAAAGGTGTGTTAATAAACTTTGAAACGCACCCTGATTGCCCGATGAATACACTTAATGACGCAATGGAAATGGTGCATTTATCAGTTGATGAAAATGCAAATGTGCTAATGGGAATGAACACACGTGATAATATTCCAGCAGATTATGTGAGTGTTATTATCTTGGCAAAACATCAGCCTTTATCTTTCACATATACAAAACAGATTTAGTTTTTAGGATTTATCCGGGTAAAACACCGCCTTAAATTTAAAAAGCGATTAGTATAGCCTCATTTATATCTAAAAGCTCTTTTATATTGATTAATTAACTCGCCTTTTTGTTTGTTTGGCTACAATCTATCTTAATCGCTTTGCCTTATTTGTGCTATGGAAATAAAATCATTATTTGGAGACTCTAATGAAGCTTTTAGATAATCTCACACTTTTAAGAATCTGCATTATTTTAATCCTACTTAATACCATTATTTTGCTTGGCTCGCAATATTATGTCTATACCAAACATTGGGATTTATACTGGTTTAGCTCGTTTTTTTATCGCGAGTTATTACTTTGTGTGAGCTATTTTTGCATCTTTTGGATTCTCTCTTTGCTTCCGCACTCTCTTGGCAAAGCAATAGCTTGGATTATATTTAGCATAAGCCTTGTGTGCTTTATTATTGATGTATTTTTACTCTATACATTTGATACTAATCTCAATTCCTATCTTGTCATTGTCGCATTAGAAACTAATCCGCAGGAGAGCGCGGAATTTCTCCATAACTATGTGAGTGTAGGGCTATGTGTGCTGTATGTGTGTTTCACTCTTGTGTGTGCTGTGCTATGGCGGTGTATTAAGCCTATTCAACAAACGCGTAGGAGGATAAAGGGCATTCTTATATGGCTTATTGTAAGCATTGGAATCCTCCTTAGTATGGCACTTACACACACAAAGCCACTCAATGAGGATTGGCACGATATGCTCTATAACTACACCAGACAGATTTACCGCGCCCTGCATAGCACCTATACCTTTATGGAGGAATACAAAACCCTCAATGCCAAGTTTGAATCCCTCTCTGCACAACTCCAAGTCAAAAAAGCAAAAAATCATATAGAAAATATCGTGCTCGTCATAGGAGAATCCACCCAAAGAAACAAACTTAGCCTTTATGGTTATCCATTGCCTACTACACCATTATTAAATACTCTAAAAACAAATAATCCTAAGAATCTCCTTATTTTTAATGATGTTATCTCCCCTCACGCTCAAACTCACGAATCCCTCTCCCTCTCCCTTACCCTAGCTAATCAAGATTCACAAGGAATCCCTACTACAAACACAAAAGCAAAGCAGACAATAAAACCTTGGTATGAATCTCTTAATATCATCGATGCTTTCAAACTAGGAGGCTATCATACTTTTAGTATTTCTAATCAAGAGCCCGTATCTCTCTTTGGTAATGCTGCAGCAAGTATCCTTAAACGCGCCAATGAAGTGGAATTTGTGAATATCAATGACAAAATGAGCACGACTAAGTTTGATGAGAGCATTTTAGAATTGCTTGATGAGAGCTTGAAGCAGCCAGCCTATGCAGACTCTAAGCAGCATTTTTATGCCCTGCATTTGATGGGCAATCACGCAAAATATTATAATCGCTATCCGCTTGAGTTTGCGCATTTCACCCAGCAGGATATGCTTTGCACGCAGCATAATAGCGGAGATTCTATCAGTGGTGGCAGTATAGAGGAGAATATGCACTATGATAATGCCACGCTTTATGGCGATTTTATCTTAAGTGAAATCATTAAGCGATTTGCTACGAGTGATAGCCTTGTGCTATATTTTAGCGATCACGGCGAGGAAGTGTATGATTTTAGAAATTTTATCGGGCATAGTGATTCTAAAATCTCTCGTTTTATGGTGGAAATTCCCTTTATCATCTATGTGAGCGATACCTTTATACAAAAGCACCCAGCATTATATAAAAAACTGCAAAAAGCACAGAATCAACGCTATATGAGCGATGATTTGATCCACACATTGCTTGATATAGCAGGTATCACATTGAAAGGCTATGAGCCTCAAAGGAGCATAATAAGTAGCAATAAGACATTTTTAAACAAAAGAGCGCGTAAAGTGGGAGCAAAAGACAATGTCAAAGATTATGATAAGGATTTAAAATCCCAGCAAAGCTATATAGAACAAGGGCTATGCAGACAATAGCAGAGCTTTAAGGTTATGTAATGAGCTCAAAATATGGGTTTTATAAGTTGATTTCTATCCGCTTTCTCGCTTAGCTATCGTGATGCAAAACATCTGGAAAAAAGAGGGCAGTTTCGAGGATATACCTCTCACCTCCGCCGATGTTGCAAGTGTGGATAGGGTGAGGCTCTCTCCCTGATTGCAAAAAGATGTAATCCTGTAAAGGTAAAAAGCGGAGGCTTTATTCTTTTTTGGGCTAGGGAGAGGGAAACCTTTTTTTGTCCTTACAGGATTTCATCTTTTTGCAATAAATAAAGAATCTAAAAGTATTAAGATAAAAATATCTTTTGAGATACTAAATATCAAGCAAAACCCATCAATTTCACTCCCTTATCACAAACGCTAAAAACGCAAAATCAATAAGTCAAAAGAAACACCCCAAAAGCTTTGAGTCATAAAAGATTGAAGCCTTTTGCTTAGCATAATCTTTTTTTAAATATTGATATTTTATGATGTGGCTTTATTTTATCTTAAGGAGCGCAGGTATGAAAATACTCATTTGTAATCTAGGCATTGGCGGGGGCGGAGCAGAGAGAGTGCTTATAGACTTTCTATCCTATTGGCTAAGAGAAAGTCAAATGGGGGGGGGGGATATAAACCCTAAAAGCGATATAGATTTATTCTTAATTGAAAAGAAAAAGCAAGATACGTATCTGCATTGGTGTGAGGAACATCTCCACAAAGTTTTTACATTTCCCCATATTTTTGGCAAAGTGCGATTCTTAAATAAATTTTGGAAAAGACGTGTGCTACGCAATCCTACATTAATTAATTATTTCATCAAAGAACAATATGATGTCAATATCGGCTTTTTGGAGGGTATCAGCACGATATATATTTCTCAAAAGCAAGGCGGCAAAAAGATAGGCTATATTCACATTGCCCTAAATGAAATGAGAGAGGGCAAACGCGATAAAGCCGAGCTTGAGGCATATCTCAGGCTTGATAGCATTATTTGTGTGAGCAATTATGTCAAAGATTCCCTCCTTAAGCTTTATCCTCAGCTTTCACATAAGCATATCGAGGTGATTTATAATCCCATTGATAAAGATGGCATTATGCAAAAATCTCTCGCGCACGATATTCAAAAGGATAACTTTGTCTTTATGCAAGTAGGGAGACTCACATACCAAAAGGGGCTTATCACACTTTTAGAGGCGAATAAAATCCTGCAAGACAAGGGCTATAACTACGAGATATGGCTGCTTGGTGAGGGTGAGCGATACAAAAAAGAATTAGATTCTATATTAGCGGCTCAAAATGTCAGCAATGTGCGCTTTCTAGGCTTCCATAGCAATCCTTATCCCTTTATGAAAATATGTGATGTGATGGTGCTTGCTTCATATTTTGAGGGCTATGGGTTAGTTTTAGCAGAATCCTGTGTGCTAGGTAAGCCCATCATCGCAAGTGATATTCCCACGAGCAAGGAGATTTTGTATAATGAGAATCTAGGCGAGTGCGGAATGTTCTTTGAGAGTAAAAATGCCTATGCCCTAACCCAAGTAATGGAAGCGATGTATAATGCAAAGGATACAAGGGAGAAGTTTGCCGCTCAAGCATTGGCACATTCTCAATCTTTTGATGTGGCTAGGAGCATTAAGCAGCTAGAGGGGCTTTTGCAAGGGTAGCGCCCTATAAGTTTTGTGCGCCTTTGTGAATGCTTATAGGCTTTTAATCTTTTTTAAGCCCTAAAGTGCAAAAGCGACTTTTTGCCGCGATAGTTTTAAGATAGATATTGTGATTAGATTCTAGCATTGTGCGGGTGCTTTCAGGGTGATAGAGATGATAGGCGATACCAGCAAATTTGAGCCGCCGCAATTCCCCACCATTAAATAAAAATCTCGCCACAAATTCGGAATCTTCCCTCCCCCAGCCCTCAAACGCCTCATTAAAGCCATTTATCGCCACACAATCACTCTTATAAAAGCTCATATTACACCCGCGAATGCCCTTAATAAAGTCTTTTGTATCAAAAAAGCAAGCTCTAATGCGCGAAGTGGCAAATACCATTTGAGAGAGCAAAGCAGAGCGTTTTGCCTTAAATCCCCCATATCTAAAGGCATTCTCAAAGGCATTCTCCGCCTTATTTGTGAGAATCTCCTGTGTGGTTTTCTCATCTAAAATCACGCGAGAGCCTTGCAAAAACACACCTCTTTTAGCATAGCGTAAATGGTCTTTCACAAAATGAGGATTAACTATCATATCGCCATCTAGGATAATGATATACTCGCCACGTGCGGCATTTATAGCGCGATTGCGGATTGCACTTAGGCGGAAGCCTTTATCTGCGTGCCAAATATGCCTTAGAGGGCAGGGGAAATGGGCTTGATAGGATTCTATAAGGGCTTTTGTATCCTCAGTGCTGCCATCATCGGCGATAAGCACTTCAGTAGGCAAGTAGACAAGATGTTTGATAGAATCTAAGACAATTTTGAGGGCTTCTTTAGCGTTATAAGTGGTGACGATAAGCGAGCATAATTGGGGGGGGGGCGTATCTTGTTGCAATTCATAGAGCTTCATATATTTGAAAAAACTCCCCAAACCATTGCAGACACTAATCACAAAGCCCTTATAGCCATACAATATACCCTTGTTGAAAAAATAATTACGAAAGAATGTCCAAAAGCCGTGAATAAGGGCTTTTAATGGGCTTGATTTTTTATGTATATTTTGCTCCGCCCAAAGACTAGAGTATCGCTGTAATTTATCAAGTAAATGCGCGATATTATCATACGCATAGTGCTTTATGCCACTTTGCAAATGCACTTTTTGCGCGTTTTGAGGGATTATCACGCTTTCATGCACAATATTGTCATTAAAGGCTGTGAATCCTTTGTGAAAGAGCCGCCACACATAGTCTGGATACCACCCACACGCCTTAATCCACTCGCCATTGTAAAGATTCTTACGTGGCAAGGCGTAGATACAATGCTCCTGCATAGAATCTTGCATTGATTCTATAATCTCAAAAGTGTGGGATTCTAGCACTTCATCGCTATCAATGCTAAGTATCCAACTATGCTTAGCATAGCTTATAGCTAGGTTTTTCAATGCCCCAAAGCCGATAAACTCGCTTTGATGAATCTGCACATTACTAAATGCTTTTGCAATCTCAAGCGTCCTATCCGTGCTGCCATTATCAAGGAGGACTATATCATCAAAGCCTTGCAGAGATTCTAAGCACTCTTTGAGCGTATATTCAGCGTTTTTGACAAGGATTGTTACACTTATGGGAAGTGGTTTCATTTAAGCAAACTTTAATGTGGGATTGTAAGAGGATATTGTAGCAAAGTTTTATTTATGATGGCTTAGCTAAAATTGTGGCGCAATACTCTTATGCAAGGCTATAAGCGCAAAAATCAAAGGCTATTCTACCGTGACACTTTTAGCTAAATTGCGAGGCATATCCACATCATTGCCTAAACGCACGGCAATTTCTAGCGCAAAGAGTTGCAATGCCACCATCATTACAAAAAATTCCTCCATATAGCTTTGCGTATGTGGAATCAAAATCATATCATCAACACCCTTAATTGCCTCACTACTCACCGCACAAATAGTTGCATCACGCGCACTTAGCTCCTCTACATTGCTCTTAATCTTATCAAAAAGTAGGTGTCTAGGCATAAGCGCGAGGGTGAAAAGCTCTGCATCAGCTAAGGCAATAGGTCCGTGCTTCATTTCTCCACTAGGATAGCCCTCTGCGTGGAGATAGCTAATCTCTTTAAGCTTCAATGCCCCCTCTAACGCAAGAGGATAGAAAATATCGCGTCCAATAAAGAAAAATCCGTGTCCGTGCAAATATCGCTTAGATAAGCGTTTGATATGTTCGTGTATATGAGAATCTACCTCTGTGATTTTTGCTGCATTTATCATTTGGGTAATATGCGATTTTAAGCTATCGGGCGCGATATGCCCACGGAGCTTACCTATATACACGCTTAGAATCCACAGCAACATTATTTGCGTGGCGAAGGCTTTTGTGCTTGCCACGCCCTTTTCAATCCCAGCACGTGTGAGCAAAGAAATATGAGATTCCCTCACAATAGAGCTATTATCGACATTGCAAATAGCAAGGCTTTTTAAGCCATTTTTCTTAGCAAGTTTGAGAGCCTCTAGCGTATCAGCCGTCTCTCCACTTTGAGAAATCACAATAAAAAGCTCATTTTTATTCATTACCGGCTGTGCGTAGCGAAACTCACTTGCAATAAGCACATTTGTTTTGATTTTTGCCAATCGCTCAAAGAGATACTTTGCGCCTAATCCCGCGTGGTAGCTTGTCCCACACGCACAAATGCTAATGCTTGTAATATCATCAAAAAAGTGAGGTTCTATCTCATCAAGGATTATATCCCCCTCACTTACGCGCCCCATCATCGTTTCAAGCAGGACTTTATGCTGTTCATAAATCTCTTTTTCCATAAAGTAGCGATAGCCCTCTTTTTGTGCATAAGACTTCGTGCCTTCCAGCTTTTTAGCCCCTTTAAGTGAGCTAAATGCACCCATTTTCATCACACCCATATCACCATCTTCTAAATACACGACCTTATCCACAAGCCCAATCAAAGGTGCATCAGAGCTTGCAAAATAAATTTCCTCTGTATGTGTCGCGCTTTTACCAATGATAAGAGGTGAGCCATTTTTCGCATAGAAAATACAATCAGGGGCTTTTTTAGTAATAAGCAAAATCGCAAACGCCCCCTTAAGCTTGGCAATACTCGCCTCAAAAGCTTTAAGGCAATCAGCCGTATCTTTAAGCTGCTCTTCGAACAAATGCACGATAACTTCTGTATCGGTTTGAGAAAGGAAGCAATGCCCCTTAGATTCTAAATCTTGTTTGATTTCTTGGTAGTTTTCAATGATTCCATTATGCACGACATTGCTAAAGGCAGCGATATGTGGGTGGGCGTTAGCTTCAGTAGGTTTGCCGTGTGTCGCCCAGCGCGTATGCCCAATAGCCACGCCAAAATTGCTAGAGCTAAAATCTTTACATTTTGATTCTAAAGCTTCGATTTTCCCCACAGCACGAAAAGTATATAGTTCATCTTGGCTTAGCACGGCAATCCCCGCACTATCATAGCCACGATATTCTAACTCCTTTAAACCATTAAGAAGGATTTGCTTTTTCTCATTATTGCCAATATAGCCTACGATTCCACACATAAGATTTCCTTTTTAGAGAGTGAGTTACGAAACTTTCCGCATTTTACTATAAAATTATTCATAGCTTTTTACACAAGCACAAATTGCTATAAACAAATCTCTTATCGTGGGAATTATGAATATTAGACTATGCCCTTAGGATTATCTAAGCTAAATGCCTTATAGAATTTGCGAGGGTGGATAAGCATAAAGTAAGAATAAAGGCATAGCAAACTCCATTTAAGCCCTATCTAAAGCATATTTGACTGCGTTAAGATAGCTTTGTAAGCTCACTTTAGAATCTTGCTTATACGCCTTATCATACGCCACGCCGTGATCTACTGAAGTGCGTAAAATAGGGAGATTTAAACTCACATTAATGCTCTCCTCAAAATAAAGTGCCTTTAGGGGAGCTAATCCCACATCGTGATACATACTCACAAAATAGCGGAATCTAGCGCGATTTAAAGGCGAAAAAGCACTATCGGCAGGATATGCACCAAAAAATATCTCCTTGCCTAGCTCCGCATTTGCCTCCTGCACGGCTAGAGTAATGAGACTATCCTCATTACCCATCACGCCCTCGTCGCCACAATGCGGATTAAGCCCCAGCACACAGCAAGTTTCACTCAGTTTCACTGCCCTAGCAAAACGTAATAAAAACTCTTTCACACTCTCCTTATTCACACATTGACTGACTTCATTTAAGGCAATATGGTCGGTAAAAAGTGCGACAAAGAGCGATGGACAGCCTAACATCATAATGCCTTGCGTTTGAAAATATGATGAAAGCGCGTGTGTATGCCCGATATATGTTATTCCTGCCTTTTGCCACGCTTTTTTATGGATAGGGAGCGTTACTAAAGCCTCGCACTCTCCACTTTGAGCAAGTTTCACACCCTGCATAAAGCTCTCATAGCTATATTTTCCGCTTTGTGCGCTTATGCAACTTGGCTCAATCAGATGTTCTAAATGATATGTAAAATCTCCCACACAAGCCATATCCAAAGATACAGGGCATTTTAAAAGTACTCCTGCAGATTCTAACACATCTCTATGCACACAATAGAGCGGCTCACACCATTGTGCAATATATTGATGTGCTTTTAGGGCAATTTCAAGCCCTATGCCATTGACATCACCAATGCTAATGGCTATTTTTGACACATTGCTTCTCTCATCTGTATGATGGCACGTTCGAGCCCTACAAATACTGCCCTTGCGATAATGCTATGCCCGATATTAAGCTCACTGATATGCGGAATAGCCGTAATAGCCCCAACATTTTGATAGTTTAATCCGTGTCCAGCAAAGCACTCCATAGTGCGCACCTCCGCGCTAGAAGTCGCTAGAATCGCACAATGAGCGATATTCTCTAGGCTAATGCGAATTTCATTAAACAGCTCATTTCTAGGGAGATTTATATCTGCGATACAATGATGTGTGTGAGCGAGATTGCTATAAGCCATAAGGTGCAGATTAGCATATCTGCCCGTGTGTAGCTCTACGGCATTTGCCCCTAGCTCACGCGCTAAAAAAATAGATTCTTTTTTTGGGTCGATAAAAAGGGCACTTGCAATCCCTACAGATTCAAAGGCTTTTATACTCTCGCGTATGCTATTATAATGTGCTTCTATATCTAAGCCGCCCTCTGTGGTAATCTCCTCTCTTTTTTCCGGCACAAGCGTAATGCGATGTGGCTTTAAGGCACAAAGATAATCGATAATTTTCTCATCAAGGGCGGATTCTATATTGACAGGCAGGGGGCTTGATTGGACAATGCGCTTCACATCGCTATCGTGAATATGCCGCCTGTCCTCGCGCAAATGTAAGGTGATTTGGTTCGCCCCGGCATTTTTTGCCACAAATACTGCCTCCAGCACATCTGGCTCATAAATTGCCCTTGCCTCGCGCAAAGTAGCGATATGGTCGATATTCACACCTAATTTTACCCTCATAAATGCTCCTTAGATTCTATCGTTTATTATTTTTCCATCGCAATCACGCCACTGCGGATAATCTCTTTAGGGTTGAAAGTTTTTATCGCAGCAATAAATTGGCTAATGGCATTGGGCTTGTCTGTGGCAATAACGATGATGTATTTTTCATTAGCATTAACAATTTTGCCATTATACGCCTTGCATAGCACTTCTATATCTGCTAAACGCTCACTTAAAGGAATCTTTACTAACACGGCTTCTTTCTCAAGCAAATCATCGTTTGAAACCACACTCACCACAGGGATAAGCTTATGAAGCTGCTTAATAATCTGCTCTATCACCACGGCTGAACCTTGTGTTACAATTGTAATGCGCGAGAGATTAGTATTAGGGATAGGTGCAGTAGTCAAAGATTCTATATTATAGCCCCTTGCTGAAAAAAGCCCTGAAATCCGCGCTAAAACGCTATGCTCATTAATCACATTAATACAAATGCTTTTTTTAAGCTCTTTGTGCTTTGTTTCCATTATTTGCTCCCTTTAGAACTATTTTTGTTTTTTATGAAGTATCATCTCGTGCAACGCCCCGCCCGTTGGCACCATAGGCAGCACATCTTCGTGCCTATCTACTATCACCTCAATAAAAGCTACTTTTTTTGCTGCTAGGGCTTGTTTTAAAGCATTTTCAAATGTCTCTTTGCACTCTACTCTAAAACCCACACCGCCAAAAGATTCTATAAGCTTAATAAAATCAGGCTGCATACTTAAATCTACGTGGGAGAAGCGATTATCATAAAAGAAGCTCTGCCATTGCCGCACCATACCTAAGTAATTATTATTCAAAATCACGCTCACAAGGGGGATATTATACTCCACGCAAGTCATTAGCTCTTGGATATTCATTAAAATCGAGCCATCGCCTGTAATATTGATAATATGCTTATCCTCACGGGCGAGTTTTGCCCCAAGTGCCGCAGGTAGCCCATAGCCCATCGTGCCAAGTCCGCCGCTTGTGAGGAATTGACGTGGGAAGCTAAAGGGATAGAATTGCGCCGCCCACATTTGATGCTGCCCCACATCAGTGGTAATTATCGCCTTATCGCCTAGCATTTCGCCGATTTTTTGCACGACCCATTGAGGCTTGATAGAATCTGTGCTACCCGTATAAGTGAGCGGATTTTGCTTTGCTAAAGTGTGCAAATACGCCTTCCACTCGGCGATATGCTCACTATTGTATGTACTAAGCTCAATCATCATATCGGCTAATATATGCTTCAAATCCCCAACTATGGGGAAATCCACGCTTACAATCTTGCCAATAGAGCTAGGATCAATATCAATATGCGCGATTTTCGCACCCTTAGCAAAATCGCTTAATCTACCTGTTACCCTATCATCAAACCTCGCGCCCAAGCACACGAGCAAGTCGCACTCACTCACTGCCATATTCGCCGCATAGCTGCCGTGCATTCCTAGCATTCCTAGTAGATTCTCATCATTATGCGCTAACACCCCACGCGCAAGGAGTGTCTCCACACAGGGAATCCCTGTGCGATGGGCTAACTCCCGCACATCTTCACCCGCATTAGAGAGAATCGCCCCGCCCCCGATATACAAAAGCGGCTTTTTAGCGCATATAAGGGCTTCACAAAGCTTTTTGATTTGACGAGGATTGCCCTTAATCGTGGGCTTATAACTTTGCAATGTAATACTATTTGGATAGGTAAATTCTCCTAATGTGCCTGTAATATCCTTTGGAATATCCACCAGCACGGGACCCTGACGCCCACTTTTAGCGATATAAAAGGCTTCTTTCAAGATTCTAGGAAGCTCGGTAATATGCCGCACAAGGAAATTATGCTTCGTGCAAGGGCGTGAAATCCCCACTGCGTCAATCTCCTGAAATGCGTCTGTGCCAATTTGCGTGATAGGCACTTGTCCGCTAATAACTACTAGCGGGATAGAATCTGTATAGGCAGTAGCGATGCCGGTAATAGCGTTTGTAAAGCCCGGACCTGAAGTAATGATAGCCACGCCCACTTCTCCACTACTACGTGCATATCCATCGGCTGCATGCACCGCACCTTGCTCGTGCCGCGCTAAAATATGATTAAAATATTGTTGCTTGTAGATTTCATCATAAATATGTAAAACGGCACCACCGGGATAGCCAAATATGACTTTAACGCCCTCTAAATGCAAGGCTTCAATCACCATTTGTGCGCCTGTTAGCTGATTCATAAAAAACCCCCTTATCCTTCATTGTTGAAAAAGCTACATAATACCTAATTTTATTAAAAATCTACTTAGTGATTTTGCGAATTTTATTTTCTTAAAAATTATTAAACTTTGAGAATATTTTATGCTTGCAAATAATACAGCGAGGGTTCAACTCCTCAATATATGATTATAATTTCAAGGGTTTTTTATGATATATCAATATGTGCTACAATTGTGGGTTTTAAGCTTAAGGGGTAGATATGGATTCTTATGAATATGGTGAATTGCTAAAGACTTTACACACAAAATGCGAGAATATCGCAAAGATTCTCAATCCTCAAGCAATGCAAACAGAGCTAGATAAGATTGAATCTTTGCAAAGTGATGAGAGCTTTTGGAAAGACGCACAAAAAGCAGCGGAAGCAGCCAAGCAAAAGCGCAAATATGAGAGAATCTTGGGCAGTTTTAACGCAATGAAGCAAGAGCTTGATGACGCACAAGAACTCTATGAAATCGCTACAAACGAAGCAGATTCTGCTACATTAGAGCTACTTTTTGAATCCGCCTCTGCCCTACAAGAACATATACAAAAAAATGAAATACAAGTGATGTTGAGCGGGGAGAACGATGGTTCAAATGCGATTATTACCATTCAGCCCGGTGCAGGTGGGACGGAGTCGCAGGATTGGGCGAGTATACTCTATCGTATGTATTTGCGTTGGGGTGAAAGGAGAGGATTCAAAGTTGAGCTACTTGATTTGCAAGATGGTGAAGAAGCGGGAATCAAGGGTGCGGCGTTTATTATAAAAGGTGAAAATGCCTATGGCTATGCAAAGGCGGAAAATGGCGTGCATAGATTGGTAAGAATCTCCCCATTTGATGCCAATGCCAAGCGGCATACGAGCTTTGCAAGTGTGCAGGTAAGTCCCGAGCTAGATGATGATATACAAATTGACATCGAGGATAAAGACATTCGCATAGATACGTATCGCGCGAGCGGTGCAGGAGGACAGCACGTAAACAAAACAGAATCTGCTATTAGAATCACGCATTTCCCCACCGGCATAGTCGTGCAATGCCAAAACGATAGAAGTCAGCATAAAAACAAAGCCACTGCCATTAAAATGCTTAAATCCAAGCTCTATGAGCTAGAAATGCAGAAAATGGCGCGGAGCAGCGCTACGGATAAAAGTGAAATCGGCTGGGGACATCAAATCCGCTCCTATGTCCTTGCCCCCTATCAGCAAGTCAAAGATTTACGCAGTAATTACGCTACAAGTGATACTAATGGTGTGCTTGATGGAGATATTGATGCGCTTATAGAATCTGTGCTTATCCACCAGCATACACAAGCTTAAACAAAACCTTTTTCAAGTGCCATTTGATAATAATTTATCCTGTTTTGAGGTTTTTGAATCTTTCTAGCAATATGCTTTAAGGATTTAGTTTTTTGCTTTTTACAAGGGTGAGCGAGGTATATATTGCCAAGCTAATTTCAACTTGTATTTTAGCACTAGCCAATACTTGCGCATTTAAGCTTTTCGCCAGATTACCTACTCGCCCTTTATAAAAAAGAAACAAGAGAATCCCGCATTCGTTTGAAGTGATGGTTTGCTTAATAAGTATCAAAAAACCATAAATTTGAGCAAAATCTCTACATTTTCCTCACAATAGATTTAATATATCACTTTGCACAAGAAGCATATAAGTAATAGTCCCGCAGATAATGCTTAGCACGGGAATCTTAAAAGCAGTATGTATGCCTACCACCACACATACGGCGACAATCTCATTTAGCCCATAGGGATATTGGCTTAAATCCGTATCCTTAAGGCAATACACAATCAGCATAGCAATAATCGCACTTGGCAGCACTTTGCCTAAAAAGACAATATACGCAGGAGTAGATTTAGCAAAATCCAAAATGGCAGGAATCTGCTCAAGGCGGTATTTAGCCCAATGAGCGCAACAAGCAACATAGAATGATAGATTTCAGGCAACAAGGGACTTCCTCCTAAGGCTTAGCACAATGCAGATTCCTAACAACGCAGGAAGCAAGAAATGCCCCGAACCAAAGATACATAGACACACAAGGCTTATGATAATACCAATAAGTGCTGGAGTGCGCATAGCCTTATTACGCCATTGCTCGATAAAAATCACAACAAAAATCGCACTCATCACAAATTCTAAGCCCTTAGGCTCAAAGTGAAGATATTCACTCAATAATGCCCAAAGAGTGCAGCCCACCACCCAATAGCATTGATTCAAAAACGAGATAAAGAAATCAAACCATTGCCTATCCACTCCCACCTTTGGTGTCTTAAGATTTAAAAGTGCTAAAGTCTCATCGGTTAAGGAATAAATCATATAGTAAGATTTTTTACCCATTTGTTTAAAACGCTCCAGCATACTGATAGAGTAAAAAATTTGACGTGCATTAATCATTGATACAAGCAAGAAGCTCTCCCATAGCCCCACACCATTTGCCATAAGCCCAACAGCGATAAATTGTGTCGTGCCACCATAAATAACAATCGCCATAGCAAACGCCCAAAGTGCATTAAAGCCGGATTTTTGTAGCAAGATTCCAAACACAGCACCCATAAAAACATAGCCAAGCATAATGGGTATCGTATGCGGGAAGGCGTCTTTTAGTGCAGGGATAATGCAGGAGGGGCTAGGGGGCAGCATAAAAATTTGCTACATTTTTGTTTTCGCGCTGATCCCGAGCAGCTTTAGCCCAAGCGTGAGGCTATGGCTAACAACTTTAAGCACATAGAGATAATCATCTTGCTGTAGAGTTTGCAGGATTTTATGCGCATTATAGAATCCGTGCAGACTCGCAGCGAGACTTTTAAGATATTCGCATATTTTTTGAATCTCTCTATCGCGGAAGCTAGATTCTATCATTTGAGGGAGACAAAGGGCTTCAAACAAAAGCGCCTTTGCATCATCATTGAGGTTGAGGCTATCTTTTAAGGGTAGGTCACCCATTACAATCCCTGCCTTTTCAAATATCGTGTGGATTCGCGCATTGGCATAATTGATATAATACACAGGATTGCTAGAATCCTGCTTGTTTAGGTCATTGACATCAAATTCTAGATGTGTATCGGGCTTTTTAGAGAGGAAAATAAAGCGCAGAGCGTCCGCCCCGATATCTGCTACCACATCTTTAAGAAGGATAAAATTACCCGCGCGCTTACTCATTTTGTAAGGTTCTCCGCCTTTGAGAAGACTCACCATTTGAGACAAAAGCACTTCAAGCTTGCCCTCATCATAACCTAAAAAGTGAATAGCTGCCTTCACACGTGCAATATAGCCGTGATGGTCTGCACCCCAAATATTAATATAATGCGTAAAATCCCGCATAAACTTATCTCTATGGTAGATAATATCTCCAGCTAGATAGGTCGGTTCGCCATTTTCACGCACTAAAACGCGGTCTTTCTCATCGCTAAGTTGAGAGGAAGCTATCCATACTTTGCCCTCACTCTCGTAAATGCCCTGATGTGCTTTGAGGCTATTTAATGTGGCCTGCCATTGCGCATAGAGGACTTTTTCACTCACAAAGTTATCAAAGCTTATACCAAGCAATGCAAGATTTGCCTTAATCTCTTCTAGCATCGCATTCTTGCCAAAATCCGCCAATGTGGGGATAGAATCTTCACTTTTAAATATATCCTTTCCAAAGTGCTTTTCGCACTCTTTGGCTAAATTGATGATATACTCGCCCCTATAATAGCTCTCCGGATAGCTTACCTCCTGCCCTAAAATATGCTCTTGCGCTGCAAGGAGGATTGAAAGCCCTAGCATATCAATCTGCGCTCCCGCATCATTGATATAATATTCTGTATCTATCTCATAGCCTAGAAATCGCCCTACACGCGTGAGGCAATCCCCATATACCGCCCCTCGTGCGTGTCCTATATGTAGCGGTCCTGTAGGGTTCGCGCTTACAAATTCAATGAGAATGCGCTCTTTTGAGGCTGGATTCTGTACAGGTTGCGTGAGATAAAGCTTTGCTTGTTGATGTAAGAATGCGTGAGAGAGTGTAAGATTCACAAATCCATTGAGGGCTTCTACCCTTTCAAACGCTGCATCTTGCGATAATGCTTGAGCAATGTCTTGGGCTAGATGGATAGGATTTGTCTTTTTTACTTTTGCTAAGCTGAAGGCAAGAGGCGTAGCAAAATGCCCTAAATCCTTATTTTTAGGCTTCTCTAAGACAATAGAAACACCCTCATCATCTATTCCACAGCTCTTAGCAAGTATGCATTTAATATGTGAATACATTAAGCCTCTTGCTTTGTGGTAGTCTCTTTTGCACTTTCTTCTTTTGCTTGAGTTTGTTTAATGGAAGCATTTTGCGTATTTGTATCGTTATTAGCAGCTTCCTCCTCATCTTCTTTTATGGCTTTTTTAAAGTTTTTAATCCCACTGCCCAAGCCCTTAGCAAGTTCGGGAATCTTTTTCGCACCAAAAAGTAAAACAACTATAAGTAAGACAATCAGTAATTGCCAAATGCTAGGGGGTGTCATAGAATCTCCTTTATAAGAAATATAAGTATTATATCAAAAGAGTACAAGTATATGCTAAATGCATATAAATCGTGCTTAAGCCTCATTCTGCCATTGGTGGATAATCTCGCTAAATCTATCAATCTGCTGATATTTGAGTGAGCGAGTGATGGCGATAATAGCTTGTGTGGCGCTCTGTAAATCATCATTAATCAGCACATAATCAAAGTGTTGCAAATGCCGCATTTCATTATAAGCCTTTTCGAGGCGGTATTCTATCATCTGCATATCATCAGTTTTTCGCTCTATGAGGCGATTTTTAAGAATCTGCTTGTTTTTCGTGGTAATGAAAATAGATTTAGCAAAGTCCCCAAAATGTGCTTTAATGCTTTGATGTCCTTGCACATCGACATCAAAAAGCACGATTTTATCTCGCGAGAGAGCTTCTTGCACAGGTTTTAAAGAGGTACCATAAAAGTTTGTATGTACCTCCGCCCATTCTAAAAATACATTGTGTTTAATATCTGCTAAAAACTGCTCTTTACTCACAAAGTGATAATGCACTCCATCGACCTCGCCATCGCGCTTAGTGCGGGTGGTAGTGGAGATAGAAAAGTATATATCGGGGATAGATTCCATTAGGGCTTTTGTGAGGGTGCTTTTCCCACAGCCACTTGGTCCTGATATGATAAGCACCGCTCCCTTATTCATTTATTTTTATCTTTAAAGCTGATGTTGATGGTTACTTCTAGTCCATCAAGCATAGATTTGAAATCATCAGCTTGCAGGCTAGAAATGCTACTTTGGACAGAATTTGTGATAATGTTTTTAACAAATTCTTGTGATGAGGCAGCCTCTTTAGATTGAGCTTGAGGCTGTGCGGGAGCGATAGCTTCATCTTGGGCTTCTGTGAGAGAGGATTCAAAATCTGCGAATTCTTCCCCAATGGGCTCTTCAATGTCTTCCTCTTGGGGAAAATCAAGCTCCTCACCTAAGGCAAAAGCAACTTCTGGCTCTTTAAGCGAGCTAAAATCCTCTAGTTCATTATTTGGCACAGCGCTATCAAGGGCATTAAGGGCTAGGCTCACCTCATTGATTTGCTCTTTATCAAGCACAGGTTCATTGGTAGATTCACTTGATAGGACGTCATCAAGCGGAATACTCTCCACATCATTGAGCAAGTCATTTGTGAAATCCCCATCTCCTAAAAGTTCTTCATTGGGCTGGGTTTGTCCTAATATATTATTGATGTCCATATCCTCTGTATCCGCGCTCACATCATCTAAACTCTCGTCTCCATCTTTCCCTACTTTTTCCTCATCTATTGTTGCATCTGTTTCTTTTTCTAATGCTTCTTCATCTAAGTTATCTAAGCTTTCATCTAGGGCTATATTTTCCATTGTAGAAGATTCTAAATCAAGCACATCTGTGCTCTCTTCCTTTGCTTCTGTCTCCTCATTTGTATCTAGGTTTGTATCTAATGCTATATCATCGCTTATATTATCAAGCTCATCTAGGCTCTCACTTGATTCTGTTTGAGCGGTGTCATCTTGCGCCATTTCGGTCATATCCTCGATATTATCAGGGCTTGATTCTGTAATGTCTGCCATTGTTTCCTCGCTTTGCTCATTGTTTGGTGCTAATTGACTATCCTCTACTTTTTTTAATTTCTGGTTATCCTCCACATCTAAGGCAATATCATCTAAACTCTCGTCTCCATCTTTCCCTACTTTTTCCTCATCTATTGTTGCATCTGTTTCTTTTTCTAATGCTTCTTCATCTAAGTTATCTAAGCTTTCATCTAGGGCTATATTTTCCATTGTAGAAGATTCTAAATCAAGCACATCTGTGCTCTCTTCCTTTGCTTCTGTCTCCTCATTTGTATCTAGGTTTGTATCTAATGCTATATCATCGCTTATATTATCAAGCTCATCTAGGCTGCTTAGATCAAGTTCTGTATCTTCTAATGAGGTATTTGATACCTCATTACTTAAATTTTCAATATCAAGCCCCTCATTTTCAGCAGTGCCTGCTTCTTCTAAAGTGTTTGTAGTATTACCTAGTATATCAAGCGATTCTGTGAGTGTTTCTTCAGCGGGGCTTTCTTCATTTGGCAGAAGCAAATCATCAGAATCTGCAAGAAGCGAATCGATTTTGTTTAAATCATCATCAAGAGTATTGAGCGTAATATCAGCACTTGCCTGATGAGATACATTATGAGCACCATCATCTATATGCACATTACAACTTAACTGTGAGGTGATAATCTCAAGGATAGTTGTAGGCAAAAAAGGCTTTTGCACATAATCATCAAATCCATCAATACGTTTGGCGCCTTTATTATAAACAAGGCATTTGCGTGTGTCTTTGAGAGCTTCAAGATAAGTAGTTTTATCAAGCAAAAGACAATCATCATCAACGATAGCATAATCATATTTTAAATCTTTTAATTGGCTTGATTCTGTAATAATCTTAAGCTCTACGCCTGCCTTTTTAGCTGTGATTTCTACAAGCTTTTGGACGATTTGATTGGTGTTAATGAGCAAAAATTTCATAGAAGCTCCCGTTTTATTGCTTTTTTTGTGATAGTAACCTAAAATTATAGCCAAATCGATACTACAAAAGGAATAAAATGCGTCAAAAATTTAACAAAATATTAAAAATTTGCTTGATTATGGGGATGCTTCACACGATACATTTTGCAGAGGATAAGCTCTATATGCTACCCTATGAGCAAAAAGTAGCTTTTAATGCGCTCAAAAATGCACTTCAGGGCGCAAAAAGTGAAATAAAAATCAGCATTTATAGCTTTACATATAATGATATTGCAAAAATCCTGCGGGATAGCGCAAAAAGAGGTGTGAAAGTGCATATCATTTATGATAAGGAAGCCAATATGAATAATAAAACTTCGACGATTGGCTATCTTGCAAAATATAATAATATTTCAGTTTGTCTGCTAAGTGGTATACGTGCGGCAAATAAGCAATATTATGGCATTATGCACCAAAAAATGGCGATTATTGATAGGCAAGTATTGATTATAGGCTCGGCAAACTGGAGCAAAAATGCGTTTGAAAATAATTTTGAGACATTATTTATAAGCACCAATCAATCTTTTGTGAAAAAGGCATTGCAAAGCTATGAAAAGATGATGAATGCCTGCGTAGGATTCTAAATAAATCCTTGCGTGCTATAGCATTTCTTTGCGCTATTGTCTCTTGAAATACAAGACTCTTGCATAGCTTTTACATTTAGTGTATGGATTTTCACTTTGAAGGTGCGTGCTAAGGCACAATTTAGCCATTTTGTAAGAAATAAAATAGGCTTTGTATTTCGGGCAATCCCCTTACACAAGCAGAAATGCGGCACGAAGAACAGGAGCAAAGGCAACAATAGAATCTAACCCTACGAACTCACTTTACAAGTGTGGATAACACTGCGTGTATATTATGAACACTTCGTGCAAGTGATAAATTGCATAAGCAAGTCAGCTAATCCTTTCATCGTAAATGGTAAATGTATGCTTGGAAATAGCATTAGTAAGCTTTTAGGTATGTGGCTTTTTTCGTGTGATTTATTTTATATCAGTAAAAATTGAGATTTTATTCTAATTGTGTTATTGTAGTTTAAGTGCTACATAAATCTTACAAAAGGAGCTAAGCCCCCTTCCCCTTATAGACTAACCTTAAAAAGCTTTGATAGATACCACTCACTCCAGCAGCGCTAACCACAAGGGAAAAGGATTAATACAATGAATAAGGTTAAATCTTTTATCATATATACTTGAGCTTATCTATGATTTGCAAATTTGGTTCTTAAGGATTTAGATTCTATAATGTGAAGATTCTATAACTTGTATCAAGGAGTAAATATGACCATACAACTATCAGTGAGAGGTATGCACTGCGGTAAGTGCGTGGATAAGGTAGAAAAATTTGTAGGAGAGATAGAGGGGGTAAGCTTGATTGATGTCGATTTGCAAAAAGCGCAAGTGAAAGTCGAATTTAGCCCTCCGGCTACACAAGAAATGATTACTGAAGCGATACTTGATGCAGGATTTGATGTAAATGCGAACAATTCTTGATTTTTTCAAAAAGTTTTTTCCTTATATTAAGGGGCATTATGCTTCCTTTGCTATTGCTATTTGCGCTTCTCTTGTCGTGGCGGCTTGCACGGCAGGGATTACCTATCTCTTAGAACCATTGCTTGATACCCTATCGGGCAAAACGCCTCGTGCTAATCCGCTTTTTAGCTTTGATGAATTAGTTCAAAATGGCTCATTGGCATTAACTATGGTATCTATGATTGTGGGTGTGTATTTTGGCAAATCTGTTGGCACTTATATACAAGCTTATTTTATGAATCTCATCGGGCAGGATATTGTGCGGCAAATGCGCGATAGAATGCTTTCTCATATGCTAAGTCTTGAGATGGCATTTTTTAATAAAATGCGTGGAGGGGAGCTTATCGCGCGAATTACCAATGATATTGGCATTATCCGCTCGGCAGTATCAAACTATATCACAGAGTTTATTAGAGAGAGTGTTACGATTATTGGCTTAGTGGCAATTACGATTTATCAAAGTCCAAAATATGCTTTTGTATGTTTGGTGGTTATTCCTTTGGCAATGATTCCTATTAATCTCATCATCAAAAAAATCAAAAAATACTCCCGCACTATCCAAGAAAAAAATGCAGATATTACTTCTAAACTGAATGAAATTTTTAATAATGTCGAGGTGATTAAAGCAAGTAATGGGGAGAAGGTAGAGTATCAAAGCTTTTATACTCAAAATATGCAGTTTTTTAAAATCAATATGAAAGCTGTGCGGGTGGGTGAGCTAACCACACCTATTATGGAGCTTTTAGGGGCTATTATGCTTGGTTGCGTGGTGTATATGGCAATCATAGATATTTCACAAAATAAGCTAAGTGTGGCGCAATTTTCTTCATTTGTGGGGGCACTCTTTTTTATCTACACGCCTTTGAAACGACTAGTCAATCTCTATGCGCAAATGCAATCTGCCATAGTCGCAAGTGACAGAATCTTTGAAATCCTCAATCAAAAACAGCAGATTCACGACGGCACTTTGAGGCTAAATCCTCCCATTAACGAAATTACCTTAAAAGATGTGCATTTCCATTACAATGCAGATGTCTATGCCCTTAATGGTGTGAGTATAACATTTGCAAAAAATAAAATTACCGCGCTTGTGGGTAAAAGTGGCAGTGGCAAAAGCTCTATTATCAATCTTATTTTGCGTCTTTATGATGCTAGTAACGGAGAGATATATATCAACAATCAGCCTATCAAGGACTATACGCAAAAGAGTGTGCGCGATAATATGGCAGTGGTTACGCAGAGAATCTTTATTTTCCGCGATAGTATTTTAAATAATGTAGCCTATGGTGGAGAGATAGATGAAAAAAGGGCTATTGAAGCGCTCAAACTCGCTCACGCTTGGGATTTTGTAGCAGCAATGAGTGAGGGCATACATACGATTCTTGATGAGTTTGGCACGAATTTAAGTGGTGGGCAAAGACAGAGAATCGCCATCGCACGAGCGATTTATAAGAATCCTGAAGTGCTTATCTTTGATGAAGCAACTTCCGCCCTTGATGCACAAACAGAAGAGGCGATTAAGGAAAGTATCAAGGCTTTAAGAAAAGATAAAATTATTATTATCGTAGCCCATCGCCCCAGTACGATAGAGCTTGCCGATGAAGTAATACATTTACGAGAGGGACAAATCATCAAAAAAGAGCAAAAAGCATAAGGGCCTTATATTTAGCTACTGCCCTTATGTGTGGGGATTAAAGCTTAGATTTGATTTTCAGGCAAGAGCTTTGAGAGTGCTTTAAGCATACGTGTCCAAATGCTTGTATCTGGTGGGTAGCTAAGCGTTTGTATTTTACCCTCGTGTTCTCCCTCCCAATATGTTTTTCCGTGATTTTCATATACTTTCCACGCATCTTCCATATCTTCAATCAAATCAGCCTTAAGGGCTTTAGCAAATTGTGGATTATCAAAAATCACCACAGATTCTGTATTAAGATAAATTGAGCGTGGGTCAAGATTAAAGCTCCCAATCCACGTAATAGTATCATCAAATACGATACTTTTGCTATGCAAAGAAGCCTTAGACTTTGAGATTTTGTCCCTAAGCTTTGATTTGCCCTTGCCTAAATATTGATACTCATATACTTGTGCGCCGCCTTTCACAAGGGCATTGCGATACCTCTCCCACGCGCCATATACGACAAGTGAATCAGTAGAAGCAAGAGAATTGGTGAGAATCTGCACCTCTATACCCGAAGCAAGAAGTGTTTCAAAGATTTTCATACCCTCTTTACCCGGCACGAGGTAGGCAGCAGAGATGTAGAGATTATTATTTGTGCGATTTAGAATCTCCACAAGTGCCTTTGCAATAGGCTTTGGCGTTTGAGTATCTTGCACTTTTTGCGGAGCATCACCAATATATGTAGCATTGCCCCAATACAATGTTTTATTATTATATTTGTCTATGAGCGTGTGCATTTCTTCTTCGTATCGCTCCCATTGTGGATTAGCCTTGATTTTTTCCATAGAAGCTTTAAATTTTTTAATGGAGGATTTAAGCGGCAGGAGCGAGACGGGAATAGAGCGGTGAAAATTCCAATATTCATAAAAATTGTCTTTAGCATCCTTTGCTACTTTGCCAACAAAAAGCACATCAGTATCCACAAAATTCACATCAATATTTTGGTCAAAATAATTATCTGCAATATTGCGCCCACCGATAATAAGAGCTATATCATCAACAATAAAAAGTTTGTTATGCATACGATGATTGATTCTATCAAAGTCAAAGACCATTTCCGGATAGCGCAGAATCCTTGAGCGATTTTTATAAGGGTTAAAAATCTTTACTTCAATATTAGGATGGCTATCAAGGGCGATAATATCTGAAAAATCAGAATCTAGTCCATTATCATCAATAAGCAATTTGATAATAACGCCCCTTTGAGCAGCAAGCCAAATCTCGTGCATAAGGATACGAGAAGCCATATCATTTTTGTAAATATAAGTTTGCAAAATAATGCTTTTTTTTGCCATACGAGCGAGGTAGGCACGGCTTAAAAACGCATCAACACCATCACTTACAAGCACCCCGCCTGTAAGTGTGGGATTGTTTTTAAGTATTTTAATATGAGGCGCGGCAATGTTACTTGTTAGCGGGTCAAAGATGGGCGGGGGATTAGAGGAAAGCATTGAGGGATCTTTAATGTCTTTAGTCGATGCTACAATCGAGGAACAACCAGCAAAAACAAAAAGGCATACAAGAGTAAAAAGAGCGATATTCGTTGATGAAAGGAAAGTAGATTGTATGAAATGTATAAAGTGCATAAAAGTCATCTTAGAATCTACCCCTCTATAAAAAGGGGCAAAAGATTATTTCTTCAAACCTACACTTACCATTTTGCGACGCAAATAAGCGATTTTGCTTTGCAATGGGAGTTCTTTAGGACAGGTATCATGGCAAGCAATAAGGCTCATACAGCCAAATACACCATCATCATTACCCACAAGTTCATAATAATCCTCATCAGTTCGCTCATCGTGTGGATCAATCATAAAACGCACGATTCTATTCATACCCGCAGCACCTACGAAATCATCTCTCATTACTTTAGTTGCACAGCTTGCGATACAACAGCCACATTCAATACATCTATCAAGCTCAAAGATTTCATCGGCTACATTAGGCTCAATAGGCATTTCAAGTTTAGAAATATCAGGGGCGTGCTGTGTATGTATCCAGCTCTCTACCCGTTTTGTCATACCCGCAAACCATTCGCCTGTATTCACGCTCAAATCTTTAATAAGCTTAAATGCAGGAAGTGGCATAAGTGTAATAATGCCATCAGCGAAATCCTGTGTGAGTGTTTTACACGCAAGACGTGGGCGTCCATTAATCATCATCGCGCAGCTTCCGCAAATCCCTGCACGGCACACAAAGTCAAAGCTTAAATCCGGGTCTTGCTGCTCTCTAATCATACCCAATGCGATAAAAACCGTCATAGAATGTGCTTCTTCTATTTGGTATTCGCGAAAATGTGGCTTTGAGACCGCACTTTGTGGGTCAAACTTCAATGCTCGAATAGTTAGTATTCTTCCTCTTTGTTGTGTTGCTGCACTCATTGTTTGTCTCCTAATCGTTGATTTCTTGCTTTAAATTTTGGCTGGAGATTGAAGGGCATTAAAGCTTCTTGCAAAGCGTATCTATCGCCACCTTTAGCTTGGATTTCTTGCGTGATTTTGTCAATTTCAGCTTGACGAATCGCACTATTTGGGTGCTCTATAATCATACCCTTAGCTCCATACCCACGGAATCCCGGCGCGATTTCCATTTTCATAATGTCCAAATCTTCATACGTTACCGTTGGTAAAGTTTGATTTGGGTTTTCCCAGCTTGTGAGAGTGCGTTTTAGCCAATTTGCATCATCTCGTTTTGGATAATCTTCACGTGTGTGCGCACCACGAGATTCTGTCCTATCAAGCGCACCTTTTGCTACGCATAGCGCAATTTTAAGCATTTTTGGTGTGCGGTAAGCATCTTCAAGCTCAGGGTTATTGTGCATTTTCTTATTTTGCACACGAATATTCTTACTTCGTTTATAAAGCTCTTCAAGCTTATTAACAGCTTCTTGCAAACTTTTGCCATCGCGGAAAATCCCTACATCATTATCCATAATATCTTTCATCGCATTTTTTAACACATAGACATCTTCATTGCCTGTGCTATTGAGCAATGCACTAAGATAATCTTGTTGTTTTTGGACAAATTTTTCAAGTGTGGAAGTTTGCACATCAACTTGTGCCCCTTGACAATGTTCTGTAAAGTATTCACCAATAATCATACCTGATACCACAGCCTCACTCACAGAGTTTCCACCAAGTCTATTAAATCCGTGCAAATCCCAGCAAGCCACTTCACCCGCTGCAAATAAGCCTTTGAGATGAGTCTCTCCCTTATAGTTTGTGCGAACACCACCCATAGAATAGTGCTGCATTGGTCTTACGGGCGCCCAAACACCCGGTGTAGCAGGATCGATTCCAGCAAATGTCTTGCAAATATCCTGCACATCACGCAAGTTTCTCTCCACGTGTGCGCGTCCTAAGATAGAAATATCAAGCCACAAATGATCGCCATAAGGGGATTTAACACCCTTGCCATTGCGTATATGCTCAAGCATTCTTCGTGAAACCACATCTCTACTTGCCAATTCTTTCTTTTCTGGCTCATAATCAGGCATGAAACGATAGCCATCAACATCACGTAGCACACCACCATCACCACGACAACCCTCAGTGAGTAAGATTCCGCTAGGGACAAGCGGGGTGGGGTGGAACTGCACTGCCTCCATATTGCCAAGCTTCGCCACACCTGTCTCCATAGCAATTGCCGCCCCTGTGCCTTCACAAATCACGGCATTTGTGGTATTGCGATACACTCTACCATAGCCACCTGTGGCAAGAAGAGTGCCTTTAGAAACATATGCAGAAAGCTCACCTGTTACTAAATCCCGCACCACAGCACCATAGCATTTGCCATCTTGATGAATGAGTGAGAGGGCTTCTTTTCTGTCTTGGATATCCACACCAAGCTTATAGGCTTCATTAGCCACTGCATAAAGCATAGTATGTCCGGTAGCGTCTGCTGTATAGCAAGTGCGCCATTTTTTTGTGCCGCCAAAGTCACGTGAATGGATATAGCCGTGTCTAAAGTCATCTTCGGTAATAGTTACCTTTTCACCATTAATTACCGCAGGTCTATCTCCCTTTTGGATTCTCGTCCAGGGCACACCAAATCCTGCTAACTCACGAATCGCCTTAGGAGCTGTGGTAACAAACATTCTTGCTACATCTTGATCACAACCCCAATCACTTCCCTTCACAGTATCTGCAAAGTGTAAATCCTCATTGTCTCCATCACTCTTTACAGAGTTTCCTAGACTTGCTTGCATACCACCTTGAGCCGCAGCAGAGTGGCTTCTTTTCACCGGTACGAGAGATAATACAATCGTGTTTAAGCCTACTTGTTGTGCTGCTATAGAAGCCCTAAGTCCTGCCAAACCACCTCCAATAATTAAGGCATCACTATATACTACCTTCATTTATTCTCCTTTTCCTTGTGTGTGCTCATCTAAGATTCTGTATTCTTCTATGCTTTTGCTACTATCTAGTCCGTGTCCAATTTGCATATAAGCAATATATGACGCGATACCAAGCACAAGGCAGAAAATAGTAAGAGCAAGTTTAATAGCTCGCAAAGTTTTTATACCTAAACCTTCAAACCAACCCCATTTAATACAAAGCCTATAAAGCCCAATAGAGCCGTGAAACTCAACCGCGAAAAGCAAGAGCGCGTAAAGAAGATAAAAATCTTGGTGATAAAATCTATATGCAGATGCACTAGGACCAATATTTTCTGGCTGAGTAAGCATAATAAATACATGTGGCATAGCAAGGAAAAATATAGCAAAACCTGTAGCTGCTTGGATTACCCAATATGTCGTATCGCCGTGCTTCATTAAGTCCTTATGAACACGGAGTGCCAGGAATTGCTTGTAGTTAATAGGAAATTTTCTCATTGCTAAAAATGCGTGTGCTACAAGCACAATGATAACAATGGCAACAATTACGGAAACAATCCTTGGCTCACCTGCTTCACCAAAAATCATACTTCCTTCGAAGAACTTTGTAACCTTATACATCGCTTCCTTGCTGATAAGAATGCTGGACACAAAAAGCAAGTGAGCTAACATGAATAGCCCCAAAAACAATCCTGTCGCACTTTGCCAAAAATCAAGCCTTGCTGGGACATTACTTTTTTTTCTTTGAGGCGTTACTCCTGTGTAACTCTCAATTATCTTATCCTCTCGCATATGTTCTCCTGTTTGTAGTTTGACCTATTAAGCTAACACAAGGGCTATCTTGTGGTTATTTTAAAAAGGTGAGCCTACATTATAAGCAAATAAAGATTAAAGTTTTTTTATATTTTCTCTGTGTTATTCTCATTTTTGCAGATATTGTAATGTTATAGAATCTTAAGGAGCTAAAAGTCCATTGCTAAAGCTTTTTATGCCTTTTTGAAAAATATTTTCTCCGGTGCTAAGTGACGAATTGGAAAGTTTGGTATGACACTGAATACAGCTATTTAGCACGATATGCTCTTTTGCAAGGATGGGTGTTTGAATCTTGCGCATATCGTGACAGGCAAAGCAGTCTTCCCCACAGCTTCCCATATCAATTTGCGCCATTTTTGCCTCTGTATGACAGCTTTTACACACAAGCATAGGAGCGTGTCTTATATCATTTTTATAGTCTAGGTTTGCATGACAAGCCTTGCAATCCCCAGTGCAAGCAAATACGATATTGATACATAAGGCACAAAAAAGCCATATTATCGCTATTTGCCGCATTCACCCACCGCCAACAAAGTCTAAAATCTCCACTTCATCGCCATTTTGCAACACATAGCTTTCCCACAAGTCTTTTTTTACCACCTGTGTGTTAATAGCTATTGCCATTGCCTTATGAGCTATGCCTAAATGCTCTATGAGCGTTAGAATCGTGCAGTTTGTATCTAATGGATATGCTTTGCCATTGAGGATAATGCTATTCATACTTGCTCCTTATGGTTTTTTGTTAAAAAATGTAAAATAGCCATTTTTGATATGTTTTTGCGGTGTGCGTGAAAGCACCAAATCCCCCTCTTGTGTGTCTTTTGTAATCGTGCTACCTGCACCAATAAGCGTATTTTGAGCAATTTTCACAGGGGCGACAAGCTGCACATCACTTCCCACAAATACATTTTTGCCTATAATGCTCTTATGCTTTGCCTTGCCATCATAATTACAGGTAATCACTCCCGCGCCAATATTGCTCCCGCTATCAATCTCACAATCCCCCAAATAGCTTAAATGCCCTGCCTTAACGCCATTGAGGTTACTCGCCTTAGTTTCAACAAAATTACCAATATGCGTATTTTTGATATGACTTTTAGGGCGGATATGAGCTAGAGGCCCTATATCGCTTGATTCTATAATGCTTTGCTCAATCACGCTATGAGCTTTAATGTGAGCATCTCTAATCTCGCATTCCCCGAGTATTTGCACTCCTTGCTCGATGATACATTCTCCATAAAATCGCACTTGAGATTCTATATAAATGGTATGAGGCAGGTGCATTATCACGCCTTGCTCCATTGCAGCATCTCTTAAGCGAGTGAGCATTACCTCTTGTGCATTGGCTAACTGCACCTTAGAATTCACCCCCATAAATTCTGCTTCCTCTACTATCAACGCGGCAATGGATACATTATCCTGCTTGGCATAAAAAATCACATCAGTGAGGTAAAATTCCTTTTGTGCATTTGTATTACTAATACGCGCTAAATACTTCTCCAATATGCTTTTGTGAATCTTATACACCCCCGCATTTACATCTTTAATCAATAACTCTCGTGCATTTGCATCTTTTTGTTCGATGATTTTTTGCACAGCATTATTTTCTATCACCACACGCCCATAGCCATTAGGATTGTCTAAATGCAGCACACTCATTACAATGGGCGCATTATTAGCACATAGGGCTTGAAGCGTATGTGAGCGGATAAGAGGCATATCTCCATTAAGGATAAGCACCTCATCATATTTGTAGCAAAAGGGTTTTTTGCATTCTGCGCCCCTGCCTCCTTGCATCAGTGCGCCTGCTGTGCCGGGAAAATTGATATGATCTTGTGTGTGAAAATGTAACCTTTTTTCATCATAGGCTATTTTATAGGCTTTAAGCACAGATTCTTTGATAAGGTTTTCTTGGTGATAAAGCACGATATGCACATCATCGCTTAAATACAATGCCTCATCAATACTATAAAACAGCATTACCTTGCCACAGATTCTATGAAGCACCTTTGGCGTGTTTGACTTCATTCGTGTGCCAGCTCCTGCTGCAAGAATCACTATTGATATATTCATACACTTCCTTTAAGCATAGCAAGATACAAACCTTGATTTATGTAATTTTAACACACAAAATTTTATAATACGCCCTTTATTCTTTCGATTTGGGAGTGATTTTGAAAAAACTTTTATGGATATATGGCATTTGCGTGTGTTTTTTATCAGCTGAACCAAGCTCTAATATCACACCTGTGCTTCCATCACCTTCAAGTATCCCCTCTGTCCCATCGCTCCCTAATAATCCCGTGCTGCCTTCAGTAGACTTATCTATTACTGCACCACAAGAGCCTACCGAGCTTGTTACAACACTTAATATCGTCCTTATCATTACTCTACTTGTGCTTGCGCCTTCCCTTGTGCTTGTGATGACAAGCTTCACACGTATTGTTATTGTTTTTGCTTTTTTACGCACCGCACTTGGCACACAGCAGTCTCCTCCTACGCAAATCCTTGTAAGCCTCGCGCTTGTATTGACTTTTTTTATTATGGAGCCAGTAGTAACTAAAAGCTATGAAGTAGGCATTAAGCCCTATACAGAGAAGCAGATTTCCTATGATGAGGCATTTGAGCGCGCCATTGTGCCATTTAAAGATTTTATGATTAAAAACACACGTGAGAAAGACCTCGCGCTATTTTTTAGAATCCGCCACCTTGAGAATCCCCAAAGTGTCGATGATGTACCTCTTAGTGTGCTAATACCCGCCTTTATGATAAGTGAGCTAAAAACTGCCTTTTGGATAGGTTTTTTACTCTATCTGCCCTTCTTGGTCATTGATATGGTAATTAGCTCCGTGCTTATGGCAATGGGTATGATGATGCTCCCGCCAGTGATGATTTCCCTCCCTTTTAAAATTCTAGTATTTGTGCTAGTTGATGGGTGGAATCTACTCATTGGGAATCTCGTGCAGGGATTTAAGTAGCTGCAAAGATGGAATGTGCGCATTTTGGCATTTGTGGCGGGTGTAATAACACTGCCTTAAGCTATAAGCAGCAGTTTGAAGGCAAAATTGCGCAAACCACACAGGAATTTTACCCCTTACTCAATAAACAAAATGTGAGGATTGAAAGCTTTGATTCTCTAGAGAGTGGCTTTCGCGCTCGTGCGGAATGGCGGATTTATCACGATAATGGCACAATGCACTTTGCAATGAGTGCCTTAGAATCTGCCCATAAAGTCCCCATTACACAATGCCCGATTTTACTCCCCATTTTGCAAAGCCTCTTCCCACTCCTGCTTGATATATTACAACACAATCAAATCCTTCATCACAAGCTTTATGCGTGTAATCTGCTGTGCAGTATGCAAGATGAGGTGATTATCACACTCATTTATCATAAGCATTTAGATTCTCTATGGGAAGAAGCGGCACAAAAAGCGCAATATAGGCTTACAAAAGCACTCAATGTGCCATTGCATATCGTTGGACGCAGCAAAAATCAAAAGTGTGTATTAGGCAAAACTTATATATGTGAATCTCTAAGTCTCTTGAATGGCACTTATCATTATCAATATTTTAAGCAAGAGGGAGCTTTTAGTCAACCAAACCCGCTTATTAATCTTAAAATGCTTGAATTTGTCGCCTCATCGCTGCAAAAACTCTATCCTAAGCCTATTTGCGATGCTTTGGAGATTTATTGTGGGAGTGGGAATTTCACTTTGATATTGTCTGCATTTTTTAGAAAGGTGTTAGCCACAGAAGTAGTAAAATCCGCTATCGCCCTGCTTAAAGACAATATGACACAAAATCATATTACAAACATTACCCCCGTGCGGCTTAATGCGCGTGAAAGTATACAAGCTTTATGTGGGGAACGTGCCTTTTTTCGCCTTAAAGATGTGGATATTGCATCTTTTAATATTGAGTGTGTGCTAATCGACCCACCTCGCAGCGGTGTAGGTGATAAAGCAATTTTAGCATTTTTACAACGTTTTCCTAGCATTATCTACATTTCGTGCAATCCTAGCACTCTCACACAAGATTTATCTATCCTTTTACAAACGCATAGTATTGCGCGATTTGGGCTTTTTGACCAATTCCCTTATACACATCATAGGGAATGTGTAGTGATTTTGCGCAAAAATCTTTTATAGGGATTACTTTACTGCCCCAAAAAGAGTTTGCCTACCGCAAGAAAGGCATTTTTTAGCTCATTTTTGAATGTATAAATAATTGTAGAAATGGTAAGGATCAGCACGACAAAAGCAATGGCGATTTTTACAGGGAATCCTATGGCAAGAAGGTTGAATTGCGGGTGGGTCTTCATAATCATACCAAAAATCACATCAGAAAGCAGAATAATGGCTAACACAGGGAAAGCCATAGAGAATCCCACAGCAAAAATATTACCAAAAGCCTTAACAAAATATGCCACACTCTTTGGTTCAAAGACAAATCCCCCTAAAGGCGTGGCACTAAGGCTATGAGACATGATAAGAAAAATCGTATGATGAAAATCTAGGCTTAATGCGATAAGCAGTCCTAAAATCGCAATGAGTTGCGCAATGATAGGCTTTTGCGCCCCACTCACAGGGTCATAAGCACTCGCCATAGTAAGCCCCATAGTAAAGCTGATAAGCTCCCCGCCAAAACTAAGCATAGCAAACACAATTTGCAAACAAATAGAAGCCATAAAGCCTGACATTACTTCAAACAAAACTGCAACGATAAACTCCTCCATACTGATATCGGGCAGTTGCGTATTGACTAGGGGAAAAAACGCCACGCTCATAAAAAACACCATTCCTGCGCGAACATTAATGCTAATAAGCTGATTATCAAAAAAAGGGAAAAACGCAAACACCCCACCAAAACGTGCGAGTAGTAGCAAAAATACAGCGACGCTATTAGGCTCTGTGATGTAAGCGACAAGCTCCATAAGGGCTATTCTTTAAATTCTTGGTATTGCAACTTCGCTTTTTCTAGGATTTCCTCCGCACTTTTTAGGCTTTGCATACCGCTTTCATAAAGGGCTAAAGATTCTTTTAATGTGATTTCTTGGGAGTTTAGCTTGTTTAAGACAACTTTTGCCTTTTCAATCAAGTTTTCAAAATCCTGCCCATTGGCAGTATTATCATTTCTTTGCTCCTCTGTGGTGGTGCTATCAAAGATAGAATCTTGTGTATTTGGCATATCCGCTCCTTAGCCGTGATAATTGGGGGCTTCTTTGGTAATATCTACATCGTGCACGTGAGATTCCCTCAATCCCGCAGAAGTAATCTCTACAAATTCCGCCCTCTCCCATAATGTAGGAATATCCTTACTCCCTAGATAGCCCATTGATGACTTCAGCCCACCCACGAGCTGATGCACCACATCGCCGACCTTGCCTCGATATGGCACTCGCCCCTCCACGCCTTCAGGCACAAGCTTATCCTGTGCTGTGCCTTCTTGGAAATACCTATCCGCACTGCCCCTTGTCATCGCCCCCATACTTCCCATACCACGATAACCTTTATATTGTCTGCCTTGATAGATGATTAAATCTCCTGGGGATTCTTCTGTGCCAGCAATGAGGCTGCCTATCATCACACTTGAAGCCCCTACGGCTATGGCTTTAGCAATATCACCTGAATACTTTATACCTCCATCGGCGATAATAGGTACATTGTGCTGCTTTGCCACTTGTGCGCACGCATCAATTGCAGAAATTTGAGGCATACCCACACCCGCCACAATCCGCGTAGTGCAAATGCTACCCGGTCCTATGCCTACCTTTACCGCGTCTGCTCCTGCATTGATTAAATCCTTTGTAGCTTCAGCTGTTACGACATTACCTACGATAACATCAATCACAAGTTTAGATTTAATCTTTTCTAATGTCTTAATCGCATTGACAGAATGCCCGTGTGCACAATCTAACACAAGCACATCAGCCCCTGCATCAGTGAGTGCTTCAGCCCTCTCAAACTGCTTCACTCCAATAGCCGCGCCCACCTTTAGCCGCCCAAAGCTATCCTTGCAAGAGTTTGGGTATTCTATACGTTTTTGAATATCTTTAATGGTGATAAGCCCTTTAAGCGTGTAGTTTTCATCGACAATAGGGAGCTTTTCGATTCTATTTTTGTGCATAATCTCCTTTGCCTCTTCTAAAGTCGTGCCAACCTTAGCCGTTACAAGAGAATCTTTTGTCATCAAATCACCCACGAGTTTATTCAAATCGTGTTCAAATCGCACATCGCGGTTTGTTAAGATGCCAATGAGTTTGCCATACTCATCGACAACAGGTACACCTGAAATCTTATAATTATCTGTAATCGCCTTAGCATCGGCTAATGTACTATCCGCACGTATATAGATAGGATCGACAATCACACCGCTTTCGCTCTTTTTCACACGTTTAATCTGCTCGACTTGAGAGGCAATATCCATATTTTTATGGATAATCCCAATCCCCCCTAATCGCGCCATCGCAATGGCTGTGCGATATTCTGTAACTGTATCCATCGCCGCACTCACAAGGGGAATATTAAGGGCAATATTCTTGCTTAACATCGTTTGGGTATTGACTTCTTGGGGCAATATCTGTGAATATGCAGGGACAAGCAAGACATCTTCAAATGTAAGAGCTTTTTGCGTAATTTTCATTTCTTAACTCCTTTAAGCAAGTGCTTTTTCTAATCCATAAGCAGCATTAAGGATTATCTGCTCCTTAAATTTTGCGCCAATAAGCTGCATACCTATGCTTAAACCATTTTCATCTTTATCTACAGGCATACATAATGCCGGTAATCCCGCTAGATTTACCCCAATAGTATAAATATCACTTAAATACATCTCTAAGGGAGAATGCGACGCGCCAAATTTAGGAGCGACACTAGGGGCGATAGGCAGTAAAATTGCATCGCATTCATTGAGAATCCCCTCATATTCTGCACAAATCTTTTGCCGCACTTGCTGGGCTTTAAGATAATAAGCATCATAATATCCGCTGCTTAAAACAAAGCTTCCTAACAAAATACGACGTTTGACTTCCTCGCCAAAATAAGCCGAGCGAGTATTAAAATACACATCTTTGAGATTATCTCCTTGAGCACGACTCCCATAGCGAATCCCATCAAAACGCGCGAGATTCGAGCTTGCCTCTGCTGTGCAGATAATATAATAGGTAGAGATATGATAGCGCGTATCAAGCATAGATTTTTCCACAATGCTATGCCCCATAGATTCTAAGACTTTAATGCTTTGATAATAGGCTTTTTGCACTTGTGGTGTAGCGTCTTTTAAAAAATCTTTTAGCACGGCGATTTTATAACGTGCATTAGAATCTAAGTCTTTGAAGGTATTAAGGGACGGGAGACTAGCACTTGTCGAATCTCTCTTGTCATATCCACTAATGGCATCAAGGAGCAATGCCGCATCTTCTATATTTTGCGTGATAGGTCCTATTTGGTCTAGGCTTGAGCTATATGCCACTAAACCATAGCGGCTTACTCGCCCATAGCTTGGCTTTAACCCTACACAGCCGCAGTATCCTGCTGGTTGGCGGATCGAACCTCCTGTATCGCTCCCTAATGACGCGATGGCAATCCCTGCTGCCACAGCTGCCGCACTTCCTCCACTGCTGCCACCGGGCACTCGCGAGGTGTCAAGGGGATTTTTCACTCTTCCATAGCAGCTCGATTCGCTCGTGCTACCCATTGCAAATTCGTCCATATTCGCACGTCCAAAAGCACACATTCTATTCTCGTGCAATCGCGTGATTACGTGTGCGTTATATGGGGAAATATAGCCTTTTAGAATCTTACTCGCACAAGTAATCTCCCAACCTTTCACATTAATATTATCTTTAATGAGGATAGGCACACCGCTACCACTCTCTATAATCTCGCCAATATAGGCGTTAAGTTCTATCTTTTCTTTTGCCTTTTGTATAAGAGAGGCTTTTATCTCCTTGAGTTCGCCCTCGCTTTTGTTTAACGCTTCTTTAAGTGTTATCATACTCGCTCCTTATTAAGCCTAAAATTATAGAATCTTCTTGCTTTAAACAACTATAAACATTCATAAACCTTTTTGATAAAGGATAATTGCGAAGTGGTATGCAAAAGTAGCATATCAGCTAATACGAGCGCTACCATCGCCTTAGCCACTACACTGCCACGCACTGCCACGCAAGGATCGTGCCGTCCTTTGATATGGCATATTTGCTCCTCACCTTGTGTATTGAGCGTTTGTTGTGGGATAAAAATGCTCGGCGTGGGCTTAAAATAGGTCTTTAGCAAAAGTGTATTGCCATTGCTAATACCGCCTAAAATGCCCCCGCTGTGATTACTCATAAAGCCCTCTTTGCTCATCTCATCATTATGCTCATTGCCATATTGCATACTTGAACGCACCCCATCGCCAATTTCTACCGCTTTGATAGCATTAAGCCCCATTAATGCTGCCCCTAGCGCCCCATCTAAGCGATGATAAAGCGGCTCACCTAATCCCGCAGGAATGCCCTCTGCACGGATAAATGCCACTCCACCAATGCTATTGTGCATCTTTTTAGCCTTTTCAATCAATGCCTTTTGTGCTGTTTCACACGTTTTATCCAATGCAAAAATATCACTTTGCTTTGCATAGCTAAAATCATATTGTGTCGCACTAATATCGCCAATAGCATAGATTCCACTCTCTACCTTAATATTGCATTCTTTAAGGAGCATTTGCGCGATAGCTCCTGCGGCTACCCTCGCTGCACTCTCACGTGCGGAGCTACGCCCTCCACCGCGATAATCCCTAATGCCATATTTTTTAAAATATGTATAATCAGCGTGTCCGGGGCGGAAAATGTCTTTAATATTTGCATAATCACTGCTCTTACTAGAAGTATTGGCTATCCATAGCCCTATGGGTGCACCTGTGCTTACCCCATCAAACACTCCGCTTAGAATCTGCACTTTGTCTGGCTCTTTACGTTGTGTGCTATACGCATTGCGTCCGGGTGCACGCTCACACATAGCAGATTCTAAAAATGCTTCATCAATGTATAATCCCGCAGGCACACCATCAATCACGCAGCCTATGCCCTCGCCGTGAGATTCCCCAAAAGTACTTACACGAAATGCCACTCCAAAGGTATTCATTTAGGCTCCTTAATATGAGTTTCTTGTAAAATCTTTTCATAAGCAATTTGTGCGCATTTTTGTTGGGCTTCTTTTTTTGAATGCCCTATTTCACGTGCATATTCTATGCCACGGATATGAAGTGCAATCTCAAAGACTTTTCTATGATCAGGACCATTTTGACCAATAAGCGTATAAGTGGGCACTTCGTGAAATAATGCTTGGGTAATCTCTTGCAGGGCAGTTTTATAATCTGTAAAGAGTGAGGGCAAATCAATTTTTGCATAGTTTGATTCAAGGAGATGATAAACAATTTTACTAAGATATCGAAGATGAGATTCTAAATAAATAGCTCCCATAAGAGCTTCAAACGCATTTGAGAGAATAGAATCTCTCTCTCGTCCATTATTATTCTCTTCAGCTTGTGAAATATAAATAAAATCACCTAGATTAATAGATTTAGCAAGCCTCATAAAACCCGTTTCATTTACAATACAAGCACGAAGCTTGCTTAGCTCTCCCTCTCTAGCACGAGGCAATTTTTTAAATAGATATTCTCCCACAAGCAAGTCCAGCACCGCATCACCTAGAAATTCTAGCCGCTCATTATTATAGGGCTTTTTGCAACTTTTATGTGTGAGGGCTTCAAGTAAAAGTCTTTTGTTTTTAAAATGATAGCCAATTGTATTTTCAAGCAAATACGAATCTTTAGGTAATCTTATATTGGTCATATATCTCCTTTATTAAGAAATGCTTGAGCAGATTGTTTAGCGAGTTTATCGCAAAGCTCATTTTGTGGCACACCCGCGTGGGCTTTCACCCAATGCGCGATGACTTGATGGGGCATAGCAGCTTGTATATAACTTTGCCATAAATCAGGATTCTTTACATCTTTGAACTGCTTTGCCACCCATTTTGTGAGCCACTCATTAATGCCATTACACACATAGCGGGAATCGCTATATAAATGCACGATGCACGGCTCTTTGAGTGCTTTAAGAGATTCTATAACAGCTAAAAGCTCCATACGATTATTCGTCGTATGAGGTTCTCCGCCGGTAAGAATCTTCTGTTTATCCCCAAAAGAAAGAATTCCACACCAGCCGCCTGCGCCTGGATTCCCAAGTGCGCTTCCATCACAATATAGGGTAACTTGCTTCATTATCAATCTTTCGTATTTTACACAGAACATCACTATTAAGCAATTCTCCACAATGCGAACATCGCGCATTTTCAAAAGGAAAGATATGTTTACAGCTATGGCAGCGATATTCAAAGTCTAAATCCACTGCCAAAGCGGAATACTGCTTTAAGATTCTCATATTTTCTAGCTCAAACATACTGCAACTTTGATTATCCACTATCCAGCCTTTTGCACGATACACATCAGCAATCTCCTTGTGTGTGATAGATTCTAGTGGCACATCTACCCTCTCAAACTGCCATAAAATATCAAGCAATTTTGCTATATTGTGGCTTTTTAGCACTTCTTCCCAAAAAAGCGAGTGGTTGGTATCTTTGAAAAATGCAAGAATAATCCTCTCAAGCTTTGGTTCTTTATCTTTCATCTTAGATAATTTGCTTATCTTGCTTGCAAGAGGTATATTATGGCTATTAATTAATAATAATGTGTGGAGATATAACTTATTTAACCCAATAGCATAAAAAAACCGCTCATTTCTGCTTGAAGGATCATTTTCATAAATCTCCTCAATACACTCAAGTGCGTCAATGGCATTTTCATACTCATTCAAACGCTCATAGGTTTTTAGCAGATAAATCAGCACTTGTGGATTTTTAGGATAATTTTTAAGAATCTCCAAAAAAATATTTTTTGCCCTTTGCAAGAATCCAGCGGCATAATAGGCACTCCCAAGATTCTGTAATATTTCAACCTTTGACTTAGCGCCCTCTTTAGAATGCTCTAAATTTTCCAAAATACTTAGATAAATCTTAATAGCTTCTTGCGTATCGCCACTTTGGATATAGGCATTGGCGATAAATTGCAAGGTGGGGATAGGATTTTGAGAAAGCCTAAGAAACTCCTCTACACCCTCTCTAAGCCCTATAAACTCATAGGATTTTGCAAGATTTTTAAGGGAAGTTTCTTTTTGTCTTTCTTTGTAACGATTGCGGTAGTAATCAAGCAGAATTGCTATTGCAACAATACTAACAAGTATAACAATACCAACAAGTGGGTCAGTATAAGAAAACATCGCTATTCTCTTAGAGTAATGATATTAGCACTTGAGCGAATCTTATTAAAATGTTCTTTTATGATACTTTGCTCTTTTTGTGCCATAATTTTTTGACTTACAAGTCCTTTGGCTTCTTCAAAATTAAGTATTTTCTCACCTAGCCTCTCTTTTATCAAAAAACTTACATAGCCATTACCTCCTGTGGTGAGCACGGGGGTAAATTCATTATTAGGGGTATGTATGAAGATTTGCGCAATTTGCGGAGTGAGAGAAGAGAGTGCGATAGTTTCATTAAACTTCTGCACCCCTTGCACACTTTGCTTGGGCGCACTCATCGCCTTTTCCAAATCAGCTTCATTTTGTGCAAGATAACGCACCACACTTACTTGTGATGGAACCATAAATTCACTTTTATGATGAGTATAGTATTTGAGCAACTCTTCTTCACTTGAAATACTGATATTAGAAGCGAGGATTCGTTGCATAAGTTCTTTGGTTTGCAACTGCTTTTTGACCTCTGCCCTATATTCCTGTAAGCTCATTCCCTCACGGGTTACTTTGCTTAAAAGCCGTTCTTTGCTAAGATTAGCATTTGCAGCAATTAGCGCAATTTCCTCATCAATTTTAAAATCATCTACATTGATTTTAAAACGTTCGATTTCATCATCTTTTAATCGCTCATTAATTAGAAAGTCAATAGCTGCCTGCCTAGAGATTTTACGTTGTGCCTGCAAAGATTGAATCTCATATAATGTAATTGCGTGTCCATTCACCCGTAAAGCCACACCAGCGACTATTTCAGCATATATGCTAGCAACACACACACACAACATAAAGCCATAAATGACAAATTTCATTTTTATCCTTTGATATTTGGGTGAGAGATTCTACCATATCAAAGCAACTTCAAGACAATTTAAATATCCTCCACTTAAAGCTTAAATTAAGTATTGGATAAACGCCCTCACTTTTTGAGAATAACAAAAATGAAAATCTACATTGTCGATTCATAACTTCTAGGAGATAGCCATCCGTTTATGTCGTTTATTTCATAATTTATAATCTGCTCTGGCACTTGGCTTTCTGGCATAGGCTTAGAAGCAATAAGACTATATAAGATATTTGCCATACAAAACGCTCAGAGTAACAAAAAATGGGGGTGGGGATAAAGAAAATTAATATACAAAATTCTATCACGATAATGTAGCCATAAGAATCTAACCTTTAAAAACTCACCTAATAAATTTCTAAGGTAACGTCTTAGCCATAAACTAATACATTTTGTCCTTACAGAATCTGCCTTATGGCTACATAAATGCGAAAAGATATTTGCACTGCCCAAGAAAACTATAGAGCACGAAGTGTAAAGCGCAGTTATAAGCAAATCTTAAGCAAAAGCACCTTTGATAGTATTTACCCAATTTTGGATTCTATCATTGCTTAAATCCTCTTGATTCACCTCATCGATGATAAGCCCCACGAACTTGCCATTTACCACCGCTTCGCTATCATCATAAGTATAGCCATCTGTGCTTGTTTGCCCAATGATTTTGCCTTGCTTTGATACTTTTTGATAAATCGCAGCGATACCATTGCAGAATGTATCACTATATACTTCTTGGTCGCCAACGCCCACAAGCGCGATAGTTTTCCCCGCGAATACCCCCTCATCTAAGCCTGAAAGAAAACTATCCCAATCATCTTGCAAATCACCTGAACCATAAGTAGGTGTAGCCAAAATAAGATTGCTAAAGCCTTTTATATCATCAGCTTTAGCCTTAGCCACATCAAATACTTCACAATCACCCAATTTATCGGCGATTCTCTGTGCTACTTCTTGTGTCGTGCCACCATCACTTCCGTAAAATAAACCAACTTTTTGCATTGTAAGTCTCCTTTTTTTAGTATAGAAATGATAGCTTATAGCAAAAAAGATAATAAAAAGTAAAACTCTCGTCAATTATAATAAAATAATAATTATTTTTAATTTTTATTTAAGTATTAAATCTTTAGAATTCATAAAATTTAATTTTAGGGTAAAAAGAATGAAAATAAATCCTATCAACTTATCCCTACTTATGCTTGTGTCTCAAGTGGTAATCTATGCCGATGAGGATTCGCAATTAGCGCAAGTCCCCCCTCCCCCCAGAAATATAGAAGATAAAAGCGATAAAAATACGCAAAGACAAGTCAAACTCTCTACTTCTGTCGTAACTGCTCCCACTGATTTAGAAACCTACCAAAGTGGAGAGACTATTAATCAACAAATGTTAGAGACTAATCCTAGCGGTAATGGAGACATCACAAGCATACTTAGAATCCTTCCCAATGTCCAATATGATAACGCACAGCTAAAAAGCACCACACCCGGAGAAATCGACCCTGCAAATATTAGCATAAGCGGAGGGCTTTTCTATCAAAATAACTTCCAGCTTGATGGATTTAATATCAATAATGATCTAGACCCAGCAGGTGGCACAACAAATGGTCCCGCTGCTTTAAAGAGCGGCAGGAGTCAAGGTTTCAATATCGATACTTCACTTTTAGAATCTGTCTCTGTGCAAGATTCTAATATCTCTGCAGCCTATGGGCGGTTTACCGGTGGGGTGGTAGAGGCAAATATCCGCAAACCTCGCAATGATGGCTTTCACGGAAACATTAGCTATCAATACACGAGTGATAAATTCACACGATACTTTATCCACGAAAATGCAGAATCTGCCTTTGCCACTTCAAGTGATGAAAACTATCAGCCTCATTTCACAAAGCACCTCATCAAAGCAAGTGTGGAGGGCTATATAACAAAAAATTTAGGTTTAATCGGAGCATTTTCCACGACAAGAAGCTATATTCCACTCAATGCCTATTCCACCATAGCCACTGCTAATACAACCATAACATCAGCAGAAGCTAATACTCAAAGAGAGCAAAAAAGAATAAGTGATAATTACTACCTCAAAGCCCATTATAATCCCACAGAATCTTTTACTCTAGAAGCAAATATCGGCTATATACCGCAATTTAATACTTATTACAATAATGTTGCTAAAAATAGCTACTACACTATGCAAAGCGGTGGTTGGCAAGCAGGGCTAAAGGCTCTATGGGATACGAGTTTAGGACTATGGACAAATAACTTAGGTTATTCACGTTTGCAAAACTCAAGGCGAAGCGATGCGAGTTATTTTTTTAGTTGGTATGCAAGTAGCGAAAAAAATTGGGCGATAAATTCTGCAGGGAGGGCAGGAGAAGGCGGTTATGGTGATAATGACCAACTACAAAATACATTAACCTACAAAAGCGATATGGCTTTTGAGCCTTTAGATATATGGAAAACTTCACATACTTTTCGCATAGGTGGGGAGCTAAGCTATCAAAGCCTTGCAAACAATCGATTGACCGACTATTATGGATTTAGTAACCCTGTAAATACAAATAATATGAATTGTCCTGTTGGAGCTGATAATTTGGGGCTTTATGCTTGTAGCAATGCTTCTCCTATAACCACCGCTCAATCTTCTTGGAGCGGACAATATTTCAATGCCGTGAATCTTTATCTGCCTAAGGGGACATTGGAACTCAATACCTTTTCTTATGGAATTTTTGCAGAAGATGATATAAAGCTTTATTTGCAACAATATGGAGAGATAAATACACGATTTGGGCTTAGGCTAGATGGCGATAACTATATGGATAAGCATACTCTAGCCCCTCGATTCTCAATGAATTACACTACACCAGCCAATAGAGCATATAAAAGCACCTTTATCTTTGGAGCAAATCGCTACTATGGACGCAATTTATTTTCTTATCGACTTTATGACGCACTCTCTACAACTGCAGGAACGTATAATCGCACTTCTCCCACAGATGATTGGGTTTTTACTCCAAATAATAACCGCACTTCTAGCACAAAATTTAGCCAACTCAATGTGCCTTATGATGATGAGCTAATGATAGGGATTACACAAAATCTATGGGCTTTTAATGCGACATTGAAATACATTCATAGAGAGGGCAAAGATGAGATAATGAGACGAAGTAGAAGCACTTCAAGTGGTAATGCCCCTGCTATTGCGGGATATAGCAATACGTATAATTTCTATACCAATGATGGCAGCTCTCAAAGCGATATCATCACCTTCACACTTAATAATATCACACCACTAGAGACTTTTGGGGTGAAACATCACTATTTATTGGCATTTGACTACACGAACACCAAACGCACTTATAATCTTTTTTCTGCAGATGAAGCATATTTTGATGATAATGATATTGTTTATAATGGAGAGATTATCAAATATCGCAATAGACCTACGGATAACTACACACGTCCTTACACCTTGCGACTGAATACCACACATAGCTTTAATATTTGGAAAACTAAATGGCTATGGAATAACTTTTTTAGATATAGAGCGGGATATGAGCGAATGGTGCTACTTACTCGCACGAGTGCGGGGTATAATCCTAATTATAGCAACCTCCAGCAATATGGTAAAATGCGCTTTCAAGGTGCTTTTACTTGGGATATGCGGATAGGTTTTGATGTCAATGTCTATAAGGGCAATACATTATTTATGAATCTTGATATATACAACGTATTGAATACACAAAATATGACGACTACCAGCGGCTCTAATACCCTAGTCTATGCTACTAGCACGGCTATCCCTGTCTATGAAGTTGGCAGGCAATTTTGGCTACAAGTGGGGTATCGGTATTAATACTTGACAAATAGCTATCTCTGCTCTCCTCTCACAAGCACCAATAAGGAGAAACAAAACAACCCCTATATGCTTCCCCTATCTCTTAACCCCCGATTGCACTTTGAGACTAAATACATAAATTTTTGAGAGAGAAGCTACATAAAGTCGCATTTGCTTGTCTTTTGTAGCACGCAGGCCTTGTTTTTGCAAGGCTGCTAATGCCTCATCATTAAGGCTAAAGGCAAAGTTACCCACCACTTGAGGTAAGATAATCTCTCCTATCACCTTCCCCTTTGGGCTAAAAACCTGTATGCCACTCTGGCTGCTTGACCATACATTGCCCTGCTTATCTACCTTAATACCATCAGGAAATCCAGATTCTATAACCACAAATACCCTGCCCTTACGCAATGTCTTATCCTTATCAATGTTATATGCAAGTATTTGGTGCTTCAAACCCTTATCATTCACATTATATGCTAGCTCACTATCAGCAATATAGAGAATCTTCTCATCAGGGCTTAAGGCTAAGCCATTGGGCGTTCTAAGAAGCGGGGTGCGAAGGCGCACAATAGTTTTTGTATGCGATGAATAGCGATAGATAAATTCCCCCTCCTGCTCTGCTTCTCCTCTATAGCCCTCAAGTGGATTGAGTAAGCCAAACTTAGGATCGCTAAACCAAATATCGCCATCACTATCGACAATCACATCATTAGGGCTATTGAATTTCTTATTTTGATAGGAATCTATAAGCACTTCCCACTCTGCCTTACCCTGCGTGTTTAATCTCTCAATAGCCCGCTTCCCGTGTGAAGCAGCGATGATTCTACCCTCTCTATCAAGGGTATGTCCATTTTGAAAATGCGATGGCATAAGCCAAGTGTGAATCTTAGAGCGAGTAACATCATCTTGATTTATCCTTACTTCTAAGACTTTATTTGCCTTGACATCGCTTACAATCACATTGCCATTAGGCAGCACTTGGGGACCCTCCAGCCAAATGCCCTTATCATAAAGCACAACAGGCTGCTTAGTAGTATCAATAAGGGCATTAAAAGTTTCATCATATACCTTAAAGCTTACCTCCTTTGCCTGCATAATCCCGCAAAATATCATCAAGAGGGCTAATCGTAATTGATACATTATTATCCTTGTCAAAGTTGCAAAATGCAGATTCTAGCATATTGTAAATGCTGTTTAGACCCCTGCACTGCTGTAGGCAAAACCACTTACATACTCCACATATTGTGCTACTGCAATGTATTCGCCGCATTCACACAGAGCAGTTTGCTAGATTACCCTCTCACTCCACATTATGCAAAGTGAATTTTAAGGTTTAGATTCTCTATTTTTTCTCCTAATACAAGGCATTAAGTAATCTCAATGCTTTCCCCTATAAAAATGAGACAAAAAAGCATCTAAGAAGTGCATTTGCAATGCCATTGCCTATTTACCTATAAACTCTCTAATACCTTTTGAGCGTGTCCTTTGGCGCGGACATTATAAAAGCTTTGTTCTATCAAGCCATTTTGATTGATGATAAAAGTGCTGCGGATAATGCCCTGCACTTCCTTGCCATACATCATTTTTGTGCCATACGCACCATAAGAGCTTGCCACGCTTTTATCACTATCGCTTAACAAAAGCACTTTGAGCGATTTTTTATCAATAAAATTTTTATGGCATTTAGGACTATCAGGGCTAATGCCTACGATTATGGCATTTTTCGCACTAAACTCTTCAAGTAATGCGCTAAACTCCTCTGCTTCAATAGTGCAGCCGGGCGTATTGTCCTTAGGATAAAAATATACAACAACCTTCTTGCTTAATAAATCTTGCAAGGCAATCTCTATTCCATCGGCACTTGGCAATCTAAAAAACGGTGCTTTATCTCCATTTTGTAATCTCATACTCTCTCCTTTTGATTGGGTTTAGAATCCTGCAAATCCACAGGGCTATCAAAACATTCTATATATGTCCTTATACTTTCTAAAATATCAGGCTTTATTGTGAGTTTTAGCCTCATCATGCTTAGAGGCAGCCCATAATCAAGCAATTTTACCTCATCTTTGCTCGTTACAAGCAAACTTGTGGCATTGTATTGACTGATGGCTTGTTCTAAAAATGCCTTGTCAAATCGCGCGTGATCACTTAGTGTAATCTTACCCACCACATCGGGCAAAAATTCATCAAGTCGCGCGGGATTGGCAATAGCGGTTAAAAGCAGCATTCTCTGACTTGGGGATTCTATATTCACCTCCCGCGTATAGTCTATCCCCTCGCGCACAAGAATATCTGCCGCTTTATAGGCACTTGGAATCTCGCGATACATACCGCTTGGCAGACAGAGGGAAAAATAAGGCTTCAAAAGCGGTATAAGCACGATATTAAGCTTTTTAAAAGCAAAGCGGAATCCATCATCTAAAAACACGACTTTTGCGCCCATTTGCTTGGCTTTTTCTATGGCTTTTTTTCTATCTTTGCATACGATAACACTCGCGTTTTTTAGCTCCCTTGCAAGGAGATATGGTTCATCGCCAGATTCTAATTGTGAGACGCGAATCTCCCCCCATTCACTCACGACTACAAGTCCTTTTGAAGCACGTTTATAGCCCCTTGAGACAATTGCTACTTTTTCAAAATGCCTTGCTGTTTCGATAATAAAAGGCGTTTTGCCGCTGCCCCCTACGACGAGATTCCCCAAGCTCACAATCGGCAGGGAAAAATCATAGAATTTTCCACATTTACGTCTTATCAAAGCACATATCCCATACAGCAATGAAACAGGTAAAAGCGTGATACTTAAGCACTTTTGCCATATATTTGGGTTATAAAAATAACTATCAATCCACCGCATTGCATTCTCTATAATGAAATATCGTAGGCATTGTGCGCTTAAAGGCATTGTTCCACACACGCGCACATAAGGATTCTACCATATTAGCTTCAAAGCCCTTTTTGCATAAAATATTTTTTATCTCCTCGCGAGATTCTATATCTATGTCTATGCCGCCCATATCGCTAAGAGCGCGTAAAAAGGTATCAATACATTCATAGCTGTATCCTAAATCCGCTTCATCACTTTGATTAAAAAGCAAATCCGCACTAGGCTTTTTGCTAATGATATGTTGAGGCACTCCAAGCATTTGCGCGAGGGCAAACACCTCTGTCTTATAAAGCCCACCAATAGGATTAATCGCACAGGCTAAATCCCCAAAAATCGTCCCATAGCCTAAAAGAATCTCGCTCTTATTGCTTGTACCTAAGACAAGGGCATTATCCGCACTCGCACCATCATAGAGGAATGCCATACGCATTCTTGCGCAGAAATTCCCCATACGCATTTTCTGCAGACTATCAAGCTTACTCATCAATCTATCTAGCTCCATACCCTCCTCTTGTGCGAAGCTTTTTTGAAATGGGCTTAACTGAATGATTTTACTATCAATGTCTAAAAATTGTGTCAAAGAGAGGGCATCATCAAAATGTGTATGATGCGAGCTAAGGGAGGGCATAAGCAATGCACGGACATTGTCTTTCCCCAATGCTATAACTGCTAAAAATGCCACTACCGCGGAATCCACCCCACCGCTTAAGCCCAAAATGGCTTTTTTGAACCCACGTTTTTCAAATTGCTTTTGTATAAATCGTGTGCCTTCTTGCACAAAAGCGTCCATTTGTATCCTTAAACTTGATTGAAATTTCGATGTTGCACATTATAACATAGTTAAAAATAAACAAAAACTTTAACAAAAATAAACAATATTTAAGCCTTTTTTTCATACGATAACAAGTTTTTTTAGAATCTACACAAAAAGATAAGGAGAAAAGATGCAAGACGCAAAAAGACGCGATTTTTTAGGAATGGCTCTAGGTGGCCTTGCTGCTGTGGGCACACTCGCTTCTCTGTATGCTATGAAGCGTTCTTGGGACCCATTGCCTAGTGTTGTATCGGCTGGATTCACGACATTTGATTTAAGCGCATTGCAAGAAGGTGTGCTTCAAACGGTGGAATGGAGAGGAAAGCCTGTATATATTCTTAAAAAGGTAGCAGGTAGCCAAAAGACAGAGGGTAGAGACTTTGAAGTAAATGGTGCGATTTACACAGTAGGGATTCAAATTTGCACCCATTTAGGTTGTATCCCCGGATTCAATCAAGGAACGCAGGAATTTGCTTGTGCGTGCCACGGGGGACGATTTAACGCTTCTGGTGTGAATGAGGCTGGGACTCCACCACCTCGTCCTATGGATATTCCGCCGTTTAAGATTGATGGGACAAAAATGGTATTAGGTGAAGAGGGGCAGGAATACAAAGCCCTTTTTGAAACAAAAAAGGCGTAAGGAGACAATATGGAAGTGAAAAAAGCTGAAGGCTTGGTGGATTGGCTAGACCAACGCCTTGCTATCAAAAAATTCTTAGAAGTGATGATGACTAAATATTGGATTCCCAAAAACATCAACTTCTTGTGGGCGATGGGTGTAGTGCTACTCACATTATTTGCTTTACTTGTGGTGTCTGGATTCTTTCTTTTATCCTATTACAAGCCTGATGTGAATCTAGCTTTTGATAGTGTGAATCAAACAATTATGACTGAGGTGGCATTTGGCTGGTTATGGCGACATATCCACGCAGTGGCTGCAAGTATGATATTCCTCATTATTTATATCCATATGTTTGTGGCTATTTATTATGGCTCGTTTAAAAGAGGGCGTGAGATGGTATGGATTGGCGGTATGCTACTTTTTGTGCTTTTCTCTGCAGAGGCTTTTAGCGGCTATATGCTTCCTTGGGGGCAAATGAGCTATTGGGCGGCTGCTGTGATTACCAATCTTTTTGGCGGTATTCCTGTAATTGGTCCTGATGTGGTAGAATGGGTGCGTGGTAACTTCGTCGTGGCAGATTCTACACTAACACGTTTCTTTATGCTTCACGTATGCCTTTTGCCTATCGTGATTCTTGGAGTGATTGCACTGCATTTTTATACATTGAGAATGCCCCACGTAAATAATGAAGATGGTGAGCATATCGATTATGAAGCAGAGGCAAAAAAATATGAAGAGGGCAAAAAGAAAGAATCTAAAGTCATTCCTTTCTGGCCTGTATTCCTTTCAAAAGATATTTTTGTAGTATGTCTGTTTATGATAGGATTCTTTTATTTAGTGTGCTTCCACTTTGATTTTGCAATGGATCCTATTAACTTTGACCCCGCAAATAATCTCAAAACCCCTGCTCATATTTACCCTGAATGGTATTTCTTGTGGAGCTATGAGGTATTACGCGGATTTTTCTTCAGTGCTGACCTTGGGCTTATTGCTTTTGGTATCGCACAAGTAGCATTTTTATTCTTGCCTTGGCTAGATAGAAGCCCTAGAATTGCTCCTGCACATAAACGCCCGGGTTATTTTGTGTGGTATTGTCTGCTTATTATTGATATGGTTGTGCTTACTATCTTTGGTAAGCTTCCTCCTGAAGGGATAAATAACTTTATTGGTTTTGTTGCTTCTATTGGATTCTTATTTCTTGTATTTGTAGCATTACCAATTGTAACCATCATTGAAAACAAGAAAGGAGCACACTAAAATGAAAGAGATAAAAATTTTAGCCATTATCGTAGTCATTGTGGGTGTGCTGTATTGGGGTGTAGAGCCATTGGCACATTCTATTTTCCACCCTGAAGTAGCTAAGGCTGATTTTGAGTTCAAAGATTTGCAAGACATTGATGTAAGCAAAGGCGATGCAGAGCGTGGAAAGACACTTGTAGAGACTAATTGTGCCTCTTGCCACTCGCTTAAAGATGTGGGTATTGAAGGTGGAAATATGGCAATGTATTTCCGCGATAATAAAGAAGCCACCGTCTTTACACCTGACCTTTCCACGGCAGGCGCTATCTATAATGAAAAATTTTTGGCAAACTTGATTCTTGATCCTGTCAATACACTTCATCTTGCCCATAAGTTCCCTAATGGCGACTTCCCAATGGTGCAATACTTTGGCAATGTAGATGCGAATCAAGAAGTAGCCGATATGGTGGCTTATCTTAAGTCAATAGGTGCTATCGCGCTTAAAAAACAAGTGTTAGAATCCGAAGAGTTTGCTACTAAAAAAGAGGCGATTGAAAAAGCCGATGTCTCTAATGAACAAAAGCAAAAGCAAATCGCTACGCTTGAAGAAAAGCTCACAGATAAAGCAGTATTCCTCAATGCTTGTTCTCGCTGCCACACGATGAAATATGACAAAGTGGCTTCTCACACTACACCCGAAAGCCTCAATGTATATCTTGGCTCTACTGCGCCGGATTTGTCTATGATGATTCGCAGCAAGGGTGTGCATTATTTGGAATATTTCATTAATGACCCTCAAAAGGTATCTTACAAGGCGATACAAGAGGCGATTATTCAAAAAGAAGGCGCATTGCCAACAAGCAATGACAAAAAGAGCGATTGGCAAGATGAGCGCGATTATAGCAATCTTGCTAAAGAGCTTGGTGTAATGCCTGTGGGACTTTCTATGCCGCGTGTGGGCTTGACGCAAGAAGCGCAAGAACGTGTTATTGCATATTTAGAATCTATTGGCGATGCTAAAAAGGCTGAGCGTGAGCATTTAGGCGTGTATTTGATGATTTTCTTTGCGGTGATGAGCGTGCTTGCATACTTGTGGAAAAGACGCATTTGGAGCCAAGTGCATTAATTCCCTCTCCCCCTCTAGGCTCTCCTTTGTGAGAGCCTCTTCTTGTTGACATTATTATAATCTAGCTTCTCCTCTATAGCAAAAGATTTTCTATATTCTAAAATATATCCACATAGCAAAATGCTAGAATCAGCATTTTAAAGAATATGTAAGGAGATAAGTAAATAACGATGAGCGTATTTTTACACTTTTACCACATTCTCAAAATGATGAGATAACACAAAATAATGCCGATAAGCAAAAAAGTAGCCCATAAAGATGGGGCTTTGCCAACTATCAAACTTGATAAAATATAATGCTTTAGATTTTGAAAAATCACATTCTAAAGGCACAATATATAAGATTTCACACGATTATCAAATCGAGGAGATTCTATGGAAGAGAAATAAAGCATTAGAATCGCTTAAAAGCCATAATGTGCAAATTCCCAATCTACTAAGAAAGATGAATGAGCCTAAAACTTTAAGTGCTAATGAGGTGGCAAATATAGAATCTGCCTTAAAATAAACTTCCCTGTGTGCCTTTTTTATCTTTCAATCTCCACTCGCCCGTTTCTTTGTCCTCGTCAGCAATTTCATTGAGAATCTCTTTGATAAGCTTGTTATTGGCTTGGATTCCATTCTTAAGTAAAGGTAAAATATGCAAACAAAGCTTATCAAGCTCTACACCCCTATTTTCTTTTTGTGCTTTTGTGAGTTCTCCTAAAATATAATACCTCGCCCTCTCCTCTATTGGAATCCCATAGTTTAAAATACTCGCCTCATCGCGTATATGATAAAGCTTAGAATTTGGCTCATAGTCAAAGCGTTCATTAATAAGCAAAATCACATTTTCAAATTTCCCCATAAGCTCATAGTATCCGCCTTCAATCGCCATTTTTACAAGATGAGCGTGGATAGATTCTAAACTTGTACCATTATTATCTACAATAATTTTTTCCACATCTTTATACATTTGCTCTAGGCTCTGCTCTCCCGCTTCTAACTTGGTTCTAGTCTTTGGATTATCTATTTTTTTAAAATAAATAATAAGCTGCCCTTTTAGCACACGCGTAGGATTTTGCACTTTTTTAAAGCTTGCTTGTCCATTATCTTGTGGCACACTGCCGACATACTCAAAACCTACATTTTCGGCAGATTCTATTAAGATTTGAAAAAGTTTTGGGTCTTGATGTTGAAAAACAAAGGCAAGCCAACGATTCCACTTCAGCACACGATACGTTTCTTTTAGGGACTGCTTCATCAAATCATAATATTCGTATTTGCTTTTCTCTAAACTTCCTTTTTCTATACACTCTTTTTCTTTCAAGCTAGAATCCACAGGCAAATCAAGCCATACATTCCACATTGTGCTAAGGTCTAAATAAGGAATCTTCGCCCCATAGGGTGGGTCGGTGTAGATGAAATCCACGCTTTCAGATTCTATCTCTTTGAGATTCGTAGCGTCTGCTTGAAAGATTTTTTCTCCATTGGTTTTCTCTAGCAAAGAATCTGTATTCTCTACATTTTCTCTTTGAGATATGAGACTTCCACTAAAGTTCTTAATCACGCGTTGTAAGGGATAAAAATAGCTTTGGTAAAATAAATCTCTTTCATCTCCCAACTCTAGCTTGCCCCTACGAACACGATTAATTTTGCCTCTAAAGAATGTTAGCAATTTGATGTTTTGCTGGATTTGGCGCAATGCGGTAGCGATAATAAGTATAAATGCCACTAACTCCACCACCTCTTGGGGTCTCGTGAAAAGTAAGGTTACACATACTCAAAGTATTATAAAACGCCAATATTAGCGCATAGCGCATATTTCTTTTGTGGATTCTGCTCTCTTTGCTTCCACTTGGTGTGGTGTGTTTGAAAATAAGCTTTCGTAAAAGGGCGAGTTCTGCAAGTTGAGTGTTGCTAAAAAGCCTCAGCACAGATTCTACATCGCTACCCTTTGGCAGAATCTCATCTTTAGGAATCCATAACATAGAATCTTGTTGCTTTTGTGTAGCCACTTCTCCAAACTCAGAATCTATGGCATTTGGATAATAACTTACATTTTTTAGAATAGCTTTAGCTTCTTTTTCGTTTTTGGGTTTTAGAGATTCAAATTCTGCGATAATTTCTTCGCTTAGGTCATAGAGTTCGCTTAAATCCACCTTTGCAGATAGGGCTTTTACCATAAAAATACTAAGCGGATTTAAATCTGTGTGGATTCCCAAGCGTCCATTCATCATCGCCTCAATCGCCGTTACTCCACTGCCTCCAAAGCTATCTAGCACCACATCACCCTCATCGGTGAAGTTTTTGATATTTTGGGTTACAATATCCCAGCTTTGCCTCGTAAAATATGCCGTGCAGCCAAAATGCCTTGCTTTTTTCCTCTTTTGAGGCTTTAAAATTGCCTTTGGTAATTTCCTGCTTAAATACCAACTATCGGGCTTTTTTACTCTTACGCTTTGTGTTTGTAAATCTTGCTTTAAAGAGGATAAGCCCGTGCTTAAAACTTGCTTTAAAAGCTTGAATTTGTCATTGTCAAAGTCATTTTCAAAAAGCTCTTCACATACAAAGCCATAAAGCAAATTTTGTCCATTTGTCTCAAAAAGATTAAAATTTTTGCCATTACAAAGTGCATAATATGGAGCTTTGAGTTCAGCATTTATCGCATAGTAAAAAGCTTGTCTTTCGGCTTTGCTTTGCATATCTACTTTTACGCTTGGAGCTTTTGCATCTAGCACACAATAAGCCTTTTTATCCAAATACAAAACATAATCAGGAAAACGAGTAAAAGTGATTTTCTCATTGCTTCCTGTGATAGTAGGCTTTGAAAGTGGCGCAGACAAAGCCATTTCTAGCTTGTTTGCATTTTTGATTTTTAATACAAAACCCAAAGCCTTTAAAAGCGGAGAAATGATAAATTCTCGCACAGAATCTTCTTTGAAACCTGCACTATCAAGTAAGCTAAAATTAAAGGTTTGCATTTTATCTCCCATTTCTAAGCCATCTCTTTACATCATCGTTTGCGATACCCTACAACACTAAATATTCTTAGCTCAATGCTGCATTTAAGCTTAGCATTATAGCCATTTTTTACTTAAAGGCATTTCTATGCTGTGCTTAGTATGGTAGGATTCTTACAAGTTTTGAAAACCTTAGAATATCTAGCATATAGAAATTATAGAATCTGCCCTTGCGCGTGGGGTAAAAGTAATCATTAAATATGGCTTAAAGCCTAGAAATCGCTTTGATAAGGTCAGCATAGATGAAAAATCACAAGCAATTTTTGATGCATTGAAAAGCCAATATCCGCAATATTTTTTCACTAAAATAGATAAGATCATTCTAAGATTTGTATTTGTAATAGTGCATTTATGATTATGGGGAGCTTTAATTGGCTAAGTTTTAGGGAAAGGCAGACAAAGATAATAAAACGCTTGGGGAAACATCAAGCATTAATCGCAAAAAGGGTGGTGCACAAAAGGAGATAAGCAAGTTTCAGTAATATCCTCCATTTTGCCTTAACCCCAATAGAGTGCATAACCCAATGTAAAAGAATTTCTAAGACTTCATATTATAGAATGCGTTTTTTATATTACTTATGGTTAAGACAATCAACACAGATTCTATAAAGATTTCATACAAGGAGCAGGAATGGACTTACTACAAAGGGCTTTAGCACAGGAGGCGCATTTAGATGCAAAGGAGCTAAGCAAACTCTATGATTATGATATTTTTACCCTAGCCCAAGCAGCTCAAAGCATACGTACTAAGCTCTATGGCAAAAAGGTATTTTTTAATAACAACCGCCACATCAACCCAAGCAACATTTGCGCCGATGTATGCAAATTCTGCGCATTTTCTGCCTCACGCAAGAATCCTAATCCCTATTCTATGGGGATTGATGAGATTCTCTCACTGGCACACAAAGCCTATGAAAATGGCGCAAAGGAGCTGCACATCGTCTCAAGCCACAATCCCAACTACACGTATGAGTGGTATTTTGAACTCTTTAGAGAAGTCAAAAAAGCCCTACCTCACATTCATTTAAAAGCCCTTACTGCCGCAGAGGTGGATTATTTAGATAGAATCTCTAAAAGGGGTTATAAAAGAGTGCTAGAGGATATGGCTCAAGCGGGAGTAGATTCTATGCCCGGAGGCGGGGCGGAAGTCTTTGATGAAAAGGTGCGCTCCTACATCTGCAAGGGCAAGGTAAGCTCACAAAGATGGCTTGAAATCCACCAATATTGGCACAATTTGGGCAAGATGAGTAACGCAACAATGCTCTTTGGGCATATCGAGCAGAGAGAACATAGAATCGACCACATATTACGATTGCGTGATGCACAGGCTCAAAGTGAGCAGGTAACACAAAAACAAGGCGGATTTAATGCCTTTATCCCGCTGCTTTATCAACGTGAGAATAACTTTCTTAATGTGAGCACCTTCCCTAGCGGACAGGAGATTCTAAAAACCATAAGCATAGCGCGAATCCTACTTTATAATATCCCGCATATCAAGGCGTATTGGGCGACTTTAGGGCTAAATCTCGCCATTGTCGCACAGGAATTTGGTGCTGATGATATGGATGGCACAATACAATTAGAAAGCATACAATCCGCCGCAGGTGCGAAAAGCAAGAGCGGTTTAAGCAAAAATGAACTAGTCTGCCAAATTAAAGATGCGGGATTTATCCCCATAGAGCGAGATTCTCTGTATAATGAATTAGCAGAGTGCTAAATGCATTGCTCTCATTGTCAGCTTGAATACGAACCCTCCGCGCTTTTCACACGGCATAATGAAAAGGGCGAGGAGCTGCATTTCTGTTGCAATGGCTGTGAAAATGTATATTTCCTCCTCCAAGACGCTGCCCTTACAAGCTTTTATGATAAGCTTAGTCGTCCCCTCACCCCGCCAGAGCTTCATAAGAGTGATTTAGCGCACTTTGACACAGAATCTTTTATGCAAAAATACGCTCATAAAGTAGATGATACAGGGCTGTATGAGGTGCATTTAATCATCAGTGGGATCCACTGCGCAGCGTGTGTGTGGCTCAATGAAAAGATTTTGCTTGATACGCAGGGCGTGCAGAGCGCGGCGATTAACTACACGAATAATAAGGCAACAATAATTTGGGATAGCACACAAATCCCCTTAAGCGCGATTATAGAGAGGATTGAAAGCATAGGATATAGCGCATATGTGTATGATAGCAGGATTCAAGAAAGCCAAAATAAAGCGCAGATGAAAGAATACTATATGCGCGTGATTGTGGCACTCTTTTGCACGATGAATATTATGTGGGTCGCCATCGCCCAATACAGCGGGTATTTTTTGGGTATACAAGCAGATGCAAAAGATATTTTGAATCTTGCTTCCTTTGTCCTCTGCACTCCTGCACTTTTTTACTCGGGCTGGGTGTTTTACCGCTCAAGCTATTATGGGCTGAAAAATGGCTTTATCGGTATGGATTTGCTCGTGGCGGTAGGCTCTACGCTCACTTATGGCTATTCGATCTATGCCGCGCTCACACGGAGCGGGGAGACTTACTTTGAATCTGTGAGTATGATTATTACCTTTGTACTCATTGGCAAGTTTTTAGAAGTGAGGGCACGGAAAAATGCCGGCGATAGCCTCGATAAGCTTAATCACCTCCTACCTACAAGCGTTGAAGTATGCAATGATGATGGCACGATGAGGCAGGTTGCGCCTGAGGCGGTGCAACTAGGCGATAAGATTCTCGTCCGCGCGGGAGAGAAAATCGCTATTGATGGGGTGCTTTGCTCTGCTAATGCGCTTTTTGATACAAAAGCTATCAGCGGAGAATCTCTCCCCTTAGAATGCGTAGAGGGTGATAGTGTGCTTTCAGGCTATGTGAATCTTAATCATCAAATTTTCTATACCGCCTCTAAGGCATTTAGCCAAAGCCTTATGAGCCATATTATCGCGCTTGTTTCCTCCTCGCTCAATCACCGCCCATATATTCAAAATCTCGCCAATAGCCTCTCGCAATACTTCTCCCGCGTGATTCTAGGTCTCGCCCTGCTATGCTTTCTAGGCTGGTTTTTTATCGGTAATGTGGGTGCGGAAATATCGCTTATGATTGCCATATCTGTCATTATCATCGCCTGTCCGTGTGCCTTAGCCTTAGCGACCCCTATCGCCTCTGTGGTGGGGATAGGCAAGAGCTATGCTGTAAATGTGTTATTTAAAGAGGCAAGATTCTTGGAAAGCCTTGCAAAAACCACCATTGTAGTGTTTGACAAAACTGGCACTCTAACGCTTGGCGAACCAAAAGTGCAAAAATGCCATTTGCAAGGTAAGTATGATGAATCCCTCCTCCTTGCCTTTGTGCGTTTGTCTAAGCACCCGGTGGCTGAAGGCATAGCGCATTTTTTAGAATCTAGGCTAAAAGGGACTGCCGCAATTACATTAGAGCATTTCACACAATTTGACGCACAAGGCATTAGCGCGACTTTTGTAGATTCTAACTCCCGCACTTTGCAACTTGTGGGAGGGAATCTTAACTTTTTACACAAAAAAGGCTTTAGTGTGCCGCAAATAGAGCTTGGCGGGGGTATGGTATTTGGCTTTGGGGTGCAAGAGGGCGATATACACACGCTTTATGAGATTTTTGAACTCTATGATGAGCCTAAACCTCACGCACGAGCATTGATAGAATCCTTGCATAAACGGGGGATAGAGAGTGTTTTATTAAGCGGAGATAGGGAGCAGAGTGTGGCGGAGGTGAGCGCAAAGGTAGGCATTAAGGCATTTCATTCCTCACTTTCCCCCTTGCAAAAGGCACAATGGATAGAATCCTATAAGCAGCAAAATCCCTCAAGAACGCTTGTGATGGTAGGCGATGGCATTAATGACACACCGGCTTTAAGCAAAAGCGATATTGCTATTTCTATGGGCGCGGGAAGCGATATTGCTATTTTGAGTAGCGATGTGATAATTCTCGATGATAAGCTTACTACCCTGCATAATGCCTTTGAAATCGCCCACAGGACATATAGCACCATTAAGCAAAATATCGCTTTAAGCATTGGCTATAATGCTTTGAGTGTGCCTATTGCTATGGCAGGATTGGTAATCCCGCTCTTTGCAGCATTATCTATGAGTCTAAGCTCACTGATTGTTGTGCTCAATTCTATGCGCTTGAGACGTTTTGATGGCGTGAAGTAATAAAATGGGTAAATTCTTTTAGAATCATCAAAAAATAAAGTAAAAAATTTGTGTTTTATGGTTTCTTGTGAAGTTTTAACGTAACATTCAAAGGGAATTTAAATTTTTAACAGGAGGCATTTATGAAAAAGCATATTGTGTTTTTCGAGGCAGTAGGCGGCAGCGATAAAGGTAGAGATGGGCATAGAAAAGATACTGTGCCGATGATGGACTATCTAAAAAAACTCGGCTGGAGCGCGGAAGTCGTGTTTTTCACCGATGAGATTCTTAAAGATGAGAAAAAGAAAAATGAAATCTATGAATATGTCAAGGGTGCGGCTGATGCGTATGTGTCTCGTGTGAATCCGGGCAATCTCAAAGAGGAAAAACTCTATTTTGATGTGCTACGCAAACTCTGTGACTCAGGCGTGATTGGTATGCCTCACCCTGATGCGATGATAGGCTATGGAGCAAAGGATGCTTTGACAAAGCTCCGCAATACAGAGCTTGTTCCAACAGATACTCTAGCATATTATGACCCTGCAGAAGCGCAAAGAATTGGCGTTAAATGGGAAGCGGGTGGGGAGCACGACTTTAAGAAAAACTTCCCAAAAACATTGGCAAAGGGTGAGCGTGTGCTAAAGCAAAATCGTGGCTCAACGGGCGAAGGTATATGGCGTGTGCAAATTAAAGATCCTAGCAAATATCAAGGCGTGAGTGAATTGCCTCTTGATGCGGAAATTCGCTGCACAGAAGCAGTGGATAATCACGTAGAGGAGCACAAACTTGGCGAGTTTATGGATTTTTGCGAGAAATACCTCAAAGGCGATAATGGTATGCTTGTGGATATGACATTCTTACCTCGCATTAAAGAAGGCGAGATTCGAATCCTTATGCTTTATAAAGACCCTATCTATGTTGTGCATAAAAAACCAGCTGAAGGCGCGGACGCATTCTCTGCAACACTCTTTAGCGGTGCGAAATATCGCTATGACAAGCCAGAGCAATGGAGTGAGCTTGTAACATACTTCCTTAATAATTTGCCAGAGATTAAAACAAAGCTTGGGAATTATGACTTGCCTCTCATTTGGACAGCAGATTTTATTTTGGATACTGATGCAAATGGCAAGGATAAATATGTGCTAGGTGAAATCAACTGCTCTTGCGTGGGCTTTACCTCTCCTGCAGAATTTTTGGATAAAACGGCTCGCCGCGTAGCTAACACAATTATTAATATTGTAGAAGATGCAAAGTCTTAATCTATTCTCTCTTCTATTATGCCTTTGCTATTTGAGACTAAAAGTCTCTGCAAAGGTCTTGCATACTTAAGATAAAGCCTCTCGTGTGTCCCTAAAGGATATACTTATAACCAAAGCTACTCTTTATTTATCAAGTGAGTCTCAAAGGTTTAGATTTTCTATTTTATTTTCTCTTTTTCTTTTTATGAGGGGGAGGGGCTTGAATCTTGAAGTCGGTTTGAGAATATACCTCTCACTCTCCCTTATATATCGTTCGCTAGATTACCCGCTCACCTCCTCCTCCCCTTACGACACTTTAAGAGGTTTTGCAAGTGAGGATTGCAACCTCAAGCACATACGGGAGCGGAGGGACTAAGTCCCATAAGGGTAAATGCGGCGATTTACCACAATGACAAAGGAATATGTGACATAGAATCTAAAGTTGGTGTAAAATACGATGAGTAAAACAAAGGAGTTAAATGTGCCTATGTCGCCTAAATATATGCTAATCTATTTATCTGCTATATCGAGGGTAAGACATATTGCATTGTTGCTTTTGCTTCCATTTATTGCATTTTGTGAAAGTGATTTTAAAAAAGATAAACATCATATACTAAGTGTGGTGAGCGAAAATGACGTCTATTTCGAGGATTTCATACGTTCTGATAAATATTATACAGCGGGACATTACCTAAGCTATACAAGCAAAGAATTTGATAATAGTTTTTTGAATAAAATGAAATTATTTTCATATTTGTCTAAGCATTCTTTTGCACGATTGAATGTATCGCTTAGCCAAGAAATCTATACCCCCGCAAATAAATCTGCCACCAAGCCATCAAGTGATGATATGCTCTATGGAGCAGCAATCCTTGCTTCTTTTAGCTCTATCAATAGGACTAGAAATTTTATGGAGCAGCTTGGCGTTGATATAGGGCTAGCTGGTCCTCTTGCATTAGGAGAGCAAATCCAAAATAGCGTCCATAAACTTACGGGTAAAAATCCCTCACGTGGCTGGGATACACAAATAAAAAATGAATTTTTACTTAATTTGCATTATGGAATTATTTATCCTTTGAAACTTATAGACAATGTTTTTGATATTTTGCCACAGGGGCAATTTTTTTTGGGGAATACTTACACCGCCATAAGTGCTGGAGCAAGATTGCGTATAGGATATGGCATAAAAAACGACTTTGGAATCCAAAAATATAAATCTAAAATGTCTCAAGTGATAGTTAATAACGGGCTAAAAATATATGCTTTAGCAGGAGTGAATGGCTCTATTGTGGGACGTGATATATTTATAGAGGGCAATACCTTTAAAGGGGTGAAAAGCCACCTCAATTTAGAGCGCACTCTATATGAATATGAGCTAGGAGTGGCAATAGGATATAAAAATATCTCGCTTAGCTATCTCTTCACTAGGGGTAGCAAGAAATTTAAAGAGCAAGACGAGTTTCATAGCTATGGTTCTTTAAGGCTAGATATGAGCTTTTAGAATCTGCTTATAATGGCAGGATAAAGAAAACAAAGGCTTGATTATAATGATATAAATGCTATTGCTAAGATTCACTAAGCTTTGTAGAAAACAAACGCCTAAAGCATAAGATAGAATCCCCCCCCCCTCGCTATGGCTTTTTGATTTTAAAGGAGTTTTAGCTTTGGTTGATAAACTATCCTCAAAAAATTCTATTTTATTTTACAAACGAGCTGATTTTCAATTTGCACATAAATTTCATAGGATATAAACAACTAAGATAGGTTTGCCAATTAATATGTAACCTCCTACTTGATGTGCTTAAGCCACTTTAAAGCCTTTCATTCATTATGAAAAAGAGTATTTGTTATAAAGTGATGTTTTATCAAAAAATGCTACAATCTATCATTTATTTATTTTCAAAAAGAGATGTGATGGACAATATAAAGGCTTTAAGTTTATCTATGCTAAAAGAAAAAGGTTTGAGAGATTTTTGTGTTATTGATATTCGCTCCAAACTCGCCTTTGCCTCCGCACATTTAAAAGATTCTGTGCATTTGCCTACACTGAAAGATATACTTTTATTCTTACCCCCCCCCCCCGCCAGCTAACATCTCATCGCGCTAAATCTTTGGCATTAAAACCTATTCTCATCGTGTGTTTTAGTGCTACCGCGGCAAAGAATCTTGCGTTAAAACTTAGCAAAAATACTGATTTTTGGCATCTTTATCCCCACAAGGATATTTTTTATCTACAATGTGGCATTATGGAAGCCTTTGATAATGGCTTTGAAGCTATTACAGCAGATATTGTAGATTCTATACATTCCTCCGCTCCCGTGGATAATCTCATTACAACCACCATAGAAAACATAAAACATCGTTTTCTTACCACAAAACGTGTGTGGGTTGTCGCTTTTAGTGGAGGTAAAGATTCTACTTGCTTATTGCAACTTGTGTATGAAATGCTTGCCTCTTTGCCTAAACATCAGCAAAGACAGACGTATGCTATCGCTTCAAATACGCTTGTAGAGGCTCCTCATATCGATGCATTTTTACATAATGTTGTAGATTCTATCAATACTCATGCGAGAGAAAATCACATTCCCTTTGAAATTTTGCAAGTAAAGCCAAGCTTCAAAGATGACTTTTGGGTAAATCTCATTGGAAAAGGTTATCCAAGCCCTACTCGCACTTTTAGATGGTGCACTGATAGGCTAAAAATCACTCCTGCAAAAGCTGAAGTGGCTAAAATCACTCACAGATATGGTTCAGCGCTCCTGATACTTGGCACAAGAAAGGCAGAATCAAGCCATCGTAAAAAATCTATACAAAAGCGCATACTTAATGAAGATGGCTACTCTCAACATCACGATTTCCCCGATACATTGACATTTGCGCCAATCGCAGAATGGAGTACAGATGAGGTATGGGCGTATCTCACTACTCATAAGCCCTTATGGGAAAAAGACCATAGCGAATTGTTTAGTCTCTATGCAAAAGCAGGCGGTGATGAGTGTCAATTTATCACGGACTTAAGTCAAAGCAGTTGTGGTGGCTCGCGATTTGGCTGCTGGGTATGCACGGTGGTAAATGAGGATAAGTCCTTGCAGGGCTTTATAGAATCTGGTGAAAAACATCTTAAACCCTTAAATGATTTTAGAAATTATATCAAGCGTTTAAGGGAAAATGCTAATGCGAGGGCGGATTACAAACGTGATGGTAGGGCAGTGTATAAAGTAGGAGGATTAGGACCATTTCTAAGCCACAAACGCAAGGAAATACTACAAAGACTTTTAGAGACTGAAAGGGTATTTATGCAAAATGGCGGAAAGCAACTCATCAGTGATGAGCAGATTCTAGCCATACAAAAAGAGTGGGATAGGGATTTTGACTTTAATAAGAGTGCCATTATATTAGCAAAGGAGGTAGGCAGAATGAAAGATATAGACTTAGAGCAAGGCAAGTTACTCCATAAGGAGATTTTAGAGCATATAGTGAGCGAAAATGAAAGCAAATGTAATGGTATAGATACTACCCAAATAGAGAACCTTATTAGCTCTTGTATAGATATTTATAATAACAGCTCCCTTAAAGGACGCAATAGCGCAGGAGTGCAAATCAAAAAAGAGATAGACAAATTACTTGATGACAAGACAAGTAAGCAGGAGGGCTAAATGTTTATAGAAAAAATCACTATTTGCAATCTTTTTGCTTATTATGGAAAGGTAGAAGTGGTGTTTAAACACATTGAGGGCAAAAATCTCTATTGTATTTATGGTAATAATGGCTTTGGTAAAACGAGTTTTATTAACGCTTGCAAAATTGCCATTTGTGGCAGCGGGCTAAATGAGTTTAATAGAGAAAGTGGTTTGTATAAGAAGCACAAGGAGGTTTCTTCGGCTTTAGCATTTATCAAGGGTGATAAAAAGGGTTATAGTGGTGTGCTAAATACCAATGCCCTTAATGAAATGCAAGAAAATTTTTACATTAGCCTTGAGGGCAGGATAAACCAAAAACATTTTGTGATTAAGAGGGCATTTGAAAATGTATTTGATAATGTGAGTGAGCGTATCACATTGTGTTTAGGCGATGAAAAATTTGCTGATGAGGAGGCACAAGAGAGAATCAATGTAATGATTTTGCCAAGTAATTTTGTGGATTTTTTCTTTTTTAATGGTGAGGAAATCGGCGAGATAAGCAAGAATCTACGGAGTAATCTAAAAGAGAAAATCGAGGAGATTTTACGCATTAAGCCTTTAGAGCTTATGATAAGGCAAATTGATAATATCAAGCAAGAGTTGCAAAAACAAGCTATCGATAATGATAAACAAAGGGCAGAATTTGAAACTAAAAATAGGCAACTCACAGATGGTAAGAAAACTCTAGAATCCACACGCAAACGTTTAAAAGATTTACAATCTTACATACAAGATAATCAAAGTCGCATAGCACAATTACACAAAGAAAAAGACAAACTTATAGCTGATAGTGATGAAGCGCAAAAAAAGCTTTATAGAGAAAGAGACACACTAGATGAGAAGTTGCAAACACACAAAAGCCATCTAGAAGAAAACTTAAAATATGTGATTTTCGATAGTAATCCTAAGATTCTATCACAACTCAAAGATGAACTTAAGCATATACAAGAAAGCAGACAAAGCCAAGATATTGATACGTATAATAGGCTTTTACCCGAGCTTAAAAGCCACTCTCTCAATATTATAGAATCTAAAGCGCAAGAAGAAAATCTACAATCCTCAAATATAAATATAGATACATTGCAAGAAATTATAGAAAAGGTGCTTGATACTCTCCCACAAAGCCTAGCAGAAAGCGCTTCTTACTCCTCTTACATAACACCCGCACTTATTACTACTCTAAGCCTTAGCCTTATTCGATTTGAAAATGATAGCTTAAGTAGCGATATTACAGCTATTAAGGAACTAAAAAATAATCTTAGCGACATTAAACACGAGATTGATGAGCTTTATGTCGATGAATATACACAAAACAGGAAGCTGGAAAAGGAACAAGAGATTGAAAATCTAATGCAGGATACAAAACATCATGAAGAAATGATGAGAGATACAAAAGCAGAAGAGAATAACTTACAAGAAACAATCAATCACTTGCAAAGAGATGTTGAATCTCTCAAGCAGCACATACATTTAGAAAGGATAGAAGATAAATTGCAGATTCTAGAATATCTACAAGAGACTCTTAGGCAATATAAAACTAAGCTTATTTTATGTTTGAAAGAAGAGCTAAAAGATAAAATCTTGCAAAAATATCAACTCCTTACACAAGATAATATCGCGGGAGTAGAGATTGATGAAGCATTTGAAATCACCTTAAAAAATGAGCGATTTGAAAATATTTACATAGGCTCTCAAAGCAGCGGACAAAATCAGCTTTTAGCTATTGCAATCTTTTGGGCATTAAGTGAGTTATCTAACGCTCACATTCCGCTTATTATCGATACACCATTAGGTAGGATTGATGGAGCAAATCGGGCAAGAATTATCCAAAATTACTACGCACAGAATCTGCAAACTATTATCCTGCCTACCGATACAGAAATAAGCACAAGAGAATATGAATATGCTAAGCCTCATATCGCAGGATTATATAAGATTGAAAACCAAAGCGATAGAAGCCACGCATACATTAAAGTAGCCACAAAAGATGAAATATTATAGGAGAAGATTATGGCAGATTTTTACACAACCAATCACGAGGAGACTCTTATAGATAGAATCCTCAATCAAGGCTTAGAAAAAAAGGATTTGCCCAAATATTATGTTTTACGTATCGCTATTGCTAAGGCACTTAGTCTGCCTAAATCACCGCTTAATGCTCCTTTATGGGAGAATAAAAAGCTAGGTGGCGATAGGGGTAAGGAATATCATTTAGAGCAAATCACAGGCAAAGGCAAAGATGAAAAAGAAGATTTTGATGTAGCTTTAAGAGCGTTATTTTATGTGCAGCACAAAGATGAGCTAGATGCCCAAAAGCAAAATATTTTTAGCGATGAGAAATGTTACACAGATATTTTAAGCAAATATATAAAGAGAGGATTATATGAAATACACAATAGCTACAAAAATAGCGATTGCTTCTATCAATGGTGTTTAGATAATCTGTCTTTAGAATCTCGCCTTGCTAATGTGGGTATCGCACAAAACAAACAAGCACAACAAAAAGGTGGAGACAAGAGCCACTGCCTAGTTGCATATTTTGAGAAATTTGCTATTCCTATTCATATTGTGAATGAGAAAGATTCGTATAGGCATTATATCATCAAAGTAGAACTAAAAGATTCTACGAAAATTGATGCTTTTATGAGGCATTGCAAACATTTAGACACAGAATTTGGAGAAAAGGTGCAGATTCAGCGATGTATGGGTGTGAGCAAGACTTTTGATATATGTATTCCAAAAGATAAAAATCTTTGGCAATACCCTAGCGAAAGAGCATTCGCACAAGGCTTAGAAATGATAAAAAGAGGAGATTATAAGCTTGGAATCTTTGCAGGAATGGATAGGGACAAAAAGCCCTTTTGTTTTGACTTGGTAGAAGCTGTGCATTGTTTTGTTGGAGGGACAACAGGAAGTGGCAAATCGATATTCCTTCAAAATATCATCACTTGTTTATTGCAAAACAAAAGTACAGAAATTACTATCATTGACCCAAAAGGCGGGGGTGATTTTGCAGTATTTAGAGAGAGGGAAAAAGTTGAGATTCTAGACACAAGCGAGGCAGAAGCAGCAATAGAATCCTTTGTCGAAGAAATGGAATCGCGCTATCAAAGTAACGCACAAGGAGTGAGTTATGAGAGTATGTCTTATAAAATTTTAATCATTGATGAAGTAAATGATTTGATAAAAAATAAAGCTATTAGCGCAAATATCGCACGATTGAGCCGAAAGGCAAGGCAGTCAAGAATCCACCTCATTCTAGCCACACAAAGACCCGACGCTAAGGCATTTGAGGGAGAAATACGTTCTACGATTCCCTCTCGTATAGCCCTAAGTGTGCAAAAAAGCACAGAATCTAAAATTATCCTTGATGAGACAGGGGCAGAGAAACTCACCGGTAGGGGTGATATGCTCATTAAGCTTGTTAGCAGTAGCGAAATGAAACACATACTAGGCGTAAAAGTAGGAAATATACAAGCATTTCTTCCTTAAAGCCCTTTCCATCACTTAGCTTATGAATATAGCTAGTGAATCTTTCTTTTCATCTTCATTCCGCCTGCACGACACATTAAACTTTACATTTTGCCCTTGTTTTAATGCTTTCCTCTCTTTTTTAACCCCATCTTTTCCCACTCTCTAATTACTTAAATAAAACTTAATTAAAAAAATTTATATATAAATCTAAACTTAACTAATATTTATATAAGTTTATATGCTATACAATTCACTCGCAATATCACAATATCTATCCACAATCCACCAAAGGAGGCATTTATGGAAAATATATTCAAAGTTGAAATCATCACACGCGCAGAAAAGCTCAATGTGCTTAAAGACGCCCTAGTCCAAAAGGGCATTAAGGGTATGACGGTAAGCAATGTGATGGGTGCAGGGACGCAAAAAGGCAAGACAGAGATCTATCGCGGGAGTGAGCAAACCTTTGATTTGCTCCCCAAGATTCGCATAGAAATCATCGCTAAAGAAAGCAGCATAGAGGAGATTATCACTACCGCTAAGCAAACGCTCAACACAGGCAGCGCAGGTGATGGCAAGATTCTCATTATCCCCCTTGCAAATGTCATTCGCATTCGCACGGGGCAAACCGGAGAAGACGCTATTTGACATCGAGCATAAAGCAACAGCACTATTTTGACTTAAAGGAGATACTATGAAAGCAATTCTTATATTTTTATTATTCACAAATACCGTATTTGGCACACATACAGAGGGCACAAATGATATTGTAGCGCTTGATATGCTCTTTGTTATGGCTTCTTCAGCCCTTGTTTTGCTGATGACTCCTGCTCTAGGGCTATTCTATGCAGGTATGGTAAATCGCCACAATGTCCTTAGTACGACCTTAAATAGCATTATGCTCTATGCCATTATCGCCCTGCAATGGGTTATTATCGGCTATACACTCGCATTTGGCAATGATATAGGGCTATTCATCGGTAGTCTCAATCATCTCTTTTTATCCAACATAGATTCTATACACGGCAGCATACCCGAAAACCTCTTTGCATTTTTTCAAATGCTCTTTGCCGTGATTGGTGCGGCTATCATCACCGGCTCGGTGGTTGAACGTATGCGCTTTGGAGTGCTTTTGATTTTTATCCTCTGCTGGAGCACACTTGTATATGATGTATTAGCCCATTGGGTGTGGGGTGGTGGCTGGCTTGTCGCCATTGGCTCTTTGGACTTTGCTAGTGGTGGGGTGGTGCATATCGCTGCAGGTGTGGCTGGGCTTGTAGGCTGCCTAATGCTTGGCAAACGCACCTTTCATCAGGGGCTTTTGCCTCACTCGCTCCCGCTTTCATTCATCGGGGCGATTTTGCTATGGCTAGGTTGGCTAGGATTTAATAGCGGCAGTGCGCTAAGGGTAGATTCTGTAGCTTTAAATGCCTTTATCACTACGAATTTTTCTGTTGTTGGGGCAATGCTCTCGTGGATGCTCTTAGAATGGCTCAAATATGGCAAACCAACCTTGCTAGGCTCTATCACGGGCATTGTCGCTGGGCTTGTAGCTATCACACCTGCAGCTGGGTTTGTTACCCCATTTGCGGCTATCATCATTGGCTTTCTCGCTTCGCCCATTTGCTTTTTTGCCATCAGTTTTTTGAAGTCAAAATTTGGCTATGATGATACACTTGATGCCTTTGGTTTGCACGGCGTAGGGGGAATCTGGGGTGGGATTGCCACAGGGCTTTTTGCTACAAGTGCGGTAAATGAAGAACTGCTTGAGGAAGCGGCGGGAGAGGGCTTATTTTACAGCGGGGATTTCACATTGCTTATTGTGCAAATTATCGCTATTGTGGCGTGTTTTGCGCTATCTGCGGTGGTAAGCTATGCGATTTTAAAAGTCATTAGTCTATTCACACCTTTACGCGTGGATATAGCACAAGAAGAAAATGGCTTAGACCAAAGCCTACACGGAGAAATTGCCTATCGATAAGCTAGATTTATGATGTTTTGCTATTGCCCTTGTGATATTTTACGAAGATGGATAAGCCAAATCGCTTGGGCTTTTCCACTTGCGGCTTAAGCCACTGCATTTGCACTTTACAATTTTTAAGATACACTTACCACTCCACATCCACAAAGTAAAATAGTCCATTCCTATAATTTATCTTTCCGCACTCTATATACTCGCATTCCTCCTAGCTCTTGCAAAAAGGAGTATCCCTGCCAATACCCATATTGCTAATGCGATAATAGAGGGTAGCTTAAGGGGTGCTGGAGAAAATGGCACAAAGATTAAAAGGTCAAATATAATGCTTAAACCCAAAGCCAAAAGGCTTGAAATGCTAATGCGCTGCCTCTCTCTTTGCTTTAGCAAAAGCGATATAATACTTACATATAAGAATCCAACGATAATGCCAACGCAAGACATATCTACAATATACAGCAAAGATTCTCTACCAAAAATAACCATCACGCAAGATATGAATCCTATCACATAAACAACCCGATAAGATACATTAAAACGATTTTGCTTGATAAGTGTCGCGGGGATAAAGCACGTTATACTTAATCGTTCAAAAATTTTGCTTGTGGTGATAAAAAATCCATTAATCCCGCTAAAAAGTGCACTTAATACACCTATGCAAAGCACTATGCTTCCAAAAATACTAAAATACCCCTCTATGCTTGCGTGCGTAGCCCACCCAAGATTAATTATCTCATCTCTTGCCACGCCAAAAGCGGTAATACATATTAGCATCGCATAAAGTGCAAATCCTATCCAAATGGAGAGATAAATAAAAAAATTAAATATGCCTTTGCAATAGGCAATAGCTTGTATAATCTGCACTCCACAATCAAACCCCAAATACGCCCAAGGAGCGAGAGCAAAAACCGCCATTACGCCATAGAGGCTTATCTCTTTTTGATAAAAATATGAGAGAAAGTTCTCATAAGAGGCAGAATCTATGCCCATTATGACAAAAAATAATACCACGCTTCCGCACAAAAGCAATGTAAATATCTTTTGCAATAAGAATGCAGCCCTTATGCCTAATATATTAAGAATCCCCATACACACGATACTTGACATACTTATCACTATATCTAAAAGATAAATCGCATTGCCATTGATATGATAAAGCACGATATCGCCAGAGAATCCAAAGGAATGGCTCATCACATTAAGTGCTGTAGCATTAAGCGGAATGATACATAAATACGCCAAGCTTATGAACCACCCACAAATAAAGCCGTGTGTGCGCCCCAATACTTTAAGGGTAAAATAAAATTCCCCTCCGCTCCTTTTGTATCGTTGAAGTAGATATGTATATTGTGCTGCGATGATACAAATAGCCACACCCCCAAGCCCTAGCCCTATAATGCTTTCAAGCAGTCCCGCCTTGCTTAAAAATAAATCTTGAGGCAGGATAAACGCTCCCCAACCTATAATGCACCCCACGCACAAAAACAAAACAGAGGTATTTTTCATATGTGCCACAAGTCGCCAAAATATCTATCAAAGCTTTGCGGGGAAAATTTTCCTGTGCCTCCATTTGGGGTAAAGGTAAGCTCTCCTACATACACCCTAGAATCTACACAATACAAATCCACGCGCACATAATTCATAGGGGCTGATAAAAGATTGGCAAGATGAAGCATTAGATGAAACTTGGTAGGCTTCTTCGGGGGTATATCACTTGGTGGATTCAGATACATAAAATCAAGTTTTTGCCATTGTGTGTCAAATACATCATTGCGCGTATGTGTGGCATTAGCAACTTGGATAAAAGCCACCTCTCCATTAAAGCAATGGAATCTAAAGTCCTCTATACACTCTCCTAGTAGTTCTTCAACAAAAATGCGGGGCTCTATGTCTTTATAATGCCACTCGCGATATTGCTCATAGTAATTATGCTGCAAATGCCACATTATTTTATCTCTTGCTTGAGATATGCCATCTTGTAAAAAGGCTTCTTTGTCTTGCACCATAACTACTCCGCCGCAATCGTGATTGGTTTTTATGACAAATTTATGGGGCAAAATGCCAAAATCAATAGCATCAAAAGTTTTATAAATGCCATAAAGCTTAGGGAGATAGAGGCATTGATTACTCATAAAGAGGCTATCGTATATGAGGTCTAGGGGTTCAAAAAGTTGGGAGGTAAAAGTTAAAAGATGTAGGTTAGAGGGAGTTTGTATCTTAGATTCTATGCTTTTAGCACACGACCCCCCCCCTTGCACACGATGAATCTGCCATATCTTTTAAGATATGTGAAATATAGATTCTTGCTTTTAATTTATCACTCAAAATGGTGTAAATGGGATTTCTATCAAAGAGTATTCTATGAATGATTTTTTCATTAAATGTATGCGGATTGCGAAAGTCTGCCTTGTAGCCAAAAATCTTTTTATGCCTTTTTAAAAAATATGTTTCATCGTTCATTGCCTTTTCTCTTTTGTGCTTATATGCCAAAAGCAATGGGCGGATATATGCTTGATATATCGCATTATTTTTTATCAATGACTTTATGCTCATCACTCACTCCTTACACTCTAAAATAAAAAGCATAAATATAAAACAAACTAAAAAAAATTTCGCTTAAATCAATAAGATTTGATGAAAAGAGAAAATCATATTATGCCTTTGCTGTTGCGATGTAGACACCGCATTTACACGAAGTGCTAATCCACACTTGCAATATGTAAAATGAAGCGGGCGAGAGATTTGGCTCATTATTGGATTGCATATATATGGATTGCTTCATTGTGGCTTCGCCACTGCCTCGCAATGACGGGCTGTGGGTTTCAAAATGCCTTGTCACCTGAGAAAAGCCCTCTACGTGTATAAAGCTGCTCTAATCCCTCCTTGCGATTGTAGCCTTCACTCGCGCCGCATTCTATACATTTACTCTTTTATTAAAATGATGAGGGAGATTGGCATAAAATATCAGCCCATCTGGGCTTTAGAAATGTGCGTTATGCAGCCTAGCAAGGGAAAGTGTAGGATGAGTTGCATTTTTACTTGCATAGAGTGTGCAGTGGGAGCATGGCGGTAAGCTCTGTAATACTAATCCCAAAGATCTGGTTTTGCAAAATATGGGCGATTCTTTGGCTCTCATTTGGAAAAGCTCTTTGTGGAGGAGGGAGAGCATAGCGCGCACCTCTCTAGGCTAGGTAAAAACCTCGCCAAAATCCCGCACAGGCTCTTTGCTTTTGATTTGAGAGGTGGCTAGGGGGGTGGGGCTGTGTGATACGGAATGCGATAAAAGAGGTAAATTTAATACAGATGAGTGTGTAGATCACGCGTATTATGATGATTTTGTGCTTAAGTATAGCTTAAGCACAAAATCATATTTCATACAATGTTTGAAAATCTAGCACTATGCTTAAACTCATACCTCTAGCTTTATTAGGCGTTATTATCCAAACTCTGCTGAATCCTGCTCTTAAGATCCTCAATAATACTTTTTGTGGTGTTATTTTGAGCGATTTCGCTTTCAATAGCCTTGAGTGCTTTACTCACCGAGCTATGATCCTTCATACCTAGCTCTTTAGCGATCATTGGCATAGAGTTAATAGTCAAAGCACGAGCGAGATAAATCACCACGCGCCTAGCAAAGGCAATCTTACGATTGCGCTCTTTAGATACAATCTCACTTGGCTTGATATTAAGCTCCTTACTTACTACTTTAATGATATTATTTAATGTAATACCCTCTAGCTTTTCATTTTGATAGCTTTTGAGCACATTTTCAGCGACTTTACGTGCACTGCTTTCTGGAGAGAGATTCAAATTTAAGTTAATCGTAGAGAGAATCCCCTCAATCTGGCGAATGTTGCCGTGTATATTAGAAGCAATGTAATCAATCACCCCTCTATCAAGGCTGATACGATTGATTTCGCATTTAGACATAATGATGGAAATTTTTGTCTCAAGGTCTGGATTGGTAATCTCTGCCATCACCCCGCCCTCAAATCGTGAACGTAGCCTATCTGCTAAACCTTTAATCTCCTTAGGGGGCTTATCACTTGTCATCACAATTTGCTTTTGTGCGTTGTAAAGGGCATTAAAGGTATTAAGTAGCTCCTCTTGCATACCATCTTTACCACCTAAAAACTGCACATCATCAATGAGCAGGTAATCACACTTGCGATACTTATCACGGAATCCATCCATCGTGCCACGCTTAATCTTCTCTGTATATTCGTTTAAAAACTCTTCAGCTGGCACATATATGACATTTTTATTTTGCTCCTTGACATAATTACCTATTGCATTTAAAAGATGTGTTTTGCCAAGTCCGGAATGCCCATAGAATACGACAGGATTATACATACTTGCTTGCTGCTGTGCTACAAGTTTTGCTATCGTGTAGGCGTGTTCATTAGATTTACCGACAACAAAATTTTCAAATGAATAAAAGGGATTGAGAGAGAGGATATTGGTTTGAAACTGATTTGTGCTTTTATTCACCTTTAAACTTTTCACATTTCCTTTTTTCTCTTTAATTTTAATGTGAATTTCTGGGCGGATACCATTAGAATTTTCGTCTTTAAAAATATCTGCGATTATGTCGATATAATTACCTTTTATCCAATTTGCTACAAAAATATTTGGCACATAAAATACCTCTAAGTCTGTCCTAGAGGTATTTTCATCATATTCCATAAGAGAAATATACGAATCATACTCTTGGTGCGATAGTTTATTTTTAAGTTTCTTTAATATATTATCAACCTGCAATTTATTAACCTTAGATTATAGACGATATATTACGCTTGATGACGTGAATAAAATGTGAAAACTTGCAATATCTTAGAGTGATATTACCAAGAATTGCTAAGAAATTATCATTCCAAAAATGAGGGGAAATCATAATGCAAAAAAAAAATTATGGGTTAAATCGTGTATATTTTAGGTATTGACCCCGGGAGTAGGAATTGCGGCTATGCCATTATACACTTCACGCCTCCACAGGCTCTAAGACTTGTCGAAGCAGGGATTATTAAAATCAAAGAGCGCGACTTGCAAAGCCAAATTGTCGAATTTGTCGAGGGTATTGACTTGGTGCTAAAAACACATACAATCGATGAGGTAGCCATAGAAGATATATTCTTTGCCTATAATCCCCAAAGTGTGATTAAACTCGCGCAGTTCCGCGGGGCTTTGAGCTTAAAAATTCTCCAAGACATCGGGCATTTTGCCGAATACACGCCCTTGCAAGTAAAAAAGGCTCTCACAGGCAATGGCAAAGCAGACAAAACACAAGTGGCTTTTATGGTGAAAAAAATCTTAAGCATTAAGGGTGAAATCAAGCCCCTTGATATTACTGATGCCATTGCCATTGCTATCACGCATTCCCAGCGAATCCGCACAGGTGGCATAGATTCTATAGAATCTATGCCACAGCTCAAAATAAAGCAAAATCTATGAGTGTAAAAGCCCTAAAATTCTTTGATACACAAAGCCAAAGCCTCTACACATTAGCAAATAATCGCCTTATTATAGATAGTCAAAAGCCCACATCTGTAGATATTGCTTCTCCTACGCTCTCACATTTCACACATCTTAGCCTTGAAGTGGAAAAAGCCGCCCTTAAAAGCGCTCAAGATTCTGCCCATATCAGCTCTTTACTCTTCTCCCTTGCCTATCAGCAATCCGCTCTGCATAAACCCCCTTATGCTTATGAAATCTACTTTATCCCCCGCGAACACTCCTTTGATGAGGAAAAATGTATATATGAGACATGTTTTTATGAAAAATACACCTTTTCACCCAAAGCCTCCATTATCACAAGCGATATATTTTTACCCTCTGCATTGGCTGCTTTTGAGATGAAAGAAAATAGAGTGATATGGATAGAATCTTATCTGTGCTATTTTGAAAACAATGCGCTTAAAGAAGTGCTGCATTGTGAATTAGGCGCGGATAACACATATTTACAATCCATCGCTTTACATATTGCTTATTTACAAGAAGCCTATCATCAGTATTTCACACATTTGTATTATTTTATGCCTGATGCATTAGTAGAAAATGCAGCTTACCTTGATTTATCTACCACAACACACCACGGACAAACTTTGCCTATCAAGCCCTTAAGTGAGATATGCAATGATACGCGTGGCCTTACATTTGAGACATTAAAAGCTACTTTAGCCCTGCATTATGCTATGTTTTATCAAAACCAAACTTTGAATCTTCCTAATTTCGCCTCAAAGCCCTCTGCCCACAAAAAACTATATGTCTCTTTTGGCATAGTGGCAATGATATTTTTATATATCTTTCCTCTTGCCCTAATGTTTTATAATCAACATTTGCAAGAGGATATTTCAAGCCTTAATGCAAAGAGTGAATCACTCTTTGCCTCTCAATCTATTGTCCATAATACATTAGAGCAAGAAAATCTCCAAGCCCTTACTCGCAAACAAAATATGCTCATAAAAAATCTACACGATATAGCCTTGTGGCAGCAGAGCTATCATCTACGCTATGACTTTATGCAAGAGGTATTAAAACCCCAAGAATCGCCTCTTATATATGAGGGCGTAAGCTTTCACTTTACTCCTCATATTTTTGTAGCTCTACTTGAGATAAGTGCCCCCAATCAAATTCATATCTCTACACTCCTTGCTACACTCAATACTCCTACACAAAAAGCCTTTTTGCAAGATTCTATCAAAGAGACATTTGATACAGATAATAAATCTTCACATTTTTATGCCCATATCGTGGTGGTGTATAATGTCATTTAAACATTACTTTAATATTATGCACTCTAGGATACAGAGCCTTCTCTCCGCTAAAAGCAAAAGAGAGAAATCCCTTTTTATCGCTGCACTTACCTTGTGTATTGTATTTGTTATGCTTGATTTTGTGTATATGCCTTTAATAGAGCATAATCGCGCCCTTAAAGCACTGCATACACAGACTTTAGAGGAATTTGCCACTTCATCAAATTCACTCCAAAATGTCAAGTTACTCCATTTAGAACAAGCGCAATCTATGCATTCTAAACGCACAATGCTTGAGGAAAATCTCTCTATCCTTAAAGAATATATACAATCCCAAGAAGATTATCTTAACCCCTTTGCCCTTATGCCTAAGCTCATTGCCTTTGCCAAAACACAGCATCTTAATCTTTCTACTTTAACACCCTACCCTATGCTTGATGCCTTAAACATCGAGGGTATGGGGTATTTTGATAATATTATCAATTTGCTTGAATATATAGAATCTCATCGCTTTTTTAGCATTGATAGCTTAAGTCTTAAGCCCTTTAATGGCAGGGAAATATATTTTAATCTGCTTATTATTGATAATCGCCTTAATCCCCAAAGGCTCAATTTATGAAACATATATGCTTAATATGTCTATGGACTATATCTCTTTATGCGCTAGATTCTGCATTTCACACACTTATTGCGAACCTAGAAGCATTCTCTAAAGACACCATCAAAAATAAAATACAGCACCTGCATAATCCTTTTGAGCAAAACCATACCCAAGAAACACTAGATCTCTTTGCTATTATTAATGGTAAGGTCCTTATCAATGAGCAATGGCTGCATATAGGGGAATATATTCAAGACTATAAAATTATAGATATACAGCCAGAGCATATTGTCTTACAAAAAGGTAAAACCCGCTATAGCCTTGCCATAGGCAAAAGTATGAGCCAAAATAAGGAGACAGAATAATGCTTTGCATATTACATTTTTCAGCTACACTTGTAATTTATGCAAAGATTGGGCTGCACTAAGGGGGAAATATGAAAGCGTGTTTTAGAATTCTTTATTTTTTACCAATACTACTTTTTTCCTGTGATTCACCCATTAATATTCACTCAAGTAGCAATGTCCCTCTAAGCAAAATCATCGAGGAGGTTGCCGCACAATGCCAACTTAATGTTATCTACCTCCAAGAGAATACCAAAGCAATGCTCGATAGCAAAAAGATGGCGATTCATATCCAAAACAAGCCTATTAAAAAGGTTTTAGATAGCCTTATTATTAGCAATGATTTTTATTACAACCTGCATAATGAGACCTTAAAAATCGGCTCGCTTCTTACCAAAACCTTTGAAATTAGCTATATTGCCACCACGCGCGTAGGCTCTAGCAACACTGACATTGTCTTTTCACAAGATAATCAAATCCAATCCGTCTATAATACAAGCCTACACAACGCCCCCTTAGCCATTTCAAACTTTGAGCTCGATTCCCAATCGCATAAAATGGCAATAGGCAAAGCGACTGCAAATAATCCTAATATAGGTAAAAGCGGGACAAAGATTTATAGCATTGATGAGATTGACTTTTGGGGTGAGCTCCATAATGAAATCGCTGCTATTGCCTATGCACCCGGCGATAGCTATCAGCCTAATCCCATAGAATTAAAGGGAAAGAGCAAGGATATTATTATCAACAAAGCAGCCGGGCTACTCACTATAACCGCCACACCCACACAGATGAGACGTATTGAGGCTTATATTAAGAATTTGAATGAGAAGATTCAAAAGCAAGTGCTAATTGATGTGCATATTTTTAGCCTCCAGCATACCAATAATCAAACCTATGGCGTGGATTGGGGTGAGTTTTATAAATTAGGGAATCTCTCCACTCTCCCGCCAAGCGCGGATTCTCAAAGTAGCAATGTGAATGTAGATTCTTCAGGCAATAGCTTTGCGATTAATATTTTCTCACAAGGTGTGAGCATTAACCGCATTATCGAGTTTTTGCAAACTTATGGCAAGGTGCAGTCCATCTCTAATCCCAAAGTTTTAACGCTCAATAACCAACCTGCTATCATTAGCGTAGGCAGTGTGCTAAGATATTCACAAAATACGACCTATCAAACCACCACGCAAGGCACTTCGATACAAAACAACGCCCAAGCCTTCCCCTCTGTCTTTGCTGGAATCCTCCTTGATGTAACCCCAAGCATTAAAGATAGTAAAATCATTTTGAAAATCAATCCCTCCATTACCAAAACTAAAGATATCGCGATTGAAAATCAAACAACCGCGCTAGAAACGCCCCCTAACCTCTCCACAAAGCAGCTTCCTCGCTCGTGCAGGTAAAAGATGGAGAGCAAATCATATTGGGAGGATTGATTGACAAAACAGAGGGGCAGACTATCCGTAAAGTGCCGATTTTAGGCGATATTCCGCTGATTAAATATCTCTTTAGCTATAAGAGAAATATCAAAGAAACCCAAGAAATGATTATTGTCATATCTCCACATATTATCAATCTTGAATCAAATATCACCTCAAAGGATAGGACAATCATCGATGAGATTATCGACTTTAGCCAAAAAGATACATTAAAAGACACCCAAGCTAAAGAAACCACCAAACAAGAAGCAGCCGCAGATAAACAACGCAAAGCTAATTCCCAACCAAGCCAAGATTCCATACAAGATATTCCACAAAATCCCACCATAGAGGATATGTAATGGATGTGTCATTCCCCCCTATCAATCTCCATAGCTTAAAGCTTAGTGAATCTTGCCTCAATGCCCTTGAATACAAGTTTATCCAAAAACACCAATGCCTTATCTTTGATATTACACAATCCCCTCAAACAATCCATATCGCCCTTAAACACACTAATGCTCCCCTTAGCCTTATCCGTACGCACATTTTGCGCCTCTATCCTCAAGCACATTTAGTATTTTTTACCACCGATGAAAAGTCTTTTGCGCTCCAAGCCCATCATATTTATCTCTTTCAACACTTTAATACATTGAAAAACGCACTTTTGAAGCAGCACGAAAGCCCAAATGATACAAACAATAAGGATACCGATATAAGCGTAGTAGCATTGCTTGATTTTATCCTGCATACTTGTATTATGCAAAAGGCAAGTGATATACATTTAGAATCTTTTGAAGCAAATGGCAAAAGGGCAGCACGTATTAGAATCCGCATAGATGGTATGCTAAGAGAATTGTTTAGTTTAGAATCTAATGTGCTCGAGGCGTTGAGTTCGCGCTTAAAGCTAGAATGTGAGCTAGACATCACGCAAACACGTCAAAGCCAAGATGGACGTTTCAAGCGGGTATTTGATAATCATCATTTTGACTTCCGCCTCTCTATTCTCCCAGCCTTTGGCGGAGAATCGCTAGTGATTAGAATCCTCGCTAAAGAGACACAGAATCTAAGTCTTGAGGGCTTAGGATTTACCAAAGAGCATTTAACCACTATCACAGGGCATATTCAAGCACAAAATGGCATTATCCTCCTCACAGGACCTACCGGCAGTGGTAAATCCACGACACTCTATGCAATGATAGAATCTATCAAATCCCCTGATAAAAAGATTATCACCCTTGAAGACCCTATCGAGTATCACACACAGCTTACTACACAGGTGCTTATCCACAATAAATATGATTTTGGCTTTAGTGAGGCTTTGAGGGCATTATTGCGGCACGACCCTGATGTCCTAATGATAGGTGAAATCCGTGATAAAGAAAGTCTTGATATTGCGCTAAGGGCTGCTCTCACAGGGCATTTAGTATTAAGCACATTGCATACGAATGACGCGCTTAGTGTGGTAGAGCGGTTGCTTGATATGGGCGCACAGGGCTATCTTATTGCTTCAAGTTTGCGTTTAGTGATTTCCCAAAGGCTTGTGCGCAAATTATGTCCATATTGTAGAGCCCCACTTAGTGCCAAAGAAATGTATAATAAGCTTTTGCAATCTCATCTTTTGCATTTATGGGATAATATAAAAGATGGCACATTTTTCGCTCCTTGTGGCTGCGTGCATTGCAATATGCAGGGCTTTAGCGGTCGTTTGCTTGTCGCAGAATGTTTGCAAAATACGTCTTTATTGGGTGAGTATATCAAATCACCGCAAGATAAGGCGCATATACACGCAAAGCTTAAACAAACGGGCTTTAAAAGTATGCTAGAGGTAGGTATGGAACTGCTCAAAAACGGGCAGAGCAGTTTTGAAGAAATTTATAGGGTGTGTAATATATGAAAAAGCTACCGCAAAAATACTTAATCAAGGGCATTAAAGACAATCAACACGTGCAAATCACTTTGCTTTCAACCTCATTAGAGAATGCTAAAGAACAGAGTTTGAATAAATACAATATCTATCCTATTGAAATCAAAGCCCTAAGTGGATTTGAATTTCTGCATTTGCAGATACTAAGACTAGATAATAAAATCACCAAGCAAGATATTGCCGCACTTTTTATGCAAATCTCTACTATGCTAAGTGCGTCTTTGCCTATTCTTGAAGTGATTGAAGTATGTGCGAAAAATACCAAAAAATCGCCCCTAAAGCGGACATTGCTTGAAATCGCTTATCGATTGAATCTTGGACAGAAGCTATCCTTGGCTTTTAAGGAGCATAGAGCAATCTTTGGCGATATGACGTGGAATATGATAGCCCTTGGGGAAAAGAGCGGAGAGCTAGGCGAGATCTTTAAAATGCTTAGCAATCACCTCATCAAGGAGTATAAAAATAAGGGCAAAATCAAACGCGCCCTGTTTTATCCCACGCTCGTGCTACTAAGCATTATAGGGGCATTTATCGGGCTTGTGCTATTTGTGCTACCTGAGTTTTTAATGATGTTTGAGGAACTCAAAGTTAATCTCCCTATCTACACTAGAATCCTTATCCATTTGAAAAGCTTTTTTACACATTTTGGGCTACTCTTTTGTGTGCTTGTGTGCGGGGGTGGGCTTATGCTATATAGATTCTATAAGCATTCGCAGAGCTTTAGACATTCCCTCCACGCCTTTGTTTTGCATATTCCTCTCATTGGTGAAATCATTAAACTTAATATGTTTTATCAATACACCTTTACGCTCTTTTTACAGCTTAAATCCGCCACTCCGCTTGATATGGCACTATCACTCAGTAATAATGCCCTTTATAATCTCGCCCTAAGGGCTGCATTTATTCGAGTCTTAGAATCTATCAAAAATGGCAAAAGCCTCTCTCTCGCCCTCACACAAGAAAATGTCATAGATGATATTTCTTTGGCTCTTATCGCTGCTGGGGAGCAGAGCGGCAAACTCCCTGAAATGCTTGAAGTATGCGCGAAGCGATTTGAGGAAATCGCACAAGAAAAGATAGATTTTCTCATCTCTCTTATTGAGCCGCTTTTAAGTCTTGTAATGGGTATCCTTTTGTTATTTTTAGCACTAGGGGTATTTGTGCCGATGTGGGATATGAGCAGTGCAGCCATCAATGGCTAAATTTCAAGACTTATATTCTTAAGATATGGACAAAACAATGGGTTTTACCAAAAATAAAAAATAGCAAAAGTTCTATACATTTTCTATTGTGCTTATTTATATAAGTGAGGTATATCCTCACTTATATAAAAATTAAACGCACGAGATGCTAACCCCTTAAAACATCGTAAGGGTGGTGAGTGGGTAATCTAGCGAGCTAATTTCTTTAAACCTCTCCCCCTTATAAAAAAAGAAAAACATAAAAAAATTTCAAACTTCAACAAAAGTTAATGTGTATTAAAAAAGAATCAAACAAAAGCAATTAATTTACACAATAAACAAAGTAGAAGCTTTTATTATTTTTTATCTTTTGCAAAAATACCATCAAATCGTTACTACTTTGCCACTTTATTTATTTTGCCAAAAAGCGTGTGATATATGAAAAAAATTATTTGTTTTTTTATCCTATACTTAGAGGGTATTTCACATATATTTCACAAAAGGAGACGATATGAAAAAAATTATCGCAGGTATGGTTCTTATAGGAAGCTTAGCGTGTGCGGCTGTGATTGACGCAAATAAGGCAGAGGTTAAATGGACAGCATTTAAGACGTCTACAAAAATTGGTGTAGGTGGCACATTTAACGATGTAGTATTTAAATTTGGCAAACCAAATGTCGCTCAAAGTTTAGAATCTCAACTCAATAACGCCACAGCAACAATTGATATTATGAAAGTAAATACTGCTGATGAAGGCAGAGATGAAACTATCCGCAAAAACTTTTTTGATAAATTTAGCAAAAAAGACCCTATCAAAGTAACATTTAAAGATGTGATTGAGGGTAAAGGTAAGGGCACGATTCTAGCAAGTGTGCGTATGAATGGTAAAACAAATAAAGTGCCTATGCAATTTGAAGTAGTGGGCAAAAAGCTTGTGGCAAAAGGTGTGATTGATTTAAGCGAGTTTAATGCTGAATCTGCACGTGCAAGCTTGCAAGCAGCTGTGTCTGACCTCCACGAGGGCTTGACTTGGTCTCAAGTAGAAATCGCCCTTGAAGCACCTTTGAAATAACCTTCAAATACAACAAGCTTAATATGGATATTAGGCTTGTTTCTCCTCTTCTCTCATATTAAGCCTAAACTATTTAAAAAGCTTGTCTTATAATTTGCAATCTTACGATAACGTAGCAATTTAATTTGCTTCCTATAAGCTACGCTAAATGATTTATAATGCCACATTTCACACAGCTTACATTTGATATATGGGAAGTAATCTTAATAGGCGTAGTGATAGTATTTGTAGTATATGGACTGACCAATTATATAAAAACTAAAGAAGTGGTGGAGTTACCCAAAGACAAGACTATTAAACGTCCTGAGAATATGTGTGAAGGCACAATCACAATCAAAAAATTAATAAATGCTAAAGAAGCAAAGATTTATTATGCCCTTACAAAAACTTTTAAAGAAAGCTATAACATAAACCCTCAAGTCTCTTTTAAAGTCTTTTTGGTAGGTGAGCAAGATATACATACGTGAAAAAATTTTGGCGATTTTTATTGTGATTTTTTAATCACACACAAAAGAGGAGAACACAAAGATAAACCTTTGGCTGTGATAGCATATCACGGAGGTAAGCATTATGGCACAGAGAACAATTTGCTAAAGTGCGCAAAAACGATTTCATCAAGGCTCAAGTGCTTCATAAAGCTGGTATGAACTATATAGCCATTAAAGAAGCAGACATCAAAAAAGATTTAAAATATACTGATGATAAATTGCTTGAATCCCACATTGCCAAGCTTTATTCCATACTATCACCTTCATAGACCTTAATATCCTCAATAATATATCTTGGACGCCTTTTAGATTCTGTATAAATTTTGCCAATATACTCCCCGATGATACCTAAACTCAAAAGCTGAATCCCACTAAAAAAACATAACAATATCGCTGTAGAAGCCCAGCCAAAAATCGCATCATGTGTCCAAAATTTCACATACAGCACATAACATAAAAAGAGCAAAGCAGCAATAAAAAACACAAAGCCTATCACACTCACCAGCCTTAAAGGCGCTACGCTAAAACTTGTAATGCCATTAAGCGCAAAAGCACACATTTTTGCTAATGTGTATTTACTCTCTCCCATAGAGCGAGGCTTGACATCAAAATACACCCTATCAATCTTTAGCCCCATATCCATAATCACACCCCGCAAAAACAAATTGCTCTCTTTATAAGCCCCCAATAATTGCAGCGCTTTTGCACTCAATAGCCGATAATCAGCGTGATTTTTAACCACCTTTGTCCCCATAAGTGCCATAAAGTCATAAAACACATTTGCACTCTGCTTTTTAAATAGAGAATCTGTATGACGGTCATTGCGGATACCAAGCACAATATCACTTCCTGCTTGATATTTACGGATAAACTCATCAAACATATTTTCATCTTGTTGCAAATCACAATCAATACTAATAGCACAATCACATTTATGGGCTGCATATTCTAGCCCAGCTAAGAGGGCATTTTGATGTCCAAAATTCCGCGAAAGCTTAAGCGTAATAAAAGCAATACTCCATTTTTTGCTTTTTAAGTAACTGGGGGGGGGCAATAGCGATATACTATGCTGAATGTGCTGCCACGTATTGTCACTACTTCCATCATCGACAAGCACAATGGCACTTTGAGGCGCAATCTGCGCAGATTCTATCATCATATATAATTTTTGAGAAAGTTTTTCTAAAGTATGAGAGATGACATTTTCTTCATTAAAGCAAGGCACGATAACATAAAGCTTAGGGAGTATATTGCGCATAGAGAAACCTTTAAAGATGGTGTCAAAGGGGAGACTTGAACTCCCGACCTCCGGCTTATGAGACCAGCGCTCTAACCAGCTGAGCTACTCTGACATTAAAATCTCTTAGAATCTATGGAGCAAATAAAGCTGATAATTCTATGCAAAAAGTACTAAAAAGTCAAGTTATACACGCATTCATTGGCAATAGCGACCCTTAAAAACACTAGACCTGTGAAAGCATAAACTTATCATACGCATTTTTATAGCGTTGGATAAAATCATCTATCATTGAATGCTCCACCCCAAAAGCCCTTTGTGCATTTAGCTTATGTATATCTATATTTTCTTGCTGTTTAGAATCTTTGCCTTGATAAAAGGCAGTAAATCGATACAAACTCTGTGCCATAAGGATTTTTTCACTCTCGCTTAAATCCTGCGTAGCCCACAAAAAGGCTTGATATTCCGCATCGCTCATTAGCTCAATCACCTTTAAACCATAAGTGATACGATTTGTATTGCCATCTAAGTCTTGAATCTTAGCACTTGGTGCAATATCTTGTATTTCTTGCACATCATTTATCTTGTTTTCATCTTGCGCTGCGTTTGTAGCCACAGATGAGGGAGATTCTGCCTCTGTGTCTTTATTTATCTCATCGGCTTTGTGTTTTAAGGTATTATCTTGTCCCTTTATGTGATGGGTATTTGGTATGGCTATTTGACTGCCTAAGCTTCCCTCAATACGCAAAATGCGCTCCTTTTGTAAAATGTTTACTTCCTTTTGCCACTAGCAAAAAACGCTCCATAATCACTAAAAATTGCTAAAACATTATGCTTTTGGGATACAATACGCGATTTAAAGGCTATGGAGGTGAAAAATGGATTTGGCACAGATTCAAAAACTTGATGAGACTTTCATCCTTCACACGTATGGGCGCTCCCCTGTGGCATTTGTGCGTGGGGAGAATGCACGGCTTTTTGACACACAAGGCAAGGAATACATCGACTTTGGCGCGGGGATTGCCGTATGCAGCGTAGGACACGCTAATCCCCGCTTGACAAAGGCTATCGCCACCCAAGCACAGAATCTTTTGCACACATCAAATCTCTATTACATACCCCATCAAGCCGCCTTAGCAGAGCGACTTATCAACCTCTACCAAGATAAAATGATTGATAAAAAGCCTATGCGTGCCTTCTTTTGTAATTCCGGTGCGGAGGCAAATGAATGTGCGATTAAAATCGCTAGAAAATATGGCAAAAGCAAAAATGCCTATAAAATCATCACTTTAGATTCTAGCTTCCACGGACGCACGATAGCCTCACTCAAAGCCACAGGGCAAAAAAAAATGCACGAGCATTTTGGACCATTCCCCGATGGATTTGTGTATGCTAAGGATATTGATGATATTTATAATCACCTTGATAATGCAACTTGTGCGGTGCTATTAGAGCTCGTGCAGGGCGAGGGGGGCGTTTGCCCGATGGATAGGGATAAAATCCAAGCCCTAAGCAAACATCTTAAAAGTAAGCAGATTCTATTAATGATAGATGAGGTGCAAACGGGCATATTCCGCTGCGGAGAGCTCTTTGCCTCAAAGGTATATGGCATAGCCCCTGATGTCATTACCACAGCAAAGGGATTAGCCGGTGGAGTGCCTATCGGTGCAGTTATTACCTCACTTATTGATATTTTTCACTTTGGCGACCACGGAAGTACCTTTGGTGGGAATCCGCTTGCTTGTGCAGCAGGGCTTGAGACATTAGATATTTTACATCATATCCACACAGATGGGACATTGCAGCGTAGGATAGAATCTTTTCATAACGCGCTTGAAGATATTGTGAAGCACTTTAGCCATATTTTTACGCATAAAGTGGGCTTGGGGCTTATGTGTGGGCTTTACACTAATGATATCGCTATACAAGAGCACATTATCACAAACGCATTAGAATCTGGTGTGATTGTGCTAAAATCCGGCAAAGGCGTGGTGCGCTTCCTCCCTGCGCTTACCATTACCCAAGATGAGATAAATGAGGGATTTACTCGTTTGAAAAATGCGCTTAAAAGCCTCTAGTGCATAGGCGAGATTCTATGCAGGAGCACATACCCTTTAGTGCCTATATGTCTCAAAGCCTCTATGGGCAAGATGGCTACTACACCTCGCCCCATCGCGTAGGCACAAAGGGAGATTTCTACACATCTGTGAGCACAAGTAGATTTTTTGGTGGGGGCATTGCTACTTATATACTTTCTTTGGTTGAAAATGGCGCATTGTCCCTGCCTTTACGTATCGTGGAGATTGGCGCAGATAAGGGCTATTTGTTAGGCGATATTGCCCTATTTTTAGATGCCTTGAGTGAGTATCTCCTGCCACAATGCAACTTTATCACCATAGAGCCTCTGCCTTCACTTGCAAAAGCACAAGAAGCGCATTTTTCCACGCTTAAATCCTCCATCCCCATACATTTTGCTACCTTCACAGATTTTACTGCCATTCCAAAGCCACAAATTCCAACAAGCCTTTTTGTCATTACCAATGAATTGTTTGATAGCTTCCCTTGTGAAGTGCTAAGCGAGGGCAAAACGCTCTATATTAAGCAAGATTCTCATATATGGAGTGGGATATGGCAAGATGTAGAATCTCCAGCACTCAAGGCAAATGACATACGCATTCCTAACATATCTACTTTTAGCGGGGTTGTACCTTTGTGGAATTCTTTTCTCACATCACTTGCCATATTTGCCAAAAGCCACACACAAAGCTATTTTATGAGTTTTGATTATGGTAGCTATGGAATAGATAACGCCCTTAGCTATAATCCTAGATTCTATCATCAGCACAATGTGCTTACCTTAGCGGATTTTTTACAAGAAAAGAGCGATTTCCGCACTTTGTATCAACAAGCTGATATAACCTATGATGTAGATTTTGAGCTTTTGCATTTACTTTTAAGCAATGTAGGTTTTAAGCAGATTTTTAGCAAATCCCAAGCGCATGTGCTTATCGAGGATATGCATCTCTTAGCACTTTTAGAATCTTTTAGCGCACAAAAGAGTTATAAACATTATTTTAGAGAGATTCAAAAGGTAAAAACATTATTACACACAATGGGCGAACGTTTTAAAGGCATTTGCTATAAGCTCGTTTCATAGGTCGTTTGCACGCTATTAACAAAAAAAAAAAAAAACGATATAATACAAGCTTTTTACTTTTTTAAGTAGCAAATTAAGGAGGAAATATGATACTTCGTTCATTAGGTGCTAAGCTAACTCTTAGCATTATAGGCATTTTTTGTATTATTATTGTAACTATTAGTGCTTTTAATTTCCAAAAAACTAAAGAAAGTGTTATAGGAATTTATCAGGGGATACAAAAACAAACACTTGAATCAAGCTATAAAAGCATTTATATCACTATGGAAGAGGAAGGGCGGCACCATCTGCACGCTTTAGCAGAAAATATTCTTGCTGTGGGTAAAAATAATATAAGCACACAACGTTCATTTCTTCAAGCGGTTTCTTCACTTGTAAAATATCCTATAGTCGCTCTTGTGTATGATGATGATGGCAGTGCTATTATCATAGATTATGATTCAAATGCTTCTGTTAAGTCTTCGGCAGAATGGAGCGATACAGAGGGTGCGGATTTGCGCACTCGCCCTTGGTATGTAGAAACCAAACAAAAACAAAAAGATATTGTTACCCCTGTATATGAAAACAAAGTGGGCAAACACAAAGGGCAAAGTTTTTCTACCATTACTACACCGCTTATTAAAGATGGCAAGTTTATTGGTGTTATTGCATTTGATATAGATGTCTCATCATTTCAAGCACGTTTTAAGTCTTTTAGCAGTCCCGAATTACCCTCACTAGCGATATTCATAACAGATAGTCAGGGCAAAGTATTCTCACACGAGGATATGGAATCTGTGAGAAACGGCTCTTTAAATAGTGCGGAAATAGCATTGAAAGAAGCCTTACAAACGAATAAAGAAGGCACTTTTGACTATGTATTTAAGCTTGAAAATGGCAAAAATATCAATAAAGTTGGATTCTATAAACAATTTCCCTTTGGTTGGACTATGGTCGCCGCAGCTGAAAAGTCTGACTACACACGTCTTATTAACCTTAACCTCATAGCCACCATCATTTTAGCCATTGTAACCATTACTCTAGGCACAATTATTATCTTCTTTATTATACGTTTCTTTACAAAGCCCATTGCGAGTATCAAAAATGCTCTTATGGATTTCTTTGCGTATCTTAACTATGAACGAGAAAGTGTTCCAGAGCCTTTACGTCCTAGCAGCAAAGATGAGCTTAGCGTTATGGCAGAAGCCATTAATGATAATATAGAAAAAACAAGAATCGGCTTAGAGCAAGACCAAGCCCTTGTGAAAAAGTCCCTTGAAGCCATTGATGAAGCCAAAAGTGGCCACGCTACTAAACGCATTGAACTTACTTGCTCTAGCCCCTCTCTTAACCACTTAAAAGATTCAGTCAACGAACTTTTAGAGCTCTTAGCTTCAACCGTGGGAACAGACTTGCACGAACTTATGAGGGTCTTTGACACCTACACCAAGTTAGATTTCACCACAGAAGTAAAAGATGCAAAAGGACGAGTAGAAGTTGTTACAAATACTCTAGGAGAAGAAATTAGAAAAATGCTTACCACTTCTGCAAACTTTGCTCATACATTAAGTAAAGAAGCACAAAGTCTCCAAGAAGCAGTGAATAATCTCACAAATCTCACTAACTCTCAAGCAAGTAGCTTAGAGCAAACTGCTCAAGCTGTAGAAGAGATTACTTCATCTATGCAAAATGTAAGTGGTAAAACAGGAGAAGTCATTCAACAAAGTGAAGATATTAAAAATGTTATAGGTATTATTAGAGATATAGCAGACCAAACAAACTTACTTGCTCTTAATGCAGCAATAGAAGCAGCAAGAGCAGGAGAACACGGCAGAGGATTTGCAGTGGTAGCTGATGAAGTAAGAAAGCTAGCAGAGAGAACTCAAAAATCTCTAGGAGAGATAGAAGCGAATACAAATCTTTTAGTGCAAAGTATTAATGATATGGGAGAATCTATTAGAGAGCAAACTACAGGTGTTACTCAAATCAATGAAGCTATCTCTCATTTAGAATCTGTAACACAAGAGAATGTAGAAATAGCGAATGCAAGTGCTCAAATCAGTGAGAGAGTAGATAGTGTAGCTAGAGATATACTTGATGATGTGAATAAGAAGAAGTTTTAGGGGGGATAAACTTTTATTGATTTAACTCCTTTTAGTTATTTATTTAACTCTCTTTATTGAGTTAACTATTTAACATTATTGAATCTCTTTGTTTTATTTATAGAGAGAGCGTAAGGACTTTATTTAAGTTATCAAGGCAAGAATCTCTAGTCTATTCTAATTTTTCTTTTTCTATAAGGGGGAGAGGCTTAAATGTGCAAGTATGGGCTAGTGCTAAAGCACAAGTGTGGGGTTGCTCCTTTTTAGTAGGAGGAAAATCTTTCAAGGATTAGGGGCGAGTAAATCTTTTTTTGCTAAAGAACATTCATTGTTTATTTTTATATCTATTATATCAGCGAGAAAATGAGTTCTACATTTTAAGCCTTAAGCCAAGTTTTAAAAGTATTAATATATAATCCGCGTTTCTTTTTATCATTTCATAATGCAAGGCTCGATAGCTCAGTCGGTAGAGCAGGAGACTGAAAATCTCCGTGTCGGTGGTTCGATTCCGCCTCGAGCCACCACGATTGCCCTCCTTTACTTTCATTTTCTCTTAAAGCGACGCAAGTAGGACTATTTGAAGCCTTTATCTTTTTATTTGGCTATTCTCATTTCTGTTTGTTTTCTCTTTGTTTGAAAACACTTAAGAGAACTATATATACTTACTTAGAAATTCGATAAAAGGCAAGTAATGGGTCGTATAACTAGAAAATTTTTGACAACAATATAAAGAAATATCGTGTAGTTAGAAGCAATCCTAGTATTCTCATTTTATTTGTATATTCAAATGGGGTACAAGGATAAAAGCCTGGTGCTTAAGAGCTTAAAGCCGCTATTTGTCTCTTTCTCCCTGCTCTGATTTACTAAACCCACACTCATTTTGTCTATCATTGCATACCATAGAAAAAATATATAAACAAACTGCTATAAGGACAATAATGAAATATAAACATTTAGGCTTTCTCTATGGCTTACTTATTTTGGGCGTTATCAGTGCGTGTGCTATGGCTATCTCTGCCATACTCACACCCTTTCTTTCTCCACTTATTGTGGGAATCTTGCTCGGGGCAGCCCTCTCACCACTTTATCCGCGCCTTGAAAAAGCCTATGATATACAAAGTGGCATTACCTTTGGGGCTAAAAAGCTCCTTAGGGCTGGGATTGTCTGCTATGGCTCATATATCACACTCGGGGAAATCGCTACACTTGGGCTAAATGGATTGCTTGTCTCTCTCATCGTAGTGAGTGTGGTCTTTGTATGTGCTATTGTCATAGGCAGAATGCTTAAACTTGATAATGAAATCGCTATGCTCGTGGGGATTGGGAGTGCAGTGTGTGGAGCAGCAGCAATCCTTGCCTTAGAATCCACGTTAAAAACGCACCCGAGCAAAAGCTCTGTGGCATTGGGATTCATTGTGATTTTTGGGCTTTGTGGTATGATAGTCCTGCCTGTAGTGTATTATAGTGGATTATTACCGCTCAATGACTACCAATGGGGCATTTTCATCGGCGCTAGTCTGCACGAAGTCGCTAATGTCGTAGGGGCTGCTGCCATATCACCTGAATCTCAAAATGTCGCCCTTATCGTCAAAATGACACGTGTCGTGCTGCTCGTGCCACTTTTGCTGATTATCTCATATATAATGTTTAAACTCGCCCAAGAGCGTATAGCCCACGAAGATTCTCAGGCAAAAGCGCAAAATGCCCTCTACATTCCCTACTTTGCTTTAGGTTTTCTAGCCGTAATAGTGTGTAATTCCGTGATTGACTTTCCCGCAATAGTGATAGAATCTACACAATTTGCCTCAAAATTGCTTCTCGTCTTTGCGATGGTGGCTTTAGGGCTGCAGATTGATTGGCAGAAATTCATCTCCTTTGGAGCAAAAACATTTGCCCTTGCATTAACTTTGTTTATTATACTTCTGTGTGGCACTTATGCCTTAGTGTATGTATTATTTTAAGGAGTAAAGATGATAGCTAGTTTGGATGCGGCGTCCTTTAATGAAAGCATTAAGCAGGGCTATGTAGTAGTGGATTTTAGCGCTTCTTGGTGTCCGGATTGCAGGTTTATTGACCCTATGCTTGAAACATTAGATAAAGAATTAAGTGAAAAAGTCAAGTTTTTTAAAGTAAGCTTTGATAAAGAAACGCAGCTTAAAGATACTCTCAATATTCGCAAGATTCCTACACTTATTTTTTATAAAGATGGCAAGGAAGTGGGAGAGCGCTTAATTGAGCCACGCTCTATAGAGGCTATTAGAGACGCGATAAATACTCTCACAACTGCCCCTTAAAGCTTACTCTGCCAAGTAGTTTGCATTTAAGCCATAGCTGGAGTATAGAACTCACAGCCCACGCTAAATAGCAAGGAAATGCGTAAAAATGCCTACCTCTTTGAATGGCCTTATGGATTTTTACTCGCTTTTTGCACGCTCATTTGTGGAATCCCCTGATGAAGATAGTCTGTCAAAGGCGTTTTGATAAAGCCCGGACAAATGGTTGTGATAAGCACATCTTGCTGCTTCAGACTTAAGGATTCTCCTAAGCTTTTCACAAAGCTTTTTGACGCACTATAACTTGGCACATTGGGCAGGGCAATTAAGGCAGCAATGGAGCTTATCGGCACGAGATTTGCCTCTTGTATTCTCTCAATCTCTCCTGTTTTGAAAATATTGCAGTGCATAAAATGCTCCATACATAACACCCTTAGTATTTGTGCTACATATTTCAAAATGCCTCTCTACACACTCTTTCTCGCCCATTGCAATACCCGCATTAAGAATTATCACATCAATACATATATGAAATATCTCCTCATACCACCTTTTATATGCTGCCTCATCGCCCACATCAAAGCACTCAATCTGCATTTGCAAATGTGGATTTAACGCTATAAGTTCGGCTTTGCTTTCACTTAGGGCTTGTGTATTGCACCCTACAATAAATCAATGCGTCGCTTCCTTAGCATATCATAGGACTAAAGCCTTGCTTATGCCACACTAACCCCTATGATTCCCACTACAAAAGTATCCATTACACCTTCCTTAAAATATTCACCCTATCACAAATGTGTTAATGCAAATTACATAAACATTTGTAGCAATATGCTACAATTTTGGGCTAGTTTTGCCACAATATTTTACCCAGCAGAGAGGATAATATGATAAATATTGCTATCAATGGCTTTGGACGCATTGGACGGAGCATCGTGCGCTCATCACTGCCATATAAGGAGCAAATCCGTATTGTCGCCATAAATGATATATATGATTGGGAGATTCTTAACTATCTTTTAGAGCACGATAGCACTCATCGCACTTTGCCCTTTGGGACAACCTATCAAAACCACACGCTTAGTTTCACTCAAAGTAATCTGCCGCCCATTGCAACGCTCAATCACAAAGATTCTAAAGCATTAGACTTCGCAGCCTTTGGGGCGGATATAGTCATAGAATCTAGCGGACAATTTTTAGATACTCCCTCTATCGCACATCATTGTCAAAAAGGCATAAAAAATGTCATACTCTGCGCTTCTCCCACAGATAATATGCCTATTTTTGCGTGTGGCGTGAATGATGATACATATAATGGCGAGGCTATATTTTCTAACGCCTCCTGCACGGCAAATGCCCTAGCCCCACTCTGCAAGGTAATTGATGAATCTTTTGGCATTGAGACAATGAGTTTTTGTATCATACATAGCTATACTAACGAGCAATCTCTCCTTGATAGCGTCTATCCAAATGACAAAAGACGCTCCCGCGCCGCCGCACAAAATATTATCCCTACAAGCACAGGAGCTACGCATACCCTTACCCGCCTCCTCCCCACACTGCAGGGCAAAGTAGGCGGACATAGTGTGCGTGTGCCTGTATCAAATGTCTTGCTACTTGATATTACCTTTATGCTCTCTGCCCCCGCTCACGCAAAAGCCCTTAATGAATCTATTATCAACGCAAGTCAAAGCACAATGAAAGGTATTATCGGCATAGATACCAAGCAGGGCGTGAGTAGCGACTTTATCGGTAATCCTCATAGCGTGGTATTCGCGCCGGATTTAACCTACGCGGTAAGTGAGAATATGTTGCGCGTAATGGCGTGGTGCGATAATGAATGGGGCTATGCCAATCGTGTGCTAGATATGGTACGAAAGTGCGCGAATGTATGATGAGATTCTAAATCGTCTTAGCCCCACCAATCAAGCCCGTTTAAAAAAGCTCAAAATTACCTCTTTATTGCAGTTTGTCATCACCCACACGCCCAAATCCTACACAAATACTACCCTCTCTCAAGACCTTGCTATCAATCGCAACTGTGTTTTTAAAGTGCATACTCAAGATATACAAACCTTAGGTTTTGGCAACCAAGCCCGTTTGAAAATCTACGCTACGATGAGTGATTTTAACCAAGAGCCGCTTTTTATGAATATCTTTCACGCCAAAGCCTTTCATAAGCAACTATTTGCGCCCGATAGGGATATATATGTAATGGGTAAGCTTGAATTATTTAATCACCACTACCACATCACACAGCCTAAAGTGATTACAGAGATTAATACTATTCGCTGCCATTTCAAAACCACCGCACTTAATACTAAGTCTATGCAGGAGCTATGCAAGGCGTTTGTGAGTGTTGAGAATCTCCTTTTATGCGGGATTCCCAATCATATTGCACAAAAAATATATGAGATTTTTACGCCCAATGCGGCATTTTGCGTAGCTTTTAGTGAGAAAAATGCGCTTCCTCCTGCGTATTTACACGCACTAAAATTTGTTGAAATCTATCATCACCTTGCCCTTTTTTCTAAAAAAAGGCGGTATTTTTCCGCAAGATTCAAATGTGAGAATGATATAAACGCATTTATCCATTCACTACCCTTTAGTCTTACACAAGGACAGAATCAGGCTATTGCGGATATAAAGGCGGATTTTTGCAAAGATGTGGCAGCAAAAAGGCTCATTATGGGTGATGTGGGCTGTGGCAAAACGATGGTGATTCTCTGCGCGGTGATGATGTGCTATCCACATACAAGCATTCTTATGGCACCTACGACTATTCTTGCTGAGCAGCTTTATGAGGAAGCAAGGCGGTTTCTCCCGCCATTTGTACGCCTCCACCTTATCACGGCTAAACACAAAGTCCCCACCCAAGAAGCCATACAATCACATTTCATTATCGGCACACAAGCCCTGCTCCATCGTGAGCTTGAATTAGAAAATCTCGCGCTTGTGATGAGTGATGAGCAGCATCGCTTTGGCACAAACCAACGATATATCCTAGAAAAAATCGGGCAAAGCAAAGATGATGATATGCAAAGCCTTTTTAGAGAATCTACCCCGTCTGAAAACAACACAAAGCCCCACGTGCTACAATTTTCCGCTACGCCAATCCCACGCACTCTAGCGATGATTAATGCAAGTCTTATTGATATGAGTGTTATTAAGGATTTGCCTTTTAAAAAGGACATTAGCACGATGATTATTGACAAGGCACATTTTAAGGAGATGTTTATGCATTTACAAAGCGAAGTGGCAAAAGGAAATCAAACCATTATCGTTTATCCTTTAGTGGAGGAGAGTGAGAGCTTGGATTATCTCTCATTGAATGAGGGCTTGGGCTTTTGGCAAAAACATTTTACAAATGTCTATCACACCTTTGGTAAAGATAAAAGTAAAACGCAAGTTATTAACGATTTTGCCCGTGATGGGACGCTGCTCCTTGCCACAACGTTGATTGAAGTAGGCATATCCTTGCCAAAAGTTTCTACTATTATAATCGTTGCACCCGAACGATTAGGACTAGCCACCCTACATCAATTGCGTGGGAGAGTAAGCCGCAATGGACTAAAGGGCTACTGCTATCTTTATACACACCAACCTACAAACGAGCGGCTAAACGCCTTTTGTCGCACACTAAGCGGATTTGACATTGCCGAGCTTGATTTAAAATACCGCCGTAGCGGGGATTTACTAAGTGGAGAGCGGCAAAGCGGCGATGAGTTTATGTATATTAACATCAGTGAAGATGAGACAATCATTATTGAAGTTAAAGCTCTTTTAAAGCAGCAACAACAAACCCATTAAACTCATTGGTTTTGTAAAGATCTGCTAGCAGATCTTTACAAAACCAATGCTATTCTTAAGCGCATTTAAATAAGATTCTATACATTTAATGAATAGCGGTGGTAATGCTTTCCATTTTGCTTTCTCTTATACTTGATATACTCTATATACTCTTTGCATCTATTGATAATCCCACACAAAAGCAGCAGGATATATTTCTTTCTGTATGTGAGCAGATTGCTTATCGTGAGGCAGAGCTTATTGCTAATGATTTGCTTACATCTAAAGAGCCTAGCTCATCTCATTTGCAAAGGGCTATTACAGATGTGCTAGATAAACAGACAACCTACAATCCACGATATATAAAAGACTTATGAGCGATATGCTTATGGCAATTTTACAAGCTTAGATAACCTCTTTGATAAATGCTCTATGCAAGGATATAGCGCATTCTTAAATACATACACAGATACACACAAAAGCCGCCTAGAAAGCTACCTAAACGATAGCCTCGCAACATCGCCACAGACAATACACCTTAAGATTTATCAGCTTACTTTGCCAAAAAAGTGCTTAGTCCTTTGTGAAGTCTTAACCATAGCATAGAATCCAAAGCTTATAAAGCATATCATCGCTAAGCCTAAGCCCACACTAAGACTTGGCAAAGACATTAGCTGATATTTGAGCAGCCCAAATATCATAAAGGCAAAAAGCGCATAGCTTATCATACGCAAAAAGGACAAGCTCATTTGCGCCCCTACGATAAAGCGCGTAGAAAATGTTACTTTATCCTGTGCTTTGGAGTTTTGCTCGGCGTTGCTTGTAGAATCTTTAGCTTCTTGGGTAGATTCTATAATATTGCTTTGTGCCTCTTGTGTGGCTTTTTCAGCCCTCACGCGTTTAAGTAACGCACCAAAAGAGCTACCCACCACAAGATTAAACCCCACAAACCCTACTTCAAAACTTGCTAGAGATTCCACGCCTTGCATAAAAGCTACAACCCCACCTACAAGCGCTAATCCCGTTACAATGGCTATACCGATAGAGTATATTTTAGTAATATCTGCCATTTGAGATATCTTCATCATCATCTTTACTATCAGGCTTGTAGCTATAACGGGGGTTTTGCGCTAATTCCTGGGCTTCTTTTTGCGCTCTTTTATATGCCCGATAGAGATTTAAGATCGCCGCACCCACGCCCCACACTACGCCTAGCCAAAATGTCCATTTATAGCCACTTAATCGCTCTAAAAGTATGCCTATACCTATCCCTAGCAAAACTGCCACCACGATAGAAATCCCCACGCTTAGTTCATTTGCTCCGCTCACCACCGCACTTAACCTTGGTTTTTGCTCTGCCTTGTTTGCAACATCTTGCTTTGTATCATTTATATCCTGCTGATTTGCTTGTAGATTCTCTTTAGGATTCATCGTTTGCCTCATCTCATTCATATACGATTTCAGTAAATGCTTCTTGTGCCTTTGCAATGACTAAGTCTATCATTTCCTCATTCATCGCGCTGCAGATAAAGCCGCTCTCAAACTGCGAACACGCAAAATACACGCCCTTATCTAGCATTTTTTGATGAAATCTAGCAAACATCGCCGTATCGCTCCTTTTAGCATCATCAAAGTTTTTCACCGCCCTATCATTAAAGAAAAACCCAAACATACTACCCCGATAATCCACCTGCAAGGGAATATTATGTGTCGCAGCAGCATTCTTTAAACCATTGGTAAGCCTTTGTGCGAGGTTTTGAAGCGATTCATATAAATTCGGATTGTCTTTAATTTTACGCAGTGTCGCTATCCCCGCGCTCACCGCGATAGGATTGCCGCTTAAAGTCCCGGCTTGATACACCCCACCCACAGGAGAGAGCATATCCATAATATCCGCCCTCCCGCCAAAAGCCGCTAGAGGCATACCTCCGCCAATAACCTTGCCATAAGTTACTAAATCTGCCTCGATATTATAGAATCCTATCGCGCCATTTACCCCTGCTCGAAAGCCACTCATCACCTCATCGATGATTAAAAGCGCATTGTGTTTGTCGCATAATGCCCGCAACTCCTGCATAAATACCTCATCAGCAGGAACAAACCCCATATTCCCAGCCAACCCCTCGATAATCACACACGCGACATTTTGCGATGTCTCAAAGCACGCCCGGACAGATTGTATATCATTGTATCGCGCCACTAAAGTGTGCTTTGATATATCTGGTATCACGCCCGGGGAGCTTGGATTCCCAAACGTAGCACAGCCGCTTCCCGCACTCACCAGCAGACTATCGCTATGCCCGTGGTAGCAGCCCTCAAACTTGATAATATCATCTTTTTGCGTATATGCCCTTGCTAGACGCAACGCGCTCATTGTCGCCTCTGTGCCAGAATTGACAAGGCGCATTTTCTCTATACTTTGCGTCATACTGATAATTTGCTTTACTAGGGTTGTTTCTTTTTGCGTAGGCGCACCAAAGCTTAACCCATCTTTAATCGCCAACATCAGCGCAGATTCTACAAACTCATCAGCGTGCCCAAATATCAACGGTCCCCAGCTTTGCACGAAGTCAATATAGGCATTATCATCTTCATCATAGATATACGCACCCTTACCCCTAGCAATAAATCGCGGTGTGCCGCCCACCGAGCCAAACGCCCTCACAGGGGAATTAACCCCACCGGGAATCACCTGCTTTGCCTCATTGAAGTCATTAATACTATGCAAGATATTCATCGCGCAATCCTTAAAGGAGATAAGAAATTATGCATTATAGCAAATCCGCAGATTCTTTTTGCCTTTTTGGATAAAACAAGTTACGAAAAAATATCTTAATTTGCCCTTTTAACGCAAAAAATTAGCAATTTAAAGGGGAAAGCCTTATTTTTGCTTGCAAACTGATAGCAAAACCCCATTTTTTATTTTCTGCAATTAAGTAAAATCTATCAAAAACACACTATAATCATATTTTTGATTTTTATATAAAGGTGAGTAGTGATTGTTCGCGTTCCTGCTACAAGTGCTAATCTTGGACCGGGTTTTGATACACTAGGTTTAGCACTGAATCTCCACAATACTTTTAGCATTGTCCCATCGCGATTAAGCAGTATCCATATCTCCGGTGAGGGGAGGGAGCGCCCAAAGCTGCGGGTGGATAATGTGTTTATAAAGATTTTTAATGAGATTTTGACCTTACATAACTATCCTATCCGCCCTTTTAAGCTTAGCTTTAATAATGCCATTCCTATATCGCGAGGGCTTGGCTCAAGCTCTGCAGTGATTATTGGTGCGATTGTGAGCGCGTATCATATTATGCAAAAGCCCATCAATAAGCCCGAAATATTGCAACTTGCACTCAAATATGAAAATCACCCTGATAATATTACTCCTGCGCTTTATGGGGGATTTAACATCGCTATGCTAGATAGCCAGTCTCCCAAAAGAGCAGCGTATAAATCACGTGTTATAACCTTGCAATCGCCTTTACCAACGGATATTAAGGCAGTAGTAGTGATTCCAAATACAGCTATTTCAACCAAACTCTCCCGTCGCACCCTGCCTAAAAAATATAGCACTAAAGATGCAGTATTTAACCTCTCTCACGCCTGTATGCTAAGTGCGGCATTTATCACGCATAAATGGGAACTATTACGAGAAGCGAGCAAGGATAGATTCCACGAGGAGGTGCGTATGAAAAATATGCCCATACTTTTTAATCTCCAAAAGACAGCTTTGCAAAATGGCGCACTCCTAAGCACACTATCCGGGAGTGGTTCATCGTTTTTAAATATTTGCTATGCTGATGATAGTGCAGCGTTAACGGCAACTTTACAAGAGCAGTTCCCTAAATTCCGTGTGCTTACATTAGCATTTGACAATATAGGCGCAACGCTAGTAGAATCATAGAATCTTTAGGTATAATGCTATGAAACAACCCAAGCAAACACGTATGTGTATCAAATGTCGCAAAAGATTTCATCAAAAGGAGCTTCTAAGACTGCAGAGTGATGGTTACTCCCTATGTCAGTTTAGCGGGAGAGGGCGAAGTTTTTATGTGTGTGAGGAATGCTTAACGCAGCCCAAAACACTCCAAATAATTCTTAAAATTAACAAACTCAAACCAAAACAAGAGCATATTGTGCGTTTAAAGGAGATACAGAATCTATGGGAACTAAGATAAGGTTAGCAGACATAGGAAAAGAATTTGGCAAAAATGCAAGCTATGCTTTCGAGCAAGCTAAAGCCATAGGGCTAAATGTAAAGTCCGCATCAAGCTCGATTACAGAAGAAGAAGCAAGTATACTTTATGAATATCTTACCACAGGTGTAAATCCAAACATACAAGCCACACAAGATACGGCAGATTTAAAGCTTGAGGGTAAAAAATCTAAGAAAGCTTCCACAGAAAGCAAAGCTAAAAAAGAAACCAAAACCACAAAGACAAAGCCCAAAGCAACCAAAAAAGAAAGCACAAAAGCGAAGGCGGAAAATTCAAAAGAAGAAACAAGCCAAGAAGCGCCTGAAAATACAGAGCAAGAAGCCATTACAGAAGATGTGAAGCAAATTGCACCTATTGAACCCAAAAAAGGATTGCGCATTGTAAGGAAAAACAAAGAGCAAGAGTCTAAAATTACAGAATCTAAAAAAGAAGAAAGCAAGAAGCAAACTCTAAGCTACAAAGAACTTCTAGCAGAAAGTGCTAATGAATCGCCAAAAAAACCCAAAAGAGACAAGCCCAAATCTAAAGTCGCACACAAACATACTGACCAAAAAATGCACATACTTGATGATAGAGAAATTGCCTTTGATTATGATGATGAGCAAGATGAAATTATGCTTTTTGACTTGAATGAAACACAAGTGCGCGATGAGGAGGAAGAAAATCAAATCCGCCAAGCCATAACCGAGCGGGTGCATATCCATCGTAAGAATCCGTGGATGAATGAAGGAAGCATTAAACGTGGGGGCAGAAGACGCAAGCCTATCAAAGTGCCAAAAAATGAGGATAAAATCAAAGGTCCCATTTCTATCCCTGAAGAAATCCGCGTGTATGAGTTCGCTGAGCTGATTAAAGCAGAACTCAAAGATGTAATTAAAGTGCTTTTCAATCTCGGTGTAATGGCAACAAAAAATGACTTTTTAGACAGGGACGCTATTGAAATTCTTGCCGATGAGTTTGAACTTGAAATATCCATACAGGATACACAAACAAGCGAGATTTTAGAATCGAGTCTCCTTGAGGATTTGCCCCAATTTGAGCGTCCGCCGGTGGTTACGATTATGGGGCATGTCGATCACGGGAAAACCTCTTTGCTTGATTATATCCGCAACTCACGTGTAGCAAGTGGTGAAGCTGGGGGCATTACCCAACATATCGGAGCGTATATGGTGGAAAAAAATGGCAAAAAGATTAGTTTTATCGATACACCCGGACACGAAGCCTTTACGCAAATGCGTAGCCGTGGGGCACAGGTAACGGATATTGCCATTATTGTGATTGCCGCAGATGATGGTGTGAAACAGCAAACTATTGAGGCGTTAAACCACGCTAAAGCCGCAAATGTGCAAATTATCATCGCCATGAATAAAATGGATAAAGAAAATGCCAATCCCGATAAGCTTAAGGCAGAGTGTGCGGAGCTTGGATTTACTCCCATTGATTGGGGCGGGGAACATGAGTTTATCCCTATTTCTGCAAAAAATGGCGATGGAGTAGAACATCTGCTTGAGACAATCCTTGTCCAAGCCGAAGTGTTAGAGCTAAAGGCAGCACAGCAGGGCAATGCTAGAGCGATTGTGCTTGAGGCGAGTTTAGAAAAGGGGCGCGGACCTGTGGCTACGATTATTATGCAGCAAGGTGTGCTCAAGCTAGGAGATTCTGTCGTAGCGGATACAGCGTTTGGACGTGTGAGGGCATTGCTTGATGATAGGGGTAAAAGTATTAATGAGCTATATCCTTCGGGTGTGGCGGTTGTTACCGGATTGTCCTTAGTGCCACAAGCTGGGGCGGTGCTACTTAGCGTAGAAAGCGATAGTATCGCTAGGGAACACGCTCAAAAACGAGCCCTTTACTTGCGTCAAAAAGAATTGAGTAAAAGCACAAAAGTTACGTTTGATGAGCTTGGCGAAATGGTCGCACAAGGCAATCTAAAGACACTACCCCTTATTATCAAAGCCGATACACAAGGCAGTTTAGAGGCGATTAAGGCAAGCGTAGAGAAGTTAAGCAATGATGAAGTGCGAGTAAATGTTATTGGTTTTGGCGTGGGCGGCATAAGTGAAAGCGATATTGATTTGTGTGCTACAAGTGATAATAGTGTGATTTTGGGATTCAATGTCCGCCCAACTGGCAATGTCAAAGCAAGGGCAAAAGAGCTTGACGTGGAGATTAAAACCTATTCTATCATTTATAATTTGCTTGATGATATTAAAGCATTGCTCGGGGGGCTTATGTCACCTGTGATTGAGGAGGAAAACACTGGACAGGCTGAAGTGCGTGAGACATTTAATATTCCTAAAGTAGGTACAATTGCCGGGTGTATGGTGATTGATGGAAGTATTCAAAGAGGCATTAAGGTGCGGCTCATACGTGAAGGCGTAGTGGTGCATACGGGGGCTATCGCTTCGCTCAAACGTTTTAAAGATGATGCGAAAGAGGTTTCAAAAGGCTACGAATGCGGCATTATGTTAGAAAATTATAATGATATTAAAGTAGGTGATGTGTTTGAAACATTCACAGAGGTGCAAAAAGCACAAAAATTGTAGATTCTAAAACAACACATTATGGCTTGCTAGCCGCCGGTATAGTAGAATGCACGTGTGGAATGCCGCTCCTTTGACATTTCGCTCTCCCATTGATTTTTTTCGGGCTTGTTTTTTATCGCAAGGCGCAGAAGTTCACGCATTTGGGCTTTATCCCCTTTGAGTATGGCATCTTTAAGCGAGATACTTTCTTGGTAATACAAACACGGGCAAATCACGCCATCACTTGTCAAGCGGATACGATTACAAGTAGAGCAAAAATCATCTTCGTGCGGCGAGATAATCCCAAAGATAAAAGGTTTTTCCTGATGGGGGGCAAAAGATTTTGCAGTAATGCTATAAAGCTTTGCCGGACCAAAGCAATCGTTTTTCTCCACCTGTGTGAGATAGTGAGCATTGATAATCTGCAGAATCTCCGCATTTCTTAAGCCCTTTAAACCATCTTTGGCGTGGATATTCTCCATAAATTCAATAAATCGTATGCCAAAGCCGTGTGTGTAGGCAAAATGCAGCATATCGATAATCTCATCATCATTAATGCCTTTCAGCGGCACCATATTGAGCTTGATACCCAAACCGCATTCCTTAGCCGCAAAAATACCTTTAAAAATCTGCTCTAATCCATCGCGTTGAGAAATAACTTTTATCCGCTCTGCTTTGAGAGAATCTAGTGAAATATTAATGCGTGAAAGCCCCGCATTTTTAAGGCTTTGAGCATATTTTGCGAGAAAAAAGGCATTGCTTGTAAGGGTAATTTCAATATGCGGCGCATAGGCATAAATATGTGCTAAAAAATCGCATAAATCCTTCCTTAGCAGCGGCTCACCACCGGTAATGCGGATTTTTTTAATACCATTATCAATGGCGATTTTGATAAATTCTAGCATTTTATCGAGTGGCAATTCATCGCACATCACCTTATTAAAGGGCGTATCGGGCATACAATACTGACAGCGGAAATTACATTCTTTAGTAACTGATATACGCATATAATCGATTTTTCTATTAAATGAATCTATAAGCATTTATTATTTCCATAGTGATTATGAGATAAAAGCACAATTATACAAAATAAGTTACAATAGGTGTGCGAAAATGCGAATCATATATGAGAAAAAAGGAATTATAAATGACTTATGAGCATTTTGCAAATAAACTTAATAACCGCATTTTTGGTAAAGACTTACATTATGAAATTTTACTCACAGTCTTAAATAATCCAAAACGATACACCGGTATTTTTAGAATCACAAATGCAAAGACAAAACTTATACAAAATACAACACAAAGTTGCGAAATTAAATTTGGAGATTTTATAGAAGAAATCTTAACTGAATATATTGCAATGATGTGTTATGAGGATCTAAATAAGAATATAGGAATAGATGAGGACAATAATCATTTAAATGCCGACCAAGCATTCAAAAAAGATGACAATATTTATCTAATAGAACAAAAAATTAGAGATGACCACGATAGCACGAAAAAAAGAGAGCAGTATAGCAATTTAATTAAAAAAATCAAATGTCTAAAGCAAAATTTTCCACAACAGAAAATAAAAGCTTGTATGTGGTTTAGTGATGAAAGTCTTAAAAAGAGTAAAAAATTTTATAACGAACAAATTGACAACAACACTGATGATATGGTGGAGCTATATATTTTTTATGGCAGAGAGCTTTTTAAAATATTTTTTGAAAGAACTGATATTTGGGATGAAATTGTTCGTTATCTTAAAAAGCATAAGCAGGAAAGAAGTAAGGAGATACTAAACGTTCCTGATTTTGATACAAGCAGTGAAATAAAAACAGCACTTTTGCAAATCAAACACAATAATCTAACTTTGATTAAAAACTTGCTTTCTTCTCGCACTGATTAATTACGTGAAGAACTTTTCCCTACAAACCTCAACCTAAAAGGACTTTAATGAAAACTACTTTAGCACTCAATACAATCACACAGGGCGATTGCCTTGAGATTTTACCCCAAATTGCAGATTCTAGCATAGATGTAATATTTGCCGACCCACCCTATTTTATGCGCACGGAAGGAGTCTTAAATCGTCCAGAGGGGAGTACATTCAGCGGCTGTGATGATGCTTGGGATAAGTTTAGCGATAATGAAGCCTACAAAGCATTTAGCTACATTTGGCTCAAAGAGGCAAAGCGGATTTTAAAGCCTAATGGCAGCATTTGGGTGATAGGTTCACATCAGTGTATTTACACGATTGGGGCGATTATGCAGGATTTGGGCTTTTGGTTTATCAATGATGTAATTTGGCACAAAAGCAATCCCACGCCCAATTTTCTAGGCACGAGACTCAATAACTCCCATGAGAGCCTCATTTGGGCGGCAAAGGATAAAAAAAGCAAATACACATTTCATTATAAAACAGCTAAAGAGCTAAACAATGAGATTGTAGGCTTTGAAAAGGGACAGAGAAAGCAACTAGGAAGCGTGTGGAGGCTGCCTGTGTGTACGGGAAATGAGCGACTTAAAGATATGAATGGAGAAAAGCTACACAACACGCAAAAGCCCGAAGCGCTCTTATATAGAATCATCGCCATAAACTCTAGTCTAGGCGATGTGGTGTGCGACCCATTTGGGGGGACATGCACTACTGCGGCGGTGGCAAAAAGGCTAGGGCGAAATTTTATTACCATTGAGAAAAATGCTGATTATATACAATATGCTAAAAAGCGGCTAGATTCTATCATATTTGAGGAGAGCGATATAGCAAAGGCAAGTTTTGATAAAAAGCCCTTGAAAGTAAGCTTAGAGACACTTATAGAAGCTGGATTTTTAGAATCTAATGAAAAGCTGTATTTGAAAAATACGCCCTTTTGTGCGCAACTGCAAAGCGATGGAAAGGCTATCTTTGAAGGGCAAAGTTATGATATTCACACACTTGCGGCAAAATTAAAGCAGGCAAAAGTAAAAAGGCTCAATGGCTTTATGTATTGGGAAGTGCAGCGTAAGAATAGAATCTCACTCTATGACATAAGGGAGCAATACCGCACAAAAATCAAAAAGACATATTAATATTTGGTATTCACATTTCTCACTACACAAGAACTAAAACCAAACTAAGCAGCGATAGGCATTCCCACAAGCACAACAGCACGGCAATATAGAATCTTTTGCAAGAGGGCGGCTAAATATTTTTGCGCAAAGCATAAATCTCTTTCATCGCATATTGATAAAGTGGTGCTTTTGGTTCTATATGATTTGATGTAAAGGGAAAACATATTTGTAAGCAACTTTAGCCCTATATCTACCCACATTTTAAAACATATCATGCTTATTTCACTTGCGTGTCTAAGATTCTACAATGTTTTTAAGAATGCCTCAAGAGCTTCAAGCTCCTCATTGGTAAGATGAAGTTTTTGCAGAAGCGAATCTGTGCCGGGAAAGGGTAACTCTCTTGCCGCTTTTGTGTTCTCTTGCCCTGGTTTAGGAGGGCTTGGGTGAAACATTCCTGCATTGTAAGCATTTAGCACACCTGATAAATGCGGAAAAAGCCCATTGTGCATATAGGGCGCGGTTTTTGAGATATGGCGCAAGGAAGGGGTTTTAAACCTACCTATATCATCAGGATTACCCGTTACTTCATATCTGCCTAAATCCTCATATTTACGCCCAATAAAATGCAATCCTAAATTATGATATTTCCCATCACTTAGAGCCACGCCGCTATGGCAATTCATACATCGCCCTTTTGTGCGGAAAAGGTGCAATCCCCACACTTCTTTGTCCGTGAGGGCGTCCTTTTTACCTTTTAAGAATCTATCAAATCGCGTAGGGTTAGGCACAAGGGAACGTTCATAAGTGGCTATGGCTTGCGCCATAAGCTCGGGAGTGATTTTAACACTGCCAAAGGCTTCTTTGAATTTCTCTTTATAGGCGGGAATTTTAGCGATTTTTTTCGCTGCAGATTGTGGCGTGTAAGCCATTTCCTTAGGGTCAGCTATGGGGAAAAGGGCTTGGGATTCTAGACTTTCTGCTCTGCCATCCCAAAATTGCTCCGTGCTAAAGGCAGACATTACTACGCTTGGGGCATTACGATGTCCTAATTGACGATTATGCCCATAGCTTACCCTCCTCCCATCACCAAAGCCAAATTCTCTATCGTGGCAAGAGGCGCAAGCGATTTGATTAGAAAACGAAAGCTTAGGCTCATCAAAAAGCATTTTGCCTAGCTCTACTTTTGCTTTAGAATAGGGATTAGAATCTGGATAGGGTGGAGATTCTGGCAAGGGGGCAAGCTCTTGCCATTCTACGCCCTTATCAATATGAGGCTTTTGCCATTGTGATGGGGGCAGGAGATACATCTCCCGCAAGGCATTCATATTTTTAGGCACAGCATGGGAGTATACCGCACATAGAATGAAAAGATAGATGTAACCTTTCACAATGATTTTCCTTAGTTTTTGTTCAACACCCTACTCTAAAAGAGTTTTGCCTGTATTATTTTGCTCTATATCACCATATGTTTGCAAAAAAAGATGAAGTTGCTTATATTCATCTTTAGTAAAAAATCTCTTTTTCCCACAAGGCAGGGCGTTTAAATGCACAAAGCCATAACTTATGCGTCTTAAATCCAAAACTTTCAGTCCAAATGCGCCAAAAAACCGTCTTAACTCACGATTTTTTCCCTCTGTAATGCTTACCTTGAGTTTGCTGTATTTTTTATCATTTTTAAGTATTTGGTATGAGGCAAAGGAGGCAAAATTCATACTCACAATATCGCTCTTACTATGCCCTCCTGCACGTGCGTCTTCACATTCTAAGCCCTCTTCCATTGCCTTAATGATAGATTCTGTAATAGCCCCATTAAGTTTAAGTATGTAGCCACGTTCTAAAGATGATTCCATAAGTGCTTTTGCCACAGGAGTGCTATCTGTAAGAATGAGTAGTCCCTCACTTACAAAATCTAGCCGCCCCACATAAATAAAATGCCTGAACTTCTCTCCCAAACTCTCATATATGACGCGCCTATTGCGATTATCACTCTTGCTTACTAGCTCACCCTTAGGCTTATGATAGACAATGCAGGTAAAATGCTCCTTTGGCATAAGCTTTTTACCATCGATAAACACGCTCTCCCCCGCTTTTAGTACAGAGTGTAATGTCGCCTTCACTCTCCCTACTCTCACACGTCCCTCACTGATGAGTCTATCGGCTTCTCTGCGCGAATAACTACTATGATGTGCGATATATTGATTAAGACGCATTATTTTAAGCCAGAAAATACATTCCCTGCACTGCTTACGCTTCCTCTAGTTTTCATCAGTGAATAGTTATGGCAGCCAGATTCAATGCCATAATCACAAGCCAACCCAAATAGCTCTATTGCCTTGCGTTTATCCTGCCTTACGCCAAATCCTCCATCATAAAGCACCCCTAGATTGTTACAGCTTTGCAAATGTCCGCTATCACACGCGATAGTAAAGTATTTTGCCGCATTATAGTAGCTTTTCTCCGCACCGCTTGAGCCTGTGGCATACATCCAACCTAGATTCCCACAACCTACAATATCACCTTGCTTGCAGGCAACATAATTCATCTCAACATAACTCATCGAATCTTTCGTCATACCATAAATGTTATAGGTATTGCTCATCAAGCCTAAATTATAACAGCCCAAATCACTCCCTAACTGACACGCGCTATTATAGTAAACCAAAGCCTTTTGATAATCCTTTTTCACACCTACGCCATTAGCATACATCCAGCCAATATTTGTGCAGCCTAGAGAATCTCCTCCCTGACACGCCACTTCATAGAGTTGGGCGGCTTGATTCTTATCTTCTTTAACACCTTGTCCGTTATCATACGCCATAGCAAGATTCGCACAAGCTACAGCATCGCCACCCACACAAGCCTTATAATAGTAATTCGCAGCCTTTTGTGGCTCAGGCACACCCGTATTTGCTCCATACATATAAATAAGCCCAGTGCCAAAGCACCCTGCTGCGTTACCCTGCTCACACGATTGTGTAAAAAGCCCTAATGCACTTTCATAATCACCATCTTTTGCAAAGCTCATAGCTGCCTTAAGCGTTGTATTGGACTGTTCAACATTTTCAAACATATCATCAATAGGTGCGCCCCCGATTTGATTTGCCGGTGTAAGAGGCGTAGCACCTAAAAGCCCCGAGGGAACACTATTTGAATTTGATGAAACAGGTGGGCTTTGTGGAGATTGTGCAGTTTGCGGAGTAGATTCTTCTAAAGGTTGAGATGTATTAGATGCCTCAGGAGATTCACTAGAGATACTCCCCTCGCTCTCTTGTGGTTCTGCAAAGGCAATTGCCACAATACATACCATCGCCCACCCAAGCCGAAGAATTATTTTCATTCTCTATCCTCTCATAGTAAATTTGCCTCATAGCTACCAACTGCAAAAGCAAAAACAATGCCACCTTACTCTATTATTTAATGCAAAGCCGCATTAAGCTCTATTTTACGATTGCTTCTAAAGGCTATCATCTTGCCGCTTTGACTATCGCAGCGGAAGTGAATGCCGTGTTTACCCGAGAGTTCTTTGCCCTTATAGAGATTGCTTTCTTTAATCACAAAGGTATCATTGATTTCAGCAATTTTACGCGCTTCCTCTTCATTGATATAAAACACCCCGCCAGCTAGCACTGCAATCCCCCCATCGACAATACACCCATCACCCAAGCTAATGCCTGTTGCGCTATTCACACCCAGAAGGCAGTTTTTACCAATGCTAATAGGCTCACTATTTCCCCCGCTTAACACACCCAAAATACTTGCACCGCCGCCTATATCTGTGCCTTCACCCACAATCACGCTTGAGCTAATACGTCCCTCATTCATACAAGCCCCAAGCGCCCCTGCGTTAAAATTCACATAACTTGCCCCGGGCATTTGCGTATAGCCACCTGCGCCTAGATATGCGCCAAATCGCGTTTTTGCAGCATCTAAAAGGCGGATATTATCATATTGTGGAATGACTTGCATAAGGTATCGCGGAAATTTATCCACAAAGTCAATATGCGGGAACTCCCCCTCCATCTTTAGCCGCACTTCATTTTCTCGTAACCAATCAAGCTCATAGGGCTTATTCCCGCTCCACGCGACATTTTGCAATAATCCAAAGATTCCATCAAGCTGCAAGGAACGCAAAGGGGCTTTACCCAAAGAGAGAGCCAAAAGCTTGAGATAAGCAGATTCCACACTCTCGCATTTTGTGTCTTTATAGAGAATACAAAAGCGATAGCGGCTTCTACCGCCTTTTGTTTTGAGTTTGCCCTTTTCCATTTGTTTTTTAAGCTCTAAAATCACTTGAATATTTTTATGTGTTTGCGAATCTCCCAACGCCTCGCTTAAAAATGGCGCATATAACTCCAATGCCTTTGCTACAAACGCATTTGTAATCCCATATACCGCTTCATTTTCACTTTGCGCTATGAGCTCCGCCTCCTGTGCGCTTTCACACAGCACGGCATAGGTGCCCAGATTCTCCCCTTGCCAGTTAAGAGTGGGATAAGTCGCACACAGCACAGCCTTAGATTTTTTGCCAATCTCCACCCGCGCAATACCAAAGCCCAAAGGTGCTTTATAATCTGCCTTCTTTTGATACTCATCAACAAATAATTTAAATTTTTCAATTCCCATAGTTGCTCCTTAACAACGAATAATTTGTGGCATTTTACATTATTATGCTAAATTTAAACAAGCAATAGAAGCAATGCAAACAAAGCTTTACGTGAGAAAAGAATGCAAGGCTAGATTTTAGTCTTTAAATCAAAAATACAAGATGATGAAAAGTTGGCACATCTTATCTTAAATACCCAAAAGTGTGGGGAAACAATCCATCAAAGAGCTTTACCCCCTAAGTGAAAAGTGGATAATCTTAAAAAATAAGCATTAGCGGAGTTTTCTCAAAACCCAAATCTAATGCACCTCCCAAAATATTAAGGATACAAAATTCTTTTTGTTTCATTCTATTTATTTTGAAAAGTTTATATTGCCTATACTGGAGGCAATATATAAAGTGGCTGTGTGAAGGCCGTAAAAGCAGATGTATCAAGTATTTGAGGGAGAGCAAATTCTATCTCTTGAGGTTGAGATTCTAAGTTTTGTTTGAGAGCGATTTCACCTTGGGGATTGATATAAAAATAACTTGTCCCAAAAGCTTTGATATATGCACTTTGTGTAAAATAAAAGCTCGAAGTGGCAAAAAGCCCTATTTTATATATACTTTGCAATGTATGCAGAAAAATATGTATAAGCTTCAATGCGCTAAAGCTCCCCGGACCATTAGCATAATAGATAGATTCTATTTTTGTATCTTTATAGGCAGGGTTTTGCTCTGCGGTGGGGAGCAAAGATTCAAAAAGGCGAGGTAGCCCTATGAGAAGAGGCTCATCACTTTGCAGAGATTCAAATAATATATTATTTTCATACAAGCCGCACAATATAGGGCTATTCACACTCACTAGAACAATATCAATGTGTCTCATAAGCGTATTCGAGGTTTTCCTCCTCTGCCTTATCTTCAAGATTAATAATTTCATAGGCTTTTTCATCGCTTAAAAGCTGTTTAGTAAGGAAGTGATTAAGCTTGTGGCTTCCTGCAAAAGATATATATGTCCCAAGCAGTGGCATACCAAGCAATGCCATATCGCCAATGGCATCCAAAATCTTATGCCGCACAAACTCCTCTTTATAACGCAACCCCTCTTTATTCAAAATCCCACTTTCATCAAGCACGATACAATTACTCAAATCCCCGCCCTTTGCCAAGCCTTTAGAGCGCAAATAATTCACCTCGTGCAAAAAACCAAAAGTTCTAGCCCGTGCGATTTCCTCCTTGTAAGCCTTTGTAGAAAAAGTAAATTTATACTGCTGATTGCGGATAGCGGGGTGGTCAAAATCGATGCTAAAGTCAAAAATCATCTTTTCGCTTGGCTCTACGCGGACAAACTTTTGCGCTTCTACAATCTCGATAGGCTTTCTAATAGCAATAGCCTTTTTATTTGCATTTTGCACACAAATCCCCGCCTCCTCAAGGAGCATACAATAGCCTATCGCACTTCCGTCCATAATAGGTACTTCTTCATTATCAAGGCAGATTCTTAAATTATCAATCCCATAGGCTGCGATTGCAGATAAAAAATGTTCGATAGTGGAAACCCGCACTTTGCCCTTGCCAAGCACGGTTGCCATTGTCGTATCTACCACATTTTCAGGCTTGAGTTCAATGCTTACGCCCAAATCACTGCGATAAAATACAATCCCGCTATTTGCTTCCAAAGGCTCAAGAATCATTTTTACCGGCACACCCTTATGCAGCCCAATCCCCACAATTTCAACTCGCTTTTCAATCGTCTTTTGCTTCATTTCAAATCCTTTATCGCCACATTATCGTCTTTTTTAAAAATTATCTTGAATAATGCGCTACTTTGGTTAATTTTCTGTAAAATCTCTGCGTCAAGCAGTATATCTTGAAACAAAATAGCAGGGGCAAAAATCTTCTTACAAATGATAAATTCCCCCCTTGCCTCTATGCTCCCACTACACTCTCCGAGCAGAAATAAATTCCCCTCGGCGAAAATATGTGCGCCACTATTGACTTGAGATTCTATCACCACATCGCCCCTATGAGCTATCTCCTCTCCGCTTCGCACGACTTTTTTTACCCAAAGTGTGCGGGACAAATTTTGTGGCTCATCTTTTGGGAGTTTTTCCTCTGCTTTATGTTTTGTTTGAAGCGCATTCGTACCAGCAGAGCGGAATTTTGCAGAATATGTATGTATTGTGCCACTCAAGAGTGCGAAGCTCAAATTATGCGTTTGTAAAAAAGTCGATAATTTTTCACTTATCTCACCTCTAAAGCCAAGGATATGGTGCTGCAAAAGGGGCAAATGCTTCTCAATAAAAATGATACATTCCTCACTATCAACATTTTCTTCAAATTCAAATAGCCTTATGGTATGCTGACGCGTCTTTATCATCACTTTACTTTTTGGTATAGATTAAGGCGTATTCTTAGCAAAATCTTGCGCTTTCTTAAGCACATTAATAACATTATCATCAATCCACCTTTGGTCAAACCATTCATTCAAGCGCACAAAATGCCCTTGTACCAAGATTCCAAAATGTAAATGGTCTCCAAACGCCCAGCCTGTCTGCCCTGTCTTGCCAAGTTCCTGTCCCACACTCACTTCATCGCTCACCTCCACATAGCTCTCCTGCATATGTGAGTAAATCGAGGATACACCAAAGCCGTGATACAGCAGCAAGGTATTGCCATAAAGTCCTAAATGACTTTTTAAAAGCACCACTCCCTTATTGCTTGCAATAATGGGCGCATTTTTCACACTTGCCACATCTATGCCTAAATGCACCGCTTCACTGATTTTTTCTTTATTTAAAAAATAGGTGCGATAATCGCCAAAATTACCCACCACCTTTGAGCCTTTAAGTGGCATAAATGCGTGAAAATCCTCTGCGAAGCTAATATTTGAATTTAAATCACTACACGCCTTTAAGATTCTACTCTCATCTTCTTGCCTGATGGTTTCATTAAAAAATACAAATCGTTCTACATTGTTTTCAAAAGGCTTTAAATGCTTTTGATTGATTTGTGCGAGGAGTTCATTGAGTTTGCCATTGAGAAAATCCTCTTTAATAGCGATATTAGAGCGATAATAGGGAGCATTTATATTGCGCGCGATAGGTAAATTATATTTAGTAATATTTCCCGCCTTGTCTTTAGCAACAACCTGTGCGCTAAAAAATTTATTTTTTAATGGCCAAGCAATGATTCCCACATAAATATCATTATTGAGATATGAAAAGAGTTTAAAATTATCTGTCCCATTACTGATATACACATTATCTAATGCCATATCTTTGGCTTGCACAGCTACTACAGCACTGCCTCCACGCACAATTTGACCCGATGAGGCGATATTTTTTACCACAGGAGCAGTAGTATCAACGACTAAGCTCAATTCAATATTGGCTGTATTGCCGCTAAAAAAATGTGCATTGCTCCAATCGGTTACAGAAATCTTATACTGAATAGACGTGCCATTTTTAAGAGGAGTAGAAGACTTAGGAAGCGGGATTCTAATCGTTTTTGGCTTATTTAAGACTATTTCTTTTTGGTCGCTCAATATCTCTCCATCAAAAACCATTTGCACGCGATAATCGCGAATACCGCTCTCATCGCTAAATTCTACAAAGATTTCATCATTGAGATTCCAATGCGTAGGCACTTGATTGCTAAACTGTGGGGCTTTTGTCTCAAACATAATTGAACTAAAAGCAATGATGCCTACAACTATAAGTATGACTATACCTACACTCACTACGATTAATCGCTTATTATCCATAGCAAAAACCTTATTTAAGCAAAAAATAGCCCTCAATTATAGCACAAATCACTCCCTTATACACCAAAATGCTTAAAAGTCCTATGCGCGTGATGAAGCTTTATCGTTTGCTGCCTGAAGTATTTTGCTTAAGCCCTCTTTACCCTCTAACGCATCAAGATACGCCACTTCGCCCAATACCTGCACGACTGCGCCAAAAAGTTCAGGCGGAATGCTTTGATTTAAATCTAATTGCCGATAAATAGCTCGTGCAAGAGGTGGATTCTCAATAATTCTAATACCATATTCCCTAGCGATGCTTTTAATGCGTATAGCGAGTTCATCTATACCTTTTGCTACAAGCACAGGGGCTTTGCCTAGTTTTAGCTCTTCTTCTCCGTATCGCAATGCCACCGCATAATGTGTAGGGTTAGTAATCACCACTGAAGCGGTGGGAATTTCTTGCATCATACGACTTTGTGCGAGTTTTTGCTGCATTTTGCGAATCTTTGCCTTAATCTCTGGGCTTTGCTCATATTGCTTATACTCATCCTTAACTTCTCTAATACTCATTCTCAGGCTTTTGGTATATTGATACCTTTTGATAAGATAGTCACTTGTTGCCATCACAAAAAATAAAATCAGCAATACACCAATGAGAATCAATGCCTTTTGTCTAAACCACAGAATCTGCGAATAAAGCCCTGACATAGAGACACTTGGCAATTCGTTAAAAAAGCTCACAAACACCGTAAATCCTACAATAAAGGCAACAAATACCTTTAGAGTAATCATAAAGCCATCAAGCATTTTTTTAAGTGAAATAACATTTTTAATCCCGCTAATAGGATTAAGCTTAGAGAGCTTAGGTTTAATAGCTTTAGGGGAAAGCAAAAGCCCAAATTGTGCAATATTAGCAAGCACACCTGTAATCATCAGTGCAATAAAAATCGGTGCTAACATAACAAATACCTCAAAAACAATGCTTAGCATAAGATTTTCCAACAAATGGCGATCTACATCAAGCATAATTAATGTATTCACATACACAAAAATTTTTTGCGCTCCCTCTACCCAAAAGGGTATGAGTAAAAACATCAGCCCCAAGCCCACAAGTAAAACAAAAAATCCAGCAAGTTCTGGACTCTTGCTTACATTCCCCTCCTCTCTAGCCTTTTGAATCTTATGGGCACTCGGGGCTTGAGTCTTTTCTTCATCATCTGCCATTTGCTAATCCTAGCCCTTATTTTGCAATGTTTCCAAAACACGCAAGGCTTGTGTGTAATCTGTCATTGTGTTGATATTGAAGCATTCCTCATCTGTGGCAGTAATGCCTTCACTTGGGTGGGATTCTATAATGCGGTGCAGGGCATACATTTTAGACTTATATGCCCAAAGGAGCGCATCAAGCAAGGAGATATGCCATTTTGAAATAAGATAATGCGCCTTATCCGTGCTTTTAGCATACGCGATAGCTGCGCTTGAAGTAGCAATTTTATGCAAAGTATGAGCAGTAATAAATGGCGTATCTACGCTAATGAAAAGCAATTCTTGCGCTTTGAGGGTATTAAAAGCATTAATCATACCCACGATTGGGGCATAAATGGGGTCTTTTTCTACCAGAAATGGCGCATCAAAGCAAAATTTATCCCGCTGCTTCGTGCTGATATAGACATCATCGCTTATCTCTCTTAAACGCATAAATACCCATTGGCTAAGCGAATATCCGCCCAATGGAATCTGTGTCTTGTCCTTACCCAAACGTGAGCTTTTCCCCCCTGCGAGAATCACGCAAGGAATAGCGATTTTTTGCATTTTTACTCCTTTGCCATATTTTAAGCTATCAAAATCACTTTTGCTTTATATCATTAAAATACTTTAAATTAGATAGTAGCATTCAGTGCGAAAAAGTGTCTATCTTTAAACTCCATAAGACTTTGAATCGCAAAAATCTATGAAAAGCGATGTGCTCATAACTACGCGTTACTTAAATTATAGGGGCATAGAATCAGCCATAACGCAGTTATGCTTAGTCTCTTTATCGCTATCCTTAGCAAGCTTCCCTTTTGTGAGAATATTATCAAATCCCTATACCCTCATCCTCAAAACTCCATACCTAAGGTAAGGCTTGTGTTTATCAAATAATAATCCGCGCCCATTGCATTGCTTAAGCCAAGTCTTGCAAAATACTGATTGAGACGCGATTGAGCGGTTAACCCACTATAAAAACTACGTATTGAGATTAAAATTCTGCCTAAATGAATAAGTAGCAAAGCCCTTAAATGAGACATCTTGCTACTAATGTTGTCAAAAATGGGCAAAGCAACATTTTCTGCAATGCTATCTATCCCAGCTTGATACACCCCTGCACTTACGACATCAAGATTCCCAAAATATTCGCCATACTCTATAGGCAGGGCATTTGAAAGGTATTGCCTTTAAGAGTAGAGACAAGCCGCTGTGTGTTAGAATCATAACTAAAATGAAGCATATTGCTTGATTTAGTTTTTATACTATCAAATTTATCTGCATAGCTATTTAATGTGTCTAAAATCAAGCTATGTGCTTTACCCCGCTCTTTAATCGCGCATCTCCATTATAGAAAATTCTAGTATCCCACCGCTAATATTTTTTATTTGCATTGCTAATGCTCCCCTGACCTAGCAAAATCCCGCCTACCTTATCAGTTGTAAGTATGGAGCTGCTTGTGCTGCTTACATTAAGTGTGATTGTGCTGCCATTTATAGCATAGGCATTATGGCTTATCTCCCCGCCTGTAGGCACAAATATGCCGCTTCGCTCGGCATAGGCATTACTCTGTGTGAGTTTACCAGAGTTTGTAAGCTCAAGCTCCCCTTGCACTACTCTTGTAGTACCCTCATAGCTATTTATTCCGCTTAATGCAAGTCTGCCCTCACCTGTTTTAGAAACCCTAGACTTTAGGATGACATCAAACCTGCGGACAATCGTCATAGGCAAAATCACATCGTGGTATTTGTGCCCTTGACATACATATCGCGCAAAATATCATCTGCCACATTCCAAATAAAGCTAACAATGGATTGAAAATCTTTAGTTTGTATAATTTTCTTGCTCTCATCAATGCTATTGTTAGCATTATGGCTTGTGTTATTTTTAGTATATGCCCATAACACAATCTTTTATAACAGAATTCTCAACCCTTGCCTTGCAATATGCTTTTATTCGATTCCAAAGCGACATCAAGCACACTGCGGTTTTGAGAATCTAGCGCGTGGATATTTGCGCCAAGCTTGATAAGCATTGCCATTGCCTTGCCAATAGGTGCTACATCAGATTTTGCCGCATACATGAGAGGAGTTTGCCCCTCGCAGCCTTTCACGGCACTTTTGCTCTCCATATCCGCCCCAAAATGGTGAGCGAGGGCGAGTTTTTCTGCCTCTTGCTTATACGCCCAGTGGTGCAAAATATTTAAGCCATCTTTACCCAAAGCCTCAAAAGTTGCCCCTTTAGCCAAAAGATAAGCAATCAGCCTCTCATCTCTGCCGCCCCCATCGCAATAATATTGCAACACATTGCGAAAGCCATCATTATCACTCGCCTTAAGCCCATAGCGAAAAAGACACTCTAACATATCAAAATTCCCGCTTTGCTCATAAACTAGGGCTGCTTTTTCAAGGCAATGTGCGGCATTAAAGAGTGGCTCTTGCTCCTCATCAAAGGTCGGTGCATAAAAACTCTCATCGATGGCAAAATCTTTTAAAAATATTTTTACTTTATCCACTTGATTATTAGAGATAAGCTCCCATAGCTCATTTTGCAAAATATCCATTTCTTTATGGGTAAGCTTTTTGATTTCTTCATATGTCATATTATCCCTTTATTTGCCCTTTTTTATGGGACATTATAATATAGATATAATACGGGGAATGCATTACATTGCAATATCCTAATGGGCGCGTTGCTTCGTAGAGTAATGAATGATGTTTGCTAGAAGTTGAGCAATGTTATCAACAATAGCTCTATTGGTAATCCCGTATCGCTTTGCAATTTCGTTAATATCAGTAGAAGCTACAAATACATTATGCCCTGAATCTTCCCATACAATAATCTTCAATGGCAATTCAATCCCTATTTGCTGATTTTCTTGCATTAAAAGTGTCCCGACTTTTGGATTCCCAAAAACTATAACCTTTGTTCGATTAAGCGGCAAACCGGCATCTTTGGCATTCTTAGCGTGATTAAATTCTGCAAATATTGGTATGTCTTTTTGTGTCAAAAAGACATACGCATTACTAATTGTTGTTTCAAAGTCATATTGACTTTTTGTCATCTCTAATGCGTTGCTTATGCTAGCTATCATCATTAGAAAAGCTATAAATCTTACAATATTCATTATTTATCCTTTCTCCCGTTTTGGGCACTGCGCCATTGACAGCATTGCTTACTAATAGCACATAACGCTTCAATCATTTGCTTTTTACCTCTTTTTTATGGAGCATTATAGCATATCGCTGGAATTTTCTTCAACAAATGAAATGCAGCCCTTGACAAACACCAAGTGGTAGGTTTTATAATGCTTTTGCTTAAAGCAGATTCTATATTCAAAGGAGCAATATGCAAGAGAGTAAGAGCCTTTCACGTCGGGAATTTCTGCAAACAAGCGCATTAGCGACATTGGCAGCAGGGAGCATATTAGTGGGTTGCGATACAGATTCGAAGCATACGCAATCGAGCACAACCTTACAATCATCAATTCAAAACACACAAGGAGCAACTATGCAAATGATTACTTTAAACAATGGTGTGAAAATGCCAATTTTAGGCTATGGCGTATATCAAATTGAAGATATTAAAGAATGTCAGCGATGTGTCGAAGATGCCTTAGAAGTGGGCTATCGCAGCATCGATACCGCACAAAGCTATTTTAATGAAGAGGCGGTAGGAGCGGCGATTAAAGCAAGTGGTATCAAGCGAGAGGAAATTTTTGTAACTACCAAGCTATGGATAAATCACGTAAGCGAGGCAAAAGCCCCCAAAGCCTTTGAATCTTCACTTAAAAAACTAGGGCTTGATTATGTGGATTTATATCTCATTCATCAGCCTTATAATGATGTCTATGGGGCGTGGAGAGCGATGAGTAAGCTCTACAAGGAGGGCAGGATTAAAGCTATTGGCGTGAGTAATTTTTACCCCGATAGGTTAGCAGATTTTTGCCTCAATAATGAAATCACCCCCGCACTCAATCAAATTGAATGCAATCCTTTCCACCAGCAGCACGAGGCACAAGAGATTCTTAAAGAATACAATGTCGCTATGGAATCGTGGGCACCTTTTGGCGAGGGGCGAAAAGATATGTTTAGCAATGCCACACTTACTCAAATTGGCAAACAATACAATAAAAGCGTGGCACAGGTAATTTTGCGATGGCTTGTCCAAAGAAATATTATCGTCATTCCCAAAACAACAAAAAAAGAGCGAATGATAGAGAATTTTTCTATATTTGACTTTGTCTTAAGCGAGGCGGATATGGCAGCAATCGCAAAACTTGATGATAAAAATAGCCTCTTTTTTGACCACCGCGACCCAAAAATGGTAAAATGGCTGAGTGAATACAAGGCAGATATTTAAATAAAAAGGAACAATATGCAGGCATTACTGATTAATGGCTCAAAGGTTTTTAATGATTCTAAAGCAGAGCTTAGCCATACGTTGCAAGAAGTGGCTAAGGAGCTGCTAGAGCAAAATGGCTTTACAATAATCCAAACGCATATCAATAGTGGCTATATCATACAAGAAGAGCTACAAAAGATTTTAGATTCTCATCTTATCATCTATCAACTTCCTGCGTGGTGGATGGGTGTGCCTTGGATTGTAAAAAAATATATCGATGAAGTCTATACAGAGGGCGAGGGGCGGCTTTTTCAAAATGATGGCAGAAGCAGTGTCGATCCTAGCAAGAATTATGGCAGAGGTGGACTAGCAAAGGATAAAAAAGTAATGTTTAGCGTTACTTGGAATGCCCCGTTAGAGGCTTTCACAGACAAAGAAGAGTTTTTTGAGGGTTTGGGCGTGGAGATAGTGTATTTGCCTTTGCGAAAAACGCACGAATTTATCGGTATGAATGTGCTGCCTACCTTTATGTGTAATGATGTAGTGAAAAACCCGCAAATTGAACGCTACATCGCTGATTACAAAGCACATTTGCAAAAATATTGCATAAGCTAAATACATTATGTCATTATTGCACCACCTGCGGATTTTATAAATGCTAAAAGAATTAGCCGTATTTTTTATCGCTGCCTTTTTTGAAATTCTAGGCTGCTTTAGCTTTTGGGCAGTATTTAAACTGCAAAAAAGCCCCTACTTCCTCATTTTAGGCGTGATTTGTGTGATTGCCTTTGCCTTTCTACTTACAAAAGGTGAGCTTGAATTTGCAGGGAGGGCGTATGCCATTTATGGCGGCGTGTATATTGCAAGCTCATTTTTATGGCTTTATATCGTGGAAAAACAGAGCTTTAATATATATGATATCGTGGGCGTTTTGTTCGTATGCTGTGGCATTTTGATTATACTTTTTGGAGCGAAAATAACTCATTTATAACTGAAAAGGGAGCATTATGCGTTGTTATATAGTTGATGCCTTTAGTGATACGCCATTTTGTGGGAATCCTGCAGCCATTTGTGTGCTAGAGGATTTCTTAGAAGATACACTTATGCAAAAGATAGCCATTGAGCATAATCTATCAGAAACGGCATTTATTGTTAAGCAAGACAGCGGAGATTGTGCTCTGCGTTGGTTTACACCTGCTAAAGAGATTGATTTATGCGGACACGCTACTTTGGCAAGTGCATTTGTGGTGATGAATATTATAGAATCTCATGCTAAAGCAGTCCATTTTCATACAAAAAGCGGGATTTTAAAGGTTATAAAAATGGTTCCTTGTTTGAAATGGATTTTCCTAGTTTTCAACTCACGCCTATTAGCGTTACACAAGAGATGAGTGAGGCGATTGGCTATATGCCACAAAAGGCATATTTGGGGCGGGATTCAGTTTGTATTTTAGATGAAAATCAAGTGATAAATGCTACCCCTGATATAGCAAAGGTTAAGCATTTGCAAGGTGAATTGCTGCATATTACAAGCAAGGGTAGCAAATATGATATTGTTAGCCGCTCCTTTGCACCAAAGCACGGCGTGGCAGAAGACCCTGTATGTGGAAGTGGGCATTGTCATCTTGTGCCGCTGTGGAGCGAGATTCTTAATAGGGCAAAAATCACTGCCTACCAAGCTTCAAAACGTGGTGGGGTGCTGTATTGTGAATATCAAAAAGAGCGGGTAAAACTCGCAGGTAAGGCGTATTTGTATTCGATTAATGATATACAAAATCTCTCATCATAATGCAAGACAAAAGGATTAACTAATGAAAAATATTGTGTATAAAATCCTCTCGCTTAAACCTAATGAATGGAAGATTCTAATATGTGCGACTTTGTTTATATTCATACTCTTTGCAAGTTATGCGGCCTTGCGTCCTATACGCGATACGCTAGGGATTCACAACGCAGAGGAACATCTCAAATGGCTGTTTTTAGGGACTTTTATCGCTACAATATGTGCCTCACTTTTTGCTATGTTTTTAAGCGGAAGTATGAATCGAAAGCGTTATGTGGATATAATTTTTAGCTTCTTTGCGCTGAATCTGCTAGGGTTTTTTATCGCTCTGCTTGTGCTTGATGAGGAGAGTAGGGGCTTTACATATTTGAGCTGGATTTTTTATATTTGGGTGAGTGTGTTTAATCTCTTTATTATCTCAAGTGCGTGGAGTTTGCTTGCTGATGTATTTAGCAAAGAGCGGAGTAAAAGGCTTTTTGGCATTATCTCTACTGGGGCGAGTTTGGGGAGCATTCTAGGGAGTTTAGGCGTTAGCATTTTAAGCAAATATATTAGCATTCATCATTTTATTTTTGTTGCTTTGTCTTTGCTACTTTTGGCAATCCTTGTAGAGAAGCTATTGCTTAGAGAATCTTATCATCTCCTAAACGATGAGGCACAAAAGCAGGATTTTTGTGCGAGGTTTGAAAACCCCATAGGCTCTAAAAATCCTTTTAGTGGCATTGCTATTATCCTTAAAAGCAAATATCTCTTAGCCTTTGTGGGCTTTATTTTGCTGCTGACAAGCGTCTCTACTTTTTTATATATGGAGCAAGCGCGTATCATCAAAGCACTTTTCCCTACCAAAGAAGCGCGAATGGCTGCCTTTGCGAATATTGACTTCATCGTGCAAACTCTAAGCTTTATTATCCAAATCTTTTTTACGGCAAAAATCGTTGAATGTTTGGGCTTAAAATGGCTTTTATCTATGCTTGGCTTTGTGATTAGCATAGGTTTTATTATCTTGGCTTTCACACACCCTGCGTTTTTGCCTTTCATCATTGTGATGTGTATAAGGAGAGTGGGTGAATATGCCTTAGTCAAGCCCGGGCGCGAAATGCTCTTTGTGCCACTTGATTCTAATGCTAAGTATAAAGTAAAAAACTTTTTAGACACGGTGGTGTATCGTGGCGGCGATGCACTCTCCGCACAGATTGAGGGGGCTTTGGTAAAAATAAGTGTGAGTGCAGTGCTTTTATGCGGGGCAATTATTTCTTTTGTGTGGGGATTATTGGGGCTTTTCTTGGCAAAAAAATATGATGAGAGCCAATGAGAGGAGATTACTAGGGGGCTGCATTTTGATGTTTTGCCCCAAAATATAAAATCCTGTAATATTTATACTCAATTTGTCTTACAAAGATAGAATCAAAACTTCAACAAAATTTTTAAGGAGAATTTATGAGAAAAATAGCATTTTGTGCGGCAGTTGGATTACTATGTGGCTCTTGGCTTATGGCGACAGAATATGTGGTCGATGCGAGTCACTCATCAGTGGATTTTAGCGTGAAGCATATGTCTGTGAGCAATGTCAAAGGAAGCTTCAATAAGTTTAGAGGGGCACTTGAGATCGATGGTAAAACTATCAAGGCACTTAATGGTGAAGTGCAAATCGCTTCTATCAATACCAATAGCGATAAGCGCGATAAACACTTGAATGCTGATGACTTCTTTGATTCTAAAAAGTTTCCTACAGCTACATTGACACTTGTAAAACATAATGGCAAAAAGCTTGATGCAAATATCACTATGAGGGGTATAACTAAGCAAGTAACCTTTAATGTAGAATTAAATGGTCCTGTGAAACACCCAAAAACAAACAAAGACATAGTGGCACTTACATTAGAAGGCAAACTCAATCGTAAAGATTTTGGCATTGGCACCAATACAGGCAATGCTATGGTAAGCGATAATGTCAATATAAAAATCGAGCTAGAAGCAGAACAAAAATAATTTTGCCTCATCATTTTTTACAAGATTCTCTAATTAAGGGAATCTTACCTCCCTTACTCCCTAAAATATTCAAACACATATCATTGTTATAAGCAAATGCTTCATTCTTATCATTGCAAGCACCTACCGCTTACACTTTGATTCACAAAGCTTGCAGCTGTATTATACAAACTCATCAGCTTCTATTCACACATTTGTAGGCACCAAAACCTCCATTATCTATTCTTAAAGCCACCATAGCGTGGTTTCTCCTTTTCCACCTGTATTAATCAAGCGCAACTTGGCAAACAAATGCAAGATTCTAGCAAAAAGGCGATTTTTAGAGCCATTGATGGAAATTTAAGAAGACTACAAAGCGATTATATCGATATTTATATCCAGCACAGAGTGGATACAGATACGCCTATTGAGGAAGTTACACAGACTATGAGTAAGCTTATCAAAATGGAAAAAATTCGCGGCTGGGGCTTGAGCGGAGCAGCGGCAAACCATACAAAGAGCACATAAAATCCGCCATTTAAGCGTGGTGCAAAGCCAATATTCTATGGCGTTTAGAGAGCTAGAATCTAATGGAGTGCTTGATATATACCAAAAGCTCAATATCGCATTTGTGGCGTATTCTCCGCTTGATAGAGGCTTTTTGACAAGGCTACGGATATCGGAGCGATTTTCCACGTCTTGGCCCTGAACTTTAGAGGCAAATCAAGAGGTGATTACATTTATCAAAAATGTGGCAGATTCTAAAAGTGTGATGAGAAAAAGGCGAGTATCGCGCAAATTTTACTCGCGTGGCTGCTCTCACAAAGAAACTTCATCATTCCCATACCAGAAACGACTAAAATACGGCGTTTGGGTGAGAATCTTAATGCCTCGCTGATTAGCTTTAGTAAGGCTGAGCTTGATGAAATCAATGCAAATTTAAGCAAAATAACTATCGTAGGTGAGCGATACGCACCCGGTAGCGATGCGACTAAAAGCGTGGGGTTGTGAGATGCCTACCAACAAGCCCATTAATATGTAGCAAAAGAAACTGCTTGAGCTAGAATCTTGCAAGCAGGAAGGGGGTTGTGAAAAGTCAAAGTTTTATTGCAAAATGTGTATTGACAAATTGTTTTTTTTTTTTTTTGATAGAGTAAATTTTATATTTCACATAATAAGGAAAAACTAATGAAGCTAAATGATGAAATATGCGAATTTTTACGCACAAAGGCAGGAGAAGAAGTGGCAAAACTTGGCATTGATATAAGCTTTGCTGTGGTTGATGAAAGCGGAATTTTGAAGCTTTTTCAAAGATTTGGCGAGGCACTCTTAATCAGTGTGAATCTCGTGCTTAAAAAGGCTTACACAGCTGTGATTACGCGTTCAAAGACAAAAGATGTCGCCGCTTGGGCAAAGGAGGGCGGTGCTTTGATGGGTATACATACCACAAGCAAGCAGATTTGTTTAGTCGCAGGGGGCTATCCGCTTTTTGCAGGGGAAAGGCTTATTGGCGGCATAGGCGTTGGCGGAGGAAGCGAGGCTGAAGATTTACAAATCGCAGAAGCCCTGCTAGAAGCCTTTAAGGAACGTTATGGAAACTCAATTGACAGGATAAATTTTTGATTGCAATCTTTGCACGATTCAATATTTTCACTCAAATAATAGGTTTTCAGGCACATTGGATATCAGCTAGAGATTTAAAGGAAGTAATCAATGAAATTTCTCATCTCTTTGCTACGTTAAGCACGATAGGCTTTTTATAGTCGCTTTGAGCGGGGTTATGCTATTTTTCACTTTGATTTTGGCGGGGCGGAATTTTGCATAGATGGCTGGGATTAGCGATGATTATTGCTGTGATTTTGCATATTTGGGTGAATTTTAACGCTTTGAAAAAATATTTTCACAAAAAGCAAATTTTAATGGTAATTTTAGCTTTTGCATTAAGCCTAACCGTTGTTTTGACATTGCTTCAAATCCTAACAAAGAGCTTTTTTTGGCAATTCGCACAATCAAATTTAAATGACATTTTAAAACTTTTGCAAACAAACCAACGAGCATTTTTTCATATTTTATTACCCACAATCATTTCATTTTTACGCCCGATATGAGCTTTGTTGAGTTTATAAAGGCAAATGAACTTGATGAAGATGAAGTAATCAAAGTGATTTTGACAAAATAATATAATCTTTCCCCTTGACAAACACCTAGTGTCAGGCTTTATAATGTTTCTTTGTAAATCTAAAAAGGAGTAAAAATGAAAAATATTGTCCTGCTTTTGCTGCTATGTAGCAGCATTTTGTTTGCAGTAGAAGCGAGGGTAAAAAACCCTTGTAATCGTCTCGCACCCCTACCCTGAAAGCTCATTTTTCATTAAAGCCTTAGAAAGTGCAGCAAGGAGCGTGAAAAATGTAGAAGTGCGTAATCTTGAAAGCCTCTATGGTTTTGATACAAGGGCGATTGATGGGACAAAAGAGCGGCAAATTACGCGTGAATTTCAAAGAATCGTCTTTTTATTTTCTACGCATTGGTTTAATATCACGCCGATGATGAAAGCTTATTTGAACGAAACTTGGAGTAGTGTGGGACCTGACTTGTGGAAGGGCAAAGAAATGCTTGTTGTCTCAACCGCAGGAGGCGAGGCAAGCACCTATGGCAAAAATGGCAGAGTGGGCATAGAATTAAAGGATATTTTTGTTTCGATGAAAGCAAGTGCGGATCACGCTGGAATGACCTACCTCGAGCCTCTTGTGTTTCAAGGAATAAGCCGCAGTGCAATCAAAAACTATCAAAATGCTTTGATTCAAAGATTGAGCGAGTGAAATAGCAGAGCTCTACGCCTATGTAATTTGCAAAAAGAGGCTGACTCCATAAATGATAGCAAAGTGGATTGCCGCGAAAGCGCTGCGGACTTTCTCGCAATGACAAATCCTAATATCATCGCAAACATTCGCAAGGAATATAAAGCAATCCATACCAAAAGGAACAACGATGAAAGATTTAGTCGCTTATTTCTCTGCCACAGGCATCACCAAAGATATAGCCAAAACCCTTGCAGATGTCGCAAATGCCGATATTTACGAGATACTGCCAAAAGAACCTTATAGTGTGGCGGATTTGGATTGGAATGATGAAAATTCTCGCACCAGCAAAGAATGCAAGGATAAATCCTCACGCCCTAAAATCGCCCAAAGTATCGACATATCGCCTTATGGACGGATTTTTGTGGGCTTTCCTATTTGGTGGTATCACGCACCCCATATCATCAATACCTTTTTAGAATCTCATAATTTTCACTCTAAAATCATCATTCCCTTTTGCACGAGCGGAGGCAGTGAGCTTGAAACCTGTATGAAATTTTTAAAAGATTCCGCTCCAAAAGCGGTGTTTCAACAGGACAAAAAATTTGATTTTGGCAGCAGCAGAGGCAGTATAAGAAAATGGCTTGAGAGTTTGGAACAAGACAAGAAATAAGGTTATTTCCAAGCCTTGCGTGAAGCAATTATTGTTTATCAAATGAATGTATTAAATCATTCATATATTGTATTGAGATAGGATTTCATAAAGGGCTTGAATATTATTTTTTGAAAAAATTTTTATTTCAATGTATTCGGTAAAATCGATGAATGTTTATCATTATCAATAGTCTTAAAATTTCCTATAAAATATCTTTTTATATTTTTATTTTCTAAATAAAGTTGAATCATCTTACAATTTTCCAATAAAGTTATTTCAAAAAACGTTTTATGCCCGCTTTTGCTGTATTCAATAAAATGTGTATTATCTAATATTTCAATGTTCATTATATCACTTCGCCAATGATAATTTTGAAAATCAGCCACCCTATTAAAAACATCTTTGATATAATGATTGATGATTTGATTTATATGTGATTTTGTCATCAGTTTTTTTTAACCTTTTAGTAGATTCTGTGATTGCAAAAGACTTTAAGTGATGCCTACATAAACTCCTCAATCTATATTCTAACAATTCTAATTCTAATTTATGATCAATTTGAAATTTAACCCCTTGACAAACACCAAGTGTCAGGGCTTATAATACCTTTTGCTTTAAAGTAAGATTCTATAACAAGGGAGCAATATGCCACATCGTAGAGAGTTTTTAAAGACTACAAGTTTGCTAGGTATCGTGCTTGGGCTACATACTAGCAGTATTTTCAGCACACTTTTTGGGATAGATTCTAAGCATATCACTATGCCAAAACGCACACTTGGCATAGGAACTTATGCCTTTGAAGTATCCACCCTTGCCTTTGGTTGTATGGGGCTCAATTATCATCGCAGCGTCCGCTTAAGCGAAAAAGCAGCTCTAAATTTGCTAGAATCCGCCCTTGATAGTGGCATTACACTCTTTGATACCGCACAAGTCTATGGACCCGATACAAATGAAATCTTGGTGGGCAAATTGCTTAAATCCTACAAAAAAGACAAGATTTTCATCAGCACAAAATTTGGCTTTGGCAAAGATATAAGTGTGCTTGATAGCAGCCCAAAACGCATAAAAGAGGTGGTAGAGCAAAGTCTTAAAAGACTACATTTAGAGCAGATTCCCTTGCTGTATCAGCACCGCTTTGACCCAAAAACACCCATTGAAGAAGTGGCAACTTGCGTAAAGGATTTAATCAAAGAGGGTAAGGTAGCGCGATTTGGCGTGTGTGAACTAAGTGCTGCGACTATTGAAAAAGCTCATCAAATCTGCCCTATTACCGCCGTGCAGAGCGAATATCATTTGATGTGGCGCAATGTAGAAAGCGAGCTTTTCCCTACATTAGAGCGGCTTGGCATTGGCTTTGTGGCTTACTCACCATTAAATCGCGGTTATCTTAGTGGCAAACTCAATGCAGATTCTACATTTGACCCAAAAAATGACAATCGCGTGAATTTCCCTAGATTCCAACCTGAAGCAATGAGGGCAAATTACAAAATCATAGAGCTTTTACAAGCATTTGGCAAGGGTAAAAATCCAGCTGCCAAAGATGGTAACGCCACTCCTGCTCAAATCGCCCTAGCCTATCTACTCGCTAAAAAGCCTTACATCGTGCCACTTTTTGGAACGACCAAAGAAGCGCATCTACAAGAAAATTTGAGCGCTTTAAATATAACATTGAGTGCAAATGATTTAAAAGAGCTTGATTCTAAACTTGATACAATCACTATTGTAGGCGATCGCTACCCACCCGAACAAGCCAAGAGGGTGGGACACTAAAGCCTACAATGTAAAATTATCATAGCTTATCATAAAATACAGCATACCAAAGGGAATGCAAAAATAAGCATTATGTAATTTTTCAAATAAAAAGGTAAAAATAAAGTGGGGGCATAAGCACCAAGCCAAAAAGCAGTAAATACGCTGATGTTATGCCGCTACAATGCAAAAACCAAGTCGCATAATACATACTTAACGCTATCAGGGTGATAAAAAAATAAGCGCAAACTTGTATTGCTATTTTTGTAAGCAAGATGAAACTTGTTGCAACTAGACTTCCTAAAATAGATTCTAACATAGTAAGCCAAGCTTGAGGGCTGCTATTTGAAGCAATTATGTCATTAGCAGGAGGGAATGCAATCTACACGATATGAGGTAAAAGCTACAAAACATATAACCCACAGCCAAGGAGTGAAAAGCCAAATGTGGGGACAAAAATTTCATCACAACACCCTACAATACTTCATTGTAGGATTATAGCCGATACAAACAATCTGCATAATCAAATTATTTCTTGTGTGATACAATGCCATAAACACAAGGAGAGGCTTTGAATCTTTACATACTCACAGAAGAGCGACCAAAAATTGAGGTTTTAGAGATAATCATCAAGCAATTTTTAAAAGATAAAAATTTTTGTGCGTTTTTGGATAATTTAAGAATCTTGCCAATCATTAAGGATTCTACATTTAGCTTTTCTTATGAATTAATCGGTGTGCGAAGTGAGCAGATTGATAAAATTTACTTAGAAATTGTGAGCGGGAAAAGTAGCTTTGTAGATTATATGGTGTTTTTTCAAAATCATAAGCCTACACAAGATGATAAGCCATTTTATCTTATAGAGGAAACAAAAACTGATGATAGCGAAAGTAGAAATACAGGAGTTTATCAAAGAATTTCTAAATTTGTTTATGCGGAGACTTTTTATCCTAATGCTAAAAAAATTATGCTCTATAACATAAGAGTAAAGCAAAAAGAAAAACCTACCCAAACTTCTATCTTTGGAACGAGAATTTTAAGGACTTTGGGCGTAGAAATTCTAGGAAAAGACCTTAAAGAAAATGATGAAATTTTAAAGCCCTTTTCAAGCATTAAAGAATTAATTGTATTTAAATCTCAAATGCGAAAAGCTCCAAAAGGTAATGTGCCAATTACCATAACGATAGACGATAGGGAATTTAAAGTCGATGGCTTACCAAGCGATGATATATCAGTTTATACCCCTACAAATAAAATACTAATTTCAGCAAGACTCGTAAAAAGTGGCAGATTAGCTCACGACCCAAATATTGGTGCGGTAAGTGGTATAGCTGGGGCATTAAGAAAATTAGGATTTAAAGGCGATATTGAAATCATATCACACGGATTAAATCAAAATCAAATAGGAAACAAGAATAAATTTATAAAAATTGCAAATTTATTAAATCTTTCTTTGCAAAAGCTTACAATCCCACAAATAGAGTAAGAAAAAGCATATTGGCACTATGAAAAAGAAAGTGAAAAACTTGGAACTATTTTTATTCATTTATTGGTGGAAAATTTTTCAAGTGGAAAGGCTATTTTTGAAAATCACGCAGGATGTGAAAAGGGATATTTTATTACAAGAGATAATCAAAGTATAGCTTTGCAAAAATATGAAAACAAGGAACTTTACAAAAGTGGGAATAAAAATGCCATAGTTTTTATCCCCGATTTAATTTTGCTTGATCTGCAGCATTTAGAAATTATTAATATTGAGGGCAAGACATATGAAAATCGCTATCAAGGCATAGAAAAACTAAAAAATTATGATTTTATAGAAAAAGAATATATTAAAAAATATTATAAAGAATTTAAAATTATTCGCTCTGTCGTGCTTTATGGAGGATATGAAGAAAAAATTATAGAGCTTGAAATTGGCTTTTTGCTCAATAAAAAAGGTCAAATAATTTTAGGTATAAAAGCACCTAAAATTTTTCGTTTTGCCCTTAAAAATTTGCTTGATTTTTGGAAAAAGCAATGACTAAACCCTTAACTAAACAACTTTGTTTCCTCAAATCCCCCTTAAACTACATAGGTGGAAAATATAAAATCCTCTCTCAAATCCTGCCTTTGTTTCCAAGTAAAAGTGATATATTTTTAGATTTATTTTGCGGGGGTTGCAATGTGGCTATTAATGTTAATAGTAAGCTCAATAATACTTCAAAGCTCCCTCAAGCTGATAAAATTATATGCAATGATAATTTAATTTATCTTATTGATTTCTATCAATTTTTACAAAAAGAAAATACAGAATCTATTTTAGAGCAAATTCATTTGACTATCAAACAATATGATTTAACTTTGCAAAATATTCAAGGATACAATGCCTTAAAAGTTGATTATAATCATAACAAATCACCGCTTTTACTCTTTGTGCTTATCGCCTTTTCTTTTAATCATCAAATCCGTTTTAATAATGCTCATCACTTCAATACTCCTTTTGGTAAAAATCGCTCTAGCTTTAATGAAAAAATGAAAAATAATTTAATAGCTTTTTCTAAGGCTTTAAAAACAAAAAATATTAGCTTTTTAAAGCTTGATTTTTTGGAAGCTTTAAAGGCTGTAAAACTTACTCAAAATAGCTTTGTCTATGCTGACCCTCCTTATCTCATCACGCAAGGGGTTTATAATGATGGCAAAAGGGGCTTTAGTGGCTGGAATAAGGTTTTAGAATCAAGTCTTTTAAATGCCTTAAATATCTTAGATTCTAAGGGTATAAAATTTGCCCTTTCTAATGTGCTTTATCATAAGGGCAAGGAACATACAATCTTGCAAAATTGGCTTAAGCAAAGTCCGCATTTGTATACGCATTATGTAAATTTTTCTTATAAAAATTGTAATTACCAAAGCAAAAGAGCAGATTCTCAAGAAGTGCTGATTACAAATTATAATCCACTCAAAGTTATGTGAATGCGATTTATTGGTAATAAAGAATCTTTAGCTCCTCAAATTTTTACTCTTTTGCAAAAGTATAAGGTCATTGATAGCCAAAAAACACAAAGTTTTTTTGATCTTTTTAGTGGCAGTGCAAGTATGGCAAAATTCTTTAAAAAACAAGGCTTTCAAATTTATAGCAATGACATACTTTATTTTTCTTACTGCCTACAAAGAGCCTATATACAAAACAATGAAATACCACAATTTAATGGCTTAAAAAAACTTATAAATTCCACTAATACTACCAACTCACTTTTTCAAAGCCATTATCAAAAAGTGCTTTTATTTTTAGATTCTATTCCCATACAAAAAGGCTTTATTTATAATCATTATGCACCAAATGCGACAAAAGATTTAAAAATTCCTAGAATGTATTTTAGTGATAAAAATGCAGCAAAAATTGATGCGATTCGCTTACAAATTGAAGCTTGGAAAAATAATAAAGCCATAAATGAAAATGAATATTTTATTTTGTTAGCTACTTTGATAGAATCTGTATCTTTTTATGCTAATGTGGCTGGGGTGTATGCGGCTTTTTGCAAAACTTGGGATAAAAGAGCATTAAAAGATTTTAATTTAAAAGAAATAGATATTTTAATAAGCGATAAAAAACATTTTTGCTTTTGTGATGATGGTGTAAAGCTCTTGCAAAATTTACATAAAATATTTGATATACTCTATCTTGACCCACCTTACAATCACCGCCAATATGCTCCAAATTATCACTTAATAGAAACCATTGCAAAATATGATAATCCCAATATTAAAGGCATAGCAGGGCTAAGAGAATGGCAAAATCAAAAAAGTGCCTTCTGTAATGCTAAAAATGCCTTAATAGAGCTTGAAAAAATCATTAAATATAAAAACTATAGAAATCTTGTTTTGAGTTATAATAGTGAGGGCATAATGCAAAAAGAAGCTATTACAGAGCTTTTAAAACCCTTAGGTAATTTGTATTTTGAAAGCATTTTGTATCCTCGTTTTAAAAGCAACAACAAAAAATCTCAAAAATATATCAATGAATATGTATGGATATTGCAACTTTAATATTCTCCCCCTTGACAAACACTAGGTGTCAGGTTTTATAATTTTACAAACTTTTAACATATAGGAGCAAATATGATACATCGTAGAGATTTTCTCAAAACAGCTTTGGTTGGAGCGGGATTAATGGCTATGCCAAGCTTCCTAAGCGCACAGGCAAAGGCAAAAAATGCTATTTTAAATCAAACTTTTACGCTTAATGATGGAGTGAAGATACCTAAACTTGGGCTTGGCGTGTGGAAAATTGATGATTCTATTATAGAGGGCGTTATCAAAGAAGCCTTTCATATCGGCTATCGGCATATTGACACGGCACAAGCCTATCAAAATGAGCGTGGCGTAGGAGCAGCAGTAAATCAAGCTATCAAAAATGGCTTAAAGCGTGAGGAGATTTTTATCACAAGCAAGGTGAGGGCAGAATATAAAGACAAAAAAAGTGCTACAGATTCTATTGATAAGAGCCTAAAAACGATGAAGCTAGAATACATTGATTTAATGCTTATCCACACTCCACAGCCTTGGAGTGATTTTCGAGGAGGGGACTATTTCAAAGAAAATATTGCCGTTTGGGAGGCTTTAGAAGCTGCTAAAAAAGCGGGGAAAGTACGTAGCATTGGGGTGAGCAATTTTTTACAAAAAGATTTAAAAAATCTTTTTGTAAATACAAGCACAAAACCCTCTGTCAATCAGGTTTTAGCCCATATTGGCAATACACCTTTTGATTTGATAGACTTTTGCAAAAAGCAGGGCATTTACGTAGAAGCCTATTCACCTATCGCGCACGGCGAATTGCTCAAGGATTCTCGCATTGTGAAAATGGCGCAAAAATATCAGGTAAGCCCCGCTCAAATTTGTATCCGCTACACTTTAGAGCTAGGGCTCATCTCTTTGCCAAAGAGTAAAACTCCCGCTTACATCGCACAAAATGCAGCGGTGGATTTTAAGATTTCTAAGGCAGATTTAGAGATTCTAAAAAAGCTTGATTTTAAAGGCTATGGGGCATTTTCAACCACACCTGTATTTAGTGGGAAATAATATTTACCTACACACAATGTATGCTTAGCCCTATAGAAGGGCTAGGATTCTACAATAATTATCTGCGAAACACTGCTTTAATTACCCCTTTTACACACTCAACTGCTTGCCACTTGTGTGTACTTCACTCACACCATCGCTGATAAGTCCTATCAAGCTATCCTCAAGCAGCATAATTTCATCAGCACAAAGCATACGTGTCATACCTGTGCTGCTTGTTACTCGCTCATTATTACCCTTTATCTCATAGTTACCAAAGAAATTATTGCACCCAGCATTGCCGTTTAAGTAGATTAGATTCAAATCTAACAAATGCCCGATTTTCAGCTATCTTAATATTTCTTTCACTGCCATTATCAATGAGTGGCTTCCAAATACCAAGTGCGTATAATCTGCTCTTGAGGATTTTGCGTATCGCTACAGCCTATCATCAATATACCTAGAATCCATATATACTTTACCTCATCATTGCCACTCAAGCTCCCTAAACACTTCCTTAATGCTTGAATGCACCTTAAGATTACTTACAAATGTATGACCAAAATGATCATCTTTGATTCTCAAATGCAGCTCGTGCTCCCCTTTAAGGCTTTGTGCGTGGGCTTTAAGCTTTTCTAAAATACCATCTTGCACACTTTGGGTATCCACCACCACGCACAGCGGCATACACATATCAACCTGTGCTACGCTCATATCAATAGGAATAATCTCATCTTCACTTTTTTCATCTGTCTTTTTAAAGATTGTTTCCACCTCTTCTTTTTTTGCTTCCCTTAACGTAAGAATTTTTAAGATACGGAAATTTAATCTATCCTCTTTATCCTCCACCTTGCATTTAAGCGCTATTGGCTCTTGTAAATCGATTTTCTCAAGGCTTTCAAGCTGCTTTTCAAACACCATAATCTCCATACTGCCGCCATAATCTAAAAATTCAATACTTCCAAAAGGCTTACCACTTTTTTTACTAATCCTTCGTTTGATAGATAGCACCTTACCCACAAGCATACACGAAGAATCAACTTCAAGATTCTCTAAATCTATACTTTTTACAATGCCCTTAATGCTTTGAATCTGCTCTTTAAAATCATCAAGTGGATGCCCGGACACATAAATCCCCATACATTCATATTCATAATCAAGCAAGGTCTTCACATCATACTCGCCTCTATCTTGAATAGATAAATAAATATTAATCTCCACATCATCACTACTAAACAAAGAGTTATGAATCATATCTTTTGCCTTGTCTTTCTCTCTGCCCTTTTCACAAAGCACATCAATATTTTCAAGCATACTTTTGCGCGAATAGCCTAGATTATCTAACCCGCCAGATTTAATAAGTGGCTCTAGTGAACGTTTAGTAAGCTTTGAAAAATCCACTCGTGCGATAAAATCCTCTAAACTTTTATACGCGCCATTTTTCTCACGCTCCTGTATAATATTTTCAATAGGCGCATCGCCCAAGCCCTTAATCGCACTCAAGCCAAAAATAATTTTTTTCTCCCCTTCAAACTCACCCACACCAAAGTCATTTTCAGAAATATTCACGTGTGGAGGCACGATGTCAATATTAAGGCTTTTGACTTCATCGATGTATTTTGCCACAGATTCTATTTTGCTCGTTTCACTTGTGAGCATTGCTGCCATAAATTCGTGTTCGTAATATGTCTTTAAATAGGCTGTTTGGTAGGTTATCATCGCATACGCCGCAGAATGCGATTTATTAAATCCATATCCGGCAAATTTAACAATAAGCTCCCATAAATCCTCCGCCTTAGCCCTATCATAGCCTTGCTTTTGCGCCCCATCGGCAAATTCTTTTTTGAGTCTTAGCATTTCATCAATCTTCTTTTTTCCCATCGCTCGACGGACTAAATCCGCCCCGCCAAGTGAGAATCCACCGATAGTTTGCACGATTTGCATAACTTGCTCTTGATAGACGATAACACCATAAGTGGGCTTTAGTATCGACTCTAGCGAGTTAAAGGCATAATTGATACTCGCTCTGCCGTGTTTGCGGTCAATAAAATCATCAAGCATACCCGATTCCATAGGACCGGGACGATAGAGGGCAAGCATCGCCACGACATCTTCAAATGTGCTGGGCTTTAGCTTTTTAGCCAACGCTTGCATACCCTCAGATTCTATTTGGAATAGCCCTAGAGTATTACCACTCTGGATACTCTCATAAACCTTAGAATCCTCCATTTCCATAATGCTAAAATCAATCGCCTTGCCATATCGCTTTTTAATAAGCTTAATAGCATCATCAATCACGGTAAGCGTCTTGAGCCCTAGAAAGTCAAATTTAATCAAATCTACCGGCTCAAGCCAATTCATAGAATACTGCGTAGCCACACCATTCATCTTGTCATTGGTATAAAGCGGCACTTTGTTCCATAGCTCCTCTTGTGAATCTATCACAATAGCCGCCGCGTGTGTCCCTGCATTGCGTTTTAATCCCTCTAAAAGCACCGCATAATTCCACACTTGTTTTGCTAAAGCATTACTCTCAACCAACTCCCGAATCTTTGGCTCTTTCTCCCACGCACCATCTTTCTCCTGCCCATCCTTGCCTATATGTTTAGTCAGGGTAATACCAAGCTCATTAGGAATAAGCTTTGCAAACGCATCTGCATCATTATAGGGCATATCAAGCACACGCGCGACATCACGTATCACGCCCTTTGCCAAAAGCGAACCAAAGGTAATGACTTGTGCTACATTATATTTGCCATAGGTATTTGCTACATATTCTATCATCTCACCACGTCTACGTTGGCAGAAGTCCATATCAATATCAGGCATACTCACACGCTCAGGATTCAAAAACCGCTCAAAAAGCAAACCATACTTTAAAGGGTCAATATTAGTAATCTTTAGCGAATACGCCACAAGACTTCCCGCCGCAGAGCCACGCCCGGGACCCACAGGAATGCCATTTTGCTTAGCAAAATTCACAAAATCCCATACAATAAGCATATAGCCCGGGAATTTCATCGTATTAATCACATTGATTTCTTGCTCTAGACGCTCTTTATACTGCGTATGCAAATTTTCAGGGATATGCTCTAGACGCTCATCTAGCCCCTGCCTACATTTATAAGCAAAATACGCCGCATCATCAATAGATCCTAAAGGGCAATTGAGTATTTGGGGGAGATTTTCTTTTAAAGCATAATCTTGCGTGTTTTTAAAGGTAGGCGGCGTAGCGGGGGTATTAGATAATAGCACTTCCCCTGTATGCTTATTTCTAATCTCTATATTTTTAAGATTTAGCTCTAAGCGGCATTTTTGCGCGATTTCTTGTGTGTTTGCAATCACTTCAGGTATATCGCAAAAGAGCCTTTGCATTTGCTCGGGCGATTTGATATAAAATTCTTTCACAGAATGCTTGAGCCTATCTTTGTCATTGAGCGTTTTTCCCATTGCCACGCACATAGCAATTTCCTGTGCGCTTGAATCTTCTTGTAAGGTATAGTGCGTATCATTGGTGGCAATCACCTTTACCCCGCATTCCTTGCTTAGCCTAAGAATCTGCTCATCGATAAAGAACTGATCGGCAATGCCGTGTCGCATAATCTCTAAATAAAAATCATCGCCAAACATATCCTTATATTCTAGCACAGCTTCTTTCGCTACTTCATAGCCTTTCGCGCCATAGCGGACATTACGTGGGTTATTGATATTAAGCTGCCAATTCACCTCTCCTTGCAAACACGCTGAAGAACATACAAGCCCCTCGCTTCGCTCCCTAAGCAATGCCTTATTAATACGTGGATAGTAGTAGAATCCTTGAATAAAAGATTGTGAGCTAAGATACATAAGATTCTTATAGCCCACTTCATTTTTCGCAAACAAGCAAAGGTGAAATCGCTGTTTGACATTTTTATCATTCAGCACATCGCCATTATGGATATATGCCTCTATGCCAATGATAGGATTTAGCCCCTCCTCTTTCATTGTTACATAAAAATCAAGTGTGCCAAACATATTGCCGTGGTCAGTTACTGCCACTGAGCTCATACCTAATTCACGGATTTTTTTCGCTAAAATTTTAATCTTATTTGCCCCATCAAGGAGGGAATATTCTGTATGTAAATGTAAATGTGTGAAACTCATCATATATCCTTTTTAAAGCAGCAAAATCCAGATAAGGAATTATAAAACAAACTTTTGTTAGAAACGCTTAAATTGAGAAAGATTCTTTATTTAAGCCTCTCACCCACCAATTAACGTCTAAAGGAATACCTTTTGTACTATGTAAGCAAAATCTATACGCAAAAATATAATCGCCCTGCATAAAGTTTAATTTACATATTGTATTTTAATATTTTGTGATATAATCGAGCTTCTTATGGAAACCGCAAGGAGTGAGATGTGATAAGCCTCAAGGGCATTAGCAAAACCTATCCTAATGGCTTTTGTGCCTTAAAAAATATCGATTTGGAAGTCTCAAAAGGCGATATTATGGGGATAATTGGCTATTCTGGTGCGGGTAAAAGCACACTTATACGTATCATTAATCGCCTTGAAGAGCCTACAAGCGGGGAGTTAAAAATCGATAATATAAATATACTCAAACTCAATCAAAAGCAACTCCAAGCCCAAAGGCAAAAAATTGGTATGATTTTTCAGCATTTTAACTTACTTAGTGCTAAAAATGTGTTTGATAATGTCGCCTTTGCCTTGCGGATTGCCAAATGGGATAAAAAGGCAATTAAACCTCGTGTAGATGAGCTTTTAGAGATGGTAGGCTTAAGCGAGAGAGCTGCATTCTATCCTAGTCAGCTAAGTGGCGGACAAAAGCAGAGGGTAGCCATTGCTAGAGCCTTAGCCAATCACCCTAAAGTGCTACTATGCGATGAGGCAACTTCCGCCCTTGATACAAAAACTACGCGCTCTATCCTTGCGCTTCTAAGGGAGATTCAGCAAAGGCTAGATTTAAGCGTGGTGCTTATCACACATCAAATCGAAGTCGTGCGCGAGATTTGCAATAAAATGTGTGTGATGAGCGATGGGGAAATCGTAGAGCGGGGTAGTGTGAACGAAGTCTTTGCCAAGCCTAAGCACCCTATCACACAGGAGTTAATCGCATTCCTCCCGCAAGATGACAAACATATCATCACTCATTTAAGGGATTTACGCAATGTGTATAGGGTGATTTTTACCGGTGTTTACGCGCAATCTCCACTTATTAGTCAAATGATAAAGCATTTTGATATTGATGTGAATATCCTAAGCGGACATATTGATGAACTTGCTACAGGGGAAGTGGGGCATTTGACACTAAAGATTATTGCCACAGATGATAAAAGAGATAAGGCATTAGCGTGGCTTAAAACGCAAGGCGTGAGTGTCTTTAGCATAGATTCTAATCCGCAGGTGCAAGGAAAGTGCTATGCTTGATTTTTTGAATCTGTGTGAAAAGCATTTTTTGCTTATATTGCGCGATATTTTTAGCGACCCTGTGGCATTTAGCTTAGCAAAAAGCGTGTGTGAAACCATCTATATGGTGGTATTTTCTGTGTTTTTTGCCTGTGTATTTGGGCTGCCTTTGGGCGTGTATTTGAGCGCAATTAAGCCCTCTGGCATTATGGCAAATGCCCTTGTGTATAGAATCTTAAGCGCGATTGTCAATATTGTGCGTTCCTTTCCTTTCATCGTGCTGATATTTTTGCTTTTACCGCTTTCAAAAGCCCTTATTGGCACGAGCATTGGTAGCACGGCGGCGATTATCCCGCTTGTGATTGCAGCTACTCCATTCATCGCACGGCTTTTTGAGGGGGCGTTTGATGAAGTGGATAAAGGCTTGATAGAAGCCACAATGAGTATGGGGGCGAGTAGATTCCGCGTGGTGCTAATGATGATAAGCGAGAGCCTCCCCTCACTGGCAAATGCCATTACCATTACAGCAGTAAGCTTAGTGGGCTTTTCAGCTATGGCTGGTGTGGTGGGTGCTGGAGGGCTAGGAGACTTAGCCTATCGCATAGGATTCCAATCTTTTAAGCCCGATGTATTGACTTATGCGGTGATTTGTATCATTATTTTGGTGCAATGTATCCAAAGCAGCGGGGACTTCATCGTCAAGCGTTTGCGCGCACATCGTTAATCTTAATTCAAAGGAGGAAAATGAGAAAACTAGGCATATTACTTTTAACCATATTGGCATTTATCGGTTGTGGCGATGATAAGGCAGATTCCCATATAGAATCAAATACGCAAACGCAAGACAAGGCAGAACTCACCATTTTAAGAGTGGGTGCTACGCCTGTGCCAGCGGCAGAGATTCTAGAATTTATCAAGCCACAGATGAAAGCGCAAGGTGTGGAAATGCAGATTCAGCAATTTACAGATTATGTCGTGCCTAATGTGTCCTTAGCAGAGGGAAGTAGCGATGCGAATATGTATCAGCATAAGCCCTTTATGGATAAGACAAATGAGCAAAAGGGCTATCATCTCGTGGCTCTAGCACCCATATATATCGTGCCACTAGGATTTTACTCTAATAAGTTTAAGAACATTGATGAGTTTCCACAAGGAGCGACTATCGCTATTCCCGGTGATGCGTCTAATATGGCAAGGGCGTTTATTTTGCTTCACGATAATGGTGTGATAACGCTCAATGACGCGAAAAACCTTAGTGCAAGTGAGCTTGATATTGTAGAGAATCCTAAGGGTTTGGTGTTTAAGCCCTTAGAGGCGGCGGGATTGCCTAAGGTGCTTGATAGTGTCGATGGAGCTGTGATTAACGCAAACTACGCACTTCAGGCGCAAATGAGTATTAAGGAATCGCTTTTTCACGAGAATGATAAAAGCGCGTATGTGAATGTGCTTGTCTCTAGGGAGGACAATCAAAATGATGAGCGCATAGCGGTGCTTAAAAATGCACTTCTAAGCGATGAGACAAGGGCATTTATTCTCTCAAAATACGAAGGGCAAATCCTCCCTGCCGCTCAAGATTCTACAAAGGAGTAAGTATGAAAAAACTAGGCATATTACTTTTAACCATATTGGCATTTATCGGTTGTGGCGATGATAAGGCAGATTCCCATATAGAATCAAATACGCAAAAGGTAACACTCAAAGTGGGTGCTACGCCTGTGCCACACGCGGAGATTTTAGAGTTTATCAAACCGGATTTAGCAGAGGAGGGCATAGACTTGCAAATCGTGGCATTTACTGATTATGTAACACCTAATGCGAGTTTGGATGATGGCTCACTTGATGCAAATTTTCATCAACATAAGCCTTTTTTAGATGCGCTCAAAGCGGATAGAGGGTTTGCATTAGAGCCGATTGCAAATATCCACGTAGAGCCTATTGGCTTGTATTCTACTAAGTTTAAAGATATTGATGAATTGCCTTATAATGCGGTGATTGGCATTCCTAATGACCCAAGCAATGGTGGGAGAGCCTTGCTTTTGCTTGAAGCCCAAGGGCTTATCAAACTTGCAGATTCTAGTAATCTCAACGCCACAGATCTAGATATTATAGAGAATCCTAAGCATTTAAAGATTAAGCCTGTAGATGCAGCACTTTTGCCTCGCACATTGGGCGATGTTGATGCGGCGGTGATCAATGGCAATTACGCGCTTCAAGCAGGGCTAAAGAGCAGTGATGCATTGCTTTTAGAGGGAGCGCAATCGCCCTATGCGAATATCTTAGTCGTGCAAAGTCAAAGGGTTAATGATGAAAACTTGCAAAAGCTCAAAAATGCCTTGCAATCTCAAAAAGTCAAGGATTTTATCAATGAAAAATATCAAGGCGAAATTATTCCTGCCTTTTAATCATTTTAATTAAGAACAGATTCTGTATTGTCCTTGCATTCTCATAATTAATGTAAGGACAATACAATAAGATTTTACCTTCAGCCAGACTCGTAACCCAACTATCCTTATTAATATTAAGAATATAATTTTGATAAAAATATTTTATCTTGATCTTACCACGTACTACTAAGGATTATATATTCTCGGCACGGCCACACTACAATTACCATAAATAAAACCATTGTTGTTATCCAAGAATTATTTGAATCCTCGTTTTTAGCTTTATCCTATATCTCAAAAAATGAGTAAAAATGTATCACTTAAATTACATATTTTTTAAATTACATATTGTATTTTAAAAAATATGTAATTTATCAGTATAATCACTCCATAAGTTGCAACACACTTAACACAAATAAAAAACCATAGGAGGTAAAGTATGGGACACAAAAAACACATTCGTTTCAATGCGTTTGATATGAATTGCATTACCCACTTAAGCCCGGGTTTATGGCGTTATCCCGGAGACCAAGCCTTAAAATACAAGGACATTGAATATTGGCAAAATGTCGCTCGTATAGCTGAAAAGGGGCTATTTGATGCAATTTTTATCGCTGATGTTTTGGGCGTATATGATATCTACAATGGCGATGATGAGGCGGCATTGCGCGGGGCAGTGCAAACACCTGTGAATGACCCTGTGCAATTAGCGGCTATTGGCGCGGCAGTTACCAAACACTTAGGTTTTGGAATCACTGCTGGCGTGCCTTTTGAGCACCCATTTCCATTTGCAAGGCGGCTTAGCACACTCGATCATCTTACCAAAGGACGCGTAGGTTGGAATATCGTAACAGGCTATCTGCCTAGCGCAAACGCGCAAATGGGGACAAAAGAGCTTCCACACGATGAGCGGTATGAGGTAGCTGATGAATATTTAGAGGTAATTTACAAGCTTTTGGAAGGCAGTTGGGAAGATGATGCAGTGATTTTAGATAGGCAGAATGGGCAGTTTGCTAATTCTGCTAAGATTCACCATATCGGGCATAAAGGCAAATATTTTGATGTACCCGGAATCCACGTATGTGAGCCAAGCATCCAACGCACGCCCGTGTTATTTCAAGCGGGCAATTCCCCGCGAGGTATGCGCTTTGCAGCGGAAAATGCGGAGGCGATTTTTATTTCGCCCATCTCTAAGGAATACACAAAAACCGCTGTCAAGCAGATACGCAATGAACTTATAAAAGCAGGGCGCGACCCACATAGCGCGAAAATCTATGCATTAGCGACCATCATCACTGATGAAAATCAAAAACTTGCCGAAGCAAAGCACAAAGATTTGCTAAGCTATGTCAATGAGGAAGGCTCTTTGGTGCTTAATTCAGGTTGGCTAGGAGAAAATCTTGGCAAATACAACCTTGATGACCCGCTCACAGAAATTACATCTAATGCGATGATTGGCAAGGTAAAGGAATTTGCCGAATCTCGCACCGATGAGGGCAAAACTTGGACTTTAAGGGAACTGATTAAAATCGCTGGAATTGGTGCATTAGGCAATAAAATCATCGGTGGCAAAAAAGAAGTATGCGATACCCTGCAAGAACTCATAGAATATAGCGATGCAGATGGGTTTAATCTCGCCTATGCAACCACACCGGGAAGCTTTGAGGATGTAGTGGAATTTATCGTGCCTGAACTCCAAAAGCGAGGCGTGTATCAAGAATCCTACACAGAGGGAAGTTTGCGCCATAAGCTCTTTGGCAATGGTGATAGGCTGCCCTCCTCTCACAGAGGGGCGAAATACCGCGTAGGTGGCGAGAAATCTACGATAGATGATTATGCCAATAGTGGTAGAACTAAAAAATAAGGAGAATCTATGCTCTATAATGAATACAAAAAAGGGATTTATATCCTGCATGAGAACCTTGAGTGGATACCACCCTTTGCTGATGCGTTTAAACGTGCGGGAGTGGAGTTTAAAGAAATACTTCTAACACGTGGCGGGATCAACCTTGATGTGCCTCCACCCGAAGGTGTATTTTGGAGTAGACTTAGTGCTTCAAGCCATACGCGCAACCACGCGGATTCTAAAGAATATGGACGGGCGATTTTAGCGTGGCTGGAATCTTATGGCAGAAAGGTGATTAATGGCAGTAATGTGCTTGAATTTGAAGTAAGCAAAGTGAGGCAATATCTCGCTTTAAACAACGCAGGATTCCGCACACCAAAGACCATAGCGGTTTTTGGCAAAGATGATTTGCTTAAAAGCGCGGAGGCTCTGCAAACGCCCTTTATCACAAAGCATAATCAAGGTGGAAAAGGCTTAGGTGTGCAGCGATTTGAGAATCTTAAAGAGCTAAAGGATTATGTAGAATCAAGTGCCTATGAAGCCCCTATTGATGGCATTACGCTCTTGCAGGAGTATGTGCGCTCTAAGGAGCTTTTCATTACGCGATGTGAATTTATTGGTGGAAAATTCGTATATGCTGTGCGTGTAGATACAAGTGGCGGAGCGTTCAAACTCTGTCCTGCCGATAGTTGCGACATTGAAAGGGCAGAAGCCCTGCCTGAACTTGCTGGAGCAGCCTGTGATATAGGCAGTGGCGATAAGTTTAGCGTGAGGGAGGAGATTACCACACAAACGCCGCTCGTGCAGCAGTTAGAGACATTTTTGCAAAAACATCATATAGAGATTGCCGGGGTGGAGTTTATAGAGAGCGATAAAGGCGAAAATGTGGTGTATGATATTAATACCAACACTAATTACAACAGCACTTTAGAATCTAAGCTCCGCGCACAAGGGCAGTTGGGGGCAGCAGATAAAGTAGTAAGCTTTCTACATCGGCTTTATGAAGGATTATAAAGGATTTATAAGGCAAGAGGGGGCTTTTTAGCTTGGATTCACCTTGTGGCAGGAGGAGATGCTAGGGATTCAAAGTGGGCTAGGCTACCTCATCATAATAGATGGACGTAATCTCATCGCTATGGAATATGATGATTGTGGCGATGATTTTTATAGGGATTTTAGGGCTTTGTGTTCATTGAGTTTTTAGCCTTTTGGGATATAATACTCTAAAGCGCAAACTTGGAGAAAAAGTATGATTGCAATCAAACATTTATCACAATCTTTTCATCAAAGGCAGATTCCAAACAATATCAATTTAGACATTAAAAGGGATGAGTTTTTCGCTTTGATTGGGACAAGTGGCTGTGGCAAGAGGACATTATTAAACATCATTGGCGGATTTGAGGACTTTAATGATGGAATCTTATCTATTAATGGACGCCCTTTCTTCCATAGAGCGAATCTCATAAACTGCATAAAGATTTTTCAAGAATATGCCCTCTTGCCGTGGTGCAATGCGCTTGGTAATGTGAGTTTCGCGCTTTTGGGAAAGGGCTTTAGCGCTATTCAAGCCCGACAAAAAGCATAAGAATACTTACATCTCGTGCATTTAGGAGGCTAGAGCTTTTAGAATCTTAGGTTACAAAAGCTCTAGCCTTAAAAAGCTAGAATTTAACACAAAGGAATATTATGAAAGTAGCACAAACTAGTTGCACAAGATTAGAGCCTATCGATAAAGAGGGCTTAGAGGAACTCGTAAAGGCGGGTAAGGCAAACCCGAATGCGATTAAAACGCTCAAGTGCAAAACGGTTGCGGAGGGCAAGTTTCGCCATTTGAACTACATTCGCAATCTCCCTGCCTATGTGGTCGATGAGCCACCTACACTCTTAGGCGATGATACCGCACCAAATCCTAGCGAAACTCTTTTGGCTGCACTTGGCAGTTGCCTTGCTGTTGGGATTCACGCTAATGCAGTGGCAAATGAGATTGTGATTTCTAAGCTTGAATTAGAACTTGAAGCAGATATTAATATCACTTCTGTGTGGGGAGTGGGTGATTTGAGCGAGGATAAGCCATTGGGATTTACCGATGTGCGTGTAAAAGTCATTTTAGAATCTAATGTAAGCAAAGCAAGAGAAAATGAGCTTATAGCACACGCTAGAAAATACTCTCCTGTAGCAAATACGATTGCAAGAGCAGTGAATTTATCGGTGAACTAGATGAAAAAATATTGATAAAATATTCTCTACATCAAAAGAACAGAGAAAGGCGATTAACAAGGGATTCTGTCCTTATAAATCTCTCAAGAATTTAAGTTAAGTTGGGCTTTTGAATCGTTCAAACATCGCCAAAATCTCTAGTGTGTGTGCGAATACAGGCTTTGCGTGTGGGCGCAGTATGCTTTATACCATTATCTTTTGCATAGGCAGAATCTACGCAAGGAACGTGATTTTTAAGGATTATTTTATGATGTGATAAACAATCCCGCTCATTTGATGCTCCCGCGTATTCTGCCCGGATTTGTGCTTTTGTGAACAGAGGTATAATATTGGGTATTATCCAAAATGCTATAGCAGGTATTGAAAAATATATGAAAAAGGATAGAATCCAAAAGCTTGATAAGAAGATAAAGTATTTGTATGCTAAAAAAGAATTTTTGCTTCAAAAAGCTCAAAAACTAGCAAAAGAATCTCTATGGCACAAAAACTTTTCATCATATCTTAAGCTCAAGCTCCATTTTGTGAAACTAGCCCTTAAGACTTCTCATGAGCAAGCGCGAGTAATGGTTTTGGAAAGATTCTATGAGAGAGTAAAATTTTAGAATCTTAATCTTGTGAGTGTTATCACACCTTCAATCGCTCATATACACAAGCTCTTAAAAGCCTGATGTAATATTTGCAAAATTATTTATAACGAGACAAATCACACAAAGGAAGCATTATGAAATTTGGTTATTGGACACCGGTATTTGGAAGCTGGCTAAGGAATGTTGATGATGATACCACACAAGGGAATTGGGAGTATATCAAGGATTTGGTGCTACGTGCGGAGGATTTGGGCTATGTGCTCACCCTTGTGCCAGAGCTGTATTTGAATGACATTAAAGGCGAGAAAGCTGATGCACTTGATGCGTGGGCTATCGCTAATGGTTTAGCAGCTATCACGCAAAAAATTGAGATTCTAGCAGCCCTCCGTCCGCAATACCATCAAGTCGCACTCACAGCAAAGCAAATTGCCACTATTTCGCAAATTTGTAATGGACGCTTTAGTATCAATATGGTATCAGCGTGGTGGGCAGAGGAAGCTCGGCAATATGGCATTAACTTTGATGGGCACGATGATAGATATGCACTCACACACGAATACACCAATGTACTAAGGGGATTTTGGGAGCAAAGCCCCTTTAATCACAAGGGCAAATATTTTACATTTGAAAATGCCTATAATGAGCCTAAACCACCTAAGACTCCCCTTGTGTATGCCGGAGGTGAAAGCGAGAGAGGGAGAGATGCTATCGTGCAGTTTGCCGATAAATATCTCTTGCACGGAGGCACATTAGAGGAGGTGAGAGAAAAAATCGCCGATATGAAAGCGCGTAGGGCAAAGGCGGGTAAAAGCCCATTCTTGGGTTTTGGTATGGCAGCCTATATCATTATCCGCGATAGTGAGGCAGAAGCGTTAAGAGAGCTAGAGCGCATTACTACGATTAAAGATGAAAAGGCTTATGAAAATTCTTTCAAAAATTTTACGAACAATTCGCAGCTTGATGTAGAAATCAGCAAACGCGAATACAGCGTGTCAAATCGCGGGTTGCGTCCGCATTTTATAGGCACAGCACAGCAGGTAGCAGAGCAAATCAAAGCCTATGAGGAAGCAGGGCTTGAGCTACTCATCGTGCAATGTGCGCCGATGAAAGAGGAACTAGAACGTATCGCCAAAGAGCTTATGCCCTTAGTGAGATAGATTGGATCTCTATGGCTATGCTATTACGCTAAAGTGCTGCTTGGTCTCCTATATTTTACTATCGCCATACCTCCTACTAAAGCTCTTATGGTTTAAAACGGCTTCTCATAGGATAGATATGGCTCTAGTAAATATATCTTGCCATTAGAATATTACATCGCTACGTTCTTTTCATACTTAAGCAAGAGGCCAAGGAGGCTTGATTAAGCTATTATCTATACAAAACTGCTTCACAAATATTAAAGAACATTTAATTTGCAAAATTAAAACACTATGCTTTTAGCTAGATTTGAACTATTAACAAACTTTTAATGCAAGATTCACTAAGATTGTATGCAAATTAATCCCCTAAGGAATCCCCCCCATGGTAGAAACAATAGAATGTAAAATTAACATTACACTTTTGCACTATACGCCGCTCAATGTTTGTAGCAATGCTATCCGCACTTGTTGGCAGAGCTTTGATAAGAGCGATAATGGTGGGGTAAAAGATTTAGAGCTTATCGATAGAGTAGGTAATAAATACAAACACGCAAGCACCTTAGAGCATCTCTATTATAATTTTTATATTCAAGGCATTTCACGTGCGTGTTTGCAGGAGTTAGCTCGTCATCGTATGGCAAGTTATAGCGTAAAATCCTCACGTTATACATTAAAGGAACTAAAAAATCTGCCGAGCTTCCTGCCTATCAATGATGAAAATCTCGCACGCGCAGAGGAATTTGTCGTTTTTACAAGTAATGAAAAGGTTAATATTGCCTCGCTTCACGCCCTTGAGCGACTGCGTGAGATTTTATGCGATAATGTAAGCAATGATATGGCTAAGTTTGCTATGCCAGAATCCTATCGCACAGAACTCAGCTTTAGCATTAATGCAAGGAGTTTGCAAAACTTTCTTTCTCTGCGCACATCTAAATCCGCGATGTGGGAGATTCGCGCATTAGCTCTTGCACTTTTTAAGGCCCTCCCGGAGGAGCATAAGTTTATCTTTGAGGATTGCATATCTTCATAAGTGTTAGCATTAGGGCTGCATCTATTTTTTGTCTTTGCAGGATTTTGCAAGAGTAATTTTATATAAACGCAAATGCGATACAAAATAGAATGATAAAGACATACATGGATTCTACAATTTTATAAAGAATTTTTATCGCCTGTATAGTTTTTATTGCTAGAATCATAAAGCTTTTATTAGCAGTATTTTTCTTAATATGAGGAGTTTGTTATGAGTCATACAAAATATCAAAGAGGCTATTTTATGCCTCCTGTGGAAAGTTTAGAGTGGAGTAAAAAAGAATATATTAAATCCGCGCCTATTTGGTGCAGTGTGGATTTACGCGACGGCAATCAAGCCCTTATCACTCCTATGAGCCTCGAAGAAAAAATTACATTTTTTAAGCTGCTGCTAAAAGTGGGATTCAAAGAAATTGAAGTGGGATTTCCCGCGGCGAGTGAGACAGAATATCGCTTTTTACGCACATTGATCGAAGAGAATCTGATTCCTGATTATGTGAATGTGCAGGTGCTTACTCAAGCTAGAGAGCATATCATTAAAAAGACTTTTGCGAGTTTGGAGGGTTGCAAAAATGCAATCGTGCATGTGTATAACTCTACATCATTTGCGCAAAGGGAGCAAGTCTTTAAAAAATCTAAGCAAGAGGTGAAGCAAATCGCCATTGAGGGCGCGACATATCTTAAAGAATATGCTGCAGCCACAAAGGGAAACTTTCGCTTTGAGTATTCGCCAGAAAGCTTTAGCGGCACAGAGGTGGATTATGCCCTTGAAGTGTGTAATGCTGTGATTGATGTCTTTAAGCCCACTATGGATAAAAAGCTCATCATCAATCTCCCTGTAACTGTGGAGATGAGTCTCCCACATATCTATGCCTCTCAAGTAGAATATATGTCTAAGCATCTCAATCATCGTGAAAATATACTTATCTCTCTCCACCCGCATAATGACAGGGGCTGTGCGGTAGCCGATGCGGAATTAGGGCTTTTAGCAGGGGCGGATAGGATTGAGGGCACACTTTTTGGCAATGGTGAGCGCACGGGTAATGTAGATATTATCACCCTAGCAATGAATATGCACTCACACGGCATAGACCCTAGGCTTGATTTTAGCAATATCCCTGCTATTTGTGATGTATATGAGAAAGTAACAAAAATGCAAGTTTATGAGCGACAACCCTACTCGGGCAAACTCGTATTTGCAGCCTTTTCAGGCTCTCATCAAGATGCGATTGCTAAAGGTATGGCTTATCATCAAGAAAAAAATCTTCGCACGTGGAGTGTGCCATATCTCCCTATTGACCCTAAAGATGTGGGGCGCGTGTATGAAAACGATGTGATTCGTATCAATTCACAAAGTGGCAAGGGCGGGATAGCCTATATTTTGCACCATCATTATGGGATCAATCTCCCCCCACTTTTAAGAGAAGAATTTTCCTACTATGTGAAAAATATCAGTGATAAAGAACACAAAGAGTTAAGTCCTGATGAAATTTGTGAGATTTTTCAAAACGATTTTGTGAATCTTACCTCACATTTTAGTATCAAAGCCTTTCATTTCACACAAAAAGATGATACACAAAACCACATAGAAGCCTCCCTAGAAACATCCAATGCAAAAGGAGAATCTAGCTTAATCACAAGCAGTGGCAATGGGCGGCTTGATAGCGTTGCAAATGCACTAAGGGAGTATCTTAAAATGGATTTTGAAATACTCGATTATAGTGAGCACGGACTTAAGAAGGGTTCGGATTCTAAAGCTGTGTCATTCGTGCAGATAGAAAGCAAGGGCAAAAAATGCTTTGGTGTGGGCATAGATAGTGATATTATTAAGGCTTCGGTTTTTGGGCTAGTAAGCGCACTTAATAGAATCTTGAATTAATAAATAAAACAACAATTAAGGAGCATATATGGGAATGACAATGTCTCAAAAGATTTTAGCTAATCGTGCGGGAATGGAGAGTGTAAGAGCAGGTGATTTGATTATGGCAAAGCTTGATATGGTGCTTGGTAATGATATTACCACGCCTGTAGCGATTAATGCCTTTAAGGCGGCAAAATTTGAAAAAGTTTTTGATAAAGATAAAATCTCTCTAGTAATGGATCATTTCGCTCCAAATAAGGATATTAAGGCAGCTACGCAAAGTGCGCAATGCCGATGTTTCGCTAAGGATTTTGATATTTCACATTATTATGATGTGGGGAATATGGGCGTGGAACACGCGCTTTTACCCGAGCAAGGCATTGTAACCATTGGCGATTTAATTATCGGGGCGGATTCTCACACTTGCACTTATGGAGCGTTAGGGGCATTTTCTACCGGTGTAGGCTCTACGGATATGGCGGTAGGAATGGCGACAGGACAGGCGTGGTTTAAAGTCCCTAAAGCGATGAAATTTAACCTCAAAGGCAAGTTGCGTCCATTTGTGAGTGGTAAAGATGTGATTTTACATATCATTGGTAAAATCGGCGTTGATGGTGCGCTCTATAAAAGTATGGAGTTTAGCGGTGAGGGCTTAAAGAATCTTACCATCGATGATAGACTTTGTATCGCTAATATGGCAATTGAAGCGGGGGCGAAAAATGGCATTTTTGAGGTTGATGATATTACAATTGATTATGCCAAAGGGCGCACGAGTAGAGAATTTAGAATCTACAAAGCCGATGAGGACGCAGAATATGAGCAAATTTTTGATATTGATTTAGATTCTATCGACCATACCGTGGCATTCCCACATTTACCTGAAAACACAAAGGAAAAAACTCAATGGGGAGAAGTGAAAATCGACCAAGTGGTTATTGGCTCTTGTACGAATGGGCGATTAAGCGATATGGCAGTGGCAGCAGATATTCTAAAAGATAAGCAAATTGCTAAACATACACGCTGTATTATCATTCCTGCTACGCAAAATATCTATTTAGAATGTATCAATAGGGGCTATTTAGAGACATTTATTAAAGCCGGGGCTGTGGTTTCTACGCCTACTTGCGGACCTTGTCTAGGCGGGCATATGGGTATTTTAGCCGCAGGTGAGAGATGTGTAGCGACTACTAATCGTAACTTTGTGGGCAGAATGGGGCACGTAACAAGCGAAGTCTATCTCTCTTCGCCCGAAGTAGCGGCTGCAAGTGCGGTAAGAGGGACTTTAAGCGCGCCACAAGATATATAAACAAAAGGAGCAAATATGAAAACAAAAGGATTTATCCATAAATATGGTGATAATGTAGATACTGATGTGATTATTCCCGCGCGATACCTCAATACCGCTGACCATAGAGAGCTTGCGAGTCATTGTATGGAGGATATTGATAAAGATTTTGTCAAAAAGGTAAAGGCAGGAGACATTATGGTGGGAGGCTGGAACTTTGGCTGTGGGAGTAGCCGAGAGCACGCCCCTATTGCGATTAAGGCAAGTGGGATAAGCTGCATTATCGCTAAATCCTTTGCAAGAATCTTCTATCGCAACGCCATAAACATAGGACTTGCAATTATAGAATCTGAAAATATCGCTCAAAGTATAGAAAATGGCGATGAGGTGGAAATTGACTTTGATGCGGGGGTGATTAAAAATTGCAATAAAAATGAGCAATTCCACACAACACCTTTTCCGCCTTTTATCCAAGAAATCATTAATGCCAATGGCTATTTGAATTGGATTGCTAAAAACAAGGCAAATGCTTAAAATACTTAGCTATATAAAATAACTAAAGGAGTGCAAATGAAAAAGCATATTGCTGTCATTTATGGCGATGGAATTGGCAAAGAAGTGGTAACACAGGCACTAAGAATCTTGCAAGCCATCGCAGATAAATATCATCACACATTTGTCTGTGAAGAGGTCTTAGCCGGGGGCTGTGCGATAGATGCTTGTGGAGAATGCCTCCCTAAAGAAAGCTTAGAGTTATGTAAGAAAAGTGACAGTGTGTTACTTGGTGCGGTGGGCGGTCCTAAATGGGATAATGAGCCTAGTCATAATCGCCCTGAAAGTGCGCTTTTAACCTTACGCAAGGAATTAGGATTATTTGCTAATATCCGCCCAGCGAAATTGTTTGCAGAGCTTAGTAATGCAAGTCCTTTGAAAAGTGAGATTTTAAACAAGGGCATTGATTTTATTATCGTGCGGGAGCTGATTGGGGGCGTGTATTTTGGCGAACACAAGATAGAGCAAAAAAATGGCGAGAAAGTCGCAAGTGATGCGATGACATATAGCGCCTCGCAAATAGAATCTATCGCAAAGGTCGCCTTTGAACTCGCAATGAAGCGCAAAAAGCATATCGTCTCTGTGGATAAGGCAAATGTGCTAAGCTCATCACGGCTTTGGAGAGAAACAGTAGAGGAAGTCGCAAAAGACTATCCGCAAGTAACCCTTAGCCATATGTATGTGGATAATGCAGCTATGCAGATTTGCCGCGCACCTGGTCAATTTGATGTGATTCTTACCGAAAATATGTTTGGCGATATTTTGAGTGATGAGGCGAGTATCATTACTGGGACAATTGGCGTTATTCCCTCTGCCTCACTATCAAACACATCTTTGGGAATGTATGAACCAATACACGGCAGTGCACCAGATATCGCCGGGCAGGATATTGCTAATCCTATTGGAACGATTCTTTCTGTGGCGATGATGTGTGAACTATCCTTTGGGCTAAAGGCTGAATCTGAAGCGATACAACACGCCGTGCAAACCACCCTAAAAAAGGGCTACCGCACAGGTGATATGATGAGTGATGGAATGCAAAAAGTAAGCTGCACACAAATGGGTGATATGATTTTAGAATCTTTGCAAGGCTAACTATGCTCTTTAACTCCTATCTCTTTATCTTTTGTTTCTTACCTTTAGTATGGATAGGATTCCATATTTTACGATATAAAAACCATATAAAAAGTGCAAAAATATTTTTAATATCTGCAAGTTTATTTTTCTATGGGTATTGGAAATGGCTTTATCTGCCTCTATTGCTTAGCTCTATGATTATTAATTATTTTATAGCAACAGCAATCCTTAAACATAATTCTACTTTGCTTATAAATGCAAAGAATATGCGGGGGGGGGGCAAAAGTAAAATATACCTTATTGTAGGTATCCTCTTTAATCTATTCCTTTTAGGATTCTTTAAATATACTGATTTCTTTTGTGAAAACTTTAATCTTTTTTCTGCGCTTTTGCATTTAGATTTTACTCTCCCTCTGCCTCATATTCTCTTGCCCCTGGCTTTATCTTTTGTAACCTTTCAGCAAATTGCCTTTTTAGTGGATTGTTATAAATGCATTGATATAGCTGATATACAGGGAGGATTCAATACTCATATTAAAGCTAAAAGCGAAGATATTTGTAAAAATGACAAATCTAACAATAGAGATTCTAAAAATAATACAGAATCCGCAAAAGATTTCAATGCTACATCTGCAAAACAAATCCCCTATCATAAAACTTATTACAAGATAAATGATATAAAAAAGCCTCATATTCACTTTATTGATTATTGCTTATTTATTAGCTTTTTTCCACAACTTATTGCTGGTCCTATTGTCCATCATAAAGAGATAATGCCACAATTTAATACCTTATCTCCATATATCAAATGGGATTATGTGGCTAAGGGATTATTTATCTTTACTATTGGATTATTTAAAAAAGTATGTATCGCTGATAGCTTTGCTAAATGGGCAAATGCAGGATTTAAGTCTGTGGAGAATGGCGAAGTGCTAAATACAGCAGAATCTTGGGCTACCTCTTTATCTTATACTTTTCAACTCTACTTTGATTTTAGTGGATATTGTGATATGGCAATAGGATTAGGGCTATTATTTGGCATTATGCTACCTATTAATTTTAACTCCCCCTATAAGGCTTATAATATCAGTGATTTTTGGAGGCGGTGGCATATCACATTAGGGAGATTCTTAAGAGACTATCTCTATATCCCTCTAGGTGGGAATAAGAATCTCAAATATGCTTCTTCTAAATATTATATATGCTTAAATAAAATACTCACTCTAAGAAATCTCTTTATCGTGGCATTTTTAAGCGGTGTGTGGCACGGGGCAGGCTGGGGATTTGTGATGTGGGGAGTGCTGCACGGCTTAGCAATGATAATCCATAGAATCTATATGTGGTGGATAGAAAAGATAAAAGAGGGAGTGTCTAAGAGATTCCATAATCAAAAAAAGATACATTACTTAATGCTCCATATAATAAAAAGGCTCTACATACAAAAAAACGTATCCTCTCTACAAGGTATAAATCTATACTCTTAGCCTTTTTAGATTCTAAACTCTATGCCATACTTTGTTGGTTTATTACTTTTAATTTTATCAATATTGCTTGGATATTTTTTAGAAGTGAGAATGTGCAAGGGGCATTGAATCTGTTAAAGGGGATGGTTGGAGGCAATCTTATATTACCTACTTTTTTAGAATCTTCACTGCATTTTTTAGATAGATATAGTGTGAGGTTTGGCAAATGGGCAGTGAGCATAGATGACTCCTCTGTTATTATATTTTTTAGTGTGTTTGGGGCTATGGTTGTATGCTTGAAGTTAAGAAACACTATTGAGCTTATAAACAGCTTTAAGCCCACATATTGCACACTTTTGCAAATACTTATATGCTCTGTTATCGCATTATTGTGCATTGATAGGGCTCAACAATTTTTATATTTTAATTTTTAAGGACATAGATGAGCGATAAAAAATTTGTTATAGCATACATTTCTATTATCAGCATATTAGTGCTAATTGTTACAGGAATATTGTATTATTTATCGCGAATTTTTGAACACAATAGTTTTGAAGCAATCATCCAACGTCAAATAATAAATAATTCTCTTTATGGAACAGCATTAAACGAAAATGTATTTGCTTATAAACTTGAACTTATTAAGCAAAGTAAGCCAAAAGTTATTGCTCTTGGTTCATCAAGGGTATTACAATTAAGAGAGGAGTTTTTTAATACTTCTTTTATTAGTGCTGGAAATGCAATGAATACCTTGAATGAAGGGCAATATTTTTTAGAAAAAATGCTTAAATTTCATCAGCCCGAACTCATTTTATTAGGTTTAGATATATGGTGGTTTCACCCACACTTTCCAAATAATGTTAAAGCTCCTTATCATAGCATTACAGGAACTAATATAAACTATGCTAAGTTAATAGACATAATCAAATTAATATATAAACAAAATTTTTTTCAATTTTCATATATTATCGATAATCATTTTATTAGAAATCCTTATACGCGTCTAGATTCTTTAGGTTTAAATGCTATGCATAAAAGTCGGGGATTTCTTAAAGATGGCTCATATATCTATGGAGAAATCTTTGAATCTTATCCTACACAAGATGCACGTTTTCAGGATACACTTGAAAGAATAAATCAAGGTACTAGGAAGTTTGAATACGCTTCTGCTATCGATGATAGTCGTCTTACAAACTTATTAAACATAATGAATACTTTGCATAAACACAATATTAAGGTGATAATTTTCTTTCCTCCAGTAGCCCCAAGCATATATGCTGCAATGAAAGAGAAAGAGATGGAGTATCAATATGTTAATGAACTCTTTTTTACTCTGCAGAGATTAAAAATTAATTTTTTAACTACCACAATTCTGCTATTTTGCACAATGATAATTGTGAATTTATTGATGGGTTCCATGGAGGTGATATATTTTATGCAAGAATATTGCGCAATATGGCAGAAAAGAGCCAAACGTTAATGCCTTATGTTAATATCCTATATTTAAATGAAATTATAGATTCTCACGCAGGGAAAGTTTTTTCCAAAGATAATATCAGTTATTTTTATGAACAAGATTTTTTAAGTTTAGGGTGTAAAAAATAATTTTATGCTCCTTAAAGTGATATAATCTAGGCTTTGCCTGATAGTGATTAAGGCACATTAAATCTAAAAATACATTATAATATCATAAAGGTTTTAATGATAAAGTGAGTGAAAATTGGCTCTTGCTATGGACTATAGAATCTAACCTTTTAACTCACCTGATGAATTGCAAGATAAAACAGCAAGAATCGTTTATAATAAACAAAATCCGCTCTATAAATATTAATAAATCCTTAGACAAAACCTGTGATTTAGATACAATAATCAAAGAAACTTGAAAAATATTTTACTAAAGGTGTTTGTTTAAATCTTATATAAAATTACACATCAAGATGTTTTACATCTTTAGCATGCTCTTGTATATAGGCTCTACGTGGTTCTACCTCATCTCCCATAAAGAGTGTAAAAATCTCATCAGTATTGCTTTCATCATCAATTCTCACACGTAAAAGTGTGCGATTAGATGGAATCATTGTAGTTTCCCATAATTGATCTGGATTCATTTCACCTAAGCCTTTGTATCGTTGAATATACGCGTCTTTTTTAGCACTTTCTTCAATTTTTTCTAAAAATACAATTAAATCTTCATTATTTAAAAATTCTAAATTCCTTTGAGCGATTTTTTGGTAAATAAACCGTGCTTCACTGAAAAAATTATCTTGTGAAAGCTTATCATCAATATTGAGTTCTACAAGCCCTACTTTTGTCTGCACATAGAGTGTAATGCGTTCTTGACTGATATTTTTATTTAGAATGTTGCATTCTTTACTTTGGAGGAAAGATTCTATATTTTGGCTAAGTTTTTCAAGTGAGAGTGAATCTAAATGTGGATTTTCTACTAAATATCGCACAACTTCTATCATAGGATAGCGTTTCTCAAGCTCTTTGAGAATAGAACGATAATGTGAAATAAATTTAAGAATCTCTAAAAGTTCTCTATTTCCTATACCCTCGAAGCTAAAATTTTCAATGCCATTTTCGATGAGATATTCACTTAAAGTTCGTTCATCTTTAAGATAAATTTCTTTCTTGCCTTTTTTATAGCGATAGAGCGGAGGTTGAGCGATATAAATATGTCCATTTTCAACAAGCGGCTTCAAATAGCGATAGAAAAATGTCATTAAAAGCGTTTGGATATGGCTACCATCGACATCAGCATCTGTCATAATGATAATTTTATGATAGCGGAGCTTCTCTAAATTAAACTCATCGCCAATTCCACAGCCAAAAGCGGTAATCATATTTTTAATCTCATCACTTTTTAAAATCTTATCAAGGCGAGATTTTTCAACATTAAGAATCTTCCCACGCAATGGTAAAATAGCCTGAAAAGTTCTATCACGTCCTTGCTTTGCACTACCACCAGCACTATCACCCTCTACAAGATAAATTTCAGATTCTCTAGGATCCTTACTTTGACAATCTGCTAACTTACCCGGTAATGTCCCCACAGAAAAATTTTCTTTCTTACGTGTCAAATCACGCGCTTTTTTTGCTGCTTCACGTCCTCGCGCTGCCATAATGGCTTTTTGCATAATAGCTCGTGCTTCATTAGGATTTTCCTCAAAGAATTTTGAGAGTTTCTCATAAGTAAGCTTTTGCACGATTGGTTTTACAAAGGAACTGCCTAGTTTGCCCTTAGTTTGCCCTTCAAATTGGGGGTCAATGACTTTTGTAGAAATAATGGCTACAAGCCCCTCTCTCACATCTTCACCGCTTACTTTAGAATCTTTTTCCCGTGCAGAAGCATTTGCCTCGATATAATTCATGATTGCACGACTAAGCCCCGCACGAAATCCTGCCTCGTGTGTACCACCATCGGGTGTGCGGATATTATTTACAAAACTTAACACTTTTTCATCATAACCCTCATTATATGCAAGGGCAACTTCTATTTCACATTCTTGCTCTATGGTATCAAACCCTATAACTGATGAAATAAGAGGTTTTTTATTAATATCTTGTATAAATTGGCTTAATCCCCCATCAAAATGGTAATTTTCCTCTAATCCTATGCGTTCATCTTTGAAACAAATTGTAATATTATGATTAAGATATGCCATTTCTTTAAAACGAGTGATAAGTATCTGCGCGTCAAATTCTAGCACTTCCATTACTTCGCCATCAGGGAAAAACTCTATTGTAGTGCCGTGTTTTTTTGTATCTCCAATAATTTCTAAATTACTTTGAGGAATGCCTTTTGCAAACTCTTGGCGATAAATATGTCCATTTTTATTAATAGTCATAATAAGTCGCTTTGAGAGCGCATTTACCACACTTACACCTACGCCGTGTAAACCGCCTGAGACTTTATAAGTATCTTGATCAAATTTCCCGCCTGCGTGCAATGTAGTAAGTACAAGTGTAGCTGCAGGGAGATTTTCAGTAGGGTGAATATCTACTGGAATTCCTCGTCCATTGTCTTCGATAATTGCACTTCCTTCTGTTGTAAGTGTGATATTGATATGATCACAATGACCCGCCATAGCTTCATCAATGGAGTTATCTACTACTTCATAAATCATATGGTGTAAACCGCCTATATTGGTATCACCAATATACATACCCGGACGTTTACGGACAGCTTCTAAGCCTTTTAAAACTTTAATATTACTTGCTTGGTATTCTTTTTTTTCCATTGTGGAAGCTCCATAGAAGATTCTAAAAATGAATTAGAAAACTGTGATTAGAGAATCACGGGCATAATGACGGTTGAAAAATTTTCATTTATAACGACGAAGGGTGTATTTGGTTCATTGATACAAAATGTAAATTCATTACCATCAATTTGTGAAAGAAAATCTAAAATGTATTTAGAATTAATGCCTAGAGTGAGATTTTCAATATTAGTTGATACTTCAATTTGCGTAGAGGCTTCACCGCTTTCTTCATTAAGAGATTCAAAAAGCACTTCATTAGGAGTAAGTGTAATTTTGATGTTATTTGCTAGTGATTTGACAAATTGCAAAGCATCAATAAATTTATCTTTAGGAAGCACTATTTTATGCTTAAATTCTTTAGGAATGATTTTTTCATAATCAGGATATTTGCCATTGATAAGTTTAGTATAAAAAGTGTATTCATTGTTTTTAATAATAAGATGTGTAGTATTATGATAAATTTCAAAGTTATCTATAAAGAGTTTTAAAATTTCATTAATAGCCTTTTTAGGTATAACAAGTGGTAACGTGTCCACAGATTGGCTTTTATATTCAATAAGTGCAAGTCGTCTTGTATCTGTGGCGACAAAATTAAAGCCATATTCTTTAATATCAAGAAGTGAGCCGTTTAATTCATATTTAGGATTATTAGTATCTACAGCTGGATTGATTTTTTTAATAGAATTTAGAAATTTTGTGGATTCTATGTGGATTTTCTTGTTTGTGTCATATTCTGGGAATTTTGGAAATTCATCAGCATTAAATGTAGGAAGTTTTGTTTTTGATTTCCCTTGAGAAATATGTAAGATGGAATCAGAATCTTGTTTAATTTCAATTGTTACATCTCCATCTTTAAGATTTTTAATAATATCAAGGATTTGTCTACCATTTGCTGTAGCGTTTCCTTGAGATATAGAAGGTATGTTGATATGAGATTCAAGCCAAATTTCATAATCAGTAGCTCTGATGATTAATGTATCATTTTGCGCTTCAAAGTAGATATGTGAAGTGATTTGTGAGCGATCTCGTTTATCAAGGAAGTTTTGACAATTTGTAAGAACGCTTTCTAATAAGCTCTTTGGAAGTGAGATTTTCATTTGCGGTGTCCTTTAAATGATTTCTAGTAGAAGTAGTAGAGAGCGTGAAAAGGTGAAAAAAGCTTTCAAACTACTATTTTGCTTCAAAGTTGAGCGTGAATAATTGATGAAATTATATCACATATTTTCTTATCATTATATCTAATTTTTTTATATTTTGGTAGTTTTAGGTGGTCATTAATCTAGAATCTTGGAAACTTACAAGCTTTTGTTATAATCTTTGTAGTATAAGTTTTTAAGGTGTATGATGAGTTTTGAAGTAAAGGTTACATTAGATAGGATATATATAGAGCTTCAAGGGCGATGTGATTACACATTAGAGAAGAAATCACAGGTTGTTTTAAGGAAGTTTGTAAATGCTCACGCACATATTACATTGGATTTCACTCATACTTCATCAGTTGATTTTGTCTTTTGTAGTTTTATGTATGGGCTTTTAAAAGATAAAGACTTTGAGATGATAGGGGTAAATTCTCAAATAGAAGCGATGTTTGCGCTTATTAAACGAAATTTAGAGAATTCTAAAAACACGCAATCTTCTTTTTCACTACAGCTTTTTCCTATGGTGAAGTATTTTTTTATGAATGTTGGTAAGAAAATAATGCAATTTTATGAAACTTGTTTAAACTTCTTACAATTTTGTGGGACGTGTTTATGGTATTTTTCCCGTGCAGTAGTTTTTCCTCATCGTTTTAAAATAAATTCAATTTTTTATCATATTAATGAATCTGGTTTCAAAGCTTTACCTGTGGCACTTTTAACAGCTTTTATCGTAAGTTATGCGATTGCTTTGCAAGGTGTATTGCAATTAGAAAAGATGGGTGCACCGCTAATGAGTGTAGAGATTGTGGCAAAGCTCTCTTTACGTGAGATGGGACCTTTTATACTCGCTATTGTGATTGCAGGGCGAAGTGCCTCAAGCTTTAGTGCACAACTTGGAGTGATGAATCTCACAGAGGAGAATGATGCACTTAAAACGATGAATCTTAGCCTTTATGATTATCTTATTTTGCCACGCATTTTAGCTTTGGTGATTATTATGCCTTTGCTTGTGTTTGTAGCTGATGCGGTGAGTCTGTTTGCAGCAATGCTTGCGGTGAAAATGCAAACAGGCATTAGCTTTGTGCAGTATTTAGAGAGATTCTATGAATATGTGGGGATTAATAACTTTTGGGTAGGTGTGGTGAAAGCTCCTTTTTTTGGTGCAGCAATTGCGCTTGTAGGGTGTTTTCGTGGGCTATATGTGAAAGGTGATACAGAATCTATAGGGCTTGAGACGACAAAAAGTGTGGTAAATGCACTTTTTTGGGTGATTCTCATCAATGCAATTTTTTCAGTTATTACAACAAGGCTTAATGTATGAATATTATTGCAGTTAAAAATCTCTACACACAATATAATGATGTAATTATCCACAATGGGATTAGTTTTAATGTGAAAAAAGGTGAAATCTTTGGTATTTTGGGAGGGAGTGGCTCGGGTAAAAGCACTCTGCTAAAAAATATGCTCTTTTTGCAAAAGCCTACTTCAGGGGAAATTACTTTTTTTGGCGAGGATATTTGGGCTTTAAGAGAAGATAAACGTGATAAGATTCTTAATCGCTGTGGTGTGATGTTTCAATTTGGGGCATTATTTTCATCAATGAATGTGCTAGATAATGTAGCATTTTTACTCATACAAAAAAGTCAATATGATAAACAAACTATTTATGACATTTCAAAAATGTGGCTGGAATTAGTTGGTTTAAATGTATCTGTGGCAGAGAAATATCCTTATGAATTAAGCGGGGGAATGAAAAAACGTGTTGCCTTAGCCCGAGCTTTGGCATTAAGCCCAGACATTTTGTTTTTAGATGAGCCTACAAGTGGACTTGATTTGCAAAGTGCAGAGCGATTTGATATGCTTATTGTGAAACTTAAGGAAATACTTAAAATTACGATTGTTATGGTTACACACGATTTAGATTCTATCAAAGATAGTGTGGATAGATTGATTTTGCTTGAAGATAAACAAATTGTGTTTGAAGGCTCACTTAATGAGCTTTATAGTCAAATGTATCATAATCAAACGCAGGGTAAAATCTTCACGGGCAAACGTGGAGAACGTTTTTGGCAGAATTTTAAAAATGATAGAATATAGTTTCATATATCCTTGTATTCTTGCGTGATTTTACAAGTATGGAGAGAGTAATCTAACGAACACTTTGTGCGTATAAATGTTTCCATTATGGCATTTATTATGAAACGTTAATTTATACTTGCGAAGTAAGTTTTTAAGGTATAAAATCTATGATTCTCCCCACAAGTGAAGTATATCTTCACTTGTATAAAATCAATCGCACGGTAGTGCCAACCTCTTTAAAGCGTCGTAGGGTTGAGGGATATAAGGGGAGGGAGCGACTTTGCAATTTAAGCCCCTCCCTCTTAAAAAATAAAAAGTAGCGTAGAAATAATGAAAAAAGGAGCATAAAATGGAACGTAATGTGCAATATGTATGGATTGGAGCGATGTTTTTTATCGTCTTAATCTTTATGATTGCTTTTATTATGTGGCTTAATCGTTTTGAAATAGATTCTACAAAATATAAACAATATTACGCATATAGTTCAAGTGAAGTAGAGGGTATAGGCATAAATACACCTATCCGTTATAAAGGTATTAGCATAGGACGTGTGAAAGATGTAAGCTTTAAAAACATAAAAGAAGGCACGATACAGATTCAAATGCTTATAGACGCTCATTTAAATGTGCGAGAGAATGCAAAAGTAGTGATTAGCTCTCAAGGATTAGCAGGGGCGAATTATCTTTCATTGATACAGGGTGATGGTGGAGAATTAAGGGAAAATGCAGAGGGGAGGAAGGTCATTGAGCTTGATAAGGGCGGGTTTGAAAAGATTATCAATAAAGCAAGTGAATTAAGTGATGATATGAGTGTGCTATTAAAAAATGTCAATAGCACTCTTAATGAGCAGAATATAACAGAGGTTAATGCAATTTTAAAAGAAATGCGCTTGACAATGGAACATTTGCAGCATATAAGCGCACAGATTGATACGCAAACAAAAAATGGCGAGTATAATGTGCGTGAGATACTTACACCTACGATTTTGCAGCTACAAGCGACATTACAAGATATGAGTAAGTTTTTTAGAGAGGCTTCTATGTTTTTAGATAAAGTGGATAAAAATCCCTATGATAGCCTCTTTGGGAAGCAAGAACATAAAGAATCCAAAAGATAAGGAGAGCAAATGAGATGGATTATTTTAAGCGCGTGTATGCTATTTTTAAATGCCTGTGTTGATGTGAAAATTGTTTCATCTATTGATAAAATTACATATTTTAATCTCTATAATCCACAATCTTTTGAGAATACAAAAACTTGCAAGAAAATATCAAAATTAGCGATGTTTGATATATATGCCAATGCTCCCTATGATAATAGCAATATTTATATTTTTAATATGCAAACTTTGCAAGTAGATACATTATTTGCTAAGAAATGGATAAGCTCACCAAAAGATATGCTTAAGATGGCACTGCTTCTTAAGGCACAAGAGCAGTGTTTTGAGCTTTCAACCCCACCATTTGGGACACAAAAGATACATAAAGCCTTAAAGCTTTCCTTGCTTTCTTTACAAATTTTAAATGACAAAGGTAGCTATAAGGCACAAGTGAGTGTTTTTTATGAAATAATGGGTATGAAAACACATCAAAACAAAAGCGGTATGATAGAATCTTTAGTTCCATTAGATTCTATAAATGATGAATATATCGCCCTAGGCTTTGCTAAAGCAAGTGATGAGATACTTAAACAGCTTTTAAAGGTGCTTGAGGCATATAAAGGATAATCGATATAATGCTTTAAATGGACGGCTTTAGTGTGATAAAGCAGCCAAAGAAAAGATAGGTATAAAAAAGTATCTTGTAAAAGATTATATGCAATTTTAGCTTTTTATTTTACTTAAAAAGCAATACTTAAGGGATTTTCACCCTTTAGAGTTTGATATTTAAGAGCTTAAATTTAAAATTGAATTTCTTTACCCTTATCATCTTGTATAATCCAGCCTTTGGGTGAGGGCAAAATATGATAAGTTGCTCCTGTTTCTAAATCAAATACATAGCAGGGTGAGCTTTCTAACTCTGCTCTTTGCACGGGAATGACTTTAAGTCTCTCACACACTTCTTGCATATCTTCACACAGCGCACTAAAGCCACACATCATCAGTTTATACCGCATAGGATTCTCCATTTTTATTTGCAATATTGTCATTTGATATTTTACAAAAGGTATCAAAATGTCGTGGTTTTATGATACATAAATACAGGAAAATAAGACTTTGTCTTAGGTATTAAAGCGTATTTTCACTTTATATTTGCATATAATTTATTAGGGCTTAAGTGATATAAAGCAACTCCTGAAGTGAGGATACTACCATTTAAACCTATTTCCTGCCGTGTAAGAAATTTCTATGATTTAAAAAGTGAGCTAAGGGCATCAATTCCAAGTTTTTCGCTCTCTATTTTCTCTTCTTTATCTGGTGTGCGCTCACTTGCTAATTCCACAAGCTCAATATCACATTCACATAGCATACTTGCCAAGCGGATATTTACGCCATTTTTTCCAATGGCTTTGCTCTTTTGGTCGCTTTTGATTTGCACGATTGCTTTTGGGCGTTTATTCTCTGCACCTTGCTCTATTTTCACACTCATTACACTTGCAGGTGTCAAAGCCTTAGCCACAAAGATTTCAGGTGTGCTATGATACTCTACACAATCAATATTTTCGTTTGCCAATTCCTTGCTCACTGCATTGATACGCACACCTTTTACGCCCACGCAGCAGCCAATAGGATCAATCCTCGCGCTATTAGAATACACCGCAACCTTTGCCCTATCCCCCGGAATCCTCGCGCTCTTAAAAATAATCACCTCATTATCTTTAATCTCTGGCACTTCCATTGCTAAGAGTTCTTCTAAAAATTTTGGTGTCGTGCGTGAAAGCTCCACTTGCAAACCATTGCGATTAATGTTTACAAATTTGAGAATGGCTCGCACACAATCACCTACTTTGAATTGCTCGCCCTTAATGCGATTTTTCTGTGGCAAAATAGCGCGGATACTCTCAATTTCAATAAAAGTATTGTCTTCTTTATCTATGCCTACCACTTGCCCATTAACGATTTTACCCACCATAGCGCGGAAATTTTGCAAGATTTGGTCTTCAATGGAGCGTTGCAGTTGATATTCAAGATTCACAAAAAGCTTGTTAATTGCGCCTCTACTCATCGCCTCTAGTTGTATTTCGCAATCCACTTCATCATTTATTGCCACATCGCTTAGCTCTTTTGTGTTAGATAGAGGGATATAAATGGCTTTTTCTTCCTCATTGAGCTCCTTATCATCAGCACATACCTTCATACGATAAAATAGCCTTAATGTCCGCTCTTTGCTATCTTCTTCGACAAAATAATTATGATAGGGATTAATTTCTTCACGTGCAATCTTAACTAACCCCTCTTTGACAATCTCTAGCACCACTTGATTATCTAAGCCCTTGTCATAGGCAATCAAATCAATAATGTCTAAAATCTTTTCCATTTAAATCATATCTCCTAGTCCTATTGGATACCCTATGTGGCTGTGTGAGGCTAAAAGCTTTCTTAAAATACCATAAGGCTTATTAAAGAAGAATCTCATTGTAATGAAATTTTGCTTAAAGTTTCAAAAATATGCCTATTTTTAGCTATAATAACCGATTCTAAAATAATACTTAAGGAGATATTATGGAACTCAAACTTGCCAAAACCACACTTCAATCTAAAAGCAAAGCAGGAGCAAAAATCAGCTGTGAGGATATATTAAAAAAATGCACTCAAGGCACACATATCTTTTACTTTGACAAAGAAAATTCACATAAAGATATGCAAAAGGCTTGTAGCTTTTTCCAAAAAGCCGGGCATAGTACACATCTGCACGAAGTGCGTTATGCGCTTGACGAGGGAAGCTATATCTATGAGCTACATATTATTTAATTATCTAAAAAAGAAAAAATATTGACTACAAGGAATATGAAATTATTTATCCAAACGATGGGTTGTGCGATGAATGAGCGTGATTCAGCACATATGATTGCTGAATTGCAGGATAAACTGCAATATACCCTTACAAATAATGCCAAAGAGGCAGATTTGATACTCATTAATACCTGCTCCGTGCGGGAAAAGCCTGAAAAAAAACTATTTTCAGAAATTGGAGCATTTGCTAAAGAAAAAAAACAAGGTGCAAAAATCGGTGTGTGTGGTTGCAGCGCGAGCCATCTAGGGGCAGAGATTATTAAAAAAGCCCCGAGTGTGGATTTTGTGCTAGGGGCAAGAAATGTCTCTAAAATCACGCAAGTCCTTTCTCGCCCAAAGGCTGTGGAAGTGGATATTGACTATGATGATAGCACATACGTCTTTGCTTCGCCCCAAACTATGGGTATTAAAGCAATGCTTAATATCTCTATTGGTTGTGATAAAAAATGCAGCTATTGTATCGTGCCTTTCACGCGAGGCAGGGAAATCTCTATCCCCAAAGATTTGCTTCTCACAGAGGCAAAAAAACTTGTGCAAAATGGCGCAAAAGAGCTATTGCTTTTAGGACAGAATGTTAATCATTATGGCGTGAGATTTTCCCACCCTCACCCTAGGACAAACTTTACTGATTTATTACAGGAGTTAAGCCAGATTGATGGATTGTATAGAATTCGCTTTACCTCGCCTCACCCGCTACATATGGACGATGAATTTTTAGAAGCATTTGCTACTAATCCTAAAATTGCTAAGGGCATACATATCCCTTTACAAAGTGGCTCTAGCAGGATTCTTAAAATGATGAAGCGTGGATATGATAAGCAATGGTATCTCTCACGGATAGAAAAGCTTAAATCACTTCTGCCTAATGTCGGTATAGGCACGGATATTATCGTAGGATTTCCCACAGAATCCAATGCAGATTTTGCAGATACAATGGAGGTGGTAAAAATCGTAGGCTTTGATACGCTATATAGCTTTGTATATTCGCCACGTCCGTACACAAGTGCATATAGTTATGATAAAAGTATGCAAGTTCCACCCGAAGTAGCAAAGGAGCGTCTAGCGCAATTACAGAATCTTCATAAAGACATCTTACGTAAAAAGGCGCAGGAGGAAAAAGGGCGTGTATATGAAGTGCTAGTAGAAAATCACCGTGATGATGATATGCAGTGCTTTAGCGAGGGGCGCACAAGCCATAATAAACTTATTAAAATCATAGGCAAAGCCCTGCCTATCGGGGCTATCGTGCAGACAAAGATTACACATAATGAGGGCGGGGCGTTAATGGGTGAATTTATAAGAGAGCTTAGTCTTAAGGAAGCTTTAGAGTTTAATATAAGGGCGGCTAATGCTAAGTAGAGAGACAAAAAGACGCATTTTAAGCAAGATTCTCCCGCCGCTAATGTATGGAATCTTGCGACTTTTATATGTCTTGACACGACATAGATTCCACATCAATGAATATGCAAAAACACATAATTTCATTGGGGCTTTTTGGCACGGGGAGCTGCTTATGCTGCCTTTTTTATATAAGTATTTTCAAAAGCACGTAAGCAAAGAGCGCGATAAAGGCTTTTATATTGTGCTATCTCATCATTTTGATGCAAGTATTATGGCAAAAGTCTGCGCTATGTTTGGCTTAAAAAATGTGCGCGGCTCAAGCTCTAGAGGAGGGTTAAAAGTTTTAATAGATGCCTTTGGACTTCTTAATAATGGCTACGATGTAGCCCTCTCACCTGATGGACCAAAAGGACCTTATCATTCTATTGGCGATGGTGTGGTGGCGATGAGTCAAAAAACAGGCAAACTTATCATTCCTTTACGTGTTGTATGTAGTCGATACTGGGAGTTAAAAAGCTGGGATAAGTTTCGTATCCCTAAGCCATTCTCGCGAGTGGATTATTATATGCTTGATGGTTTTGTAATCGACAAAAATATGAATGTTGAAGATGCAAAAGTATTGGTGCGCACACACTTAGAAAAGGAACTTTAAATGCTTGTGTATTCCTATATATTGAGAGAAGTTTTACTCGATTCTAATAAAACTCTAAAAGAGCGAGGAGAATTGATTTGCTAAGATTTTTGCTTCGTCCATTTTTTTCTACAATCCTTATTGGTGTAAATCTCGATGGGAAGGTATGCTCGCTTCAAATTGTAGTGATGAAAAATAATAAAGTCAAAAATACCATCAATAAAGAATTTAAAATCGTAGATAAGGAGTTGCCCATAGAAGCAGCAAAGCTCATTAAAAGCTATAAACGTAAATACCCCTTCACTTATCTTAGTGCAATGAGTAAGACTTATAATCAAGGCTTAGCAAATTGCTCTAAAAAGGGCGATCTTATCAAATTTGGTGTCAATTCTAAAACATCACGTATTGTTGAAATGCCTAACCAATGGCTTTTTTATATTCAAAATCTCGCAGTAGATGAAAATCGTGTCAAATTTATTCGCGCTCTTGGTTTGGATCTGTTATTCTCTCCTTTTATGCTTGTGTATGAACACATCAAGAATCAGCTAGGCAACAAAATTAAGCTCTATGTATTGCAGGAACGGGCGAGTATGACGCTTTTTGTAGCTGATAAAAAAGGGGTGTATTTTGGTGGATTTTTTATGATAGGTGGAGAGTTGGAGCAAAGCGATGATGATAATAGCTCTATGACAGAGGTACATTCTTTTAAAGAGCTAAGTGAGTTGGATTCCATACTTGGTTCACTTGATGAGCTCAATGAAATTGGTGAGCTAGAGGATTTAGACGAAGAGCTTATACGCAAGGAGTTCGCACCTGATGAAGTGGATTCTCAAAAACAGCAAGAGGCTGAAATGTCTCGTTTAGAGGCTTTAAGAGATTTAGCACGTGCCTCAAATGCAGCGGAGATTCTCAAAAATTCTATTAGCGAGTTTTATAGCAATCCTATCTACAATGCCCAGTTTATAGAAACTATCGTAATTCTTGATACTTATGGTATCACCAAACAAGCCCTTGATCATATCCGCCAATCTTTAATGATTGATGTGAAAGTGCTTCCACTGAATATCCCTGAAGCACTTATTAGGCTTGCTAAAGCAGAGCTTGGTAATCAAGGATAAGATATGACTTATAGCTTTATACGTCCTAAACCTAAAAGTATTTTCAAACGTTATACAAAAATTTGGTTTTTTTACACAGTGTTAGCCGTGGTTTGCATATATGCTTTCGCACAAGCCCTAGAAAAACAAAGTATTGAGAAAATTAACGAAAAAGCTCAAATAGAAGAAACTATCCAGCATACAAAACTCAAAGCCATTGTAGTAAAAGACTATATAGAGCGGCTTGATTATGAAGTCAATCTTGGGGAGAAAATCCAAATACAAAACAAAATGCTAAAAGATGGGCTATCTAATCTCCTCAATCTCATTCCTGATCAAATTACAACAAAAAGCATAGAGCTAGATTACAATATGCTTGTGATGAAAGGCTTAACACCTTCAAAAGAAGTGTATAAGTTTCTTTTAGAAGCCCCATTACGTGCAGTTTTTACACAGACAAAAGTAGAGTTTTATCCGCTTATGAGTGGGTGGTTTAACTTCGTCTCTGTAAGCAAGGCAAATCCTTCACTCAAACCCCTTAAGCCGACTAGCCAAGGAGCGCAGTAATGGATAGTGATTTTCGCACAGATTGTACGCTTAAGAATCTTGCATTTTTTTGTATGTTTGTTGGTATTTGCGGATTTTGTATTATTAATATGCTTCTTCCTAAAATTACTGAATACAAAAAACAAGCGTTAGAGACCAAAAAATCAAGAACAACCCTCAATCAAGTCAATAAAGATTATCTCGCTATAGAAGCACAGCTTAAAACACTCTCTACCCAGTATTACAAAATTCTCTCAAGCCTGTATAATGAGGGTGATGAAGCAAAGCTACAAGATTTATTACAAAGTCAATTCAGTGCAGTAGAAGTAAAAAAATTAAATAGCACAAAAGAACAAGAAATCATCGATACTCGCTATCAAATCATTGGCTATGCCCCAGATACCCAGAGCATTGAAAATTTTATCCTATGGGTAAATAGTATGCCTTACTTTGCACGTGTGGAGCTGCCTATTAAAATGGAATTTGATGAAAAAAGCAAGCATATTTATTTTGTAATGATTGTTGGGCTTAAAAATTCTGCCTACAGAGAACATCAAATTATTCTTGAAAATCATTTGCGATTTGATCATTTTAAGTCTTAAAAATCGCTAGAATCACTATGCTAAAGCATTATTCCGTCTTAAAAAATGAGCTTACAAGAGGGTTAGAGTGGCAGGGTGGTGTGCTGCTAGATTGCACACTAGGTTTCGGGGGGCATAGCTTTGCCTTTTTAGAATCTAATCCAAACACACAAATATATGCCTTTGACAGAGATAGTTCTGCTATTGCTTTAGCCAAGGAGCGCTTGAAGGATTATGCCTCGTGTGTTTGTTTTTACCATCACCCTTTTTCACACGCGCTTGAAAGCTTAAGTGATGATGTGCTAAAGCAGACAAGAGGCATTATCGCCGATATAGGGGTAAGCTCTATGCAGCTAGATGAGGAGCATAGGGGCTTTGGCTTTTATTCTAAAAGTTTAGATATGCGTATGGATTCACAATCCCCGCTTAGCGCACAAAACGTGCTTAATACCTATTCTCTCGTGCAGCTAGAGACGATTTTTAGAATCTATGGAGAAATAAGACAAAGCAAGAAACTCGCTCATCTCATTGTGGAGCAAAGGCAGAAACAGCCCTTTGAAAGCTGCCTTGAATTAAGTAACTTGATTGAGAGGCACTTCCCACGTGTGGGTGGATTACACCCGGCCACATTAGCATTCCAAGCACTGCGTATTGAGGTCAATGATGAGCTAGGAGAATTACGCACTTTGCTTCAAAGCATAGAGAATGCGTTTGTTAAAGGAGTGTTGTATAATTGCAGGGTAGGTATCATCTCCTTTCACTCGCTTGAGGATAGAATCATCAAGCAGTATTTCAAGCAATGGAGTAAATCCTGCATTTGCCCACAGGAGCGCTATAAATGCGAATGTGGCAATAACCACGCTTTAGGAGAAATCCTTACTAAAAAGCCTATTGTGCCAAGCAAAGAGGAAATCGCTCAAAATAAACGCTCACGTAGTGCGAAACTGCGTATTTTTGCCTTAGGAGAGAAGTATGAATGAAACACCCTCTTTGCACGATATTATCTTGCCACATTCACGTGTGAATGAATGGGAGAAAGACGCGCTTTTAGAGAATCTCCCAAATAAAGAAGTAGATGTCAAGGAAACAAAGAGCTTAGGGTTTAAGGAGTTAAAAATAGCAATGTTCATTTTCTTAGCCCTGCTATTTTTGTGTGTGCCAAAAATCTATCTCTCTAATACGATTTATTACCTGAGTAAAGACATTGTGAGCCTACAAACTCAGCACGATATACTCCTTGATGAAAACAAACGCTTAAAACATGAGATAGAAACCCTCCGCTATCGCTTTTTGATTTTAAAGGAGTTTTAGCTTTGGCGCAGTCATAATCGAAGGTTTACAATTATTTTCTTGTGAGCTATTTATGACAAATAGACTAAAACTAGAGGATTTATTTAGATTATATCCCTCCTTAAAAGGCACTAAGTATACTTACATATCTAAGTCTTATATAGAGGAAGAAAAACAAAAGAGTTATTGTTTTAGAAAGTAACTTTTGCCAAAAATAGGCAACAAAAAGCATTTTCATTTACTTTACTTATCTTTTTTTAATAAAAAAATAAGTTGATTTTTCATTTCTCTCCAATAATACTCACGTTATAGCAATGCCTCTAAGTCCCTGTATGTCGGTAAAATTGCGACTAAACATTATTGATTATTTTACAAACTTATCGTTAAACTATATATTTAGAATATTTTTAAATATATAGTTTAATTTTAAACATAATTAATATATAATTTAAAGTATAATTAAATATGTTATTAAGATTCTAAGTCTGTCTCTTCATAATGAAGTTAAAAGACAAGAAGCATTGTATTGAAATATCATATTAAGTTATATGCGGTAAAAATCAGGGGCAGGGGTGCTTTATGTTTTATTATCAGCCATACAAGAGGGTTTTAACCCCAAGTAGTGGATGCAAATCAACCAAATCTTTTTTATTATGTGCAGCAAGTATGTTATATATTGCTTGTTTATGCTTTATCCCCACAGTATTATTGTCTAAAACTTATGATGAAGCCGTGATTACTTCTCTTAAAAATGGGGGCAAACTCTATAAAAAAGCTTGTGCCCAATGTCACGGTGGTAAAGGGAAAAGCATACCTCCCGGAGGAGCACTCCACGAACCCATTGCTGGTATGCCTTATGCTGTATTAGAGAGCATACTTTTGGGCTATCGGCAAGGTATGGGAGATAATGGTGGGGCAAAAGGGACAATGAGCGCAAGCCTTATGCGCTTTAAATTTACCGATCAAGATATAAGAGATATAGCTTTGTATGTAGAAAATCTTAAACCTAAAGAAAAAACAGATGAGCAAAAAGAAACGTATAATGCAGCCTTAGAGGGATATTATTATCAAGTGGCTGCATATAAAGGGCAAATGCCTCCTAGCATATTAAGTAAAATTGCCCAATATCCCTATATCGTGCATATGAGCGAGAGCAAAGGCGAAATACTCTATCGCTATCTTATAGGTGCCTATGCATATCAAGATCTCAAAAAAGATAAACAAGCCATAGAAATACTTACTAAACAAACCCATATTCAACGCAATATGAAACCTATGATTCGCCACGTAGATCAGACTCTTTTGTTGTCATTAGTTGATAGAGCTATAGGGCTCGTCGCTTTAGCCAAAGCCAAAGAAGTATTTGTGCAGCAAGCTCCTATTATACCAGATTCAAATACCCCAAATAAAGATAATACAAGTCACAACAGCTCTACAAGAACTCTTCGCAACAAAGAAGAGCAAACCAAACAAGAAGACATAAGCCAAAAGAATATCCCAACATATACAAATAAAGAAGATAAGAAAGTAGAAATTAAGCATAAAAAGACACAGGAGAAAGATTCTAAAGAAAATGCTCCAATAAAAAGTGAGCCCACACAACTCACCCAAGAGCATAAGAACGCCTCTATACGAAATCTCTTTGCAGACGATGAGCAAGAAAATGCACAATCTGCTTCAAACAAAAAGACTAAGAATCTCGCAAAGAATAAAGATGTTCTTACAGATTCTAAAGATACAGAGCTAAATGCCACAATCCATACCGATAAAAAAGCAGATATTAAAGAAAGCTCTTTGCCTTTTACATCTCACCTTAAAGAGGGATATTACTATATAGTAGCCACTTATGCCAAAGAAATACCCCCCCATACACTTAAAAGCATTGCCTCACATCAGTATATATTGTATCAATCAAATAATGGAGAGTATGTCTATATAATGATAGGTGTTTATAAAGATAGAAAGCATATGCGATTACATTTCTCTCAAGCCCAGAAGATGGCAGAAAGCATACATATTAAAAAAGGACAGCCAAAGCAAACTCCCCGACCAGCAAGAATGGAAAATGGAATCTTAAAGGAGATATGGCATTAAACGGGCTAGGAGTAAAGCTATCCCTTTTGTCCTAAAATAAGCTACAATAATATTTTACACAGCAGTATTTTAATCCTGCCTTATGGGCTTGAGCCTTGTTTCGCGCCCATAGCTTGATATAGATAGATTCACAGAGGTAAATATGATTTGGCTTGATATTATTGACCCAAAATATGTGATGTTTTTCAAATCCCTTATCCCACAGCTCCAATCCTTTGATGAGGTGATTATCACCACACGCAAAAGTGAGGGCTATGATGAATGCGCAAGGCTTTTAGGGCTTTTTAATATCCAAGCCACAGCCATAGGTGGCTATGGCGGAGAAAGTAAGCTCGGCAAGTTTGAATCTCGCCTTGAGCGGCAGAAAGGATTTCTCACACTTTTTGAGAAATTAGGCAAAATACCACGCCTTTTTATCACAGGTGCTAGTGTCGATGGGGTGCAATGTGCCTTTGGCTTAGGCATACCCATAGTGCATTTTGCTGATACACCTATAGCTGATGAGGTATTTAGCAAAGAGAAGCTTACTCTTCTCTCCCGTCTCACGATTCCACTCTCTACGCTTGTGTTTCGCCCTTTTATCGTGCCAGAGATATGCTATACGAGTGTGGGGCTGCTCCCATCGCAAGTTATATCTTATGATTTTATCGATGTGGTATTATGGCTACAAGATATGCCCTCTTATGAGCGGGATTCTAAGCAAAGGGGAGCATTTGTGCGTGAGTATGGGCTAGATTCTAAACTACCCATTATCTTAGTGCGGGAGGAGGAGTATAAGGCGCATTATGTGAAGCAAAAGCTGCCTATTATTTATGAGAGTATTCCATTGCTAAGTGATATGGCAAATGTGTTGATTATGCCACGTTATGAGAGCGATAGTCTAGAATCTGCCTTTAGCACATATAAGAATGTGAAGATTCTTAGAAATAAGCTAGAGCCAAAGGCATTTTATCCATTTATTGATGTGCTAGTAGGTGGGGGTGGGACAATGAATCTAGAAGCGTGTTATTTAGGTATACCGGTGATTTCTACACGTTCGCTTTTGCTTTTTCACGATAGATTTTTGCTTGATTTGGGGCTAATGTCTCACGCAAAGAGCGCATTAGAAGTAAGCAAACTTGCACAAAAATGGCTTACGCATACCCCTTTACGCAAAAAATGTGATGATGTGTTTGCTCCTAATGGCGCGGACTTTAGCACGATTTTGCCACATATTGCAAATTTTTTGAAACAATAGAATCTAAGAAAGTATTTTTGAAAATCATTAGGACTTAGGTTTATAATTTTTAAGAGGAAATCAGTCTAAGAATCTATCCCATTTAGCAGAAGATTTATGCTTAAAAGTTACATAGGAGTGTAGATGAGCATAAGCGCATATACACTCACACGATTTTATATAAGCCTAAGATCCTACTTGGGCAAGTGAGATTCCTCAAAGCACAAATGATAGGCTTATATCTTAAAGGTGCTCATCATTTCATCAAGCGTTTTGCTTTGTTCACCAAGAGCTTGGGAGTGATTTTGTATATTTTCACTAATTTCTACGATTTGATTCACGCACGAGGCGATTTTGATACCATTTTCCACGATAGCTGAAGCATTTTCATCTACTTTTTGTGCGCCCTCTAGGTTTTGTAGAGATTTTTCCATTGCTTCTTGCACCAATGAAGATAGAGATTCTATATTGGCATGCATCACTTGAGATTGCTCTGTAAGGCGAGTCATAGATTTAGAGCTATTTTCCATATCGGTAGAAACTTCATCTATGGATTGCAAAATAGATTGGATAATGCCGCTTGTCTCGGTAATAGAGTGCTGTGTGCGCTCAGCTAACTTTCGCACCTCATCAGCGACCACAGCAAAGCCTCGTCCGTGTTCTCCTGCTCTTGCTGCTTCAATAGCTGCATTAAGTGCTAAAAGATTGGTTTGATCGGCAATCTCAGTAATCGCTATAAGCACTCCTTGAATATTTTTTGCCTCATTAGCAAGAGAGAGTATCTTTTGCACATTTTCGTGCTCTTTTTGTGCATCTTGAGCAATCTCCTCATTGACGGATTGTATTATGTGCTTTGTTTCTCCCATATTGTTTAATACACTATCTAAAGCCTCTTTTGTTGCATTTGAAAGTGTAATATTTTGCTTTAAAATATCTGCACTTGCTTCGCCTATCTCGGTATTATCTTTAGAGATTTTGGCAATATCCTTGGTGTTGTTGTCAAGTTGGATAGATGTTTTTACAAGAGTTTGTGTGATGGAGAGATTATTTTTGATAAGCTTTACTACTTCCAAGAATACATCGTGGATATAGCGGATAAAGGCATTTACAGAGTGTGCCATTTTTGAAATTTCATCATTTGCAAGAATCTTTACCTGCTCTGTTAAATCTTTATTTTGTGTGATATAGGCAAGTTTGGTATTGACATTATTTAAACGTGTGAGGATATTTTTTACCACAAATACACTAAAACCAATAGTAAAAAGCAGCACAAAGCCATACACCACAAGCAATATTTCAAAAGTAGCCTTCAAGGAATCAAGTTGTGCAAGTGTGAGATTTCTGATGCGTGTGGCAATAAAGTCCTCTATATCTCTTAGCACATCAATTTTTGCTGTAATAGTATCAAACCAATGTTTCGCATTAATGCCAAAATCTCCTGTATGTCGCTTTTGGGTGAGAATATCACGCATTCTTTGCACTTCAGCAAAGCTTTTATCTTTGATGGCTTTGTTATAAACATTATTGCTTTCCTGTGAAGCGATAAATAAAAAAATCTTTAAAAAACTTTCTTGCTCGGATATAAGAGAAATCGCCTTATCATAAAGCGCATCGCTTGGTGGGATATTAGCAGCAAATATACCATTGATTGTGGCTCTCTCTAGCCCAGCCCTCTCCTTTGCATAAAGGAAGTTTGTATAAGCTATCATAGCTCGAGCTAAAATGGCATTATTGATAAGATTAGCAGATTTTGTAATGCCATCAAGTAAAAGTGCAATGGTAGAAGTGTAGTATCCTATTATCTGTGGGGTGATATTTTCTTGTGAGGTGATAGCGTTATCAGCTTTTTGCCTTGTTTGTTCTATTTTTAGGATAGATTCTAAGCCTTGCTGCAAAGTAGTGAGAAAGGCTTCATTTAAATTACTACTATTTGATAGCATATCTTGCAATGTCTTGATTTCTTTGTTTGTGCGTGTGCGCTGCTCTTTAAGCTCATTGCTAAATTGCTTCCCTTGAGAGACCACAAACCCTGCACTTAAACCCCTTTCCTTTTGCATTTCGTGCACAAGATCTGAAATTTGTTCAGAGATGCGAATTTGCTCTTGCAGCACCTTAACCTCGTTAATTGATGTGAAAGTTTGTGAAAGCTGCAAGCAGAGAAAAGAGATAAGAGCAAGAAGTGGAATGCCCATAAGAGAAACTATTTGAGTTTTAATGCTCAAATGCCGAAGTAGCGAAAACATAAATATCCTCCCCGTCATTGAAGATAAAAGGTGCATAAGCCTATCCTTATATCTAAAAAGTCTTTATTTTTTGCTGTTTTTGCTAGGAAATATGCGCTAAATGCGCAAGAACTTTACCAAAAAGGAAGTTTTGCTTGTATGCAGTGACTTTGGCGCGGTAATATCCTTCGCTTAAAGGCAGCATATTGCCACTTTTATCACACATCTCGCTATCATTGATGAGAATCTCCCCATCAATATCCCTGCCCCACAGCACAAGCCGCGCCCTATAAAAATACTCGCTTATCTCGCTTTTACCCTCCACGATAATATTCACTTCCTGCCCCACAAGAGCTTTATTTAGAGCCTTTTGCTGCGCTTTGATAATGCGATTAAGGGCATTTATACGGGTATTTGTGATTTTAGCGCTTACTTTAGGTAGCTTATAGGCTAGGGTGTGTTCTTGCGGCGAGTAGGCAAAGAGATTAATCCTATCAAAGCCAAAAGATTCTATAAACTCGCACAACTCTGTAAATGCCGCTTCATCTTCGCCGGGGTGTCCAAGCACAAGGCTTGTGCGGATAAAGCTATGTGGCACTGCCCTCATCGCCCTTAATAGTTCTAAATGTGCCGCTTTATCTGCTCCTCGTCTCATCGTGCGTAGCATAGAATCTGCGATATGCTGAATGGGCATATCAAAATATGGTAAAAAGCACTTTGAGGCAGCAATAGATTCTATGAGTTGTAAAGAAGTCGTGCTGGGGTAGAGATAAAAAATCCTACAACTTATATCAAGGTTAAGATTATCAATAGCCTGAATGAGCCGTATAAGCCCATCTTTTTGCCCTAAATCACGCATATATGAGCTAGAATCTTGAGCGATAAAACTAAAATCTCTAAATCCTTGATTATAGAGATTTGTCAATTCTTTGAGTGTGGATTGCAATGTGCGTGAATGGAGTTTGCCTTTAAATTGTGGAATTGCACAAAAGCTACATTGTTGATTGCAACCCTCGCTAAGTTTAATATAAGCGTGAAAAGATGAGCCGACAATCACGCGCTTATCGTTTTCATCAGCCAAAAAGACTTTATTAGACGCTATGCCGCGCCTTTGAGCTATCATATTATCGATTTTGTCATAATCGCTCACGCCTGTGATAATATCAATCTCTGGTATTTCTGCTTTAAGTTCATTAGCATATCTTTGCGAGAGGCAGCCGCTTACCACAAGCAATGCACCCTTTTTGCGATTGCTTGAGGCGTGGAGAATAGTTTGGATACTCTCTTGCTTGGCAGATTCTATAAAACCGCAAGTATTAATGATAATTACATCAGCACTCTCAAGCTCTTGCGTGAGGGCATAAGATTGTAATCGTCCAAGCATTACTTCAGAATCTACAAGATTCTTTGTGCAGCCAAGTGAGATGAGGTGGAGACTCTGCTGTGCTTTAAAACGCATTGTTTGTGAATCCTTTATGAAAATAAAAGACACATTGTAGGCAAATTTGACTTAAAAAAGATTATGTTACAAAATTACATTACTCAAAATATTGATATATAAAATAATAACAATTATTATATTATATAGTATAATTATTCAATCAAATCATAAAGTTTTGGTTTGAGATAATCTTTAAAAGGAGGTGTAGTATGTGGGCTTTTGTTGCTGGAATACCTCTAGGTCTTTACTTTTAATTTGAGGGTATCAGGATAGATTCTACCTTGATAATAATGTTTAGCACTAAGCTTTAATGCTAAAATAAAGAGGAGGATTTATGTTATGGTATTTATTCGATTGGTCTCCACTTATACTAAGGTTTTGGTAAAAAAGTGCGATTTTTATATTAAGCTGTGGTTTGCTAAGTTGATGAGTTTATAATCTTATTAAATCATTAAAGGAGATAAAATAAAAAAAATTCTTGCTTTTATTACATTTATTTTTGCATTCTGTGCTTTTGGAGCACAGGAGCAGAAATACCGCTTCATAGCAGGTGGAAGTATAGGTTCTCAAACCACTTGGTTTAAAAATGCTGATACAAATGTCAAATGGAGCAATATGGGCGAGACTTTGTATAACAAGAAAGGTGGTTTAAGTGGACGCGGCGCGGTGGGCTTACAGATAAACACGAGCCAAAAGCTTTTTACGCGTATCCTTGTTGAAGTCGCAGATTCAAATCTCTTGAAAAGTGATGCGAAACCATCATATAGAAGCTATGGTATCACTTGGGAAGAAGGGTATAGATTCGCTCCACGATTTTATACCTTTGGCGGACAGGGTGTGCATAATGCACACTTAAGCTTAATGATGAGAGCACAAAAGGATTTGGGGTAAATGTGAATCTAGGATTAGGCTTTGTGCTAAGTGATTTTGTTAGCCTTGAAGTAATGGGGCGAGGCAGCTTTCCTCTAAGTGATAAATTTAAGGAATTAGGAGCTAATAATAATGAATCTCTACCTATGCAACTTAGTTACCTCGCGAATATTATGATTGCTTTTTAAGAGCGTAAAATATCCCAACGCGGTGTGATTTTGCCATCGACTTGCTCGGTGGCACACATACCCATAATATTATATCCTGCATCGACATAATGCACCTCACCGGTAACGCCACTTGCAAGAGGACTGAGCAAATACATCGCTGCATTTCCTACCTGGTCAATACTCACATTCTCACGCAATGGCGCATTTGCTTCATTCCATTTGAGCATAATATTAAAATCACTTATTCCACTTGCAGCTAAGGTTTTAATAGGACCTGCGGAGATAGCATTGACACGAATGCCTTGTTTTCCCAAGTCATAGGCAAGATAGCGCACAGAAGATTCTAAGGCAGCTTTTGCCACGCCCATAACATTGTAGTTTGTTACATATTTGACACTACCAAGATAGGTAAGTGTGAGAATCGCCGCATTTGGATTAAGCAAGGGAAGCATAGTGCGGGAGAGTTCGATGAGTGAATATACAGAGATTTCCATAGCGGTATTAAAGGCTTGTTTGCTCGTTTGGATAAAGTCCCCTTCTAGCGCATCTTTAGGAGCGAATGCCACAGAATGCACGATAAAATCAAGTCCTCCCAAATCCTTTTTGATCGCGTTAAAAAGTGCGTTAAAATGCTCCTCTTTACCCACATCAAGCTCATACACGCGCTCCTTTGCCCCAAACTCCTCTGCGATAGGGCGCACTCTTTTCTCTAAGGATTCGTTTAAAAATGTAAAAGCTAAATCTGCTCCTTGTACCTTACACGCTTTGGCGATACCATAAGCAATAGAGCGGTTATTTGCTACACCTACGATTAACCCCTTTTTCCCTGCTAAGATTCCAGACATAGCTGCCTCCTTGACCTCAAATAAAATAAGTCTATCATTATACACTTTAAGTTTTTAACACAACCTTACACATTGCTTTATAAGCCTACCAAAGCGTTATAATCCCTAGAAGCATTCCATAAAACTTAATGGCAGCATTACCGATGGACGCTCTTTGTAGTGTTTATGTGGGATTTGCAGGTGAGAGAGATTCACACGTAGGGTGTTAAAATAGATTAAATCTATATCAAGAGTGCGAGGGGCGTTTTTAAAAGCCCTTTTTCGTCCTCGCCCAAACCGCCGTTCCGCATAAAACATCAGCCTATATATCTCCCTTAGACCCATATCACTTTGACATATCATAATCGCATTATAAAAGTCATTTTGCATTTTAAAGCCAAAGGGAGGATTACGCCATATAGGAGAAGTAGCGCAAATATGGAGGCGGGAATGTGCCTTTAGCCACATAAAGAGCGATTCTAAAATCATTATGCTATGCTTGTGTGCCTTTGGGATATTTGATCCTAGAGAAAATACCGCCATATTGCGCCATTGCTTTGTATATGAGGCTTGAAAAGGATAATGCTTTGAGCTTAGAATCCCTGCTTTTTTACCCTTATTGTCTATTAACATCATCTACCTTTGTATTTGTCAAAATATTATAGAATCTTAGCCTAAATTCCATATTGTTAAAGGCAGAGCGATGAAAAAATTTGAAAAAATCTTGCAATATATGGCTTTTTTAGCACTTTTTAGCACGTTGTGTTTCGGGGCGAGTTTTGAGGAGACACTTAAAGAGACATTGAAAAAAAGTGCAAAACAAGATGTAAAGATCATCAAAATCCAAAATCTCACCTCAACACCTGATGTGAAGCTCGTGCTAATAGCCGTAGGCGATATGCAAATACCCATTTTTGCCAGCAAAGATGGCAAAGTGGTAATTGGTGTCTCAAATGTATTTTTTGCCGACAAAAGCGAGGATATGGGAGCTGTGAGCAATCTCATTAAGCAGACAGACACCAGCTCTAAGCCTGATAATGCTACTCTTGAAACATTTTTTAAAAAAATTGCTAAAGATGAATACATCATCCTTCATTCCCCCAATAAAAATGTGAAAAAAATCACCTATATTGTTTCTGATCCTAATTGCCCCTCCTGTCAAAAGGAATTGCAGGGTGTTGAAAAGCGATTGGTAGATTCTGATGTGTATATGCTGATTGTTGGCTTTGTGGGGCAAGATTCACCACTGAAGGCGAGTATGATACGCGATAGATTGCTTGATGCAAAGGACAATAAGCAAAAGCTTAGTGTGCTAAGAGAAGTCTATACCCCGCATTCTAAGGTGCCTACAAACTACCTTAACATTGATACAAAGGACACGATGAAAATCAATCAAAAAGTTGTAGATGCGGGTATCAAAAGTGTGCCATTTATTTATGAGAGCAAAAAATAGGAATCTTAAATTACAAAATAAGTAAAGTGGATAGATTTATAGAAAGCTTTTGTTATGCTTTTTCATCTCACAAAGATAATGATTGATGAAAAGTTGATAAATTCTAGGGTTTGCTATTTTGGCATTGCTTAGGCTTGAGGTATCAATGGCAAATGGTGTCTATTGTCTTGCTACTAGCTTTTTAGATTTATTAATTCTTAGCCCACTTTATATCTCAAAATTGTTTTTGGTTGAGTCACCTTTTATTGACTTTAGATAGATTCTCTTTGGTTATGGGATATTGATGTGAATCTCCTCTTCTTCTGTAAATGTCTATTTTGCCAAAAGAATTAGGCTTTTCATCATAAAATTAATATGGAGTACCAGCCATTTTCTACTCTTTTGTGCTAAAAGATTTCATTAATAAAGAGGTTTGTTGGCATAATGGGTTGCAAGCATTATTCTTTTGCTTCACATTTGCAAGTTAAGCTTTTCAGGTATAGAATCTACATTATAAATTTCATTTACGAGGAGCAATAATGCCGCTTGATTTTAGCTTATGGTGTGATTTTATCCAAAAGGATTTTTTAGAAAAGGAATTTGTTTCATTGGTAGATTCAGGGGCAATACAAGGAGCGACAAGCAATCCTAGCATTTTCGCTCAAAGCCTTAAAACCTCCGCCTATGCAGCAGCTATACAAGCCCTCAAAGGCGCGAAGCCCAAGGCGATTTATGAGCATCTTGCCATAGCAGATATTAAGAGGGCAGCAGAGATTCTAAAGCCTTTGTGGGATAAAGATAAGAGCAAGGGTTTTGTAAGCATTGAAATCGACCCATTTTTGAGTGAAAATGCTGCTAAAAGTATAGATGAGGGCATAAGACTCTATAATGCCATAGCTATGCCTAATGTGATGATTAAAGTCCCAGCTACTCCCGCAGGATATGAAGTGATGAATGCTCTTACACAAAGGGGTATAAATGTCAATGCCACACTTATTTTCACACCAAATCAAGCCAAAGAATGTGCCATTGCATTAAAAGAGGGCATACAAACCTCACACATTCAAGCTGTGATTAGTGTATTTGTCTCACGTTTTGATAGGGCGGTAGATACTCATTTAGAGCAGCATTTACAGGCTAAAATGGGCATTATCAATGCGATGGATTGCTATGGGGAAATTGAGCATTTCAAAGTGGATTCTATCCGCACACTTTTTGCTTCTACAGGCGTGAAAAGCGGGGATTTACCACCAAGCTATTATATTGATAGCTTGATTTTACCTCATAGTGTGAATACTGCACCGCTTGAGGCGATTAGAGCTTATGAAAATAGCACAAACAAAGCACAAAAATCACTGATTAGCGCACAAGAGCGCAACGCATTTTGGGGGGAGGTAAGCAAAGCGGGGATAAATTATCAAAATTTATCACAAAAGCTTTTAGATGAAGGGCTTATAGCCTTTCAAAAGAGCTTTGAGGATATGCTTAGGGCTTTATAGGCTTTATCTATGAAGCAGAAAACTATTGATTGGGATTAGTAAAGCCAAAGCCATAAATAAAAACACGTTCGAGGCTATGTGAGGTTGTCTTAGAATGATTTGTCTAAACAGAGAATGTTACGGATTGAAGTCATAAACTAAAGGCTACTTGAGAGGATACCCTACCTATTTAATAGTAGATAGGGTATGGGGGGGGGGGGGTTACCAATCCGCCCTAAAACTTATCCAATATGCTCTTGCGGGCAAGATTCTTTGATAGGGATTAATATATGATGTGCCACCCCTTCCACTGCTATAAGTAATCAAATTATCTGGATCATAGAATTTCACATCAAGGAGATTATTCACCGCAAAAGTGAGGGCATAAGTTTTATTAAACTTATAGGTAGCCGCAATATCTACTAACTGATAATCTTTATAATACTTCCCTACAAGTCCTCGCGCACTTGTAGCAAGACTGCTTTGTTGCACTGCGGAAGTGGGTGTTTGGAAGTTACCACTCCAGCGAATATAGGCATCAAAGTTCTTATAGTGATAGTTTGGCTTAATGGTAAATTTATGTTTAGGAATATTGTTTATAGGCTCACCTACAAGAAATTCTTGATTTGCATTAGAGACACTAAGTGTTCTTGAATAAGTAAATCCATAACTTGCATCAAGAGAGATTCCATAAATAGGCTTTAGCTTAAAGCTTGTCTCTGCTCCTGTGAGCATAGCACTATCAAGGTTGCGATAAAAGGCACATTGATTAGCACCCGCTGCATCACATAATACACCATCGATAGTAGTTCCGGGTTGAATGCCTGTAACGCTTGAAATTTTATTATTAAAATCTGTATAGAATCCGGTTAATATTAGCATAGCTGGTTCAGTATCAAGAATAGCGCTTAGCTCATAGCTCACACTCTGCTCGGGCTTTAGGTTTTTATTACCATAAGATGCCGTGGTTGTGTTATTGTTACCCCTATCGGTGCTTAACGTATAACCCTCATAGAGATAGCTAAGCTGTGGCACAAGCACCCCTGTGGCAATGCCAGCCTTAAAAGTAAGCCAATCGGTAGGATTGTAATTCACATAGAATCGAGGATTAGGGATAGCCTTAAAAATATCGCTGTAATTGTAGCGTAAGCCTAGAGTCGTGCTAAAGTATTGATTGATGAGATATTCACCCTCGGCAAAAGGGCTACTTGATTCATATCTCTTCTAAAGCCATTGTTTTTAGTATAGAGCTGCTGCCATATATAATACACTCCACCATTAAAGATAAGGCTTCCTGCTCTACCAAAATCAAAATCATCAGTAAAGGTAGATTGAAAAATAAGGTCTCGATTGTATCGTCCATTCGCCCAATCTACGGTATTTCCTTTTGATGAACCTGGCCAAAGCCCACTACCCCAAGTGCTATTGGTATCAGCGTGAGAAGCCCATTGTGTTTGACTATATTGTATATAACTATTGATTTTACCCCAATCATAATCTGCGGTGTGGCTTAAAATATTATTAAATTTATAGAAATCTCTTACCGCAGTAATGCTGCTTGATGATGTTTTGAGGCTTCCTGTCCGTGCAAAGAATACTTCAGAATCTAAGTAGATATAATTATTTTTATTAGGCGTGAAGTTGAGCCGTCCTCCGGCATTCCATTGGGTATAGCCTGTAGCAGACCAATTATAATATGGATTGCTAAAATTTACGCTGCCATTATTGCCTGATGTATATGTGATAGGTGTATGGGGTCCCTTACCGGGTTCATAAAATGCATTTTGCCCACCCCATTTGTAGGCTCCACGAAGATTCAAAGAAAGCATTTCTTTTATAAGAGGGATATTCATATAGCCATTTATTCCATATTGAGGACCAAAGGTTTGAGGATGTTGGGAAAGTGTAGTCTCAAGTTGGATTCCCTGCTAAATCTATCGCTATGTTTTTTAGTAATGATATTTATCACCCCACCCATTGCATCGCTTCCATAGATGATAGAAGCAGGTCCTCGAATAACCTCGATCCTCTCTATCATACTAGCAGGAGGCATAAAGGAAGTAAAGGTGCCATTAAAGCCATTAGCATCAAAGCCTTGAGCGACATTTTGTCGTTTGCCATCAATAAGGATAAGCGTATAAGCTGAGCCAAGCCCACGCATAGAAATGGTATTACCCCCTGTTTTTCCGGCTTCCACATACACACCCGGAATATCTTGCACCGCATCGCCTAGGTCTCTAATAGGGCGAGTGAGTATTTCCTCACGTGGGATAATGGCTATACTTGCCGGAGCATCTTTTATATCTTGCTCATAGCCTGAAGCACTTACCACAGAGCGCCCTAGATTAACCTTGCGGACATTTTCATCATCTACATTTTGACTTGATTCTTGGCTATGCCCCCCCCCCATTTGGTTATTTGCTGAATCTAGCGAATCTGCGATTGCAAAGCTACTTAGCAAACTTGCTACTAAGGTGCTATACGGAATAATTTTCATTGTTCCTCCTTGAAAATTTTAAGTGATACTATCATTTACAAACAATAATAAGAATGATTTGCAAATGAATAGCTGATAATAGCAAATGAAAACTAAAGTGAAAATTAAAAAGTGTGAGAAAAGTTATATTTTAATTATGAGTATAAAGGGGCTTTGGCAGAAAATACCTATAGATTCAAGGATTAAAGGAGGCGAAGGCGATATGAGAGCTTGTCTTTAAAGATTTGTTTTAAAATACAAGGAGTTCTCGTTTAAGTTTATTAAGTGCGTCAATTTGTGCCTTGAGCTTTTCTATTTCAACATCAATTTGTGCGAGTAAATCAAAACCAAGATGTTCGGGCATATCCTGTGAGCCGCGCTTAATCATAATATAATCTACAAGCGAGATTTTAGCGATATTGAGCAATATGGTAATATCATCGCGAATATCCTCAATATTTTTAAAAATTTCATCTATTTTTTCAAACATACTCTCCTCCTTATGAGACTATTTATGACTATTTTAATCCCGCTGCAATCAAAGTATGTAAGTGTATAACACCTTGTATATGATTTTGCTTATCTGTGATGATAAGTAGCTGAATCTTGTTTGCCTCCATCATTTTGAGTGCGTCAAAGGCAAGAATATTTGGATTATCGCAAGTTTTTGGAGAGCGCGTAGCATATGCACTCACAGGAGCGTCAAGGCGAAAATCAGCATTCATCATCGCTCTGCGCAAATCCCCATCGCTTAAAATCCCCCATAGCGCATTATCTTGTGTGATTATGGCGTTGCCTAGTCGTTTTTCACTCATTATGATAATAGCTTGAGAGAGTGGCATATCAGGCGAGATAAGGGGCAGATTGTCTGTTTGCATTACATCTTTGAGTTTTACAAAGAGTTGTTTACCTAATGCACCGCCGGGGTGGAAAGAGGCGAAATCATTTGCCTTAAAATTGCGTCTTTTCATCAAACACACGGCTAGGGCGTCACCAAGTGCGAGGGTGAGCGTTGTAGAACTCGTAGGGGCGATATTAAGCGGACAGGCTTCCTTTTCTATACTAATGTCTAAAAAATAATCACCCATCGCGGATAAAGGAGAGTTTTTATCCTTGCTCATTGTGATGATAGGATTCCCCAAACGTTTGATATGCGGAATGATGTTGAGTAATTCCTCACTTTTGCCACTATAACTAATCGCAAGGATAATATCATCTTTTTGCACTAAGCCTAAATCCCCGTGCATAGCCTCTGTGGGGTGCATAAATACACTTGGCGTGCCTGTGCTAGAAAGCGTGGCAGAGATTTTCGTGCCGATAAGCCCACTTTTGCCCACCCCACATACGATAAGCTTTCCTTTAGAGTGGATAATCCTCTCTATAATCGCGCTTAATTCCTCCTCATCAAGTCGCTTTGCAGCATCAAGTAAACTTTTAGATTCTATACTCAGGACATCTTTTGCAATGAGGGTGTAATCTAGCTTTGCCATAGCGCACCTACACGACATAAATCATTGGCACGATGGTAGGATATTTTTTGACTTTCTTAAAAATATGCCGTTTAAAAAGGGTATGCACCTCATTTTCGAGATTCTTTGCATTAAATCCCTCTGCCTTAAAGTTTTTTACCATAAATTCTAGGGTCTCATTCATTTCCTTTTCAAAGCCCTTATCCTCTTTATCTGCTACAAGTCCATAGCTTAAAATTTTGGTCTCTAAAATTTTGCGCTCTTTGCTTATCTTTGCAGAAATAATTACAATGCCATCACTGGCTAGGGCTTGGCGGTCAAGCACGACATCATTTTCAATTTGACGATTGATTTGATTATCAATAAATGTTTTACCATTTTTGACACTGCGCACCTTTTTCATATAGTTAGGATTCACTTCGATTTGGTCGCCATCTTCCATAAGGTAGATATTTTTTTCGAGCACACCACAGGCGATAGCGGTTTGCTTGTGTTTAGCGATGTGATTGTATTCACCGTGCACGGGGAGGAAAAACTTAGGCTTAATGAGCCTTAGCATAAGCTTTTGTTCTTCTTGTGCGGCGTGTCCGCTTACGTGAATCTCGCTAAAGTCTTGATATGCTACTCTTGCCCCAGCTTTAAGGAGGAAGTTAAGCACGGTTGAGACAGAGCCTTCATTGCCCGGAATTGCCTTAGCAGAGATAATAACCATATCGCTTGGCTTAATTTTGATATGGCGATGTTCATCAGTTGCCATACGATAGAGTGCGCTCATTGTTTCACCTTGAGAGCCTGTCGTTACGATGAGCACCTCTTCATCGGGATATTTTGCTACTTCGTGCGCTTCGATAAAAATATTTTGAGGTAGCTCGATATAGCCTAGCTCACGGGCGATTTCAAGATTCTTTTCCATAGAGCGCCCGATGACTGCGACTTTGCGATTAAATTTCAATCCATAGGCGATAGCCTGATATACGCGGTGAATATTAGAGGAGAATGTGCTCATAATCACACGCCCTTTAGCTTCTTTAAAAAGTGTTTCAAATGTCGGTCCTACGCTCGCTTCGCTTGGTGTCGTGCCGCTGCGATGGGAATTTGTAGAATCGCTTAGCAAAAGCATAACGCCCTCTTCTCCATAATGGGCTAAACGATGCAAATCTGTGGGGAGATTATCAATAGGTGTGTGGTCGATTTTAAAATCTCCTGTGTGTAGGATTACCCCTGCTTCGGTACGTATAGCAAGGGCGGAGGCATCAATCACAGAATGCGTGATATTAATCCATTCTACTTCAAATGCGCCGATTTTAATGGGTTTGCGCTTTTCTACGATTTTGAAAAAAGAGCGGCATTTGCTTAATCCGTGTTCATCAAACTTGCTGCCTATCATACCAAGCGGTAGAGGTGTGCCATAAATGGGGAATTGCAGGAGTTTAAAGAGATAAGGCACAGCCCCGATATGATCTTCGTGTGCGTGGGTGATGATAACACCGGCGATTTTGTCTTTAATCGCAAAGAGATAGCTAAAATCAGGGATGAGGATATCCACGCCGTGCATATCTTCATTAGGAAAGCTCATACCCACATCAATGACAATGGCAGAATTAGGCGTTTCAATCACGGTGATATTCCCGCCAATCTCGCCCAATCCACCCAGAGGTGTAATGCGCACACTTGCCTTTGTGTTGAGATTTAGTTTGCTATGAGGATTGAGGCTTTGACGTTGGATTCTCGTATTTGCCTCTACGCCTCTTTTAAGATCTTTATGTAGTCCTAGATTGCCTTTTTCGTTTGCATTTTGCACTTCTCTAATGCCATCTTTTGGCTCATTGTGAGATGAATTTTTGTTTTGATTTTGAGTCATAGGATTTTTGCCCTGCCATTTGCGTTTTTCAAATGATTTTTGCCCCTGCTCGTTATTATTTTGAGAGTTGCCTTGTCTGTTTTGATAGGGTTTTGCTTTACGCGTGTCCTTTGGTGTATGTGGAGTAGATTCTGTATGAGAAAAAGCAGTCATATCATCGGCTTGTTCTTGAGGGGTCTTTTTTTTGAATCTTTCTGCAAATGATTTAAATTTGCTTGTTTGGTTATTTTGTTCCTGTGGTGTGTTCTTGTCTTCCATTGTTGTGTCCTTTTTTAAGAATTTCTAAAATGTGGTGAAAACTTTTTGTCTTTACTTCGTGTGGTCGTGCATTGAACGGCACACAGGCAGATTCTAAAGCCTTTTCTAAGAGCTTTTTATCAAAAGCAGTAGAGAGGTTTTTAAGAAGCGTCTTACGTGGTGCGTGAAATGCAGATTTTAAAAAAGATTCTAAATCATAGAGGGAAAAGGCTTCAAATGTTTGAAGGTGATGTTTATGTATCACAAAAACAGATGAGGTTACCTTTGGTATAGGAGAAAAGGCACTATTTGGCACATCAAAAAGCATTTGTGTCTCGCCTAAAGTTTGTGTTAAAACACTTAAGGCGCAAAATGCACTTTCTCCGCTTAAGGCGCAAAATTTTTGTGCTACTTCCTTTTGTGTCATTACAAGTAAAGCACGACAGAATCTATCGCGCAAAAGTCGCACAATAATATGTGTGGCAATATAATAAGGCAGATTAGAGACCACCTTATATTCCTGCTCATAAAGCCATTGTTGTTCTTGGTGGAGATTCAAAACATTTTCATAAATGATTTTTAATCGTCCACTTTGAATATGACTAGAAAATTTTTTATCAAGTAAAGAACATAAGTCTAAATCGACTTCATAGGCTATCAAGGGTTCTATTTTCAATAGCTCTTGTGTCAAATCACCCAAGCCAATCCCAATTTCTATACATTGGATAGGGAGTGTGGGAGTGGATTGGATAATCTTATGGAGATAGTGAGAATCTTGCAGAAAATTCTGCCCAAAATGTTTTTTTGCTCGGTATGTTGCCACTATCTTACCCTTTATTTCAGCAGCATTATAACCTAAAGTATGCAAATATTTTGTATTTGTAAAGAGTATTTAGCTATCATAACGTTAAGAAATCTACATATTTACACAATGTTTTTGCCTATATTGTAGGGGGCAATATCTAAATGTTTAAAATATAAAGGAGCAAAATAATGAGTTTAGCAAAACGGATTATCCCCTGCCTTGATGTTTGCAATGGAGCAGTGGTAAAGGGTGTAAATTTCGTAGGATTGCAAAATGCGGGGAATCCTGTGGAGATTGCTAAACGTTATAATGATGAGGGTGCAGATGAGATAGTGCTACTTGATATTACGGCAAGTTATGAGCAGCGAGGCACGATGATAGAGATTGTAAAAAATATTGCTAGAGAAATCTTTATACCCTTTAGCGTGGGTGGAGGAATACGTTCTTTAGAGGATATGTCTGCCTTACTTAATGCGGGGTGTGATAAGATTAGCATTAATAGCGCAGCGATTAAGAATCCACAGCTGATTGATGAGGGTGCAAAGCGATTTGGCTCACAATGTATTGTCGTGGCTATTGATGCGAAGATGATAGCCCCGCATTTATGGCATATTTATATCAATGGTGGGCGAGTAGATACGGGGAAAGATATAGTAGAATGGGTAAAAGAAGTGTGTGATAGAGGTGCGGGAGAAATCTTGCTTACAAGTATGGACACTGATGGTACAAAAAATGGCTATGATAAAGCGATGATAGAATCTTTAGCTTCTTGTGTGAATGTGCCTATTATCGCAAGTGGAGGTGCGGGGAAAATGGAGGATTTTGCCAATGCGTTTATATATGGAGCTGATGCGGCATTAGCAGCGAGTGTGTTTCATTATGGAGAGATTGAAATCAATGCCTTGAAACATTATCTGCAGCAAAAGGGTATTTCGGTGAGAATCTAGTGTGTTTAAAATATGGGGAATGGTAGGCGTGTAAATGATAGTATGTGCGGGTAATGGAGAGTATTTTGCCTTTGCAAAGTCCATAGGCATAGGGCTATGTGAGAGCACCATAGGACTAATGCAAATATGTATGAGGGAATGTATAGATAGTATAGTTTTTGTAGGGAGTGCGGGGGCATATAGTAAAGACATCAATATAGGGGATGTATGTATTGCTGATAGCGCGACACAAATTGAAATCGCATTTTTAGATGGGAAGGCTTATACGCCTTTGGATAATCATATTGAAAGTAATACATTGGGCGAAAATGATTATGTTTCACGTGAAACGCTTAATAGATATAAAAAAGTGATAGTGAATAGTTCTAATTATATTACAACCGATGGACATATTGCTTTAGCTTTTGCAAATGCAGGTATTGCCCTAGAAAATATGGAATTCTTTGCAGTAATGAGAGTGGCGCAATATTTTGAGATTCCGTGTGTGGGTGTATTTGCTGTGAGTAACTATTGTCATCAAAACGCACATAAGGAGTTTATGCAAAATCACAATACGATAAAGCAAAAGTTGCTCGAGCATTCATCATTTATAGAGAATCTTTCTCTTGCATTGGGAAATAAAACAAAAGGTAAACATATATGAAAAGCCTAGATACCAATCCTAGTTTTTATAGCTATACATTAGAGGAGTTATCTGCGCTCATCTCTCCATCATTTCGTGCAAAGCAAATATATCATTGGCTTTATCATCGATATGAAAATGATATATGGCGTATGGATAATATCTCAAAAGTTACACAGCAGTTTTTGCAATCACACTTTGCACTCTCACAGATTCAACCCATACGTGTAGAATGCAGTCGCGATGGGAGTAAGAAATATCTTTTTGCTACCAAAGATGGACATACTTTTGAATCTGTGTTAATACAAATGCGTGAAAAGCGGAAAAAGGGTGAAGTGTGTGAGAGTGAAAAATGGACGATGTGTCTTTCAAGCCAAATTGGCTGCAAAATTGGCTGTGTATTTTGTTCCACAGCAAAAGGTGGCTTCGTGCGGAACCTTGATGCAAGTGAGATAGTCGAGCAGGTCGTAATGATGAAAAGGGATAATCATATTCCCGCACATAAAAGTGTAAATATCGTCTATATGGGTATGGGTGAGCCGCTTGATAATTTAAAAAATGTCGCACAGGCTATTAAGATTCTCAGTGAACCTCAAGGGTTAAGTATTTCCGCGAGACGACAAACAATTTCTACAAGTGGTATTGCGCCTAAGATTAAGGCATTGGGGGAGCTGAATCTTGGAGTGCAGTTAGCTATCTCTCTGCACGCTGTCGATGATGAGCTACGCTCAAAGCTTATGCCTATCAATAAAGCCTATAATATCGCTGATGTGCTAGAGCAGGTGCGGCAGTTTCCTATCGATACCCGAAAAAGAGTGATGTTTGAATATCTTATGATTAAAGATGTGAATGATGATATAAGAAGCGCGAAAAAATTGCTTTCTTTGCTTAATGGCATTAAGGCAAAAGTCAATCTTATTTTGTTTAATTCTCATAGTGGCAGTGCGTTTGAACGTCCGCAAATAAATGATGTTAAGGCTTTTGCAGATTTTTTAGTGCAGAGAGGATTACTCTGCACGATACGAGAATCTAGGGGTGTGGATATTAGCGCAGCATGTGGGCAGCTACGTGAAAAAGTAGCACAAGAAAATACAAATACTACATAGCTTATACCAAGCCTTAGAGAACTAACTTGATGAATGCAAAGCGGTTATAAGTTAACCTTCAGGCATTTTGTGTGGGGCTATGCTCCACTAAACAAGACTTTGCAGCACTTTAGTGCAACAGCAAAGTCGTAATGTTTCACAGGAAACATTATACAAGTAAAGCAAATATAGAGATTAAAGACGATTTATAGAGGTTTGATGTTTCTATTATAGAATGAAATTAAAAGGAGTGCGAAATGACAGAGCTAGATATGGTGCTTATAGTATTTTTGGCAGCCGTTGTGTTTATAGGAGTAGTGTCATTTTGGTATTTTGCAAAGGATAGAGAATGAGTGAGCAAAGTCATATACATAATAAAAGTCAAGATATGCTCGTGCATATTTGCTGTTCTGTGGATAGCCATTATTTTTTAAGTGAGTTGCAAAAGATATATCCGCAAAGCAGAATGATAGGATATTTTTATAATCCAAATATCCATCCCAAAGAAGAATATGATTTACGATTGCTTGATGTCAAGAGGAGTTGTAATATGTTGGGGGTCGAACTCATAGAGGGAGAATATGAAAGCAAAAAGTGGTTTGCAGATGTAAAGGGATTAGAAGAAGCACCTGAAAAAGGTGAGCGATGTGTCAAGTGTTTTGATATGCGTTTAGAAAAAACAGCACAAGTGGCAGCAAAAATGTCTATCAAGTCTTTTACCTCAACATTGCTTTCTAGTCCGCTTAAGGAACAGAAGATTCTTTTTGCGGAGGGTGATGAGATAGCCCTAGCTTATAATTTGGATTTTATAAAGGTTGATGTGCGGAGCAATGGAGGCACACAAGCTCAAAGCGAATTGGCAAACAAAGATAAGCTTTATAAGCAAACCTATTGTGGCTGTCAGTTTGCTCTCAACAAACAAAGGGAGAAGCAAAGGCAGATTCCATTAGAATTGATGAGTAATATCGGTAAGCAAATTATGCCCGGAAGCAATGAGCAACGCAAACTTATATTCGAAATACGTGATAAGTGTGAGAGTGAAGGGATGGAATATGCCCTTTATAAACGCTCAAAGATCCTATGGCGCAATTTGCGTAGTGTGTGTATGGATAATGGCGAAGCGATAAATTCTTATGTGATAACACATTCAAAAAGCAAAAATATGGTAAAAACATCAAGTATTACATATGTGAGAGAGTCTATCAAAGATATAGAATCTCAAATGCAAAGTGTAGAAATAGGCTATGCAAAACACGATGATAGCGTGTTTATCAGCATTGATGATATAAATTTACTGCTAAAGACACATTATAAAGATACACAAGAAATGGTATACAATCCTCCTGCTTATGAATGTGAACTATTGCTACGTGCGGCATTATGCGGGGCTGATAGTCTTAATCCCATCATTGTTTTGGATAAATGTATCAAGTATTCTCTTAGAGTCTTTATTGATGCGTATTTTCAAGAGAGCAGTGTGTTTGCTATCACTACATATTAAGATTTTTTGGTAAAATGTTATATTTGTTTAAAAGGAGTTGAGACTTATGCAAGAGCCGATTATGAATATAGAAAAAATCCGTCAGATTCTCCCGCATCGTTATCCTATGTTGCTTGTGGATAGAGTGATAGAGCTAAGAGCCAATAGCAATAATAAAGAACCAGATGGCTATATCAAGGCATATAAAAATGTAACGATTAATGAGGAGATATTTTTGGGGCATTTTCCCCATAAGCCTATTTATCCGGGTGTTATGCAAATTGAGGGTATGGCACAAGCGGGTGGTTTGTTGGCATTTGTCAGTATGTTTGGCGATGATATTACACAGGCAGAAAACAAAATTGTGTATTTTATGACGATTGATAATGTCAAATTCCGCATACCTGTCGCGCCCGGTGATAGGCTTTTATATGAATTAAGAGTGCTTAAGCATAAGGGTAGTGTATGGCAGCTGGGTGCACAGGCGTTTGTAGACGATAAGATTGTATCTGAAGCAGAACTTAAGGCAATGATTGCCGATGCAGATTCTAAAAGTTAAGTTTAGGAATTGGGTATGATAGGAAAAACAAGTATTATCAAAGATGGTGCGCAAATAGGGCAAAATGTCCAAATTGGAGAATTTTGTATTATTGATGAAAATGTAAAAATCGGCGATGATTGCATTATAGGAAATTATGTGCATATTAGTGGTTATACAACATTGGGTAGGGGTAATAAGGTATTTAATAATGCAGCTGTGGGCGTGCCACCACAAGATTTAAAGTATGCAGGCGAAAAGACAGAGCTTATTATTGGAGATGAAAATCTCATTCGTGAATTTACTACTTTAAATCCGGGCACAGCAGGAGGGCGAGGCAAAACCATCATCGGCGATAGAAACTTATTTATGGCATACACTCACGTGGCGCACGATTGCATTGTAGGAAGTGATTGCGTATTGGCTAATAATGCTACGCTTGGTGGACACGTAGAGCTTGGTGATTACGTAAATATCGGCGGTTTGACACCTTTGCATCAATTTGTCAAAGTCGGTAGTGGCTGTATGATAGGTGGAGGCTCTGTCTTGGTGCAAGATTTACCTCCATATTGCCTTGCAGAAGGTAATAGAGCCTATATTAGGGGATTAAATAAACATCGTATGCGCAAACTTTTTTCCCGTGAAGAGATTGATGAGATAAGCCATATATATAAGTTTCTATTCTCGCGTAGCGCACCTATACGTGAACTTGCTCAAGCACAGCTTGAATCAAATCCAAGCCATACGATACGTTATATTTGTGAGTTTATCCTCTCAAGCACACGTGGAATCCCCTTTAGAGGAGCAAATAATGGATAATGCCAATAAAAAAGAATGCAGTTTTTGTAAGGCAAAAGAAAGCTCTTATAATCCCCTTATAGCTGGAAGCACACCCGGTGTGTATATTTGTAGAAATTGTATTAGTGTTATTTATAAAACGCTTACGGGCTATATGAAGCACGATAAAGAGGAGAGTGATGAGGAAGAGCCTATGCTTATGAATACCCCCTCTCCTAAAGAGCTCAAAGCACAACTTGATGAATATGTGATAGGGCAAGATGAGGCAAAACGTGTGTTTTCCGTAGCTGTCTATAATCATCATAAGCGCATTATCAAAGGAGAGGAGCAAGTAAGTGAGAATTTACGCGATGTGGAGCTTTCTAAATCTAATATTTTACTTATTGGTCCCACAGGTAGCGGTAAAACACTTATGGCACAGACTTTAGGAAGATTCTTAGATATCCCTATTGCTATTTCTGATGCTACAAGTCTCACAGAAGCAGGATATGTGGGTGAAGATGTAGAGAATATCCTCACGCGGCTTCTTCAGGCGGCGAATGGTGATGTAAAAAAGGCACAAAAAGGTATAGTGTTTATTGATGAGATTGATAAAATCTCACGTCTTTCGGAAAATCGCTCTATTACTCGTGATGTATCTGGTGAGGGTGTGCAACAGGCACTATTAAAGATTATTGAGGGTAGCTTAGTGAATATCCCCCCCAAGGGCGGGAGGAAGCACCCCAATCAAGACTTTGTGCAAATTGATACAAGCGATATTCTTTTTGTGTGCGGAGGAGCATTTGATGGTTTGAGCGATATTATTAAAAGACGTTTGGGTGGCAATGTACTTGGATTCCACGGGGAGAAAAAAGGAAAGAGTGAGGAGAATGCGTTGCTTGAGTTTGTAGAGCCTGATGATTTAATTGCTTATGGGCTTATTCCTGAACTTATTGGTAGGCTTCATATGATTACCACACTTGCCCCCATCAGCAAAGAAGCAATGATGCAGATTCTCACTCAGCCCAAGAATGCGCTTATTAAACAATATCAAAAAATATTTGAGATTGATGGAGCGTATTTGCATTTTGAAAAGGGTGCGATTGAGGCTATTGCAGAGCTTGCTATTGCTCGCAAAACGGGTGCAAGAGGTTTAAGGTCGATTATGGAGGAAGCAATGATTGATTTGATGTATGATTTGCCTGAGCTTGAAGGATATGAAATTACGATTACAAAAGAATGTATTGCTCATAAAGAAAAACCTTTTTTGCTTAAAAAAAGAAAAATATACAAAAAAGAGCCTAATTTAAGACAAAACAAAGGTTTGGCAAAGGATTAGAATGTATAATTTACAATTTATTTTGCATTTTTAAGGAGCTTTTATGCTGATGGATAGACTCATTGGGACTTTTTCCAAAGATGTTGCGATAGATTTGGGGACAGCAAATACTTTGGTTTTGGTTAAAGGAGAGGGTATCATCATCAATGAGCCTTCCGTAGTCGCTGTGCAGGCTGATAGATTCAGCACGGGCAAGATTCTTGCTGTGGGCAAAGAAGCTAAAGATATGCTTGGAAAAACCCCTGATGGCATTCAAGCTATTCGCCCAATGAAAGATGGTGTAATTGCTGATTTTGATATGACTGAAAAAATGATACGTTATTTTATTGAGAAGGCTCATAAACGTAAAACGCTTGTTCGTCCTCGCATTATGGTGTGTGTGCCTTATGGGCTAACAGGTGTGGAGAAGAAGGCTGTTAAAGAATCTGCAATGAGTGCAGGGGCAAGAGAAGTGTTTTTGATAGAAGAGCCTATGGCAGCAGCTATTGGGGCGGGACTGCAGATTCAAGAATCTAAGGGAAATTTGGTCATTGATATTGGTGGCGGGACGACAGAAATTGGTGTGATTTCTTTAGGTGGATTAGTCATTAGTAAGTCTATCAAGGTGGCTGGAGATAAACTCGATGTAGCTATTATGGACTATGTGAGGAAGAAATTTAATCTCCTCATAGGTGAGCGCACAGGAGAAGAGATTAAAATTCAAATTGGTTCAGCCTCTCCTATGGAAAAGCCTCTTGTTATGCAGGTGCGTGGGCGCGACCAAGTGAGTGGGTTGCTTAACACCATTGAGCTTACGAGTGAAGACGTGCGTGAAGCGATGAAGGATCAATTACGTGAGATAAGCAATGCTCTTAAATCTGTGCTTGAATCTATGCCCCCAGATTTAGCAGGGGATATTGTAGAAAATGGCATTGTGCTTACAGGCGGTGGGGCATTAATTCGTGGGCTTGATAAATATCTCTCAGATATTGTGAGGCTGCCTGTTTATGTGGGTGAAGAGCCACTTTTGTGCGTGGCAAGAGGCACGGGTAAGGCAATGGAAGACCTAGATTTACTCAATCAACTTGCTTTTGATTAGAGAGAATTATGCGATATAAAATCCTTATTTTTGGGATTGTTTTTTTTATATGTATTTTGGTTTTGATGGAAGTAGATAAATCCATTCAGGCAAAGATTCTAGGAGTAAGCGATTATGTTAAGGCATTTTTCTTAGATTCTAAAGAAAGTATGGAAAATGCTCGCAACAAATACTTTGATCAGGCTAAACAAATAGAGATGCTAAGTGCAAAAGTGGCACAGTATGATAGGCTGCTACTTGAAAAACAGATACTTAAAGATGATAATGCTAAATTACGTAATCTCATAGGCAGGGGTGGGATTACACATAGTGGTAGTGAGATTCATCAGGCACGTATCATTTCGTTTGCGACATTGGGAGAACGTAATAGAGTGTGGCTTGATACAGATTTGAGCGAATATCGACAGAATGAAAAGATTGAGGATAGAATCTTTGGCATTGTTAAAGACAATGTTGCTTTTGGGGTAGCAGTAGTGCAAAATGGACGATTAGAGGGGTTTTTAAATGGCAATGAAAATTGTCATTATGATGTGTATATTGGGGAACATAAGGCTATGGGTATTGTGTCTGGCTCTCATAAGGGCAAAATGCTCATTGATTATATCCCTGATTGGATCGAAATACGTAAAGGGGATAAGGTCTTTACAAGCGGACTTGATGGTATCTTTTTAGAAAATATTCCTGTGGGCGTGGTGGAAAATGTGCGGGAGAATTATGGCTATTTAAGTGCTGATATAGTGCCTTATGCAAATACAGGAGAACTTGGGTATGTGTGGATTATCGATAGAGAAACACCACAAATAAGCCATACTTTTACACAAGAAGAATAATTTCTATATGCAACAAATTCAAAGCTTCTCCCAGCATTTTTATGAGCAATACGATAGAATCTCATCTTTTTTTCATATTTTTATAAATGCTCTTCGTTCTCCTCATTCTCAAACCCAATTAAAAGAACTTATCAAAGAACTTCGTGCAATTAAGACAAATGACATTGTATTGTTGCAATCCAAGCCTGATGGCAATGCGCTTTTAGTAGAGATTATTACGATTTTGCGGGAGAAAATCTATGCATTATTTTGTGATGGACATATTTGCGGCACTGAGTATTTTTATATGTTGCTTTTTGTTGCACATTCCCCAGAGGGTTATGTAGAGGTGGATAGACGTTTTGAATCTTTTCTCTCTCTCGCACAAGAAAACCTTTTCTCACAGGGAAATAGCGATACGGAAAATGCCCTATTTATCGAGCTTTATATTCTCTCAAAAGCTTTGATGAATATGTGCGATTTTGAACATCTTGTGCGCGAATATATTATGCTTATCGCTCTTGTAGATATTAACCTTTCTGCAAGCTTGGCACACACCCAATTTATCGTAGATTTTTTTGAAAATCTAGATGTGAGTATGCCTACACTTTTATCATCGCTTAAAACACTTCAAGAGAGGCAAACTTACCTTTCTTATCCACCCTTAGCGCGGCGAAGCATTTTGAATTGGCAGATTCACTGCTTTTGGAATGTTTCACATTTTTTTAATCACCATTTGTGGCTTGAGCTTTATCCGCTATGGCGGGATATATTTTATGCTTTGCTTGAAGGAGGCGATATTGCGGGGATTGATGAGGCGATGTATATGCAGTTTTTTATTTATCATATGTGCGGCAATAACTTTCATCATCAAGCCCAATGGCGTAATTTTTGTGCGGAAATCGATAGTGTAGCAATCAAGTATTATGAGGCTTTTTCTCGCACACAGAGTATTTATGGTGTGAGTAAGATTCACGATAATAAAAGTGGTAAAAAGTGTATAGGCTTTTTGCGCGATAGATTAGTAGGAAATTCTCCCTATAAGGTAGAATACAGCCTTTTAAGCAATCTTTTAGGCGATGAAGACTTTAGGCAAGAATATGAAGTTAAAATCTACACGATGAAGCTATTTGAAAAAAGCGTTGATGATATAAATGTTATCCGCTATTATGAGGCACTTGGCATAGAGGTGGTAGATGTCGTCTCTCCATTGAATACCAAGGGATTCTATAACTCGCATTTGCAGAAAGCCCTCGCGCTCAAAAGTGCCATAAATCGCGATAATGTCTGCATTCTCATTAGCCCAAATAATGGCTATGGCATAAGTGATTTTATCTTCGCCTCGCGTAGTGCACCATTGCAAATATATTATTCACACGGCAATTTTGTCTATGACCTCCCTTGTATTGATGTGAAAATGACACATATCTGCCAAAATAAGCGACATATCCAGCACGAGGGATATGATTTCTATGGCGTGCCTGTGAAAATGCTAGAGCGATTCTATAATCCGCCCTTAAGTGCAGAATCTCAGCAAGAGATGCAATCCTTACGTGCTACATTCCCCCAAAATGCTATTATCTTAGGGACAATCGGGCGTTTAATGAAGCTCCACTCAACTGAATATTGGCAATGTGTGGTGGAGATTATGCGCTTCTTTCCACAAAGTATTTATCTTGCGTGTGGGGGTGGAAATAGCACATTGATTAGCGAGTGCATTATGAACGTGTTTGAATCCACACAAGAGGGCAAGGATTTCTTAAAACGTGTGTATTTTATGGGATATGTTGATAGTGGAATCTATGGGCATATCATCGATATATGGCTTGATAGCTTCCCGCTAGAGCAGGGTGAAAGCCGCATTGAATACACTGCAAAAGGCGGCTTAAGCCTTATGATGAGCAAGCAGGATGAACTAACGCGTAAGCAACATCTCTTAGCAATCGTGCAAAAATGGCAGCAGATACCCCATAGTGATGGCTCACATAAAACAGATGCAGAATGTGAAAATGCCCTTAAAATACTTGATGAAGCTCATTTGCCACTTATTGCCTTTTCACAAGATGAGTATATAAGCAAAGCAAAAGATTTGCTTCAGCTCTACGCACAGGGTGATACAGAGGCTATTAATGCCTTTAAAGAGGCAGTCGCATACGCAAGAAAAATAACTGATGAGATAAAATTATATGAGGGTATTAATGCCTTTAAAGATATTATGGCTTTAAAACCTCAAAATACCCTCTAAAATCAATAGAAATTGATTGGGGGTATTTCCTAAAAATATGTGTTATCATAATAAATAAACATCAAAGGAGCAATGATGAGTGATGAATTTTAATGGCGTAAATTTGGATTGGCTTTTACTGAAGGGAATTTAAAAAGGGTATAGAAATTGAGAGATTAAGTGCAGAGGGCGAATATGTTGATTTCATACAAGAAAAGTGTAACACTTCAACACTATATGCTATTTATGATTGGGACATAATGAAAAGGTTGATGGAAATAAGCCTCGCAAAGAAATCTGCCTTGTCTTAGAATCTCATAGTATGATGTTATGCTGCAAGGCAAGAATTAAGACAAGATATAAGATTTTAAAGGTCTTTAGGGTGGTAAATAAGTTAAGCGGTGATGTAAAAATATTGCTTATGCTACACAACTTATTTGTGAATAAAAAGTCTTTACTCACCTTGAGGATTCTAATGATGAAGCATTAGATAATGCACAAATATTAATTAACACCTTAAAAAGGGCGTTTGATGAGTGGGAGAAAGAACAAAAAGAGCTTTAGTATTATGGAGCAAGCAGAACCCAAAGAGAATATTCACAAAGTGATACAAAAGGCAAAGATTGAGGAGATAGCCAAGGCAAAAGAGCTTATTGTCCCAAACACTATTCTTAGGGTGTAAGAAACCTCGCAAGTGCTGCAATATGTGTTTTCTTATGCGATAAGTTTTATTTATATAAGCCTCCCGTGGATTGGGCAAGCAGGACTTATTCCCTACGAGGAATATATTAAATTCGCCTTCAATAGAGATGTAAAAATTTTTCTCAAATGTGGTCGTGATGATACTGGGCGAGGGATAATCAATCGAGTATTGATGAGCTGCAACATTATTCAAATTTTTACAATCTAAAATGCTCTTATGGGACAATGAAGGCATACAATGGTCTATGATAGGGAGTTACAATTTTCTTTCATTTTATCCTAGAGAGGAGACAATGATAATTACAGATAGTGCCTCCGCTGTGGAAAAGTGCAAAAAGTATATCGCAAAAAATTTTTAGGAACAAGTTTTTCAAAAAAGCAAGATAATGCAAAGGATAACTAAGGACAAATAAATGATGCAGCGTATTTTAATCCTAGCAGCAGCCAATATAGCTACTTGTCCGCGTGCTATGGCAATGATAAGAGATACTTAAAGATGATTATGAGCTGAATGTGATGGGGATTGATAATGATGATGGCAGCAAGATGTCACCTGTGATAATTAAAGATGCTGTGCAGAGGGAAATTAGCATTAAAAGCTTTAGTTATTCAGCTTATAAAAGGCGCACCAAATGGGAGGAGTTTAAGTTTTATTGCAATGTCGCCCTTCAAAGATGAGACAAACTTAGCTTCATACACAATCGATTAGCGATTACGAGCATTTGCAGCATTATTGCTATGATATGGTGTGCCACGACCTTTTGCTTTTACCTGTGCTATTTACGGGATTAGAGTGGAGCGAGCGCATACATAAAGATGGGGTAAGGCATACAACAAGAGTCATTTTTGACACACAAGAGTTTTATCCATTGCAAAACACAAGCTCTTTGTGTTGGCGAGTGCTTTTCAAACGCTTCAATAGTTATCTTTATGCTACCTATATGCCTAAAGCAGATAGAGTCTTTGCCGCTTCTTCTGCCTTTTGTGAGATGTATAAAAAGCATTTTGAGATTAATGCTCATCCTTTAATGCCCCTGCCACCTTTTTATAATCTTACGCCTAGGGCAGTGAATGCAGAATGTATAAAGATTCTCTACCACAGCGCACTTAATCAAAATTGCGGTATTGATGAGGTGATAGAGTTATGTCAATGGCTTGATGAATGATTTTGCATAGATTTTATTTTTGTCGGGTGGGGGCAGAGGGTATTCCGCACTAAGATAGAATCCCGCATACAAGCCCTGCAATCCCAAGGCAAACATATTAGAATCTTATCTCCACTACCACTTAATCAAATTGTGCCTTTTGGCAATTCCTATGATATAGGGTTTATCTATGTCTCCCCGCATAATTACAACCCCCCGCTCCACTTTGTCTAATAAATTTTTGAATACATCCAATCACGTTTAGCCTTGCTTATGCCCCTTTAGTGCAGATGATGGCTCTTGGTGAGAAATATCATAATGTGATTATAACGCGTGATTTTGCTATCCGCTCTTTGACTGATGCGCTTAATGCTCTAAGCTGTGAGGATATTATGCGATATAAGCAAAACTCCCACAAAGCTGCACAGGAATATAACCTATCGCATAATATATCCATTGTGCGCGAGAGTGTAAAGGCACTTTTAGAAAATAAACGCTAGAATCACACATCTTAAAGAAAAATGTTTGCAGTTTTGCTGCACAAATTCATTATTGTATATATCAATTCGAGGGTATAGATATGTGGCATATAATGTTTTTCATACTTTCTATAAGCTTCATTACGATGAGTGGCTGCCTCGAAGCAGACATAAAAAACGCACTAGGAGGCTATCAAACTATGGATTACTTTGAGCGGCAGTTTGAGGGTAATGCTAATATGGGATTGCCAAAATCCGCTACATCCCCGACTATGAAGCCCATCCCTTAATTAATGGTAAGAAAATCTCAAATCATTATCTAAAGCTCAGGATGTGGTGGGGTTTATCCCTAAAATAAACACTTAGCACACTCCTATTTCAATAGAATCTTTAAGATTCTCTCATTGCGTAGGGCCGCATTTTGTGCCAATAGATGTGCTTTCACAATAAAAACTCCTACCATTGCAAGAAATACGATAGGTATAGCCTTCAGCAGGATAGAAAGTATGCTTTTTGTTGCTGATTTGTGCTTCATTTGGCGGACAGCCCGTAGCTGCTGCACTTTTATGCTTAAGGCTGCTGCTCGTGGCACAACCCATACTTAAAATCCCCACAAGCCCTACAATATCAATGTAGCAGAACATTCTCATATAATCCTCCTTAAAATAAGAATGATTATATTATACTTTTTATTTTTTGTTTGTAAATAATATACTCATATATATTCCACTACCGCACCACACGGCAATTGCCATTGCTAATGCTAACAAAATGGGTGTGTTTGCTTCAAATGCCCCAACAAGAAATGACATAATACCCGCTAAGGTAAATTGTATTGTCCCTAGCACAGCACTTGCCGTGCCTGAATATGCCTTAAATCGCGCCATTGCTAAAGTCGTAAGGTTAGGCAGTAAGAATCCTAGTGAAGAAAGCGTCGCAAAAAGTGCCATTTCAAACAATATAAAATCCCCTATCATTCCTGCACCTATCAATATACAAGCAAACACACTCATAGCCACAAACGCCTTTTTTAATATATATTCAGGTGAAGTTTTAAGCACAATCTTTGCATTAAGCGTAGAGCATATCATCAACCCTATGGCATTAAGTGCAAAAATGAGGCTATAAATATTTTTATCTGATGCAAAAACATTCATAAATACAAATGATGAACCCGTAATATAGGCAAATAATGCCCCCATAGCAAATGCCCCTGAAAGCACATAGACCATAAAGATTTTATCGCTTAAAATGAGTTTGTAATGCTTGATGATTTCGTGGTGAGAAAAGGACGTTTTAGTCTTAGGGGCAGATTCTTTAAGGACAAAGATGATGAGTATATACAGCACTATGCCTAAGCTAAAAAGTGTCAAAAAGATACTATACCATTCAAAAAACCCAAGTAATATAGACCCAAGCGCAGGGGCGAGCATAGGTGCGAGCGAGGAAATTACCATCATCAACGCAAACACACTTGCAGCATCTTTGAGTGCAAACCTATCATTGACTATTGCACGAGCTATCACCACTCCCGCGCAGCCACCTAAAGCTTCAAAAAATCTTAGCACAATGAAGGCATAAATAGAATCTACCAGCACACAGCCAATACTTGAAGTGATAAATAGCACCAACCCCACATACAAGGGTTTTTTGCGCCCAAAGGCATCGCTTAGTGGTCCATATATCAACTGCCCAAAAGCAAAGGCAATAAAAAATGCCGCAAGTGAAAGCTGTGCGTAGAAATCGCTCACCGCAAAGCTCTCACTTACATTTGGCAAAGCAGGGAGATACATATCCGTAGAAAGTGGCGCGATACTTGACATAAAAGCAAGGATAAAAATCAACAAGAGTTTTTCAAATCCCTTTGGGGAGGATGAATCCCCATCTTTAGCATTATGTATAGAATCTTGGGACATAGGTAATCCTTAAACACAAATTAGCAAAGACTTATAACCGCTTTGCTTACCCACAAAGCCCATTGGCCCACTTCATTGCTTCATGTTCTCTACCACAGCCGCACAGCGCTCACACAATGGGCTAGAATCGCTAACGACAAATTGCCAGCACCGCTCGCATTTGTCTTTTTGTGCCCTATACAGCACAAACTCTTGCCCCTCAATCTCAAATCTTGCCAATGCCTCGCCACCGCTCACTTTGCTCTTTGCCCCAGAGATGATGAGCCATTTATCAAGCAGGGCTATATCGCTAGGAGTTTGCAGCAGCACTTCAAGTGAGGATTTAAGAATCTTTTGCTTTTTAAGGCTATCTAACACTTCGCCAAACTTTTCCCTCACGCGCAATAAATAGGCAAAATCTACATCAACCTGCGTATTATAATGCGCTTTGCAAGGAGTTCTTAGCATATCAAAGACATCTTTATGCGCTCCTTTTACCGCGTGGCTTGCGTGATTAAAGGCTTCATCGGCTGTATAGGTAAGTATAGGCGCGATAAAATGCAATAAAGAGCGCAAAATCATCACCATAGCACTCTGTATGGCACGGCGACGTATAGAATCTGCGCTATCACAATAGAGTATATCCTTGCACAAATCCAAATAAATACCGCTTAGCTCATTTGTGAGGAAGTTCATCACTACACCTAATGCCTTAGCAAACTCATATTCATCAAAGTAGTGATATGCCTCATCAAACACCCTATCGCACTCACTTAGAATCCATCTATCTATCTGTCCTAGCTCATCTTTGCTTACCATATCTTGCGGATTTATAGCTGCATTAGCAAGGAGAAATCGTATCGTATTGCGGATTTTGCGATATTGTTCGCCCACTTGCTTTAATATCTCATCGCTAATATTTTGGTCGCTTTGATAATGGCTGAGTGCCACCCACAGCCTTAGAATCTCACTGCCTTGTGTCTTAATAATCTCATTTGGAGCAATCACATTGCCTTTGCTTTTACTCATTTTTTCACCATTTCTGTCAAAGGTAAAGCCGTGCGTTACCACTTCTTTATAAGGTGCTTTTTTAGCAATAGCACAAGAGAGCAAAAGTGAGCTTTGAAACCACCCTCTATGCTGATCGCTTCCCTCTAAATACATATCTGCAGGATATGCCCCTGCGTCATAGTTATTGCCCTTGATTCTGTATTCATTATCAAGCACCGCACTCCACGTGCTGCCGCTATCAAACCACACATCAAGGATATGTTTACTCTTTGTGAGTTTTTTGCTTAAATGCTGATGGCTTGGGGGCAAAAGCTTCTCTACCTCATAGCTCCACCACGCATCGCAACCTGCTTTTTCAAAGATGTTTGCGATATGCTCTAGCACCGCATCATCAAGTAAAGGTGTATTTGTATCTTTATCAATCAAAAAGGCGATAGGCACACCCCAATCCCTCTGCCGAGAGATACACCAATCAGGGCGATTTTCAATCATTGAATAGATTCTGTTTTTGCCATTAGCAGGATAGAATCTCACCTTTTCTAGTTCACTTAGGGCGACTTCTTTTAAGGTTTTACCGGCAAAAAAGGGCTTATCAAGCAAGATAAACCATTGCGTAGTGGCGCGATAAATCACAGGTTTATGAGAGCGCCAACAATGCGGATAGCTATGTGTAATTATATCTCTCTTAAGCAATGCCTTGCCTAGAATCTTAAAAATACTCTCGTGTGTATCAAAGATATGTTTTCCCACAAATTCGCTTACAAATGCTTCTGGCACAAGCCCCATAGATTCTACCAAAGGGCTAAAATTTCCTTTATCATCAACGGGCATAATCACTTGCAAATTATATTTTAATCCCACATAGTAGTCATCTTCGCCGTGTCCCGGTGCAGTATGCACGATGCCTGTGCCATCACTTACACCTACGTGTTCACCCAAAATGATAAGTGAGATTCGTTTATTAAGTGGATTTATCGCCTCTAAACCCTCTAATTTTTTCGCCTCAAAAGTGTGTGTGATACCTGCGCTAATGCCAAGCTGCTTTACCAACGCGCTATGTAAGTTTGCCTCCACGATGTAGCCATCATCAGTAAGCACATAAGATTCTGTAGGATTAAAGGCAAGGGCGACATTCGCAGGGAGTGTCCAAGGCGTAGTCGTCCAAATAATGGGCTTCCCTTGTGGGATACCTAGCTTTTTTAATGCCTTATCGTTTAAATCAAAGGCGACAAATATAGAATCTGATTGTTTATCTTGATATTCCACCTCTGCATCAGCAAGCGCACTCTCACACGCCCAGCTCCAATAAATAGGCTTAAACCGCTCTGCCAAAAGCCCTTCTTTAACAAGCGCGATAAGGGCGCGATAAATTTGCGCTTCAAAGGCAAAATCCATTGTTTTATAAGGATTCTCAAAATCTCCTAAAATACCTAAAGATTGAAACTCACTTGATTGAATGGTGATAAATTTTTGTGCGTGTTCGCGGCAGAGGGCGCGGAGCTTGGTTTTCTCTAGGCTATCCTTTTTTGCCTTGCCGATTTTTTGCTCTACCTGCTGTTCGATAGGCAATCCGTGGCAATCCCACCCGGGCGTATAGCGAATATTTTCTCCCTTAAAATAGCGATATTTGATAATAATATCTTTTAGAGTCTTATTCAAAGCATGTCCTATATGTAAATGTCCGTTTGCATAAGGGGGACCATCGTGTAGACAAAAGCTTTTAGCATTGGGGAGGGAGCGAGTTTTAAGGCGATTATAAAGCCTTTCATCACGCCATTTTGCATAGGTTTGTGGCTCATTTTGAGGGAGATTTCCTCGCATTGGAAAGCTAGTATCAGGCAAAATCAAAGTATCTTTATAATTCATAGAGCAAACTCCATATCAATGTCGAAGTCAAAATATGCGATTGTAGCAAAAAATGGGTTTTATTAACAAAAAATATGCTCAAAAACTTTGTTTTCTTCTTTATATTTAAAGCTTAAAGTGATGAAAGACATTCTTTAAAGATTTATTAAATATTGATTATATGCTTCCTTCTTTAATTATACCTTATTTCAATCTCAACTTTGTGTGGAGGTATGCCTCTTTGCTAATTCTTAGGCGCGTGTTATACTCTTAAATATAAAGGCAAAACTATGAGGAGGTGAGGCGCATATAGCTTTTAGTTAGGCTTAAATTTGTAGGAATGTAAGTTTATGATGAGATTTAAACCCCCTCTGGCTTTTGCGAAGTAAAAACAAGTACATTATTGAAGTGCTGAAATAATATTTAGCAAAATCAGGCTAACAGATTCGCTGTCTAAAATTATGATTATTGTGTGATACGTTGGGTTGCTTGAATCAAGTTTATTATGAAAAATTTATAAAGTTTATATAGTAAAACATACATAATCTTAGTTTATTATACTAAAGTTTATTTATAAATTAACCATAAAGTATTGACTTGTTTAATAAAAACATATAGAATTCTCGCACTTCAAAAATTAAGTGCTAAATTTTTGATTAACTTTAATATATTGCAAGGAGTCCATAATGAAATTTAGACCTTTGGGTGAAAGAGTTCTTGTAGAACGCGTTGAGGAAGATACTAAAACGAGTTCAGGCATTATTATCCCAGACAATGCGAAAGAAAAGCCTCTTGTGGGTATTGTAAAGGCAGTGAGTGCGAAGCTCAAAGATGATAAGGTGCTTAAAGAAAATGATAAAGTCGTATTTGGCAAATATAAGGGCGCGGAAATCAAGCTAGATTCTAAAGAATATATGGTTTTAGAACTAGATGATATTTTGGGCGTTATCGAAAAATAATAAAGCTTAAGGAGTAAGATATGGCAAGTAAAGAAATTCATTTTTCAGATTCTGCAAGAAATAAGTTATATGAGGGCATTAAGCAATTAAGCGATGCTGTAAAGGTAACAATGGGACCAAAAGGGCGTAATGTACTGATTCAAAAGAGCTATGGCGCACCGGCTATTACAAAAGATGGTGTTTCTGTGGCAAAAGAGATTGAATTAGCCGATCCTATCGCTAATATGGGCGCACAGCTTGTAAAAGAAGTAGCGAGTAAGACAGCTGATGCAGCCGGTGATGGTACGACAACAGCTACCGTTTTAGCCTATAGTATTTATAAAGAAGGTTTGCGAAACATCACTGCTGGGGCAAATCCTATCGAGGTAAAACGTGGTATGGATAAAGCAGTAACGGCTATCGTAGAGGAATTGAAAAAAGCAAGTAAAAAAGTAGGTGGCAAGAGCGACATTGCCCAAGTGGCGACTATCTCTGCAAATTCCGATGAAAATATCGGTGCACTCATTGCTGAAGCGATGGAAAAAGTAGGCAAAGATGGCGTTATTACTGTTGAGGAAGCAAAGGGGATTAATGATGAGTTAAGCGTGGTTGAAGGTATGCAGTTTGATAGAGGCTACCTCTCCGCATATTTTGTAACTAATACTGATAAGATGACAGCACAGCTTGAAAACGCCTATGTGCTTTTAACCGATAAGAAAATCTCTAATATGAAAGAGATTCTGCCATTACTTGAGGCGACTATGCAAAGTGGCAAACCGCTTTTGATTATTGCTGAAGACATCGAGGGCGAGGCTCTTACGACTTTGGTAGTGAATAAATTGCGCGGTGTGCTTAATGTATCAGCAGTTAAAGCTCCGGGCTTTGGCGATAGACGCAAGGCAATGTTACAAGATATAGCCATTCTTACCGGCGGACAAGTCATTAGCGAGGAGCTTGGTAAGACTTTAGAATCTGCGACTTTAGCGGATTTAGGAAGTGCGGCAAGAATTGTCATTGATAAAGATAATACGACTATCGTTGATGGTAAGGGCAAGACAAAAGATGTCAAAGATAGAATCGCACAAATCAAAATGGAAATTGAAAACACTACAAGCGATTATGATAGAGAAAAGCTCCAAGAGCGATTGGCTAAGCTTAGTGGCGGTGTAGCTGTTATCAAGGTAGGTGCTGCAAGTGAAGTAGAGATGAAAGAGAAAAAGGACCGCGTAGATGATGCGCTTTCTGCGACAAAAGCAGCAGTTGATGAAGGTATTGTTATTGGTGGTGGCTCTGCGCTTATCCGTGCTTCACAAAAAGTAAAACTTAAGCTTGAGGGTGATGAGGCGGTTGGCTATGATATTATCAAACGCGCTATTAAAGCACCTCTTGGGCAAATTGCCGCAAATGCTGGATATGATGCGGGTGTGGTAGTCAATGAAGTAGAAAAAAATGCAAAAGATGGCTTTGGGTTTAACGCTGCTACGGGCGAGTATGTGGATATGTTTAAAGAGGGCATTATCGATCCGCTTAAGGTTACGCGTGTAGCACTGCAAAATGCCGTCTCTGTATCAAGCCTCCTGCTCACTACGGAAGCGACTATTAATGAAGTCAAAGAGGACAAACCAGCTCCAGCAATGCCAGATATGGGCGGAATGGGTGGTATGGGCGGTATGATGTAAGCCCCGCTTCAATTCTCACATATTTCTATTTTTACCCTCCCTGCCATTTGGGAGGGTAGATTCTACTCTTTAAATAAACTCACTAAAATGTTCATCAAGCAAACAATGCTCTAAACTTCTTTGAAATAACTTTCATCTTGCTACGATTACGAATCTTTATGCAACACACAGCAAAATATGAACATTATAAGTGCTTTTTAATGTTTTAATTAGCCTTTTATTTAACGCTATTTTGTGGGGCTTTTCTAAATTTTTAACCCTCTTTTATCGTTTAAAATCCTTATTGCATATTTTTTAAGTCCGCAATTCTCTTTCTTATGTCATCAAAATTGCTTTCAAGCTCTAATTTTCTTGCTGTGGATATATCTATAAAATCTTTTTCTTTTTCTATACCGATAAATTTTCTACCTAAAAGATTTGCCGCTATACCTGTGGTGGAACTGCCACTAAAAGGATCACAGATAAGAGAATCCGTATCACTTGCCATTAAAAGCAGTCTTACAAGCAGATTCAAAGGCTTTTGTGTGGGGTGTTTGCCATTTGCCTTTTCCCAAGGAGCAATCGCAGGGAAGCTCCACACATCACGCATTTGCTTATCTCCATTAAGCTTTTTTAGAATCTCATAGTGAAAAATATGCTTGTGTTTTACGCTCTTTCTTGCCCAAATAATTTGCTCAGTAGAATGTGTCAAATAGCGGCAACTAAAATTTGGCGGGGGATTGGTCTTTTGCCAAGTGATGAGATTTAGAATCTTAAAATCAAGCTTTTGCAAGGCTCTGCCTAAAGAAAAAATATTATGATAAGTGCCGCTAATGAGAATGCTGCCCGTGCTTTTGAGGGCAGTTTTTGCATTGCTTATCCATTCCATATTAAATGCGTCAATATCTGTGATATTTGCTTCTTTGTCCCATTCGCCCTTATTCACACTCACGATTTTACCGCTTTGTATGCTTAAGCCATCATTTGAGAGAAAATAAGGCGGGTCGGCAAAGATTAAATCAATGCTATTTTCACATTGAGGCAAAATCTTATTACAATCGCCTTGATAGAGTGTAAAAAGCTTATCATTGCTGACAAAGCAGGGGTTTAAATCTTTGTCAAAACGTGGCAGTGTCATTTTTAACCCTTTGTATAAAATTTTTAAGATTGCTTAAATTATAAATTTCCACATATTTATAAGCCTCTTGTAGCTTGTTTTTCGCACTAAGCCAACCCTTACCATCAGTAATCCAAATAAATTTATAGTTTGAAAATGCTTCAAATTTAGGGGTTAAATCTTGATAAGATCTTGCTGTTTCGTTCAGCTTACTGCCGCCACCTGTATAAAAGTTAGATTCTATAAAATACGTTTTATTTTTGCCATAAATCACAAAGTCAAATTTTTTAATATCCACCCCAAAGGCTTCGTGCAAATCTTTAAAATCTCTAATATCAACTTGCTCTTTAAAAATGAGTTCAGCCTCAGAAAAAATATTGCTAATACATTTTTCCATAGCTTTGCCACTGCGGTTTTTCCTTGCATTGCTATCAAGCCCCACCTCTATACCAAACACAAAATCATTTAAATCCCTAATATTTTTATTGCAAAAAATCTGCTCTAAACCCGTTTGAGAGATAAACTCATAGATTTTTTCAACGCTTACAAAATAAGTATTTAATGGAACAAAATCCCCCTTTACATCAAGCACCAAATCCTTTTTGTCTCTTACCGCAATAAGAATATGCAACACATTAAAAGCCTTTGGATATTCCCCAAAAAGTTTTTTAATGCAAGCTTTAAGCTCACTCCTCTCTTTACCAAGCAAAAAATTCAAATGATTTAAGGCTATGCTTATATCATCTCTATTTTTTAAGCATTTTTGCCAATCCACAAAGAAATCTAAAGTCCTATTACTCGTTTGAAGACTTTGTAAAAATGTATCAAAATCAAGCTTATTTTTCATCGCCTGCCTTATGTTTTAAGAATTGCTGTAATTATATTGGTTAAAGGTTATTTAATGCTTATATGAGGCATATTTGCATTATCGTCTATCTTTTGTTAAAATATCATTGCTCTAGGTAGAGTTTAGATCCTCTCTCACCCCGTGTTGCGAATGCCTTGTGCGATACCCACAATCGTAGCGTGGATTTGCTCTAAGATTCTCTCCTTTGCTTTTGCATAGCCACAGCTTTGATATTTCTTAATCAATTCAATTTGCGTGAGATTAAGCACACTAAGGTAGGGCTTACGCAAAAGGATAGATTCTCTAACCGCCCTTTGGGAATCTAGTAGCTCACTCTCCCCGCGCAGATGCAGCAGATTTTCCAAAGTCAGCTGATACTCTGTATAAATACATTCCCAAATCCCATCGCGCACCGCCTTATCCGCCACAAATGCGCTATATAGCCTAGCAATATCTAAATCCACTTTAAGCATTGCTTGAGAGATATTATCAATGGTTGTTTTAAAGAAAAGCGATTGCTGATAGCAGTCTTTGAGGGCGTTTTTATCCCCCTTTGCTAACCCACTGCCTAACCCATACCACGCAGGGATAATAGAGCGATTTTGCGTCCAAGCAAACACCCAAGGAATCGCACGTAAATCCTCCACTCTTTGTGTATCCTTGCGTTTGCTTGGTCTTGAGCCTAGATGGAGATTCTGTATAAAGGCGATGGGCGTTGCCATTTTGAAATAGCTCATAAAGCCCTTATTTTCATATACAAGGGCACGATAAGCCGCATAAGAAGCTAAAGATACAGGTTTAAGCAATGCCATAATAGGCGAATCGCTCTCACAAGCGCCATTGAGACAAAATGTATCTGCTACCTCCTTTTTCAGCAAGGCGCATAAAGTGCTTGAGAGATTCTTTTTAGCGATATGTTTGTGTAAGTATTTTGCGCTTATCATCTCGCCTTGCTCCGTTGTTTTGAGTTGCTTATATACGCTTTTAGGCGCAGAGGAGAGAAGCGCTTCTTCTAAGCTACCTCCCCCACGACTCACGCTCCCGCCCCTGCCGTGAAAAAAGTTAATCTTAATGCCTAGCTCATCTTGCAAATGTGTAATGTTGCTAATGGCACAATGCAGATTATAATTACTTGCGAAAATCCCGCCATCTTTACTTGAATCCGAATAGCCCACCATAATTTCTTGCGTATTGTCATTATCATACATATATTGCTGATAGTGCGGATTGGTATGAAGCACCTTGATGATATGTTGCGCTCTCTGCAAGTCATCAATCGTCTCAAAAAGCGGCGTGATAGAAATCCTCGCCTTGCCTCTTTTACCCTCACTCTTTTTACCCCCTTTCCATAAGCCACTTTGCTTAGCAAACCACAGCACACAGAGTAAATCACTCGCCTCGCTACTCATAGAGATAATAAAGCTTTGCAAAATCCGCTCACTGATGTGTTTTTTCGCCCATTGTATGCGTAAAAATGCACCTACAAGCTGCTGTGTAGGTTGAGAAAGCTGATCGATAAGCGTATGTAGCTCATATTTTTTGCTTAAGGCGATATTTAAAATCGCGCATTTTTTACTCTCACTCAAATCCTTAAAATCGCTATCGCTTAAACCAAGCAGACAGAAAATCTCGCTTATGCTATTTAAGATGGTATCTCTATGCTCCCTAAAGTCAAGTCCAAATAAATGGAATCCCCCTAAAAGCACAAGATGGCGAAATTCTCTCAAGCCTTGTGCGCTTATGGAATCTAGAGATTCTATAAGCATATCAATATCTGTTAAAAGCTCGTGTGAGTTAGCATAGGTAAAACGCACAGATTCAGGGGCATTAATCGCAATAAGGCGGTTTTTGAGCTTTTTTCTTATGAGGTAGAGTTTTGCGCGGAAAGGCTCTTTGGCATAGAGTGTCGCCTCACTCTGTGGAAGCTCGTGGGTTTCATTATGGAGCGATTGCATAAGGGTGCGAGTGGGCTTCATAAAATCCATAGACAAAGAAAGCTCCCGAATGAGCTTCTCACATTTGTTAATATAGATGTTGATAATCGCATTATGCGTAATTTTCATCACCTTTGTCATAATTTCATTATTCACATAAGGATTGCCATCTCTATCGCCCCCTATCCAGCTTCCTAGCGTGATGGGGGAGGATTCTAAGGGTTTATCAAGTAGGGTTTCAACCGCATTTAGCACTTCTGTGGCAGATTCTAGCACGGAGCTTTCAATGATATAAAGCAGATTATCAAGCTCATAGAGAATCTCCATTTTCTCACTTCTTACTAAATGTGTGTGCCATAGCAATGTGAGGCGGTAAAGTAGCTGATTTTTAGCTTTTTCATCATTGTGCATAAAAATAGCTTTGATATTTTCACTCATTTGATGATGTGCTTCAAGGAATGTGCGGCGACGAGATTCTGTAGGGTGTGCGGTAAAGACAGGATAAAAGCATAATTGTTCTAAAATCGCTAGAGTTTCAGGCTTTTCATAGCCCTCTTTAGCAAGTTCTTGCAGAGTTTTGGCAAGTTTGTTTGATTCCATATTAGCACTTGCATTAAGCTCTTCAATGATATTGAGTAGCATATGATAGAGGGTAAAGGCTTTGATAATAGAGAGTGTTTTATCTTGTGTATTAAGCTGTGTCAAAGTAGCTAAAAGAGTGGTGCTATCGTGCTTTTCTATGGATTGCTTAATGCGGATAAAGGCTTCTTTTAGCTCTACATCGACATTTTGCAAGAGGTGGATAATGGTTTGAAATACAAAATCAATTTGTGCGTTTTCAAGCAAGGGTTGGGGCATAGAATTGCCTTTGTGTTGAGGTCGCATACTATTTCCTTATGGCTTTTTGAAATGGTATTAATTATAACTAAGTTTGTTTTAACTATAATTGAGGTTTTATTTTATTTTGAAAGGCGCTTATGCCTAGAAAGGAAAGATAATGGCATTACAAGTGTATTACGACAAAGATTGTGATTTAGGGCTTATACAAAAGAAAAAGGTAGCTATCATTGGCTTTGGGAGCCAAGGACACGCACACGCGGAAAACTTGCGAGATTCTGGAGTAGATGTGGTAATCGGGCTATATAAGGGCGGCTCTAGCTGGGCTAAGGCAGAGGCGAAAAAATTTAAAGTGCTTGAAGTGAGTGAGGCGACAAAAATCGCTGATGTGATTATGATTTTAATCCCTGATGAGCTGCAAGCTGATGTATTTGCTAAGGATATTGCCCCGCATTTGAGTGAGGATAAAATCATCGCTTTTGGACACGGATTCAATATTCATTTTGGGCAGATTATCGCACCAAAGGGAGTTGGCGTGATTATGGTCGCTCCAAAAGCTCCGGGACACACCGTTAGAAGTGAGTTTGTAAAAGGTGGTGGGATTCCGGATTTAATCGCAGTAGCACAAGATACAAGCAGAAATGACGCTAAGGCGATTGCCTTAAGCTATGCAAGTGCGATTGGCGGAGGCAGAAGCGGGATTATTGAAACCACTTTCAAAGATGAGACAGAAACAGATTTATTTGGTGAGCAAGCTGTGCTTTGTGGAGGCGTTACGAGCTTGGTAAAGGCTGGATTTGAGACATTAGTAGAGGCGGGATACCCTGAAGAAATGGCATATTTTGAGTGTTTGCACGAGCTAAAATTGATTGTGGATTTAATCTATGAGGGTGGCTTGGCAAATATGCGATACTCTATCTCAAATACCGCAGAATACGGCGATATGGTGAGCGGTCATCGTGTGATTAATGCAGAATCAAAACAAGCGATGAAGGCAATTTTATGCGACATTCAACAAGGGCGATTTGCAAAAGATTTTATCTTAGAGCGTAAAGCTGGATATGCACGAATGAATGCGGAGAGAAAGAATCTAAGTGAGCATAAAATTGAAAAAGTGGGCAAAAGATTGCGCTCAATGATGCCTTGGATTGGCGCGAATAAGCTTGTGGATACAGATAAAAACTAAGGCTATATGCTATAAATATTTTATTTTGTCTTATGCGGAGTGAGCGGGTATCTAGTATCCTTTTAAAGCCTCATATTAAAGTGTCATAGGGGCGGGTAGTAATCTAGTAGCGATATGTAAGGGGGAGCAAGGCAGCCAAAGCAATCCACGCCAAACGTCATTGCGAGGGGAGAATCACCGAAGCAATCTACAAGTCAGGTATATTCTCACTTATGGGTAAGCAATTTTGAAATCTTGTTTTGGCCAAAAATGATAGGTTTTGCTTGATATTTATTATCTTAACACTTTAGATTTTTTATTTGTCGCAAAAAGAAAAGGTTTCCCCTCTCCCCAACCTAAAAAAGAATAAAGCGGTGGCTTTTTGCCTTTACAGGATTACTTTTTTTGCAATCGGGGAGAGCTTCGCTTTTTGTCCTTACGGAATTTGCTTCGCTGCATCCGCTTCTAGCTTCATACGCACGAAGTGCTTATCCACACTTGCAACATCGGCGGAGTGAGAGGTATATCCTCGAAACTGCCCTCTTTTTTCCCGATGTTTTTCACCACGATAGCTGAGCGAGAAAGTGGATAGGATTATTTTAATAAAACCATTTGTTTTATATCTTATCACCAAAGGCATTGTATGAAATCTACTCCTACTTCTCACGCTTATGAATGCGGACTTTCTCCCAAAAGCGATAAAAACTATCTAGGCTATGGCTCAAGTGTGCGCGATAATAAATTGCGTTTTCATAAAGATTCTGCCTCTCAAGACAGAGAGACAGCAAAGCAGAAAACAAAAGAGAGCGCACATTCGCATTTGAAAAACCTCAAAGATTCTCTGCAAGATGTGCTCAAAGCCTCGCAAAAAGAGCAATTTGTGCTAAAAGTATCGATGTTTAGCGCACTCACTCTAGCGATTTTTGGCATTGGCTTTGGGATTTTGGTAAAGTCTATGGCGGTTATCTTTGATGGATTTGTAGCGCTTATTAGCGTGGGATTAGGGGCGCTTAGTGTGGTTACCTCGCGTTATATTTATAAAGAGGATGATGATATTTTTCAATACGGCTATGTGCGATTTGAACCAATGGTGAATCTGTTTAAGTCTTTAGTGCTGGTATTTGTCTGTGTATATGCCTTTATTAATGCAATTCAAAGCATTTTGCACGGAGGATATGCGGTAGAGCTTGGTGGTGCGGCGATTTATAGCCTATGTGCTTGTGTGTTTTGTGCGTTGCTATTTGGCTATACATTAGTGTATGCAAAGGTGCTAGAATCTGATTTGATTAAAGTAGATAATACTGAATGGAAAATCGATTGTGTGCTGTATTTGGGTGCATTGGCAGCTTTTGGAATTATCTATTTGTTGCCATTTTTTGGCTTTGTGCTTATAGATTCTCAAAGTAGCGAGGCTCACCCCCTAGCACTATACATTGACCCTATGCTTTTAGCCCTATTATCCTTACTGCTTTGCGTGTCGCCTATTCGCATAGCTATTGTAAATTTCAAAGATTTGATTATGGTAGCCCCGCCAGAGATCGATGAAAAAATCACAGCGATTATGGAGGCTTTAAGCGCAGAATTTGGCTTTAGCGATTATGATACGCACGTGGCTAAATCAGGTAGATTCTATATGGTAGAGGTGAATATCCTCACAGATAGGAACTTTAAGCCTGTGAGTATGCAGGAATTTGATACGATAAGAGAGCGGATAGAGAAAGCACTAGAGATACCAAGCTATAAAATATGGCTTTCTGTAAGCTGGACGGCAAATCCTAAATGGCTCTGATTTGTTATAACCAAAGTGTAGGCTTGATATAGAAAAGCGTATAGAACCTTGCCCTAAGGCAAGAATTTAGCGAGAGCAGCCACAGCCACCGCTAAAGAGGGTATCTAAAGGCTTTAGGTTTGGCAACTCTGTGATTTCGCTCACAATGTCTTTATAGGCTATTTTGCCATCTTTGATTACAAAAATAGCTCGAGCTAAAAGTCCTTTAAGCGCACCATCGCCGATTAAAACGCCATATTTTTCTCCAAACTCTTTGGCGATAAAATCACTTGCCACTTTAAGGTTGGTAATGCCCTCTGTACTGCAGAATCTCCCCATAGCAAAAGGCAAATCTAAGGTTACAATCACAGCTTCAGCATTTGGATATGAAGCAATTTTTTTATTAAAATCTCTCGCCTGCGTAGCGCATACAGGAGTATCTAGGCTTGGCATAGTTAAAATGATTTGAGCTTTATTGTTAGCTCCACCAATGGTTATATCGCTTAAATCTCCTGCCTTTAGCGTTACGCTAGGAGCAGCTACGCCTACCTCTACATTATTTCCTAAAAGATTGACCGGGTTTCCTTTGAATGTTACTGAAGCCATTTTTTTATCCTTTTCACAATAATTTTGTTTTAAGTTTTGAGCTTGGCATTATGCCTTGTGAAGATTAATCAAAAGCAAAATAGGGCAATTCAAGGGTATGGGGTGTTGAAATGTAGCAAGGTGTTAGCAAAGATTGATAGAATCTACCCAAGTTGCGTGATTTTGGTTAAAAAGCTTCGCACTCGCTCACTCTTAGGATTCTCAAAAAATGTCTTTGCCGCCCCCTGCTCGATAATCTCTCCATCACTCATAAAGATGATTCTATGCGCGATAGCTTTAGCGAATTTCAGCTCGTGGGTAACAATAAGCATTGTTTGATTACGGATTCTTTTAATTACTTCTAGCACTTCAGCTATTAGCTCCACATCAAGTGCAGAAGTAGGCTCATCAAAGAGCATAATGCTAGGATCTAGGCTTAAGGCTCTAGCTATGGCTACTCTCTGCTGCTGTCCGCCGCTTAGCTCATAGGGATATGCCTTTGCCTTTTGGGCTAATCCCACGGCACCAAGTTGCGCCATTGCCCTATCATTTGCCTCACTCTTAGGCATTTTTTTCACTACTATCAATGCCTCGCTCACATTCTCTAAAATATTTTTATTCACAAAGAGATTAAAATTTTGAAACACCATTGCTGATTTTTGCCGCAGCCTAAACATCTCCTTTTTGCTAAAATGGGCGAAGTTTAGCTCTATGTCATCGATTCTAATACTCCCGCTATCGGGCTTTTCTAGGAGATTGATACTGCGTAAAAGTGTGCTTTTCCCCGTACCACTTGGACCAATAATAGCAACAATCTCGCCCGTTTGCACCTCTAAATTGATATTTTTAAGCACGCGATGGGCTTTAAAGGTTTTGTTAATATGTGTCATTTCTATCATTTGGCATACTTTTTTCTAAATTTGGCAAAATGCTTTTCGATTTTTGAAAACACCGCTTCAAGCACTACGCACATTACCCAATACACCAATGCCGCCATTAAATAGACTTCTAAAAATTTTGAGCTTCTGCCAGATTCTATATCGGCTAAACCCATAAGCTCAGGCACAGCGATAATCGAGGCTAGGGCAGTGTTTTTAACCTGCATAATGAAAAAGTTAAGCAAGTTTGGCAAAGTAATCATAAAGGCTTGAGGGAGGATAATGCGCCTTAGGGCTTGAGTATTTGTCATACCTAGTGAGTAGGCTGCCTCGATTTGCCCTTTATCTACAGAGAGCAATGCTGCGCGGAAAATCTCGCATAGATACGCACTCGCATAGAGTGAAAACACAATAAGCGCATAGTGGAGACCATCAAGGTTATGCAAATCAATGCCAATGGCATAGCTTTGTAGCACAATAGGTAGCCCATAATAAAACATAAAGAGCTGCACCAAAAGCGGAGTCCCACGAAAAAATGAGATATAGAGCATAAGCAGGGCGTTGAGGTATTTCACCTCATAGACGCGGATAAGCGCGAAAACAAAGCCTAAAGCTGCCCCGCACACAAAAGAGCCAATAGCTAGGAAAAATGTAAGCGGCAGGGCGGGAAGCAGCGTAAAAAATGCCTGCAAAAAATAGGACGTATCAAACATTATTGGCTTAAGTCTTTACCAAAGTATTTTATGCTTAGATTCTGCAAGTCTTTAGCGTCTATGGCTTTTTTGAGCGCAGCAGAAATGGCATCTCTAAGCTCTACATCTTTTTTGTTAAACACAAAATACACCGGCGTTTTATCAAGGATTATATCTGTAGCTTTGAGCTTGATATTTTGTGCCTTAGCGATGTTAATTGAGCTAATGGGTTCGCCTATGATGGCTTGGATTCTATCTGCACCCAAATCGGCGATAAGGGCAGGAGGATTCTTATAGTATTTAATCTCTATTTTTAGCTCGGGGTGGGCTTTAAGGTAGTTTTCTAAATCGCGTGCATAGTTGCTCCCCACGCTCACGCCAATTTTCTTGTCATTAAGCTGTGTAAAGTCGCTAATGCTTTGATTCTCGCGGATAATCACGCCGCTAATATCATTAAAATATGGATAATGAGAGAAAATATATTTTGCCTCACGCTCCTTAGTCTTGGTGATTTGATAGGCTAAAAGGTCAAATTTACCACTATCTAGCCCGGGAAATACTGCATTCCACTGCACCCCATTGAATTTAAATACAAGCTTTGGGTCGTGTTTGCTTAGAATCTTTAGTACCTCAATGTCATAGCCTGCCATTGCATTTGCCCTATCGACAAATGCAAAAGGGCGATAGGCATTGCTTGTGCCTACTTCTATGGGTGATTTTATATCTTGGGCGTGTGCACTTACAAGGCTAAGCAACCCTACCAGAGCGCCCATAAGCCATTTTCTATATTGTTTCATTTGCTCTCCTTTTATCTAAAGAAATATTATAGAATCTAAACCTTAAAATGCACTTGATAGGAAAGATAGTATTTTAGCTAAACACCTCTTTTTAAGGTGTAATAGCGGAGTGAGAGTATATCCTTAAATGATGATACTAAGGGGGAAAGCAGATAATTTATCAAACCTGCTTTACATTTTGTGTGAAAAGAGGTTTGATTCGCTAATGGTAGCCGATGTGTGTCGGCTCCCCTACTATTTACAATTAACTTAATCCTAAAGTATATTAGATGTAAAGGCGAGCGATCTGAGAGAGCAGATAGATTAGAATCCAGATTGAATAGTATATTACGTGCCACTAAAGAAGCATTAAAAAATGATATTGCAAAAATTAAAGCTTTAGATAAAAAGACAAATCCTAATAGTAACGTAGAGCCTAAAGGATACAGAGTAGGAAAGGTGTCGCTTCAGCAAGTATCAATTAATAAGACAAATAGGAAGGATTGGTATTCGATTCACGTTGATTGATAAAGGCTCGTATACTTTTTTAAATTCCCCAGAAAATCTAGTTCGTATATTGGGTAGAGATATATCAAATTTTATTAATATGAAAGGTTGTAAAGTAAAAGAAGTAAGATTTTACGTTTTGTCAAAAACAAGAATAACCTTTTCCGTTTCATTTTTTGTTCTGGATTAGATAAATGCTAGCCCCTACACTCACTCCGCTTAAATCTTACCAGCAATACTCACAGGTATCGTGGTATAGAGAAAAGGAACCCTCTCAAGGAGAGCGAAATAGTAAGAGTAGTGTTAAGAGAATAGAATAGGTAGAAAAAACATATCTGCTAAGAATCCGGAAAATATATAACCCCTTTCTTTGCAGAGGAGAGTATATGAAATAAGGGTCTTTTTGTAAAAAAAAAGAAATAGCTTATAATTTAGTATAGCGTCTCTGCTACATTGATTACTATAAGTGCCAATTCTGCATTGAGAGGCTTTTTGCCTTAGCATTTATATGGATTCTCGCACGATGAGGCTCTCTCCTAAATCTAAAGATTCTATAATTTTCTGCTCTAATGCCCTCTGCTCCCCATTATCTACTTCGTGGTCATAGCCTAAAATATGTAAAAAGCCGTGAATAAAAAGCAAGGCAATCTCATCTTGTGTGCTATGCCCTAGCCTTTGTGCGACACTTTGAGCTAATTCTACATTTATCACCACGCTACCTAGACATAGCCCCATAGCATTTTTGCTAAGATTTGCACTATCCGCACATATATTTTGAAAGCATATATCATCATAATGCAAAGGGAAGCTTAGCACATCAGTTGCGCTATCTTTGCCCCTTGTTTGTAGATTTAGCTCTTGCATAGAAGGATTATCATTTGCTAATACCTCTAGGCTAAATGCGCTAAAATCCCCCTGAATCACGCCCAAATCCCCTATCTGCGCTAAAAGTGATTCTAAGAATCCTAGCGAGGCATAATGCTCTTTACATATATCAAGTGTAGGCATTGCTTTAGCCATAAACGCTCCATTGTGCAAAAAAAAGTGAAATTTATGTTTCTATGGTGCGAGTATAGCCATAAAATGCTTTTAAAGTGCTATAATTCACACTCTTTTATTAGCACTTTAGCAAGAGGCAGGGCAAGGATAATGGTAGATTATGGCATTAATTTTTGGAGTAATAATGACTTTATTATCGCCGATGGCAAGGTAAAGGTGAATCATAAGCATAAACCAGCGCTGATTGACATCGTCCAAGAAGCCCGAGAGAGAGGCTATAAAGGACCTTTGCTCTTACGTTTCCCGCATTTAATTAAAAATCAAGTGGATAAGGTGTTTAAAGCCTTTGAGGGCGCCATTAAGGAGTATTCTTATAAGGGTAAGTTTAAAGCGGTATTTCCCTTGAAAGTTAATCAAATGCCTAATTTTGTGCTTTCACTTGTAGAGCAAAGTAAAGATAAATGCTATGGGCTAGAGGCAGGGAGTAAATCCGAGCTAATCCTTGCTATGGCTTACACGAATGAAAATGCTCCCATAACGGTGAATGGCTTTAAAGACAAGGAGATGATTTCTCTAGGCTTTAGCGCAGCAAATATGGGACACGACATTACGCTTACGATTGAGGGGCTAAATGAGCTAGAGACGATTATCGAGGTGGCAAAGGAGCTAGGCGAACCCTACCCCAACATCGGCTTAAGAATCCGCCTTCACAGCACGGGTATGGGCATTTGGGCGAAAAGCGGAGGTATAAACTCAAAGTTTGGATTGACAAGCACAGAGCTTTTAGAGGCGATTAATATGCTTGAAAAAGAGCAATTACTGCATAAATTTACAATGATTCACTTTCATATAGGCAGTCAAATCAGTGATATTTCACCGCTTAAACGTGCTATTAGAGAGGCAGGGAATATCTATGCGGAGTTACGCAAAAAAGGTGCGGAGAATCTGCAATGTGTCAATATCGGCGGAGGCTTAGCGGTGGAATATACCCAGCACGAGGGTGCGAATAATCGCAACTATACATTGAGCGAGTTTAGCGGCGATGTAGTGTTTTCCCTGCGTGAGATTGCTAAGAATAAAAATGAGCCAGAGCCGGATATTTTTATTGAATCTGGACGTTTCATCGCGGCAAATCACGCCGTGCTCGTTGCCCCTGTCTTAGAGCTATTTTCACAAGAATATGACGAGAAGGCTTTGAGGCTTAAAGAGCATAATCCTCCGCTTATCGAGGAGCTTTTTGACCTCTATAATAGTGTGGTGGAGAAAAATGCAATTGAATATCTGCACGATAGCCTAGATCATATGGAATCTTTGCTCACACTTTTTGATTTGGGTTATATTGATTTACAAGACCGCTCAAATACTGAAGTACTCGTGCATTTGATTATTAAAAAAGTGATTAAGCTCTTAAAACATAAGAATTTTAATGAAATTTTGCAGATTCAAGAGCAGGTGCAGGAACGCTATTTGCTAAATTGTAGCTTTTTCCAAAGTCTGCCTGATTATTGGGGATTAGCACAGAATTTCCCGGTAATGCCCCTTGATAGGCTTAATCGCCGCCCAAATCGTAGCGCGAGTTTGTGGGATATTACTTGTGATTCCGATGGAGAGATTGCATTCAATGCGCAAAAACCCATCTTTTTGCACGATGTTGATGTAACCAAAGAGGAGTATTTCTTAGGATTCTTTTTGGTGGGAGCGTATCAAGAGGTGCTAGGTATGCGGCATAATCTTTTCACACACCCTACAGAGTTTAGTGTGAGCTTTAATGATGATAGTAAGGGACACGAGCTAACCAATCTCATTGAAGCACAAACGATTTTAGATGTGCTTGATGATTTAGACTATGATACAAGGGACATCGAGCGGCGATTGAAGCAGCACATTGAGGATAATGAGAGTCTAGATAGTGAGGGTAAGAAAGATATGCTTGGGCGGCTTTATGTGATGTTAAGTGAGAATGGCTATTTGCGCACAATTACAACTAAGGGAGAATAGGCACAAGTGGAATCAAATATATCAGATCAACACATAGCACAAACAGAACAAAAAGTGGGTTTGTGGCGTATCATTAAAGAGGATTTTTGCATAGTGAGGCAAAAAGATCCCGCTATTAATCGCAGCATTGAGCTGTTTTTCAACTATCCCGGATTGATTGCGCTCGTGCATTATCGCATTGCCCATCGTTTCCACAAAGCTGGATTCAAAGTATTGGCGCGTATCATCATGGGGCTTACGGGCTTTATTACTAATGTCGATATTCACCCCGCAGCACAAATAGGCAGACGCGTGTTTATCGACCACGCTACTGGTGTAGTGATAGGCGAAACCGCCGAGGTGGGAAATGATGTGATGATTTATCAAGGGGTAACGCTAGGGGGCACGAGTTTAGATAAAGTCAAGCGACATCCTACAATTGAAGATGGCGTGGTGATAGGTGCGGGAGCGAAGATTCTAGGGAATATACGTATCGGGGTGAATGCAAAAATTGGGGCAAATTCTGTAGTAATTAAAGATGTGCCCAAAGACTGCACGGCGGTGGGAATCCCCGCACGTGTGATTGTAAAGGGGCGCGCACAAGGTATAAATGCGGTAAATAAGCTACCTGATATTGATAGAGCGCTGTTTGAGTATCTTTTCAAGCGTTTGCAGATGTTAGAATCTACTACAGAGTGCTGCCATACAAAAGAGCTAGAGGAACTAAACGCGCTCTATGCACATTTTTTAGAAGCATTAAAGGGATAGCGTTTATTAGAGGGAGTCAAGGGAGGATTCTCAACCTCTAAAATGTATTTGGTAGAGAAAGTGTTAGTTTTACCCTTAAGGGATTTGTTTAGAGGCTGCATAAGTGCGTCCTTTTATGCTTGCAGGATTTTGCAGACATAGAGCAAGGGTATATCTCCCAAGCTACTGCGTGTAAATGTGGCGATTTACCGCAGTAGCAAAGGCATTATGTTAGAAATATAGTGGATTTTGCTATTTTTTAAGCAATTCACCTGCAATTGAAGCAGCTCCACCCGTCTTTTCATCAGCTTTTTTCATAGCTTTTTGCTTTTGTTTTTCAAGCTCTGCTTTTTGTTTTTCAACTTCCGCATTAGCGGCGTTTTTAACCTCTTTTTTTGTGTCTTCTGTGATGTCTTTAACACTTTTGCCACTTGCTAAGTCAGAAGCTGCTCCTAGAGCCTTGTCTTTAATGTCAAAAGCATTTGCGAAAGTACCACAAACTGCTACGGCTAACAAAACCGAAATAACTTTTCTCATGGAATCTCCTTATGATTTTGAAATTGCGAAAAAACGCGAACTATTTATATCAAAAAAAAAAAAAACGAAAGAAAAGAATCAAATAGTGATAAATTATTGATGTGATGTGTCGTTTATATCCATATCGTTGGGATTTGGATTCCAGCATAGGCTTGAGTGAATCCACGCCTCATAAGCCTTATGAGACTGTGCTTCAAATGCTATGATTTCAGGCACATCATAGCTATGGAGCTTTAAGAGCAGGGCTTGTATATCCTTGTAATATGAGGGTAGCGTTTTAAACGTGAGTAGCCATTCCTTTGATTGATGTATCGTGTAGTCTTGCTCTTTGCTTTCTCTCCAAAGATAGGCACTTGTGATCTTATGATACTGTGCACAGGCTACAAGGTGCGATTCTAAAAGTGATTGAGCTAAAAACTTAGCTTCCTTTTTGCTAGCGGTGGTAGTGTGGATAATGAGCATAGGAATCTCCTTTTTTATCGTATTGGTTGTGATTATAGCTTAATTTCTGTTTCTATTTTTTGCAATGCAGTCCCGCATTTAAGGCTAACTTTTTTAATTAGGAATAAATATTCAAAGAAGGTAAAAAATCAAAGAAAATTATCTCTTATTCCTAGTAAAACCTTAATATTAAAGCTATTTAGGATTATCATTTATGTGTATATAACATTCTAGGAAACTCGCAGTTTTTAAAAGTATTATTTGTTGTCGTGCTTCATCTTTTGAGTGTGTTATATATGTTTGCCCAGCTATCACAGACAGCTCCTTGTAATGCTGGAGGGTATTAATGTAATATCACGACTAATGCTACTAACACAACTACTTTTTATTCAATAGCAATGGAACACAAGATACGACAATCACTATCAGCTCTAATATTGTCCTCAGTATGCAAGAGAATGTAAAATTGGGGTAATTACTAATCGTAATACATCTGGCAATGCTCTTAATTATTAATATAGGGCAGGGGGTGATAATCATCCCTAGAGCGGAGAGGGGTTCCTATTACGTAGTGATGCTGGCACAAATACCATAGCCAATCATTCTAGCACAAGAGTGAGCCTCACGGGCGGCATTACCAATTAATCCATTTTGCTTTGTGTTTTGCTGTAAAATAAGTGTTAGCTCTTTTTTATGCGCACTATGCTTTAAAAATACACTTGCAATGTAATTTTTGCAAGATTTGCTTTAATTTATTTAAAGTGCAAAGGCAAGATAGAATCCCTGTTTCTTTTATTATTTGTGAAACCCTTAGATTTATGCTACCTATTCGCCATTATGAGTATAAAAGTTTAAAAAATCTTTATCCATTTTTGCAAACACAATCAATTTTGCTATACTTAGATACTACCAAATTTCATACAAAGGACACATTATGAAAATTACTTACACCCTCACAGATGAATCTCCCGCTTTAGCGACATATTCATTTTTACCCATTGTTAAGGCATTTTTAAAGCACGCCAATATCGATGTAGTAACTGCTGATATCTCGCTTTCTGCTAGAATCTTAGCGCAATTCCCCAATTCTTTAAATCCTAATCAGCGCGTAGAGGATACACTCTCGCTTTTAGGTGAGCTTGTCAAAACACCTGATGCGAACCTTATCAAAACGCCCAATATCTCAGCTTCAATCCCCCAACTAAAAGCTGCTATCAAGGAGCTTCAAGCAAAGGGCTATAATGTGCCAGAATTTCCCGATGAGCCAAAAAATGATAATGAGAAAAATATCAAAGAAAAATACCAAAAAGTGCTAGGCTCGGCTGTGAATCCTGTACTGCGTCAAGGCAATAGCGATAGGCGCAGCACAAATGCAGTCAAATCCTACGCGCAGAAAAATCCCTATCGTGTCGTGCCTTTTAATAAAGATTCTAAAAGCTGTGTCAGCTATATGAAAGAAGGCGATTTTTTTGATAATGAAAAGGCGGTTTTGATAGTATCTCCCACTACGGCTAAGATTGTATTTAGAGATTCTAATGGTGAAAAGGTGCTAAAAGAAGGGCTAAAATTGGAGCAAAATGAGATTTTAGACGCCACTTTTATGGATACTAAAAGGTTAAGCGCATTCTATGAAGCACAGATAGAATCCTGCAAAAAGCAAGATATTCTCTTTTCTTTGCATTTGAAAGCCACAATGATGAAAGTAAGCGACCCTGTGTTATTTGGCTATGCAGTTAAGGCGTATTTCAAGGAGCTTTTTGAGGGCTTTAAAGATGAGTTAGAAAGCTTAGGCGTAAATGCAAATAATGGCGTGAGTGAGCTTTTAGCAAAGATAGAATCTAGCCCCAAAAAAGCGCAGATTCTTGCAAGATACAATGAGATTTTAGAAAAAAGTGCCAAAATTTCTATGGTAAATTCCGACAAGGGCATTACTAATTTGCACGTTCCAAGCGATGTGATTGTCGATGCTTCTATGCCTGCTATGCTTAAAAATGGTGCAAAGCTATGGGATAAAGAGGGCAAGGAATGTGATGCAAATGCGGTGATTCCGGATAAAACGTATGCGACTATTTATGAAGCCGTGATTGAGGATTTAAGGGCAAATGGCACACTTAATCCTGCGAATTTAGGAAGTGTAAGTAATGTGGGGCTAATGGCAAAAAAAGCACAAGAATATGGTTCACACGATAAGACATTTATCGCGCCTAATGATGGGGAATTTGTAATTTTAGATGCGGATAATAAAGTGCTACTTTCTCACAAAGTGCAGAAAGATGATATTTATCGGGCAAATCAAGCAAAGTATGACGCTGTGCTAAATTGGATTGATTTAGGCATTGAGAGGGCGGATATTACGGGTGATAAAGCGATTTTCTGGCTTGATGAAAAACGCGCGAGTAATAAAATTATGATTGATTTAGTGCAAAAACGATTGAAAGAAAAGGGCAAAGATATCGCTATTCTTGCCCCTAAAGAAGCCTGTTTAGAGTCTTTAAAGCTCATTCGCGCAGGGAAAAATGCCATTTCTATCACAGGCAATGTGTTGAGAGATTATCTCACGGATTTATTCCCGATTTTAGAGCTTGGCACGAGTGCGAAAATGCTATCTGTCGTGCCTATGCTTAATGGTGGAGCGATGTTTGAGACAGGTGCGGGCGGGAGTGCGCCTAAGCAAGTCGAGCAGCTCGTAGATGAAAATCATTTGCGTTGGGATAGCCTAGGTGAGTTTTTAGCCTTGCAGGCAAGCCTTGAGTTTTACGCACAAAAGTGCAATAGCTCTAAGGCAAAGGTGTTGGCTGATGCGCTTGATAGTGCTATTGGGCAGTGGCTTAATAATAATAAAGCTCCTTCACGCAAGGTAGGCGAGGACGACAATCGCACGAGCCATTTTTACTTGACATTATATTTTATACAAGCCTTAGCAAAGCAAAGCGCAGATACGCAAATCGCTGCATTTTTCACACCCTTAGCCGAAGAGATAATATCAAAAGAAGCCACAATCCGCAATGAATTTAATGGTGCACAGGGTAAAAAGGTCAATTTAGGCGGATATTATAAATTTGATGATATAATGGCGGAGAAAATTATGCGCCCAAGCAGTAGTTTCAATGCGATTATTGAAAGGATTACTAAGGGTTAAGTTTAACTTCGATGATTGGAGGGATTAAAGAATGAGTATGAAAATGATAGTTGCACGTGTGCTTTGTTTGGCTTTATCGTGCCATATTTGCGCTCTTGGAGCTACCAATACAAATACAAGAACCACGGCTGCTAAAAAAGCTAGGCAAGCCCCGTCTAAGCAGGTATCACAATTAAAGAGCTTTAATTATGAACTAGGCGTGGCTGCTGAAAGCTATAGCTATCACGAAACTCAAAATAACGAACAGGTAATGAAAATATCAGGGCTTATGTATGGAGTGCAAGGAGGCATTACGCACAATGTTACATCTTCTTTTAGACATAGCTTAAATGCAGCCTATTACACAAGTGCTAATACTCGATATGATGGACACGTTTGCCCAAATCAAGGTGGTAGAGATCAATGTCAGCCATACAAAGCAGATTCGAGTGATTGGTTTTCTTTTGCGCAATATATGATTAATCCGCGAGTGCAAATAGATGATGCGATTATTGGTTATAACTTGGGTGCAGGCTATCGGTATTTGTTTAATGACGTGGATTCTATATCTGCGTATAGACGTGAGCAACATTATGTGTATTACTTGCTGGGGCTTGATATATCCGCGCCTCTTTCGCCTAGAGTTTATGCTAGCTTTATGGCACAATATCGAGGGCTTATCAAAGGTTGGAATAAATCTTATGCAACAGATATTGGTTGGGACTATGATTTATCTTTCACGCAGACACGTGGAAGTGGGTATTATCTCGCTTTAAGGGGCGATTACAAATATAATAGAAACTCTTCCTACTTTATGAAGATTTATTATGAATATTGGAATATTTTAGATTCAGACTTTCAAACTGCCTATCAAAATGGTCAGTCTTTGGGCAGTTATGTAGAGCCAAATAACTATACACATAGTATAGGGGTAAATGTAGGCTTAGCTTTCTAAGGTTTGTCTAGACAAGACCTTTTAGCCCTTGAAGGATTAACCGCCTTTTGCGTTGAATGCCCTTACGGGATTCATCTAAAGAACTTTTGCTTTGTAAGCACAGATTCACGTAGGCTTTCACCTCTCTTCTGCTGGAGCGTCTCCCACCTTCACTTTAAAGATATACCCTCTTCTACAAAGAGAGCGGGGAAGTTGAGCCTTCTCATAAAAAATAGAATATAAATTCTCTAATTTCCCCACAAGTGGATATATCCTCACTTGCATAAAAATAAAATTGCACGAAGTGCAGACATTAAAAGTGCAGGTCGGGGGTGGGGATATAAGGGGGAGCGAGGGGAGCGAGAGGGAACAATCCAACGAGCTGTCTTCTTTAAGCCCCTCCCCCTTATAGATAAAGAAAATAGACTTAGAGATTCTAAGCCTTAGAATCTTACTTGATGAAATCCCGCAAGGGTAAAATAAGGTGAAGCCGCAATTTTAACTCTATCTTTCAGGCGGAAATAGAGGGCTTAGCTCTTATTCTTAAGAGCTTTTACAAATGTAGATTAGCATTTCGTGCAAATGCGAGGGCTTTAGCCCTGATAGCGAAGGCATAGATAGATTAGAATCTAAAGGCTATTCCCTCAAAGATTTTAGGCGCGAATATCAAGCAAATGTGTTTGAGCTTTGTAGGTTGGTTCTTCTTCTGTTAAACCCTCTGCATTTTTATGTGAATCTTGGGCTTGTTTTTTCTCACTTTCCCTCTCGCGTTTTTTCTCTTGTTTGTCATCGGGGTTAATTGCTTGGACTTCGGGCGAGGGAGAGACTTCCTGCACGGCTTTAAGCTTATCGACAAAGTCTTGCATATTTGCATTAAGCGTAAAATCTACTTTTTGCATATTGTTTGCGTGTTGAATACTGCCAAGCTGGGAGTTTTGATTGATATATGTAACATTACCAATAGGACTAAGTGCCATAATAACCTCCTTTTTGCTTTATAGAATATCGTCTTTTTTTTCAAACGATCGTTTTTGGCAAAACAAAAATAGCAAATACGATTCTAAATTTGCCTACTCACAAGTAAAGCCTCACTTGTATAAATAAATCACACGAAGTATTTGCGGCACAATATTTAGTTTGCGCAATCATTCAAGCCCATAAAGTTAAATGACTAAATCCTGCCCTCTATCGAGATAAAAAATGCTCTACCACTCGCGCGGTAATAGCTATAATAAGTGTGATTAAAAAGATTTGTGATATTAGCACCCATCTCAAAATGCTTGTTGATTTTCCAACCTAGCTTGATATCAGCAATTGTGTAGCTATCAGTAGCTCCATATATACCACTAGGCGTGAGCTTATTATCCGCATTTTTATAGGGCTTACTTGCATATTCTACCCCAAAACTCCCATATATCTTAGAGCCATCATAGCTAATCGCGCTATATGCTAAATGACTAGGCACACCAGCGACTTTATTTCCCTCTGTGCTTTTCTCTAAGCTTTTTAAAATTACAGAATCCATAAAAGTATAGGTAATATGCACATTTATGCCATAGCCCACAGGGAGAGAAAGGCTAGATTCTATGCCTTGTATGCGATTTTTACCCAGATTGTCATACGCCCCTCGCAGAGTTGGGTTAAAATATGAGCTTGAATACTGCATAATGGCATTGCTTGTTGTGTTATTAAAATAATACATTTTCACTATGCCATATTGTGTGTTAAAAGTCATAGGAATATCCTGCTCTATCCCTATATCAAAGCTTAGCACATTTTCAGGCTTTAAGTTTGGATTGCCCTTTATAGCTGTGCCATCAGTAAGGTTTCTATTACTAAACATCTGCGCGAAAGTAGGGGCTTTGAAAGCCTCACCAAAGGAGAGTTTGAATCTTGTGAGCGTATGCGGGGTAAAATTAAGCGATATTTTAGGGCTAAGTGTTTGTTTGGTATTATTGCTATATATATCATTATCTTTATATATCCCATAGCCCTGCCAATAGTCATATCGCACACTTATGTTGCTATAAAATCCCCTAAGATATTTATTCCAATCGCCCTGCCATTGTGTAAAAACACCTATAGCTTGAGTTTTACCTCCTTGCTTATAGCCACTTGTAGGAGAATCGCTAAGAGTTGCATTCATATCTTTCCAATTTTCAATATAATGTTTTTGCTGCGTGTAGTGATTATGCCGATATTGTGCGCCCACTAAAATTTTATGAGATTCATTAAGGGATAAGGCATACAGCATATCGAGATTATTTGTTTGGTATTTATGGTTGGTTTGTGAGCCATCGCCGCCATAAATGCTTGTATTTGCATTTGTTGGATTTACCCCACCATCAGGATTATTGAATCTATCCCACCCAAGGATATTATAAAACTTCACTTCTATGTGGCTATCGTGCGGCAAATAATGCTTATAGTTTAAAGATGAGATGAGCTGCGCGTAAGCTTCCTTGCCGATATTTCTACCATAGAGAATGGGTGCGGGTTTGCCACTATCCACATCGGCATTATTACCATAGCTAGGAATGCCATTTTGTGTAATAAATGTGCTTTGATTCTTATGGTCATATTGATACATATTCCACCGCAAATAGCCACTTAATGTGCCATTATCGCTTGTATCAAGTTCGGCTTTGAGTGAGCTATCATAGGTTGTGTAGGCTTGTGCGCCCATATCACCGATATTATATCGCAATGCCCCGCTGTTAGAATCTAATGTAGGCTTTGCACCTTGATAACCGCTCACATCTGCTACCACGACAGAATCCGCCGCATAGCCTTGTGAAGTAGTGATGCCCAATGAAGCCTTAAGGCGCAATCTTTTATCTAGTAGTGCATCGCCTATACTCATAAAGCTATGAAAAGTATTTTTAGGCGCAAATGATGTGCCTAGGGCATTACCATAACCAAAGATAGCTTTTGCACTAAATGCAGTAGGCATTGTAGTAATGAAATTAATCGCTCCAGCCACCGCACCGCTGCCATAAATGTTTGAAAATGCCCCTCGTACTACTTCAACCTGGGCAATGTCGCTAGAATCCATCGCGGTAAGCATTTTTGTGTTATTGTTAATATCATTTAAGATAATACCATCAACCATAATAGCTGCACCGCTTAAACCTCGAATCCTTATGCTATCAAATGTATCCATACCACGTGACTTACTCTGTTGTAACCCCTCATATCCCCTTAAAGTATCGCTAAACTTGCGATTAGGACGCAAGGCAATATCTTTTTGGCTCACTACACTGACATTACCCGGAGCTTCATCAATAGCCGTATCTATGCGTGATATACTTACTATGCTTTGAGAAAGTGTTACAGAATTTAGCTCTTTAGCATTGATTATTGAATAAGCAGATAAAATAGCCATAATAGAAATGGATAAGCTTCTAAGCTGCATAATAATACCTTTTATGTAAATAGTTTTATAAATATTACTATAATATGAAATATATTAAATTAGTATTACTATCAAATAATAATCTTGCTAGAATGACTAAAAATATTACAAAAAACTACATTTTATTATCTATATATCAGGAAGAATGATTTTTGCAGCAGTAGTCTCTTGTCTGTTTATGATTTTTCACGAATATGTTTTAGAATCTAAGCTTTGTTTTTATACAATTTCATCTCCTCTTATCCTATCACGCACAAGGCTTTATATTTATGATAAGTAAGCATTCAATCGAGGCTCTCAAGCAACAAATAGATATTATAGAAATTGTTGGTGCGTATGTGGAGCTAAAAAAGGCTGGGAGTAACTATGTAGCCTGCTGTCCCTTCCATAATGAAAAGACGCCTAGCTTTGTGGTAAGCCCTGTAAAAGGATTCTATCACTGCTATGGCTGTGGCGCGGGGGGCGATGCGATTAAGTTTCTTATGGAATATGAGAAAATTAGCTTTGTAGAAAGTGTGGAAAAAATCGCTGCGATAATGGGCTTTACGTTGGAAAGAGACAAACAATATGAAAAAAAGCCCCAAAGCCTTATACTTGATGAGATGATGAGATTCTATCAAAAATGCCTCCTCTCCCATCAGGCTTCACTTGATTATCTTGCCTCAAGGCATATTTCTAATGCCAGTATAGAAACTTTCCGCTTGGGCTATTGCGGGGCAAGTTTTGAAAGTCTTAATTTCATTAAGCAAAAAAATCTTAGCAAAAAAGAGGCGCTAGATTTTGGCGTTATCGGGCAGGATAGCGGACGTGAATATGCGCGTTTTAGCAATAGAATTATCTTTCCTATACATTCCCCTAATGGCAAGGTAGTAGGCTTTGGTGGGCGCACCATAAGTGGCGATAGGGCAAAATACATTAACTCCCCCCAAAGCAAAGTATTTAACAAATCACGCTTACTCTATGGCTATTACATTGCCAAAGACAAAATTTACAGGCAAAAAAAAATCATCGTGTGCGAGGGCTATCTTGATGTGATTATGCTTCATCAGGCAGGGTTTGATTGCGCAGTGGCTACGCTTGGCACAGCCCTTACCAAAGACCATATACCGCTTTTACGCAAAGGTGAGCCAAAAATCATCTTAAGCTATGATGGAGATAAAGCGGGTATAAATGCTGCCTTCAAAGCAGCGCAAATGCTCTCTCACGCGCATTGTGATGGCGGGGTGGTCATCTTTGCCAATGGAGCCGACCCTGCGGATATGGTGGCAAATAAGCAAATCAATGAACTTAATGAAATCTTTGCCGCTCCTATGCCCTTTATTGAGTTTGTTCTCACACATATCGCGCAAAGTTATGCCCTTGAAAATCCACTACAAAAAGAAAAGGCATTAGCAGAATCTACACAATTCCTCCATACATTAACGCCCCTTTTACAGGAGGAATACAAGCCCCTTGTAGCGCGGCTGCTTTCTGTGCCTACGCGACTTATCCATACCCAACGCACACAAGCCCCCTCGCTCCCGCCTCAGCTCCTCCTCCATACGCAAGATATTGCCGAACTCACTTTGATTAAAACATTCCTAGAGCAGCCTACATTCATTGATTTTGCGATTGAATACATTGACATATCGCTTTTTAGCTCTAAAAAAGAAGAGTTTCATCTCCTTATGAATCAGCAATACGAAGCCCCGCCGCTCCTAAGTATTGCTATTAATGATAAGATAAAACCTTTAAGCGATTTACCGAGCCTTAAAGAACATTTGCGATTATTCATCACTAAAGCGTATGAACGTCTCTTAGCGCATATACCTCATAGCGATATGAGTTTGCAGGATAAAAATGCGTTAATTAAGGATACAAAACATAAAATTCTACAACTCAAACAAGGAGAATTACTGCCCTATGTTAGCCCTAGCACTTTTTAGCGGAGGCTGTGATAGCCTCATTTCTATGAAACTCCTCAAAGACCAAGGCATTGATGTGATTGCTTTGCATTTTGACATCGGCTTTGGAGGGAATAAAAGTAAGCTTACATATTTTCAAAATGCCACCGCGCAAATTGATGTGAAACTTCAAATCCTCGATATTAAGCGGCAATTCTTTAATGATGTGCTTTTTAAGCCAAAATATGGCTATGGCAAATACTTCAATCCCTGTATTGACTGCCACGCGAATATGTTTGCTAATGCATTTGATTATCTGCTAGAGGTAGGGGCGGACTTTGTCATCAGTGGAGAGGTTTTAGGGCAACGTCCCAAATCGCAACGCAAAGAAGCCCTCGACCAAGTAAGAAAGCTCGTGCGACGTATCGGGGAAAATGCGAAGTTTGATAGTCTCCTTTCACGCGATGGAAGCAATCCTAATAAGCCTAGATACCTTGATGAGCTGCTTTTGCGCCCTATGAGTGCTAAGCTCCTAGAGCCAAGCTTCCCGGAGAAAATGGGCTGGGTAGATAGAGAAAAATTACTTGATGTGAGTGGGAGAGGGCGTACAAGGCAACTTGAGATGATTAAAAACTATGGATTCAAATATTTTGAAAAACCCGGTGGAGGCTGCCTCCTCACACAAGATTCTATTGCGCTTAAAATCAAAGACCTAAGCGCTCATCGTCAAATGCAGTTTGAGGATATAGAAATGATTAAAGTCGGGCGTTATCTTGTGCTAGATGAGGGTGCAAGGTGTGTCATCGCGCGTAATGAAGAGGAAAATGCCAAACTTAAACAACCTAATCCTTTAATGGAGTATATTGTCTTGCTTGATTGTGTAGGACCGCTAGGCATTGTAGAATCTAATGCTTCTAGGAATGATAAAATATTAGCTGCGCGTATTGCCCTAAGCTATGCAAGAACGCAAGAGACAAACGAATATAGAGTGCAAATTGGCGAGGAGGTGTATTCCCTGTTGCCGCTTGATAGACAAAGTGCGCAAAGCTATTTGCTTTTGAGATCATAAAATAGAATCTAGCATTACGCTACGCTATCATTAGAGCAGTTTCTCACTTAAGGGGTAAAAATGGGTTTTGATATTATGGGCTTGCATATATGGGATCTTAGTCAGCCATTTGGCTATTTTGAAGCATTTAGTGGCATTATCGTGGTGCTTTTATGTGCTGCCTTAGTATTTGGAGTATTGCGATATTTCCGCCCTCCACGAGCATAAAAATATTAAATGTTTTTGCCCTTTTTTACTCTATGGGTTTAAATAGGCTTTATCCTATCCCTTTCTATGAGCGGTTTAAGCCCTAAAGGCTGTGAATTAAGGTGTTAGATTTGATAATACGGGCTTTATTTACTTACTAGGAGGATTTATGAAAAAATTGAGTTTAGTAGCTTGTGCGATATTGTTTGCTGGGTGTTTATCAAGCTTGCCTACATTACAAGCAGATTTGGAAGAAAGCGCAAAGACACAAGTGGCTCAACAAATACAAAAACCCTTAGAGCTTACGTATGGCAAAGTGCTTAATGAAGAAGAGCTTGCAAGCCTTAATCAATGTGTGTCAGGGGAGATTGTGCGCCAACTTACACAAGAAGAGAAGTTGTTTCTAGGTGGCAGTGCGGTTGAAAAAGCATCAGTGGTAGAGAGTGCAAAAAGCACAGCACAAAAGCTTTTGCCCACAAGTGATGAGGTAAAAAATGCTATTAAAACCTGTTCTGTGGCTATTGGTATAGCAAAAACCATTGGGAAACTTAAGTAAGCATATCCTTTTAATTTTCTTTATTATGCAATCCATATCCTTTGTTATGCTGCACAAAGCTTACAAGGCTTAATTGCATTTGCGTAAAATATTTACTCTATATCAAGCTCTCTGCTATAATTTTACCTATAAGTAAAAAGGAAAAAGTCAAAAGTAGAGCTTGATATTTTGGAAACCCTCATATTAGCTCTCTTATAGTTATATTTGGGATTTTATTACAAATGCATAGATGCACTTCAGGGAATCTACCTCGTATCAGGGCTTTTGATATTTTTTGCGATTTTGCGTATGCTCTCAATTGGAATCCGTGTAAGCATTTTAGCTTGGGTTTTGTGCTTCTTAAAATGCTTGATCGTAATAATGAGTAATTTCTATTTTACTATCTCTAGCTTTGAGGCTACAAAGCCGCGTGGATAATTTCTCTAAAACTTTCTATTTTCAAACTCGCCGAACCTACTAGCACACCTGAAACATTTTGCAATGCAAGAATCTCCCCTGCATTAGTGCCATTCACACTACCACCATAAAGCAAAGGTGCAGGTGTGAGGGTGGAGAGCATATTATGTGTGGCTTGAATCTGCTCCATTGTAGCACTAACCCCTGTCCCAATCGCCCAAATAGGCTCATACGCGATAATAAGTTGAGGATAGCTCACATCAATACCACTAAGCTGTGCACTTAAAAAGTCTTTAAGCGCATTCTCTCCCCTCTGCCGCACTTCTAGGGGCTCACCTATGCAGTAATATATACAGAATCCCGCTGCTTTATAGAATTGAAACTTTTTGTTGATGAACTCTTGGGATTCGCTAAATAATGTGCGCCTCTCACTATGCCCTATTAAAATGCGTGAGATATGAAATTCTGTTAATTGACTTAGCCCGATTTCTCCTGTGAATCCACCATTTAAAGCAAAATAAGCATTTTGCGCTCCTATATGAAAATGTGTGAAATCATCATTAAGCAAGGCGCTTGCAGAGGGGAAAATATCTACCTGCGGGGAGGCTTTAGTATTTGACTTGATATGTGTAAGGAGAGATTCTAGTTCTTTGGCATATATTTGCACCTCTGCGCGTGTGAGATTGGCTTTGAAATTAGCGGCAATGATGGGCAGCATTTGAAATCCTTTGTGATTAAGTTAATTAACCTTACTTGCAAAAGCTTATAAGTGGAGGCTTGGCATATTTATACTTGTTTGAATGCCCTTTTGTTTCACATTGCAAGTGTTAAGTTTTTAAGATTTAAAATCCGTATTTTACATTCTTTTTTGTTTTTTTATATTAGTGAAGTATGTCTATTATGCCTTTGCCATCAGGGCTAAAGCCTCTGCTAATCCCTAAAGGACACACTTATAACTAAAGCTACACCTTATTTATCAAGTGAGATTTTAAGGTATAGAATCTCTAATTTTATTTTTTTGTAAGGGGAGATTTGGTTCTTTTTGCCTCTAGCTTAAGAGAGGGGCTTTTATTCCCTACTTCAGCTCTGCCCAGTTTGTCCCTATGTTTATCCCACATTTTAGTGGCACTTCAAGCGTATAAATATGATTCATAATATCTGCCACAGCATAGGCATATTCCTGTGCCCTCTCACTTGGAGCTTCAAAAATCAGCTCATCATGCACTTGTAAGAGCATTTTTAAATCGCTCTTGCTATAGATTCTGTGAATCTCAAGCATAGAAAGCTTTATTAAATCCGCCGCACTCCCTTGAAAAATCGAGTTAATGCCCTCACGCAAGAAATTTGCCTTCATAAATTCCGTAGCCCTACTAAAGTCAAAATACCGCCTATGTCCTAGCAACGTCTGTGAGTAGCCATTCTCAAGTAAAAAGTTTTCCTGTGCGCTAAGATAATCTTTAATCGTAGGAAAAAGTGCAAAATAGCTCTCTATGTAGCTTTTTGCTTCTTTGGGTGGAATTTGCAGAGTTTGTGAGAGTTTCTTGCTCCCCATACCATAGATAAGCCCAAAATTAATAGACTTCGCAATGGAGCGCTTCTCCTGCGCGTTTTCTATCCCAAAAAGCCTTGCTGCCGTCTCAAAATGTATATCCTTATCCTGTTTGAAGGCTTCAATCAATGAAGTATCCTTGCAAAAATGCGCTAAAAGCCGCAATTCAATCTGCGAGTAATCAATGCTGATAAGGCTATGTTCCGCCTTGCTAATAAAGGCTTGGCGGATTTTGCGCCCCTCTTCGCTCCGCACGGGGATATTCTGCAAATTGGGCGATTTGGAGCTTAGCCGCCCTGTGGCTGTGCCATTTTGCAAAAATGATGTATAGACTCTATGCTCACTATTTGCCGCCCCAAAGCGCAAAAGCGGCTCAATATAAGTGCTTTTTAGCTTATTGTTCTCCCTATAATCAAGTATGAGATTCACAATCGGGTGGCTGTCTTTAATCGCTAGAAGCGTCTTTTCATCGGTGCTTAAGCCGCCCTTAACACTTCGTCCCGCCTTTAGCCCTAAGCGGTCAAAAAGCACATGGGAAAGCTGTTGAGGGGAATTGAGATTGAAATTCTCCCCACAAGAGGTGAAAATATCTTTGCTGAGTTGTGATATATGCTCGCTCGCCTTGTCTTTAAGCGATTCTAAAAGTGCCATATCTACTTTAATCCCCTCACATTCCATTGCCATTAGCACCTTGATAAAAGGGAATTCTAAATTATAGGCTAACTCTAGGATTCCACCCCATTCACGTGCGTGAAACTCCTCTTCCATGCGATGATAGAGCGCAAATGTCGCTGCGGCATCTTCAGCGGCGTATTGTGTAGCGGCAATAATATTCACTTGTGAGAAGTTCTCCCCCTTTGCCACGACAGAATCAAAACTAATCATTGTATGTTTAAACCACTTCATCATTTGCTTATCAAGTCCCACAGGAGCGATAGAATCATACAGCCAAGAGAGAATCATACTATCATATATTGCCCCCTTATGTTCTAACCCCAAAGTGCGATAGATAAGCGTTAAGTCAAACTTAAGATTATGCCCGATAAGTGGATATGTGAAAATCCGCGCGATAATGGATTTTGCAGATTCTAGAGAAATTTGCCTTCCTACACCTAGGTAGCTATGCCCCACCGGCACATAATAGGCATTCTTACCATCAAAGCAAAAGGAGAATCCTACCAAATGCGCCTCCTGCATATCCAAGCTATCACTCTCGCAGTCAAAGCCCACTTTCGCCCCCTGCGGAATGGTATCTAGCATAGATTCTATTTCTTCCACACTATCAAGCAAATGTGCTTTAAAAGCAAAAGTTTGTGAGGATTGCACACTCTCAAGTGTAGAGCCTACACCTCTTTGTGCGCTTCGCCGCTGCTGATAGCGCTCGTGCGGGGATTGCACCTTAGAGATGATATTTTTTAACCCATAGGTTTTAAGCTCGTCCATTATTTTTAACATAGGATTAGATTCGGGCATTAGACATTTGCTTAAATCAATGCTTTGTAGCAAATCATCGTGCAGCGCCACAAGTTTTTTGCTTAAAAACGCGCTTTGCTTGCCTGCTTTTATGAGATTAGCTATCCGCTCACTCACCACATCTGTTAGCTCATTCTCACGCGCATACATAGATTCTATATCCCCAAAATGCGCGATAAGCTTTTGTGCGCTTTTAGCACCTATGCCCTTTATACCCATCACATTATCGCTGCTATCGCCTACTAAGGCCTGATAATCGATAAAATTTTTAGGCTTCACGCCATATTTCTCTATGCACTCCGCTTCACCGATATTGCGTTTCCCTATGGGGTCATAGATGTAAGTATCTTTATCGATGAGCTGATACAAATCCTTATCGTGACTAATAATTCTCACCGCGATATTTTGGGCGTTAGCGACTTTATTAATCGAGGCAATCACATCATCAGCCTCATAGCCCTCAATGCTGATATTCAAAAAGCCCATTTGCTTAATCCATTCAATCGCAATAGGCAGCTGCATAAGCAATTCTTGAGGGGGCGATTGGCGATTGCGTTTATAAGCGTCAAAAATCTCGCGCCTTTTATTTTCCCCTCCGCCCTCTAAAGCAAACATAATATATGTGCAAGATGGGTCTTTATAGAGAGACTGCAGCAAATTACAGAATCCTACAAGTAGCCCTGTGGGAAAGCCCTGTGCATTTTTAAGAGGGGGTAGGGCATAAAAGCTTCTAAAGAAAAAACCAAAAGTATCAATCACGCTTAAAGTATGCATAACTTTGCCCCCTCTGTCTTAAAATGTATCAGTATTTTGAGATTCTAAATGCTAAAGCGAGGCAAAGCCTCATAAATAAGTCAAAAATTGTAACCAAACAATACTTCGAGAATACTTTAAGCATAATAAGACCATGTAACAATTAAAGAAATATTATAGATTCACTACTCTATCGTTCCTACACTGTTGTGGCTATCGCCACCGCGTAAGGCTCTTTTTACAGAGAGAAGCCCTGCAAATGCCTTGCGTGTGTAAGACTACGTGGCACTTTAGTGCAATAGTGTAGCAATGATGAATCTACCCATAACAATATGTTCTAAACCAAAAGTTGCAGTAAGTGGTAAATTCTTTTGGCAAGTGAAAAAAATTTCTTCTGCACCCGCAACTATCAAAGGGGATTTCTTCTGCCCTTTGAAATACACCTATCGTTTTGTATCCTTAATATCAGTGTGTTTGACATTTACTTCTCTTAGCGTGTACAAAATGAGAACTTCATTCATTTTGGTAGAAATTATGTCAAGATTTTGCTTATTTCTTAAAATTTTTTTAAACATTAAGCAAAATTTCAGGGGGGGCAAAGCTCCCATAAAGAAAAACATTGAAGATAAGACTTAGCCTCTGCTAGGTGTGTCGTGATGAACGCTTAGAGTGCCTTTAATATCGCTTAAAATCGCACAAGCAGCTTCATTGGCACTGCCCATAGCACAAGCTACCATCGTAGTTACCCCGCTCACAAGCCCAGCAGCATACACGCCCTCTTTTATCATTTGCCGTTCTTTGGTTTTGAGCTTGATTTTATTAGGCTTTGGCATAAGGGTGTGCGGCTCTACAAAGCCCTCTAAGCCTTTAATATCACACTTTGAAGCACCAGTTGCCACGATGATATAATCTGCTTTTACTTCATTGCCCACATTATCTTTAGTGATGAGATTGCCCTTTTCCCCGCTAATTTCTGTAACGCTTGATTGGATATAGCGCACTTTGAGCATAGTATCTATTTGCCCTTTGATATGAGAGAAAATCGCTTCAGCCTTAGCGCCTTTTGGGAAAAATGGCACATTATAAATCGCCGCTGCCTTTAAATCTGACTGATTGTCATCAAAAATAGTAATATCAAAGTCAATCTCATTATTTTTAGCTGCTGCAAAAAATAGCGCAGCACTAAGCCCAGCAATACCACCACCTATAATTGTAATTGTCTTTTTCATTTTTACTCCTTGTTTTTAGTAGAGTGAGATTATATTCAAATTTTGTGAGAGAATGTTAATAATGTAATATTTTTTAATCTTTAAGCAAATCTTCAGGGGGGTGGGTGGGTGTATAATTTTTCCTTTAAAGTAAAAATTAAAAGGAGAGAATATGCAAGAAAATACAGGGCAGATTCAAAACAATGCAGGACACATTAATGATAATAATGTAGTTCAAGCTTCAGTAACAGCAACAGCTTGGGAAGGTAAAGTCCCCAAACAAACATTAGATATGCTTAAAAGTAGATTAGCAAAAATAACTGATGAGCAAAAAATAGCTTCTTTAGGAATGATACAGCTTAAAAGTCCTGTGGTGGGATTAATCTTAGGATTACTCTTTGGTGCACTTGGTGTAGATAGATATTATAAAGGTGATGTAGGGCTAGGTATAGGTAAATTCCTTAGCGCATTTATATTTGTTGGATTTATTTGGGCATTTGTGGATTTATTCCTTATATGGAAAGGGATTAAGAAAGATAATTTTGAAAAAGTCAATTCACAGCTTTTACTCTGTGGTGTGTAGAGATAAGGAGGGGAGAATGAGGAGGATGATTTTAGGAAGTATTTTTGTATTTTTAGGTGTGAGTTTTATGGGCGCACAGGAGGTAGCACCAGACAAATTGGCTCGGCAACAGACAACACTTCTAACACAAATGTGTGATAAGAAGTTTGATGAATTAGAATTGCCAGAAGGGCAAAGAAGGGATTTTATCACAATTTGTGTTGGAAGTGTTCTTGATTCTCCAGATGGAGATTTTATTAATGCGGCATTAAAAAATACAAAATCAACCCGCAAAAGGTAATAGATTCTTATATGTGCATTTTCCACGATAAATCATTGTGTAATTTTAAGTAATGAAGGAGAGCAAAGTGAAAATCTTAAAATGTGTTTTTTTGGTTGGAATCATAGTCAGTTTAGGGCAAAGTGCAGATTTGCAAAGCTTAAAGGCAAAGGCTAAAGAGATAGCTGCAAATAGCGCACAAGGCACGAAACTAGGTAAAGAGTAGGATGTCTTGTTTGATGAGAAAAAGAAGATAGTGAGAGCTTATTTGCCACATTTGCAAGAAGCGCAAGAATTGGGCGATAGGGCTGAGTATAATGCCTTGATTGATGAGCGCGATAATGAGCTTGCTCCTATTGAGCACAAGATTAAGGAGACAAATAGCAAGATAGATACGGTTTATAAGAAAGGGCAGAATCTCCTTAAAGAATTGGAGGATATAGCCATAACACTTGGCACATCAAACGATGAGGTGATTAATAGTTTTGTAAAATTAGTCAAGCAAAAGCGGCAAGTTGATAAAGATGATAAAGACAAAAAATGCCAGAATACTTATATCCCAAAGCTTGAGCAAAACAAATGTTCAGCAGGAAGTTCGAATCCAACACAAACGTGTAAAAACCTTGAAAGTGAATTTTATAAATGCCTAGAGGATTTTAACAAGAAAAGAACGCAGGTATATCAAGATTATTTCAAGGCAAAAGATAATTTCATAGCAAAGTATAGCCGCTAGATATGCTTGAGGAGTAAGCAATGGGAGGGATTTTAAAGGGTTTGATTATAGTATGAGTGTTTTAGTCAGTTTAGGCTGTGTGGATGTGCCTTTTCTGCAAGGGTTTTTTGAAACTCCACAGGAGAGGGCAGCTAGGATACAAAAAGATTATGATGAAGCCTTTGCCCAGTATGCATCCATAGCAGAAATGAGCTAAAGGCTGTAGCAGATGCTAAGAGAAAAATGGAGGAGACAAGAAAGGCTTATGAAAGTGCTAAGAGCATATATGACGAAGCTGAAAGGAAAATATTAAGTGAAGGGAACAGGATACGTTCTAATGCTCTTGAAGAATTTCATAATACTTTCAATAGGGCATTGGAGAAATTAAGCTTAAAGGAAATCACTATTTATGAATTTGAGAATATCAGGGATAGAGCATTTTATAGACAGAATCAAATACTTACGGAGAGCTACCATGATGACGCTGGAGAGGTAGGGAACCTAGAATCGAGTGATAAAGGGAGAAAACTCAATCAAACTTCACGTGCTTATAAAGAGGCTCAAAAGAATTATGAGGAAGAAGTGATTGGAGCAGCGATAGCAGATGTCAAGGCAGCACAAGAAGCAAAACAAAATCTTAAAAGAACAGATTATGATATAGATATCAAAGAAGCGCAAGAAACCTATAAGCTGGAGATAATAAAGGCAATGCAGAGCAAAATTCAGGCAAAAAGTAGTTTGTAGCTTTTATGTAAAACCCTTACACTAGATACCAAAAGAAATGCTAAGCATTAATGAGTTTAAAGATGAAACTATTGATACAATAATGGGTGAGATTGCTACTAAAGTTTTGTGTGAGCGCAAATCGCAGAGCTGCATTCAAATGTGATAAAAAAAGGCTAAAGATTGTCCCTACCCCCGCTTCAAAGATATGCCTCTCGCTCCTCTGCAAAAAAAGAATAGGGGGGAATAAAAATATTAGTTTGTTTTTTATATCTTAAAGAGGAAAATCCCGTTGATAACACAGGCATCACACCGCCTTTAGATTTAGCGAAAACTTGGATAAAAGTTGGAACTTTAAAGTTGTCCTACACAGGACAAAGCTTGGTGAGCGTCTCATTAAGAGAATGCTTGATTTTGCTATATCTAACAATATATTTAATCTCTATCTTACTACTTTTTCAAAACACACAGCATTAATCAACCTACTAGGGCAATATGGGTTTAAGCAGTGGGGCAATAAAGGTGATGAACTCGTCCTGATAAAAAACATTGCAACAACTTTAAAAGAGATGCAACAGAATATATGTCTTGATTTCTCCTCAATAAATACTAAAAATGTCAGTAAATATATTTTAGGTATTTACCGCAGTATCATACAGGAATATTTTCGGATTCAATGCTTAAAACAGAGGATTTTAATATACTAAAAGATTTATCAGAATCCAATAGTATTCATAAAGTTTATCTCACAAGTATGAGAAAAATTGAAAATCTCAAAAAGGTGGTTTGATTGTTATCTACCGCAATAAAGATGAGAAAGCTTCCCCAATGCTAATTATTCCTTTGTTGCTAGTTCATTATGCGCAGTAGGAGAGTATAAGGATATGAATAATTTTAGTGAGGAGGAGTTTATCAAATATTGTAAGCCCCACAATATTTTTGCTGAAGTGCAATTAAAAACAATATTATCAAAATAAATAATTCCCAAAAATCATCAAAATGACTTATTGAAATATTCCCATCAATTAGGCAATATTCCACATCTCTTATGTTTGCAATTTTTTCTTCCATATAAATACCCCATTAAATTTTTGATTTGCACAAAACTTTAAGCAATATCCTCATAATTCATCACAACAACCCCCTGTTCCCTTGTTTGTTTCAACATTAAGAGAATACCCACTTCTTTGCTCTCTATGATTCTAAATCCCTTATATAACTCTCTCACTAAGGTGCAATCATTGTAGCGTAGGATAAATTTGCCCAAATGTTTTTAAGCAAAGCACATAGTTTCTTATGCTCCTTTATACTAAAGGTTCTTTGCATTTTATAGTAGTTTCCTGTCCCTACATAAGGCGGGTCGAGGTAAAAAAGAGAATCGGGGCTATCATATTGCCAGTGAGTTAAACAAACGCAGAAGCAACCTTATTGGTAAGCCCATAGTCTTGCAGGGTGAGGATAAGGCATAAGATGAGTTTTTAAAAGAGCTTGTCAATAATCGCAATTTTAGAAAGTTTCTCTATGAGTGTAGCTCTGCCATTGCTTATGGCTTTGCGAGTTTTATTATCAATTATAGACAAGAAAATAGCAGAATCTACCCTCAATTTGAGTTTATCTCACCTCGCTATTTTGAATGCGATAATGCCTTTATGCCCTATGTTTCTCAAGGTGGGAATAAGATATATCTTAAAGATAATGAGGAGCTAATGCGACTTTTTCTTAATAGCGCACTCTTTTGGATAGATTCTACTATTGATAGGGGATAAGATGGCTTCTAAAGCAATGCTTGAATTTGACTTTTCACTTCCGCCAAGTGAGGCTATTGCTTTTTTGCAGAGCAAAAATCCTGAAGTGGTTAATGAGAATTACTGAAGGGTTGTGGATTGGGATTGTGAGGAGGAAGCCACTATGGATTATTAAATCTGCTTAAATTTAATGTTTGAAATCAAAGTAAAACCGCCCACTTTGATTTCACACGAGGGATTACATTATGATAGGCAAGATGGTTATAAAATTAGCTATCTTGCCAATTTACGCTAATAATTTCTAACGTCTCTTTTTTATAAACAATCTTTAACGTATAGGTTTTTACATAAAATGTTCCTTTAGGATATTCATACTCATTCTCTAATATTTCTTTAGCTTGTCTTTTGATACCTCCGCATATACCTGCAAGAGGTTTTAAAAATCGCTCTTTATGTGTATTATAGAGCTGACTAACAATCAACTTACAATCTTTGGAAAAGTTAAAATGCTTAAATAAGTCATCAGGTGAATCAATCTTAGCCATTCACATCATCTTGTGTAGCAGGGATAACATCTTGTAAAAAGACTGATTCTAATGGCATTATCTTTCCTTGCTCTATGGAGTGCCATAGCTCATCGTGTGTCTCTTGAGAGATTTGTGAAGCACTCTTATCAAGTAAGTCTATAATGACCTTATCTAATATGCTTATCTCTTGCGGACTAAAGGCGTCTAAATTTGGCTCTTGCAAACATAAAAAAGATTGTTGTGTGTAGCCATATTTAGATGTTTCAAATGTTTGAATAATCCCTTCTTTTTGCATAGATTTTAAAATTGAATTAATATTTGTAGGCATAGGACCCTGAGGCATTTTTCTATACTCTAAATTTGTAAGTTGCTTAAAGTATTTATGCATAAACTCTCTATCGGCAAACCATAGAATTTTCACAAGCTTCACTTTGCCAAGATTTTTAGGAGAGTTATTGCATTGAAAATAATTAATGATATATGCAATGGTTGCCTCTGTCTTATTCAACTTTGCCACCTTAGTATAATTTGAATGTTTGTATTATATTAAGTTTTAATAATATAAAGATTAAATCGACTTTTTTTGTAAATATACTCTTTAGTAGAATCTCTACACCAACACCCCGCTTATGCTTAACTCCTTTGTATGATAAGTGATATTCCTAGAATTATCCATAAGCCAATCTTTGCTTTTAGAGTGGAATTTATCAATGATGATTTTTCTATTCACACTTGATTCTAAACTTGAGTAAGAAAGTGGCACTCTTTGCTTTATTTTTGCTACAAGCCCATTGAAATGCTCCAAATATTCCACAAAGACTCTCGCCTCAAAGCTTACTCTCTCCTCATTGCCCCCAAGCTTTAAATAGTAGTTTGTGCGTATGCTCTCTACCTTTGTAATGCCAAGATTGAGCTCATAATCAATGCTTTCAATATAAAGATAAACTTATCTATTTTAATAAGCTTTTCATTCTCTTTTGGGCTTATGCTTTGCAAAGGAGAGCTTTGAAATGCCCTTTGTTTCTTAAGATTTTCCTTGTGTTTTAACTCATTTGCTTGAGAGGCTAAAAGATTGCGTATATTTATCATTGGGCTATCCTCTCTCAATCCGCATAGGAATAACTATAAGCATTTATCGCTTCTGCTACTTCATTTGCACTTGCAGTGGTATTGATATAAATAGTCTTATTGTCATTGATAGCTCTATTTTGTGTGTTATTGTAGAAGTTTTGTGCATTTTGGGTTTGGGTGTGAATGGTCTTTTCTACCACACCATTTGTATCAAGACTAGCAGGAGTATCATCTGAATCTGTAATGCCTAAAAAATCAGTTACTGCCCTTGCACCGCTTAAGATTTTATCAATACCTTTGCCTATAAAGTCAAATATATCCATAAACCACTCTGTTATAGGAGAGGTTGCCTCTTTTATCCACTCCCATACCGCAATGAGTTTAGGTGCTATACTCTCCCAATTTTCGCACACGGACGCAATAGCTAATCCTATCCCCACTATTAATGCCCCTATGCCTGTGCTAAGTAACGCTCCTTTGACACTCCACATAGAGACTTTAAAGAGTTTAGAAAATGCACTTGTAGCTATCCCCCACGCTTTTGTGGCAAGAGATGCTCCACCCATAGCAAGGGTATAGGCTTTTGTAGCTATGGTGGAGGCAACTAATCTTATTTTATGTATTGCCAATGCTTTATTAAGTCCAAATATCAATTGAAAAGGATAAAAGAATAATGTCTTTAATGCACCCCAAGAAGCTACAACAATCCCTATTGCTTTACCAAGAGTCATACAAGCTGGAATCATCAATGTAATTCCTGATATAAGTGGGCTTTTCTCTAAAAAAATAGCAATAGAGCTAGATATATCTGCTATAATTTTTAATCCACTAGCCAATGGTGGCAAAAACACGCTTCCTATTGCATTAGCTATTCTCCCAAAGCTATTTTCCATAAGCACCATAGCATTCGCAGTCGTGTTGCTTACTTCATCAAATTCCTTTTGCATAGAGCCTAAATAATTATCTTTATTGGCTACAAGCCCTAGAATCTTATCAAACTCGTCCATATTAGCGGTGATTTGTGCGATTTTAGGTCCTGCTTCTTCTCCAAACATATCTTTCAAAATACCTTTTTTCACTTTGCTCCACACCCTCAATGCTTTTAGCACGCTCCTTATACTTTCTAATGGGTTATTCCCCACCATCTCTTTTAACTCTTCCCCGCTTAAGCCTATCCTGCCTAATGCACTTTTAAATCGTGCCGTGCCTCCATCGGCATTGCCTAACACGCTTAGCATTTTATTGATAGCCGTTCCTGCTTGATCGGCTGGAATCTTCATATTAGCAAATGCTCCTGCAAGTCCTGCTGTTTGCTCCGCACTTAAGCCAATAGTCTTTGCCATACCGCCTATTCTCCCTAGTATTGCTACAACCTCTCTAGGACTTCCTGCACTCTTTGTCCCTATGTAGTTAATAGCATCGCCTAACTCTTTTACAGAATCAATGCCTATGCTCATCTTTTTCATTAATCCTGCGATGGTATCTCCTGCCTCTGCTGTCCCCATATCAAAGGCAGTGCTCATCTTTGCTACTACATCAGTAAAAGGGACAAGGATATTTTTATCTAATCCTAGCTGTCCACCACTAGCTACGATTGCGCTTAGGTCTTTGGCAGCTAGAGGGATAGTTTTGGTTAATCCCCAATCTCTTTTTCAAAGCTTTTAAGCTCATTTTTACTCTCAAACTCTACAACCTTTTTTTACATCAGACATAGAGCTTTCAAACTCCATTGCCACAGATATGGGTTTGCTTACCAATCCTTTAAATGAAGCATAAAGCCCAAGTAATTGATACCGCATAGAATCAATCTTGGCATTTGCCTCTTGCAAGTCTAAATCAAGTTTTACCTTCATTGCCTCTTTTAACTTTTTTTGTATATCATCAAAGGCTTTTGTGGGTAGTTTAGGTCATTGCAATGCCTTGCCGATATTAAGCTCATTTTTGAGCTTATCATTAAGCTTTTTGATAGGCTCTTCTAGGCTTTTACTCAAAGATTGGGTTGTATCTTTAGTTATTTTATCAATAGCCTTGCTTAATTGGCTCAATTCAGGGATAAGCTTTAAAGAAATTTGCGTTTGCATAGATGTCCTTGATTAAAAGATAAATTTGTAATATAATGAATTATAGAGCTTATAGCACACCTAAATACAAGGAATCTCATAAAATGCTAGAAGAAAAATAAGTGAAAGAGTATTTCAATTCCTTGCTATCTTTGGGCTATTTATACATATGCTTTGGATAGTATTTGCTACGATATATGCTTTTTTTACCAATGATATAGATATGATGGGCTATGCTCTTCTCTCTGCTTTTATATTTTTTATTGCATTGCTTGTATTATTTCTTGCCTCTATGTATATTTATTGTTTTGTAATGCTTGTACATACACCGCTATCACTTATTGTAATGCTTATTGCAGAGTATGTAAGAGAGTTCTCAAACGTTATAATGCGTTTGAGAGATAAAAGAAAATATTAATGAGTGGGGACAGATTGGGGACAAAAGAAACCTTAATCCCTATATGAGGGAACTATAAACAATATTTATCGAATCCCTTCCTCTCTGCCACGATTTGCCTTTTCATCTTTTCTATCACAATGGCTTTTACCACGCATTTATCTTAACTTTTCTCTACGTATGCTTGACAAACACTTGGTGTTAGGTATTATAATTGCAATTTTAAAGTTTCCCAAACAAGGAGTTGTTATGTTATTAAAAGATAATCTCACTCAAGCTACAAGCGGTGCGGAGATAGACGCGCTAGGCTATGCTGTGGCGCATAAAGATGATACCTTTAAGCCCTTTAGCTTCAAACGTCATACTATGGGCGAATATGATATTTTCATAGAGATTCTCTATGCTGGAATCTGCCATAGCGATATACATTCCGCACGAAGTGAATGGAGGAAGGGCATTTACCCTATGGTGCCCGGACACGAAATAGCCGGAAAGGTCGTGGCTGTGGGGAGCAAGGTGAGTAAGTTCAAAGTCGGTGATTATGCGGGCGTGGGCTGTATGGTCAATTCTTGCGGGGAATGTGCGGCATGTAAGAAATCCCAAGAGCAGTTTTGTGAGAACGGCAAAGTGGTTTTCACATATGATTGCCTTGATTGCTTTCATAATAACGCCCCCACTTATGGAGGCTATTCCAATAATATCGTGGTGAATGAAAAATTTGCTATTTGCGTCCCAAAAGATGCGTCATTAGAGAAAGTCGCTCCCTTGCTGTGTGCGGGGATTACGACATATTCACCTATTAAATTTAGCAATGTCAAAGGCGGCGATAAGGTCGCAGTAGCTGGGTTTGGCGGACTTGGTGTAATGGCTTTAAAATACGCATTGCAAATGGGTGCGGAGGTGAGCGTATTTGCCCGTAATAAAAATAAGGAAAAAGAAGCCTTAGCACTTGGTGCAAAAGCCCTATACACGACTGATAGGCTAAAAGATGTAAAGGAGAGATTTGATTTTATCATCTCTACTATTCCTACTGCTTATAATGTGAATGATTATGTGGATTTGCTTGCCTTTGGGGGTGAAATGGCGATTGTCGGGTTGCCTCCTGCGGAGCTAAAAACGCATATTGATGTAGCACGTCTTGTATTTTCTGCGGGTAAAAAGGTCTATGGCTCACTCATTGGGGGCATTAAAGAGACGCAAGAAATGCTAGATTTCTCACTCAGACATAGAATCTACCCCGAAACAGAGGTTATTAGCGTTAATGATATTAATGAGGCTTATACAAACCTCACCACAGGCAAGGCAAAATTCCGCTATGTGATTGATATGAGTAGTTTGAAAGCTTAGGAGCAATGCATGAAATATCTGCACCTATGTCATGTTGAACACCTGCAAGGTGCGAAACCTCAACAAGAGATGGGATTCTTGTATCAACCCCCGCTACCTGCAACGACATCTTTATAAGCTGATAATTTGTTTTGCCAGAATCTATAAATATTATCAATATGGGCTTTTTCTATGGATTTGATGAAATCTTCCATAAAATCAAAGGCGATTTGGTTGTTTTGATACACGGGGAGGGAGATTCTTTCATTAGATAATTTATCGGTAGCATTTGCCGAATATTCTATAAATTTAATTTGTAATCTATTAATAGCTACTACGAAAAACAATCTTATATTCCTACTTATATTTTTTTCCTTAAATACTAAAGCTTTCACTCTTGTTCCTATATGAAAGTTTTGATTGTGTGTTGTCGCATAAAAAACACCCCTGTCAGCAAGTGCGATAGTATTTCTATAATTAAAAAGGCATCTATGCTCTAATCTTTTAATATATTTTGCTACTCCATTGTTTGTATTTTGATGGCTAATTAAAGGAATATCTCCACTTTCCATATTTCCTATAATCACATCTCTACCTGTAAAAATCTCAAACAGCTCACCGAGCTGAAATTCCCACCATTTGATGTTTGCAAAATTTTCACGCTCAAGCAGCGGAGAGGATTCTACCCCCCCCCCCCCCCCGAATTGCAGAATCTTCAAGCGTTGCGAAGATTCGCAAAGCTTCTTTTTCTTTTTCTGTAAGCCTTGTATCTTTTAGTCTAGCTACTAAAAGATACGCCTCGAGTTCTTGGATATACTTTTCCATAAAATCAAAGGCGATAGTATAGTTTTTGTCCTCGTTGTCATTGCGAGATTCTGCGGTAGCAGAATCGTGGCAATCCATTTTATTGATTTCTATGGATCGCTTCGTCCTGTCGTCCTCGCAATGACGAGCGGGATTATATACAGGGAGGGAGATTGTCAAATCTTGTATTTTTCTCCAACTTGCCATATTAGAATATTGAAATTTAAAGCGTAGAAATTTCATTGCAGAAATGATAAACAAAGCGATTTTTTCATTTAAATTTCCAGCTATAAATTCAAGGCAAAATACCCTAGCGTGAGTAACCATTTTATAATCAAAATTTCTATAATACACATTTCCAAACATATCGCAAGTTATGGTATTTTTAGGAAAAATTCTAGCTTCTAGATCTGTTTTGCCTATGATACCCATATTTTGTTCGCCTGAACTTACCACATAAAAACCCCTATCGTTTAAATGCGTTTTTTGTATGTCAAAATCGCCATTATAAGAGATAAACAAATCCCCGATTCGAAATTCCTTCCATTCGCCCCCATTTTGCTTGAATGTTTTTTCAAGCTCTGCCAAACGGGGGCTTAGTGAAAATTTGGCTCTTTCTCCTTATTGGTATTTTTCAGCACATTGCTTACTTCCCACGCTAAATATTCGCTCACGCATTTTTTAAAATCCGCTAATGTGGGCTTAGTATCGATTATTTTATGCTGGTCAAAATTCCAATCCGCTCCGCTTTTATCAATATAATCTTCTACATAGATTTCATCTAAATTCCACTTAGCTTGTAGTCTTGCTTTGTAGCCATTTTTATAAATTTCTATGATGTCTTGGTAACGCCATTTTGCGTGGTCTTTGTCTTGTAATTTTCGCTTTGTGCGTTTATAGCCGTCATTTCTAAAATCAATAAATTTTACCACTTGATTAAAATCGTGCGGGATTCCCGCTTCAAAGATATAAATACTTGTTTGCACACTTGCCATAGGTTCAAACAAATCCACAGGCATTTTAATACTCGCTTTTAAAGTGTGCTTTTCTAAAATTTTAGGATTACTCACAAAGCCTTTGCCACTTCCTGCACTATCTTGGATAATAATCGCTCCTAGTCCGCCTTTTTGCATATTATTAAGCCCAAATTTGATAAAAGGCGTACCATTTTCGCTATAAGTAAAGGGAGGATTAAGCAAGATTCTATCTGCGTTAAAATCGCTATAAAGGCTGGGCGGAGTATCAAAGGTATTTGCCTTTTCTATTCTACTTGAGCCATCGCCGCGTAAAATCATATTCGTGGTGGCTAGGACGAACATTTCTGCATTAAGCTCCACGCCTAAGAGCTGATTCTTTTTAATATGTGTGATTTTTGCTTCTGTTTTGCTCGTGTCTTTGCCTGAAATTTTTTCCGCATCTTCTATCATTAGCTCCATAGCCGAGATGAGAAATCCTGCCGAGCCTGTGGCTAGATCCATTACCCTAGAATCTTGATTGATTTTTAGAATCTGGCTCATCATTTTGGTTACATAAGGAGGAGTAAGGACGATTCCCAATTCTTTGCCATCACCTAAAGCATATTTTAAAAACTCGCTATACATTTGTCCCATTATATCTAAATGCCCTTTAAGTCCGTCAATGTCGCTATAAATGTATTCATAAAGATAGGTAAATTTGCTTTGTGATAGAGCTTGGTTCTTTGAGTAATTCGGCGACTTCTTTATGATTTTCTTTTTGTGCTTCGTCTCTGTCGGCGTCTTTTGAAATTTCTTTGAAAGATTCTAGCATTAGCTGCAATTTTCTTTCATCCTTAACCTTTGTCTTTAAAAAATCTTCAATCTGCCTTAAAATATCAAGCCATCTCTGTCGTTGCTGGTTTTTGGTTTGCCTTTTAAATCATCGATTTCCAAGCCCCTATTATCTCCTATACTCTGCATAGTAAGGAGCATACCTGAGGCATAAAGCACTCTTTGATGGGCGGTAATGTTGCGATTGTGCATGAGTTTATTAAGCTTTTTGGAATGCCTTTCAAGTTTAAATTGACCTCTAATAAGAATGTTATGCTTGTCTTCTTCGCTTAAAATCGCTTTTTCATGCATAAAAACTCTCAAAGCTCTTTTTGTTTTCTAAAAAATCTAAATTTTGACTTACAATCTCTTTAAAAGCTAAAGAAGAAGCACCAAAAACATAAGCAACTTTAAAACTAACATTTTCTTCATTGTCTCCTGCTATACCTATAACAATGACTTCTTTGTATTTATTGTTTTTTATCACGCCCATTGCATAATGTAAAGCCCCATTAAAAGCACAACTTGAGATAGCATTATCATCAAATTTAAGCTCATTTTCTTTTCTGCTTTCTAATCTCTTAAGCCCAAGTTTGCTTTCAATTAAAATAGGAATTTGATAGCTTTCTATGGCAAAGTCTGGGATTCCTTTTCCGCTTTTATCCTTTGTCTTAGAAAAGCCCTCAAGTGCATTTTTGAGATACTCACTGCCTGATTTTTCAAAAAAATCTTTATTTTTCTTAAGCCCAAGATTCTTAAAAGTCCCTTTGACATAATCATCTACATCGGCTTCGTTTTTCCACTGCATATTTATCCTTTGTCTTAATCCTAGCCGTGATATTTTATTACGTGTCTTTTAATAGGGCAAACCTACACCAGCTTTGCAATCATAATGCACCGTACCATTTAGGGCGTATTCGCTTATGTTTTTGAAACTGAAATCGCCTTTATCATTGGTGTTTTTGACCTCATCGCCTGTTTTTTGGAATTTTAATTTATCCTTTGTGTCTTAACCTCTCTATCATCACAGGGATTTTTCTCAATTCGCTTGTATGTAAGAAAAGCTTAATATCAGGATAATTCCTCCCGCTGCCTCCACTTTTGCTAGGGTATTTGCGTAAAGCCTGTTCTATTTCGCTATTGATGGCATCTGTTTTTATAAAAATATTGGATATGATGGTGTGCTAGCTCTTGTTTGACTTGGTCGTCTATGGTTTCTTCTATGCTTGGCATACTGCCCTCCCTATAAATTATAATATTATATTGTCATATATTCAAAAAGCGACACATTTAGCCATATAAAGCTACTTTGCTGCTTTTTATGTGAAGTTCTATATTACTCCCGCAGGGCAAGTTGTGTGAAAATTTCTCCTCGCTCTTTATATGAGCTAAATTGGTCTAAACTTGCAGCAGCAGGAGAGAGCAAAACTATATCTTTAGCATTTTTTGTGCGTTTATTCTTAATAGATTCCATTGCTTTATATATATTCCCACAAGGTGTAATGGGAATCTTGTATTCCTTTGCAAATGTAACTAATCGCGCCTCATTTGTCCCAATGCTAAAAATCTCAATATCCTTCCCCTGCATAAATTCAAAAAGTGGCGTGAGATTTGCCCCCTTATCATCACCTCCAAGGATTAGCATAATATGCGTATGTGTGTAACGAGCGATAGCCTGAATAGTCGCATCGACATTTGTCCCCTTGCTATCATCTACCCACAGACGTTTATATTTATCATAAAATTCTGCGATTCTGTGTTTGCCAATGCTAAAGCGATTTAAAAGCGCGATGTTATCTGCCTTAAAGGCATATTTAGCGATACTTAGAGCAATAAGCGCATCGAGCAAAAACGGCTCTTTAAAGACAATATCTTGCAGGGCAATGCCACATTTTTGGCTTAAATCCACGCTCCCCTCATAATCTATCAAAGTTCCGCTAAAATCCTGCACAAAGCGATGGTTTTTAAGCGCAGTGGGGATAATGGCAACACTCTTTGAATCCATACGCGTTAAAGGGCTTAGCTTATCATCAATATAAGCCTCAAAGCTCCCATGCCAGCTGATGTGATCTTCCCTCACGGGCAAGAGGGCGTAGATATGTGGGGTGGCTTTGTGTGTGTAATGCAAAGTAAAGGAGCTTGTCTCTAGCACCCATACTTTGGGTTTTTGCTCATAAAGAGTTGCCAAAGGTGTGCCGATATTCCCTCCGCTTTGTGCGCCAAAAGATTCTAAAAGTAATGTGCTCATCTCTGTGGTTGTGGTTTTGCCATTAGTCCCGCTTATCCATATCATATAGGGCATTTGTATGCTTGCTTGTGAATCCGCCTTTAAAAGCATATCAAAATAATCATATTCGCTAATGGGGTGCTTTGCCTTATGGATAAGAGGGTGGCTGGGCGGAATGCCCGGACTTAGAATCTCCATATCGCTTTGAAGTGGCTCAAAATGCGATGAGGGCAGCAAAACATTGCCTTTATCATCATTTTTTATAGAATTAAACTTATCATCATAAATATGGAGCTTATGCCCCTTTTGGTTGAGAAATGCTACAAGAGGCGTGGTCGTAATGCCATAGCCAAAGATACTTATACGCATTTAGCCTCCTTATGCAATGCTAAATTAACGGATCTTGATACTTAAAAGCGCGATGAGATTTGCCAAAATTGCAATGATCCAAAACCGCACGATAATTTTATTTTCTGCCCAGCCGCGCACTTCAAAATGATGGTGAATAGGTGCCATCGCAAAGATACGCTTTTGTCTGTATTTGTAGCTCCCTACTTGTAAAATCACGGAGAGGGCTTCGATGACAAAAATAATGCCAATGAGTAAGAGTAGAATCTCATTATTAGAAACGATTGCCATAAAGGCTATAAATGCTCCAAGAGCGAGGCTTCCGCTATCTCCCATAAAGACTTGTGCGGGGTGGCAGTTATACCACAAAAAGCCAAAGAGTGCGCCGATGAGTGCCACAGAGAGAATGACTAATTCCCCGCTATCTACGACTTTAGGCCATAACAAATAGCCGGAGAATCCAGCGTGTCCGGCTACATATACAAAAACAGAGAGCGAACAAAGCGCGCAAATACTAGGCACTGTGGCTAATCCATCAAGCCCATCGGTGATATTTACTGCATTACTCGTAGCCAAAAATACGAGAATCCAAAAGCCCAAAGCGATAAAGGGAATATCCATTATCCTTAATGCACTCATATCAAAGATAGGATACTTCATAAAGGGAATGTAGAGATTGGTATTATGCCCTATATATAAAAGCGCGGCAGTAATGATAAGTGAAGCAACAAAAAGCAGAAAAAACTTCATTTTCGCGCTCATTCCGGCATTATTTTTGCGTGAGATTTTCATATAATCATCTCTTGCACCAATAAGGCTAAAACTCACAATGCAAAATAGCCCCAAAATCACATAGGGGTTAAAGAGATTCGCACAGAGCAAAGAGGCTACAACCATACTAGCGATAAAGACGATTCCGCCCATTGTCGGGGTATTTTTCTTGCCCTCGTGTGCAGCTACATAAGTAGAGATGGGCTGATTAGCCTTTTTTGCCTTCGCCCATTTGATAAAATAAGGCATAAGCACGATACTAAATCCAAAAGCTAAGAAAAATGCCACCCCCGCACGGAACGTAATATAAAAAAAGATATTAATACCAAAGTGTTGATAGAGCCAATAAAGCATAGCAATCCTTTATCCTATAAGCTTTAAGCATAAAGCTAGGGATTTTAAAGTGAGTTTAATGAAAGGTTTTTGATTTTAGCTACAATTGGTTAATGCTAAATCTTTCTGTAAAGGAATGCTTATGAAAACAATTCTTGTGATTACTGATGGCATAGGATATAGCCAGCAAACCCAATATAATGCCTTCCATCACGCTAAAAAACCAACCTATGATTATCTTTTTAAAAATGTGCCTTATAGTATGATTGATACCTTTGGCTTGAGTGTGGGGTTACCTCAAGGGCAAATGGGCAATTCGGAAGTGGGACATATGTGTATTGGCTCAGGGCGAGTGTTATACCAAGACCTAGTGAGAATCTCCCGCGCCATTGATGATAAGCAAATCCAAGATAATCCCGCTTTTCTTCATGCCACAGAGCATCAAAATATTGTGCATTTATGTGGATTGCTAAGCGATGGTGGGGTGCATTCGCATATATCACATTTTAAGGCACTTATACAGATTCTATCTGCACAGCATAAAAAAGTATATCTTCATCTTATCACCGATGGGCGCGATGTCCTTCCACAAAGCGCAATAACATTTATCGATGAGATACAGGGACTTTGCAGTGAATCTGTGCGGATAGCGACTCTTTGTGGGCGATTCTATGCGATGGATAGAGATAAGCGATGGGAGAGGGTGCAAAAGGCGTATGAAAGTATGGTAATGGGGACTAATCCCACATCGCTCTCCCCGCAAGAATATGTGCACTCTATGTATGAGGAGGGTATTTTTGATGAATTTATCACTCCTGCGAGTTTTGAGGGCTTTAGCGGTATGAATGATAATGAGGGCTTTATCTTTATTAACTTCCGTTCTGATAGGGCGAGGGAGATTGTCGATGCGCTAGGGAATCCACATTTTACAGGGTTTGAACGTTCAAAAGTAGTGAATCTCCGCATTGCTACAATGACAGAATATGATGCTACTTTCACCTATCCTATACTTTTCCCTAAACAAAAGGTGCAAAACACCCTTGCAGAAGTTATTTCTATACATCATTTGAGGCAGCTTCACACCGCAGAGACAGAGAAATACGCTCACGTAACATTCTTTCTTAATGGCGGACGTGAGGCGGAGTTTGCAGGGGAACATCGTGTGCTAATCCCCTCTCCTAATGTCAAAACCTATGATACAATGCCTGAAATGAGCGCACCACAGGTATGTGATGAAGTGTTAAAGGGCATAGAGGAGAGCTATGATTTTATCGTAGTGAATTTTGCTAATGGCGATATGGTGGGGCATACGGGTAATTTTGAAGCGGCGATAAAGGCGGTAGAGGCGGTAGATACGGCATTGGGGAAAATTATAGAATCTGCTAAGGCTCATCATTATGGGCTTTTTATCACAAGCGATCACGGGAATTGTGAGGAGATGAGAGATGAGGAGGGAAATATCCTCACAAATCACACGGTTGGGCAGGTATGGTGCTTTTGTCTTGCTGATGGTGTGAGTAAGCTTAATAATGGTGGGCTAAACAATATCGCTCCTAGTGTGCTCAAAGTGATGGGATTACCAATCCCGCAAGAAATGGATAAACCCCTCTTTTAAAGGCGAAATAATGGGCGTTGAGATTCTCATCCTTATTGGTTGTGTAAGCGGCGTGGCGGCTGGGTTTTTTGGCATAGGAGGGGGCGTTATCATCGTGCCTTGCCTCCTTTTGCTCGGTATGGAAATGGAATATGCCATTGGTATATCCATTATGCAGATGGTGTTTTCCTCTACCTTTGGCTCTATCATTAATATTTATCAAAAAAAGCTTGATATAAATCACGGGGTGTTTGTGGGTTTAGGGGGGCTTATGGGTGCGGCTTTTAGCGGGATAATCGTTGATAGCCTTTCATCTAGGACACTGCTTTTGCTCTTTTTGTTGCTTTCTTGCGTGAGTTTTTATAAATATGCCTTTGATGTCAAAACAACGGCTAATCCCACACCGCCTATCACTAATCCCTTTAAGCAAAAATGCCTAATGATTGGAGCAGGATTCCTAACCGGTATTTTTGCAATAAGCCTAGGAGTGGGCGGAGGACTGATACTTGCGCCGATTTTGGCATATTATTTAGGATTTGATTCTAAAAAAGTCGTGCCTATTTCGCTTTTTTTCATTATTTTTGCCTCTATTTCAGGCAGCATATCTCTTGCCTCACATAATCTCATTGATTTTCACGCGGGTTTAACCATTGGCATATCTTCAATGCTTGGCGTTTGGCTTGGAATCTATCTCATTAGCAAAGTAACTCTAAGCAACCATCGCTACGCACTCATTGGGATATACGCCCTTTCTGTCATCCTAACAATGTGGAAAGTAATGCAATCTTTTGGACTTGGGTACTAATCTTTGATAAACTTATACAATATGATAGCTTAAGAGCTGTTCGCTGCTGTAAAAAGTTGAAAAAATATCAATAATTAATAATGGTTATTAATTTGTTTTTAAGTTTTCTCGTATTATAATGCTACTCATCAAAATGATGCTAACTAACAAAATCATTTTTGATTTGATTTGGTTGGGTTGGGTGGGTTAGCAAAGCATCTTTTCCTTCCTTATTTGTTGTTTGATTGCACAAATAGGCTATCCTTTAGGGGTAGTCTATGGACGCAACTTCATTTTCCCTTAGGAGTTATCTTATGAATTTTGAAAGTATCCTTAAACATATGAATGAACACCACAATAGTGAGCTTATGGCTCTGTGTAAAAAATATGGCAAAGTCGATGCGCTTATCAATGGTGAAGTGCAAAATGCCACGCTTACAGGTGTAGATTTTGAGGGCTTGGATATTGTGTATAACAATAATGTTTCTTTACGTGTGGAATTTCCGCAAAAAGCCGATATGAGCACGATTAAAGACGCTATCATCTCGCTATGCCAAGGCGCGAAGGCACCCGATAATAAAGCCATAGCCGATGAGGTAGCCGCATTTAAAAAAGAGTTTGGTTCTATCATTATCGCAAGCATCGATAAAAATGGCTATGCTATTGCTTCTTATGCGCCATTAATGCAAGTAGACAACAAGCTTTATATCTATATCAGCGAGGTTGCCGAGCATTTTCAAAGTATTTCTACTAATCCCGATAAAATCGAGATACTTTTCTTAGAAGATGAAAGCAAGGCAAAATCTGTAATTTTACGTAAACGTTTGAGATATAAAGCTAATGCACGTTTTATCGAGCGTGATAGTGAGGAGTTTAATACAGCACTTAATAGTCTAGAATGTGCGATGGATGGAGCAGGTGGCATTAAGACTATTCGTCAAATGCAGGATTTTCATTTGATTGAATTGCAAGTGGGTTTAGGGCGATATGTCAAAGGATTCGGTCAAGCTTATGATATTTTGCCAAATGGTGAAATTAAGCACGTAGGTGGAAGTAGCGGTGGTAATCCTCACAGTACACCACATAAGTCTCATTAAGATTTATCATAGCTACGCTACTGCACTTCGTGCCGCAAAGGCACAATAGAATCTAAACCTTAGAAACTCACTTGATGCAATCCCGCAAGGGCAAAATTAAGCAAAGCGCAATTTTAAGTGCGTCCTTTAGGCGCACACGAGAGGCTTTGCCTTAAGTGTGCAAGACCCTTGCGGTGATTTATCGCAGTAGCAAGGGCATAAGAGCAATAAATACTTTTTGCATTACCCCAAGAAAGCTATAATGTGCCTCATATCTACTCTCATCACACAAAGGCTCATCGTGTCTCTTTATGATAAACTCTCTCCTGCAACGCAATCCCTCACACGAGGCAAACATTTGCTAGGCTTTTCTGGCGGGGTGGATTCTGTGGCATTATTTTTTATACTCCTTAGGCTTAATGTCGTCTTTGATATGGCTATCGTGCATTATCACACACGCAAAGAAGCCGATGATGAGGTGGCTTATGCGAAAGATTTAGCTCAAAAATACAATAAACGCTGTTTTATCGCCCACGCACCACATTTTCATTCACATTTTGAGGCAAATGCTCGTAGCTTCCGCTTTGGCTTTTTTGGTGAGATTATCGCCACTCATCATTATCAATCGCTCATTCTCGCCCATCAGCTGAATGACCGCCTTGAGTGGTTTATGATGCAGCTTGTGCGAGGAGTAGGGCTTAGTAACCTGCTAGGTTTTGAGGATAGTCGCTCTTATCCTATTATCCGTCCTTTAGAATCTATTCCAAAAAATGAGATTTATCAATTTTGTAAAGATGAGGGGTTGGCATACTTTGAAGATAGCAGCAATAATGATATGAGATTTAAGCGCAATTACTTTAGGTATACATTTTGTAATGAGCTTGTAAATAACTTTAGCGAGGGTATTGCGCGAAGTCTTATGTATCTGCAAAAAGATAAGCAAACCTTGCTTGCTGCTCTCACACCCCAAGCATTGTATTTAGAATCTCTAAGTCAAGCCCTACCTTTAGAATCTAAGCAGCAATGCGCTATCTTTGCTTATAACATTATAGAGACACATCTGCTTTTACTCGCCTGTGATAAGATAGCTAAACGTTGCGGCTATGTGCTAAGTGCTAAGCAAAGAAATGAGATTCTAAAAAGTAATTTTCGCTGCAAGATTCATCATCTCATCATTGTAAAAAATGACTTTGCTCTTTTTATCGCACTTGATATTTTAAATATCTATCATTTAGTAACACAAAATCCAATGACAAAAAGATTCAAAACATTATGTGCTAAATATCACATACCACCAAAGCTTAGAAGGCTCTTATGGGGTGAATTTTGTATGTCAAAAAATTTCCACAAAAACAATGATATGAAAATAAAACAAGAAATTCAAGAAGATTATAAGGCATTTGATTTGAAGATAAGGCACTTTTTTAGCTTTTAAAAAAAATTTGTTATTTTTTGATTAACTTTTTAAGGTAGCTATAACTTCAAAGGGATTAGAATCAAGATTGCATTACAAAATAAGACAAAGGAGACTGCATGCAGACAAACACGCTCGAGTATGATTACTCAATTGCTAAGTTATTTGTTTTTTCTGCAATGGCATTTGGTTTCGTGGGATTACTCATTGGTGTAATCATCGCATTTCAAATGGCATTTCCAGACTTAAACTATCTAGCTTCGGAATATGGGACTTTTGGAAGACTTCGACCTCTTCATACTAACGGAATCATCTATGGTTTCACGCTTAGTGGGATTTGGGCTTCGTGGTATTATTTAGGACAAAGAGTGCTTAAAATTACCTACAAAGAACATACTTTCTTACGTGGGGTAGGTTTAGCGCATTTTTGGATTTACATTGTGTTAATGGTACTTGCGGTAATTTCGCTTTTTGCCGGTTTAACACAATCAAAAGAATATTCCGAGCTGATTTGGCCATTGGATATTATCGTGGTTGTTGTATGGGTTTTATGGGGTGTGAGCCTATTTGGTAGTATGGGTGTAAGACGTGAGCAGACTATCTATATCTCATTATGGTATTTCATCGCTACATTTGTTGGTATTTCTGCGCTTTATATCTTTAATAACCTTTCGGTTCCAACTTATTTTGTCGCAGGTGTAGGAAGCATTTTGCATTCAATTTCATTCTATGCTGGCACAAATGATGCAATGGTGCAATGGTGGTGGGGGCATAATGCCGTTGCATTCGTTTTTACTTCAGGTATTATTGGGTTAATCTATTACTTCCTTCCTAAAGAATCTGGACAACCTATTTTTTCATATAAACTTACACTATTCTCATTCTGGGGGCTTATGTTTATTTATATTTGGGCAGGTGGTCATCACTTGATCTACTCAACTACACCTGATTGGATTCAGACATTGGGTTCAGTATTCTCTGTCATTTTGATTTTACCCTCTTGGGGTACAGCTATTAATATGCTTCTCACTATGCGCGGACAATGGCATCAAATCAAAGAATCTCCTATGATTAAGTTTATGATTCTAGCTTCAACTTGGTATATGCTCACTACACTTGAAGGACCCATTCAATCTATTCGTTCAGTCAATGGATTGGCACACTTTACAGATTGGATCATTGGGCACGTACATGATGCAGCTCTTGGTTGGGTAGGATTTATGGTGATTGCTGCGTGCTTCCATATGGTACCTCGTATATTCAAACGTGAGCTTTACTCTAAAAAACTTATGGATGTTCAATTTTGGATTATGACAACAGGGATTATCCTCTACTTCTCAAGTATGTGGATTGCAGGTATTACACAGGGTATGATGTGGAGAGATGTTGATTCAAATGGAAGTCTTGTATATAGCTTTATCCATACTGTTACCGCACTTTTCCCATATTATCTTATTCGTGCGATTGGTGGTTTGATGTATTTAATAGGGTTTATTATATTCCTTTACAATATCCTTATGACAATTTCATCAGGCAGGGTGCTTGAAAAAGAACCACAAAATGCTACACCGATGGCAGCCTAAAGGAGGAATGAGCAATGTTTAGTTTTTTAGAAAAAAATCCATTCTTTTTTACGGTTGCATTCTTGTTGGTGTTTTCTATCGCAGGACTTGTAGAAGTAATTCCGGGCTTTGCCAAAAAAGCTCAACCTATTGAGGGCCTAAAGCCCTATTCTCTACTTGAGACAGCAGGACGTCAGGTCTATATTGCCGAGGGTTGCTATAACTGCCATTCACAGCTTATCCGCCCATTTAAGGCAGAAACTGATAGATATGGTTCATATAGCTTAAGTGGTGAATATGCCTATGATAGACCATTCCTATGGGGTTCAAAACGCACAGGACCAGACTTGCATAGGGTAGGTGATAGCCGCAATGCAGTAGATTGGCACGATGGGCATATGAGAGATCCAGAATCTCGTGTTCCGGGTTCAATTATGCCAGCTTATGAGCATCTCTATACAAAAAATGCTGATTTTGAAACAGCATTTGCTGAAGCCTATACGCAAAAAGTGGTATTTGGTGTACCTTATGATACAGAAGGTGGTGTGCAAATAGGCGCAGAAACTTATCAAAAAGGTAATCCTGCTACACTTAAAGAAGCTCAGGAGATATTTATGAAAGAAGCAGAAACTATCGTTAATGAAATGATAAGCCAAGATGTGAAAGATGCCTTTGCAAGAGGCGAAGTAAAGCAAATTGTAGCACTTATTGCCTATATGAATAGTCTTGGGCAATCTCGCCGCACAGTGACACAAGTATCACAGGCAGCACAATGACAGCAATAGCAGAGTTCTTGGTGCAGTTTATCATCGCCCATCAAAAAGAGATTTATCTCATTGTTACACTTTTGCTTGTAGCATTTTTGTATGGATATGTTTCTCATCTTTATTCTTCACAAGCTAAAGGTGTGAAAGATTATGAAAAGTATGCAAATCTTGCATTAAATGATAATCTTGATGATGAACCCATTGAGCCACGAAAACAAAATCCATTAAAGGGGAATTAGATGAATTGGTCAGATAATATAACAACACTAGGGTTACTAGGTGCTTTTGTTATCTTAATACTCACTATCTTTGTGATGGGCGTGTATCTTAAAAAAATTAGAGATGGCAAGGCTGAAGGAGAAGTTGTAGGTGAGAGTTGGGATGGCATTGGAGAACAAACAAACAACCTCCCTGTAGGTTGGGCTGCGTGCTTTTTGGGCGTGCTTATTTGGGGATTTTGGTATATCTTTTTAGGTTATCCCCTCAATGCCTACTCACAAATTGGCGAATATAATCAAGAAGTCCAAAACTATAAAGATAAATATGAGGCGACTTGGAAAAAACTCAATGGTGAGGAATTAAGCAATATGGGACAAAGCATATTCCTTGTGCAATGTTCTCAATGTCACGGCATTACCGCAGAAGGTATGAATGGCAAAGCATCAGATCTTACTAAATGGGGTAAAGAAGATGGAATTATTGATGTTATTAAAAATGGAAGCAAAGGCTTAGGGTATATCGCTGGTGAAATGACACCTCTTGAAATGAGTGATAGTGAGGCTAAAGCCATTGCGGCTTATGTAATGCAGGATATTTCAAATGTAAAAAACACAAAATACCCACTTGAAGTAAATAAAGGTAAAGAGCTTTTTGCTATGCATTGTGCTGCTTGTCATGGTGATGAGGGTAGAGGCAATGGCAGTGGGGTTGATGGATTTGCACCAGATTTAAGCAAATATGGCACGACAGATTATCTAACAGAAGTGCTCTCCAAGGGTAAAAAAGGTATGATTGGTATTATGCCTTCATTTGAGTATGCAAATTTTCATCCTAATCAAAAAGAAGCGTTGAATGCGTTTATCCGCTCTTTAGAATCTCAAGCAGAATAAGGAGGCTTGTATGAATGGTTTGTTTGGACTTAATGGTTTAACAGGATTTTTCATCGCGGTAGTGCTTTTGCTAAGTGTTGTTGCGGGGCTAGGCACTTGTGCTATCCTCACGCAAAAATCGGTAGCAACTGATTATTACAAAATTATTGATGCAACAGAAATTAAGCAAAAAAACACTGATAATGCAAAATACCGCACAGATGTACAATAAGGAGGCAGTATGAAACTCACATTGATTGAAAAATTACTTGGAGGATTAATTGTCCTCACTATTGTTATGACAATTATCATTCCTTTTATCCCTAACTTCTTCTTACATTTGGTTTAAAATGCTTTTATCGTTAAGGAGGCTAGCATTTGCTAGCCTCTGTCTGTCCCTTTCTTATGCAAATGACGCTAAAACATCTTATGTTATTGATAATCCCCATTGGCTACTTATCCCTAAAAGCGTAGAATTTGTAGAAATCCTTTCAAATGAGCTTTTCTCAAAAACGGGTTATTCTCTCTATGTTGCCGTTATTGATAAAATCCCAGAATCTACACAAGAGGATAATACAGACAAAAACCAACACACAGCAAAAGAGTGGCAAAAGATTCAGCGCGATACCTATAAGCAATCCCTCACACAGAATCTCAAAGCCCCTTATAGCATCATTTTTTTTATGAAAAATGATGAAAAAATGGGGATTATCAGTTCACAGCCCAATACCTACTTTGATGAAGAAAAAGTATATTTTGAATATATGGTGCCACTTTTGCCTAAGCAAAAAGACGAAGCCCTCACGCCCCAACTCATTTCAGCCGTTGTGCTTAATGGTTATGCGTCTGCAGCGGATATGATAGCTTCACATTTTGACGTGGGACTTGAAAATAATATGCCCATTGATGAGAGCGGCGGGCGGGAATTTGTGCGATTCAGTATGTATGCTATGTTGTTTATTATGTTTGGTCTTATTGGCATTATCTATCTCACGCGTAAAAAATAATCAAGGAGTAACAAATGAAAAATAAAAATTACTGGCCCCACGCTATCATAGGTATTTTACTTTTTGGCGTGTTTATAGTGAGTGTTTCTATTGCTATCGCACTTAAAAATCCTATACAAGATGAAGATACTTTCCTAAGCTCAAAACGCGATGTCGATGAACGTATCAATGAGATTATTAAAGAGCAAAATCGCTTCCTTAGCGCATACAAGCCGCATTTCTTTTTTAATAGCCCAAATGAGCAAATCACACTTGCAAACTTTAGCTTTCCTTATATGACAAAGCCATCGCGCCCTAATGATAAAAAAGCCCAAGATTCTAAAACATATCTCCCACATCAAGGGGAATTTTATGTAGAGCTAATCCCGCTTGATAATACACAAGAAAATATCGCTTCTATACGCCTTTTATTAGATTCTTTCCATCAGGCAAATATGCTTAAAGAAATCAGCACCCTCTCACCCAACCCACAAAACCCCTTGCACTACACTTCAGCCCCTTTGCATCTCTCTGCTGGGCGGTGGAAATTCATCGTTGAAATCACCTATGATGTGGATAAAAAGGCATTTTTTGAGCAAGAAATTTTTGTAAAAGAGAGCTAATGAAGCACAATACATCGCGCCCTGCCTTTATGCTGCTTGATGCGGTTATGGGCATTTGTATCACCGCCATTGCCTTTACCCTTGCCTTTGGCTTCCTCTATACGCTCTCCCCAAGTGTGAGAATCTCTACCTATGAAGTGTATAAGGCGCTTTTTTTTACTCCACATAGCGCACAAACCACCATCACCACGCATTCACAACCTACACTCACTTATGATATTTTAGAGCAGAGCTACACTAGCCCAAATACATTTGAAACATTGCGCTTTTATAGCCCTACTGACATTCGCTAATGTCTTTCTCCTCACACTCCACACACAGCGCCTTTTCACTCTTTGAAGCCTTGCTTAGCATTGTTATTCTAGGCGTTATTGGCATTATCTGCAGCTCTATGTTGCTTAGTATCAGTAAGAATCTCGCCTACACAAGAGCCTTAAGCGACACAAGTCCACGTCTTGCCCTGCTAAAGATTGAGAATCTCCTCCAATATGCCATTATTGATTCTATCACCGCAGATAATGGCGCACCCCCGCACTCCCCCACCTCCACGCTTCTTTTTGCTACTTTCTCACAGCCTCTCCTCTTTGGCGGCGGTGTGAAAAATACCACCCAATCCCTAGATGGAGACACACTCCTGCCTAATGCCTCCCTTCTTATAGAATCTCATTATGATGATACATTTACTTTCACGCAACTCAAAGGTTGGCAGAGCGGACAGGAAGTCTATCTCATCACCCAGCCTAAAGAGCCTTTTAAGATATACCATATCGCGCAAGTCTATACTAATGCCCTCCGCCTTGATGATAAGCCTACACACCCCCCACGTCTAATCCTCCCCATACGTTCCCATCGCCTTGCACTACACGATAATACCTTAATGCTTAATAGTGCTCCGCTCATCTTTGATGTTCTCTCTTTTACTGCCACCTCCATTAATCTCCCTCAAGGCACTTTCCTAGAGCTTCATCTTTGTATCAAAGCCCCTGTAAAAGCTCATTGTGAGAGTGGGGGCGTATGGCTTGATGATATGATCGAGGTGCTGCCTTGAATCTTGCTAGCCTACCACCCACTCCATACGAGGACAAATTCCAACAAAGCTCAAAACGTGGAGGATTCTATATCATATATGCTATTTTGCTTATCGTCTCCATAGGACTTGCTTCCACCTTTTATCTCCATCAGTCTTATCATCGCTCATATACACATAGCACACTCCACGCCAAAACCCAGCTACAACTCTATGCCTGTAGCCTTAAAGATATGGTGATTTTATGCCTCAAAAAGCACGATATGCCTACTTGCCAGATTCAGGAATTTACCTTTCCGCAGGGCTATCATTTCCGTGCAAATCTCACACATCTTGATATGCAAACGATTTTACTCGACATACACGGCTCTATCTTACACCCCTCAACCACCAATATCCTCCGCATAAGCAAACGTTACATCGTGCTTATGCCTTGATTGTTCTAGCTTCCTTACAGATGGAATTATAGCGTAATGGATAGTTCCCCTCCATTGGCTGGAGGGTGAGAGATATATCTTTGAGCGGGAGGGGGGATAGCCACCTTTTACATCTATTGAAGCAGTAAGACACATTTTGCCAATACTCCTCTTTTATCGGCATATATACCTCTAATCTCGTGGGCTACTTACCTCATCAACTAAATAGAGCAGATTCTGCCATATAATATTTGTCTTATCATTTAGCCCAATCTCGCAAGTGCTAGAACTCGCAAAACCCCTTTGAAGTTGCCTTGTTTGTGAATCTACCCTTGTGTAATACTCCTGTTGCGTTTTTGCATAAAATGCCTTAAATTCCCGCAACGCACTCTCATTTAGCTCCGGACAAGTAAAGCCCTTATTCCCTGCAAAGCCACAGCACTGCGTCTTATTATGTCCTATCACCTTGCCTTTCACACACGCCTTTGCGATACTTTCTAAGCTTTTATCCCACTTGCCCTTTTTGGTCGCACACATCGCATACAGGGCTATATCCTCATCAATTGGCGTGATATTAAGCCGCTCTAAAAGCACAGAATCTACAAATTGAGGCATATCATAAATATGCAGTTTGTCTTCTCCCTCTCTTCTAGATTCTATCATTTTTACCTGCTGCATAAGCTCATAGCTGCACGCACTATGGTCGCACACCATACTTACATTCCCGCCAAGCTTTGCTATGCTTGTTTTAAGTGCATTATATGCCTCCTGTGCCTTTTCTAGTGCGATATGCGGATAGTCCTTATATGTCTTGCCACAGCAGAGGTTTCCTAAATTATGCGGGTAAATCACTGCAATATCTGCCTTTTTACAAATAGATTCGAAGACTTCTTGCAAGCTCCGCTTATCCCTCGCCCTCTTTGATGGTGCAAACGCACGATTAATACAAGTGCTAAAATACAGCACTTTCATACGTGTATCATTTGTAGAATCTTGAGAATTTGCCTCTAATGACAAAGGTTTATACACAAAGTCATTTGCCTGTGGAAAGCTACGAGGCATATAGGGCGTTTTCAATACCTTATGCGCCTTTTTGCTTACCTCACTTACTATATTCGCACCAAAGGCAGAAAATAGCATATTGCTACATTTCACACCTCCTTTTACCGCACTTACCACGTTCGCAAAATGCCTACTTGTCTGTTGTGCTACAAATGTGCTAAATGTGCCTACCATTTGAGGCTTTAGGTTTAAAGCCACCTTTGCAGTATCAATCTCTAGGGGGCAGAGCATCGCACACATCGAGCAAGTAGCACAAGTTTCAATGCCAAAATACGCATAGCCCTCCTTTAGCTCCCTAAGCGCATTTACCTCCTCCGCACTCTTAGATTCTATACTTTCTAATCGTTTGATTTCTTTCCGCAATGCAATACGTTGTCTTGGCGTGAGTGTAAGCTCCTTGCTCGGGCATATTTTCTCACAGAATCCACATTCCATACATTGATTGATAAAGTCCTCTACCTCCGTGCTACCTTTGAGATTCTTCAAATGGATTGTAGAATCTTTAGAGATAATCACATCAGGATTGATAAGGCTTTTTTCATCAAAAATCGCCTTTATGCGCTCATTTATGCGATATGCCTTTGTTCCCCATTCTTTTTCTACAAATGGCGCGACCATTCGCCCCGTGCCGTGTTCTGCCTTTGTGCTGCCTTTAAGAGCGATGACAGAATCTACCATAGCATCCATAAACGCCCCAAATCGCTCACTCTCCTTTTGCTCCCCTAAATGCGGCGTGATGATGAAATGCACATTGCCAGAGAGCGCGTGTCCAAAGATAATGCCCTCATATTTATATTGTTTAAAAAGCCGCGTAATCTCTTCAATGCCTTTTGCAAAAGATTCAATAGGAAAGCAAATATCCTCAGTAATCACAATACTACCACTTGGTCGTAAGCTTGCCGATAAAGGCAGGAGGGCTTTACGTATTTTCCACCACGAAGCCATTTCTACCTCATCTGTGCTAAAGTGTGTCCCAAAAAGGCTAGGAGCGGGTGCTAAAAGTGTGCTTATAGCCTCTACTTTAGATTCTAAGCCTTTTTGCGTAGTATCCTCTAGCTGCACGAGCAGGGTGCATTGCCCTTCTTTGGCGCTCCTTAGCTCTTTTGGCGCGCCCTCTAAATCTTTTGCAGATTTTAAACACGCATAGTCCATTATCTCTGCCGCACTCACCTTATCATCATTACGTGCGAGAATCTGCACCGCCTTTGCCGCACTATTAAGATTCTCATAAAAGAGCAAGGCACAAGCTTTAAAGGCACTATCAGGCACACATTCATACTCCACCCTTGAGATAAAGCCCAAAGTCCCCTCTGCACCGATAAAAATATGATTAAGAATATCCTTTATCTCTGCAAAATCGAGCAAAGCGTTAATGCTATAACCTGTCGTGTTTTTAATCGCAAATTTGCGTTTAATAAGAGCAGAGAGGGCGCTATCTTGCAAAATCTCATTTCTTAGGGCTAGAAGTCCCTCTGTTATGGCTTTACCCCTTTTTGTGCGTAAGAAAGATTCTAAACTTTCTTTTTCCTCTGCCCTGTGGCTTGTATCAAGCACGAAGCCATTATTGAGAACTACCCGCACAGATTTAATCGTGTTATAGCTATTTTGTTTTACCCCACAGCACATACCGCTTGAATTATTAGAGAAAATCCCGCCAATCATTGCATTATTAATCGTAGCTGGATCGGGTCCTATCTTTTTCCCATAGGGCTTAAGGGCGTCATTTGCCTCACTCCCTATCACGCCGCAATCACAAAAAATACTTTGCGCCTCTTTGCTTATAGATATGTTTTGCCATCTCGCATTTGCTAAGACAAGCACACTATCGCTACAAGCCTGTCCGCTAAGGCTTGTCCCCGCTGCTCGAAAGGTAAGCGCGATATTGTATTTATCGCTTAAATTAAAAAGCCTTTGGATTTCACTCTCATTAAATGCCCTTACCACAGCCTTTGGCACATAGGCATAGCAAGAGGCATCAACGCCATAGGCAAACCGCCGCAAATAATCTGTGTAGATTCTATCTTTGAAAACATCTTGTGCTTCTGTGATGAATCCTCTAAAATCCCTGAATACCTCTGCCTTTGCTTGTGTCTCTGTTTCTGCTTTTGTTTTTGCCTCTGTGGGAGTGGGATTATCTATACTCACCATCTCTTCCTCCTTGTTGTTATCATTGTCATCTAAGGGGCATTATAGCAAAAGCGGCATTAAGCAAAAAGAGGTTAGAATATTTTCATAAGGAACATAAATGAAAAAGACAAAAATGGATTTATTTTTAGAGCTTGCCAAACCAGATAGTATGGGGTTTTCACGATGGGTAAATATTACAGAGTTTATTAAGATAATATAAAAATGGGGGCTTGAAATGACTTATGATGAGGCGATAGAAAAAGTAATGCTAGAAAATGGGGGGGATTTGCCTCGTTGAAATGCTTATATGAATATATTTGGCACTATAAGGACAAAAATGAGATAAGCGGAAAAACGCCTAATAACACCATTCAAGAACGTTGTCAAAGAAATCCAAAGTTTATAAGAATTGCCTATGGCATATATGCGCTTAGAAGCTTTATTAATGATATAGAAAATAAGAATGCAGATATACAAATTATTCTAGATTCTAAGCAGATAAAAACAAGGAATCTTACAGAAAGTCAAAGCCTACAAAATATAAGAATTGGGCAACAAGATTTTAGAAAAGCATTAATACAGACATTAAAAGAATGCCCTATTACACATATACAAGATTTAAAACTTCTTATTGCATCACATATTAAGCCTTGGGTGTTTTGCAGTCATCAAGAAAGGCTTGATGTGTGTAATGGATTGTTGCTATCACCATTGTTTGATAAACTTTTTGATAAAAGTGTAGGCCTTATCACTTTTACGCAAGATAGAGAGATTTTATTTTCAAAGAAAATGGATAGAAGCACTAGAGCATATCTTAATAAATTAAATCTTTTTAATGGAAAAAATATTGAAAATTTGCCAACCAATGGCAGAGAAGCATTTTTAAAATACCATTATCAACATATTTATCAAAAATAAATCTTTAGAAACTGCTGATAGCGTGGCGAATACCGCTTCTGTTTATGGAGCGTTTTTAAAGCATCTTAAAAAAGTGCCACAAGGCAAATGTTTATAACCCCTGCTTATTTTGAATGTAATGAAAATCAACATTTAGTATTTAATGAGGACGCTAATATGCTTATTAAGAGCATTAGTGGTGATATTCTTTACTTAGACCCTCCTTATAATGCTAGAGAGTATGGGGCAAACTATCATCTTTTAAACACCATTGCCCTCTATGATGACTTTATCCCGCAGGGCAAAACAGGCTTAAGAACATATCAAAATCACATTGGTGTAAGAAAGCAAAAGTAGCAAATGAGTTAGAATCGCTTATCAAAAACGCACATTTTGAATGGATTTTTTTAAGCTACAATGATGAGGGATTATTAAGCTTAGAACAGATTAAACAAATCTTTGAAAAATATGGTAAATATGCGCTTAAAAGCCAAAAACACCAGCGTTTTTTAAGGCTGATTCTAAACGTGTGTGCAAACAAGATTCTACAATAGAGTATTTGCATATTTTACATAAATAGCTTGTTTGTAGCATATAATAGTGGCAATTCCCACATAATAAAAGCCTAGTTTAAGCCATAAAAAGAGCATTATTTCCTAAATATTAGGATTCTCAAGATTTAATTAATAAAGCAAAGTTTTATATTAAGGATTACAATGCATTTAACACCCAAAGAAACAGATAAACTTATGCTCCACTATGCTGGAGAGCTTGCAAAAAAACGGAAAGAAAGAGGTATTAAGCTTAATTATGTCGAAGCTTTAGCGCTGCTTAGTATGGAGATTATGGAACTCGCACGAGAAGGAAATAAAAGTGTGGCTGAGCTTATGAGCTATGGTAGAGAAATACTAAAGACTGAAGATGTGCTTGATGGCGTAGCCTATATGCTCCACGAAGTGCAAGTAGAAGCTACCTTCCCCGATGGCACTAAGCTTGTAACAATCCACAATCCTATACAAGACAATGGAAAGCTAAAACCCGGAGAGTATATCTTAAAAGATGAAGATATACTCCTCAATGTCAATAAAGAATGTATATCTCTCAAAGTAAGCAACCAAGGGGATAGACCTATACAAGTAGGCTCACATTTCCATTTTTTTGAAGTAAATAGATATTTAAAATTTGATAGACAAAAAGCCTTTGGGAGACGTCTTAATATAGCTTCGGGAACTTCTGTGCGATTTGAACCCGGAGAGGTTAAAAATGTGGAGCTTATAGAGTTTGGAGGCAAGAAAAAGATAATAGGATTTAACGACCTAACAAATGGGGTTATTAACCAAGAAAATGAGCAAAAAGCTATAAAAATCGCACAAAAGCAAAACTTCGCAGAATAAGTAAAAAGGAAAGATATGAAAAAAATTTCAAGAAAAGAATATGCTTCGATGTATGGTCCTACAACCGGGGATAGAATAAGGTTAGCAGATACACATTTGCTTGCAGAAATTGAGAAAGATTATACCCTCTATGGAGAGGAGATTAAATTTGGCGGGGGCAAGACAATACGTGATGGTATGGCACAATGTGCGAGTGATTATCCAAATATGCTTGATTTAGTGATTACAAATGTAGTTGTTATTGACTATACAGGTATTTATAAAGCTGATATTGGTATAAGAGAAGGCAAAATCGTAGGTATTGGCAAAGCCGGGAATCCAGATACGCAAGATGGTGTAGGGGAAAATATGATTGTTGGGACTAATATTGAAGTTGTGGCAGGAGAAGGGCTTATACTCACTGCTGGAGGCGTTGATACGCATATTCACTTTATCTCTCCTACACAGATTCCAACTGCCCTTTATAGCGGGGTTACTACAATGATAGGAGGAGGGGTAGGACCAGCTGCTGGGACAAATGCTACAACCTGCACAAATGGAGAGGTGAATATAAAAAGTATGCTTAAAGCCGCTGAATCCTATACAATGAATCTTGGCTTTTTGGGTAAAGGAAATAGCTCAAGTGAAAGTGCCCTAAGCAAACAAATACAAGCTGGTGCCATAGGCTTAAAAATACACGAGGATTGGGGTTCCACTCCTGCTGCAATCAATCACGCCTTAAATGTAGCAGAACGTTACGATGTGCAAGTAGCCATACATACAGATACGCTTAATGAAAGCGGCTTTGTTGAAGATACACTTAAAGCCATAGCTGGTAGAACGATTCATACTTTCCACACAGAAGGAGCAGGAGGCGGACACGCTCCAGATATTATTAAGGCCGCAGGAGAGGCAAATGTCCTCCCTGCCTCCACAAACCCAACGCTTCCATTTACTAAAAATACACTTGATGAACATTTAGATATGCTTATGGTATGCCATCATTTAGATAAAAATATCAAAGAAGATGTAGCCTTTGCAGATAGTAGGATTAGACCTGAAAGTATTGCCGCAGAAGATGTGCTACACGATATGGGGGTGTTTTCTATCACAAGTTCGGATTCCCAAGCAATGGGACGGGTAGGAGAGGTTATCATAAGGACATGGCAAGTCGCAGATAAATGCAAAAATGAATTTGGAAGCCTTAAGGAAGAGCAAGGCGAAAATGATAATTTTAGAATCAAAAGATACATTGCAAAATACACCATAAACCCAGCTATTGCATCAGGCATTGCTGATTATGTAGGCTCTGTTGAGGTGGGTAAATTTGCTGATTTGGTGCTTTATAAACCTGCATTTTTTGGTGTAAAGCCTGAAATGATTATCAAAAATGGAATGATTGTAGCGGCAAAAATTGGCGATGCAAATGCTTCTATCCCCACTCCTCAGCCTGTAGTGTATGCAAAGATGTTTGGGGCAGAAGGAAAGGCAAAATATGATACAAGCATCACCTTTGTTTCACAAGCTGCTTATGACTTAAAGATTCAAGAAACATTAGGCTTGCAAAAAAGAATTCTGCCTGTCAAAAACTGCCGTAAAATCGGTAAAAAAGATATGAAGCATAATGATATTATCACGCATATAGAAGTCAATCCTCAAACCTATGAAGTAAAAATCAATAATCAAACAATCACCTCAAAAAGTGTAGATAAAGTCCCTCTAGGACAACTTTATAGCTTATTTTAGGAGAAGTAAATGCTAGCTCTTGTTTTACTCTATGTTGGGGCTGTGCTTATTAATAATGGCATTTGCCGCTTAAGTAATATTGATGCAAAAACCACAGCTATTATGAATCTTTTTGTCGCTTTTTTATCCATCACTACAAGCATTATTCTTGTAATATGCGCGAGCGCAACCTCTGCTGAGATTCAGTCTTTTTATGCAGCGGCGATGAGCTTACTTTTTGGATTTACGTATTTGTTTATCGCTTGTAATTTGCTTTTTAACCTCGATTTAAGGGCGTATGGCTGGTATAGCCTATTTGTAGCGCTAAATACTATCCCCGCGGCTTTACTTAGCTATGGTGAGAGCTTTCAAGAAAAGGCTTTTATGTGCATATGGCTTGCTTGGGGAGTGCTATGGTTCATAGGTTTTGTAGAATGTGTACTTAAAATTACATTGAAATGGACGCCTTATTTGGCAATTTTAGAGGGTATTTTCACAGCTTTAATCCCTGCTTGGCTGTTCTTTTTGGGATATTGGCATTGATAATTGTAGAAAAAATTTGTGGCAATATCAAGCATATAGATTCTACAGCACTTAAAATTGATGAAGTAAAAATAGAATGGTTTGATTCGTATAAGAAAATCGCTCGTCTTACATCTCAAGGCAATAAACTCATAGGATTAAAACTTACTAAAACATCTGGCTTAAATGATGGAGATATACTTGCCCTAGAAAATAGTGAAGCGATAGTTGTCTCTATTATCCCCACTTCTGCCATTTGCGTGGGTTTGCACGACTTGGGAAGTGTGGCTCACTTTTGCTATGAGATTGGGAATCTCCACGCTCCTTTATTCTTTGCACAAAATACGCAAGAGTTTCACACACCCTTTGAACCAGTGGTGCAAAGAATGCTTGAAAGGCTTAAGATAGATTTTCAAAAAAAGCCCTGCATTTTAGAATCTAAAAATAGGCTCCAAAGTCTCTTTATGAAAGAACCACAGATGCTTTATAGTCCAAATTTCGAAATTGCATTTAAAAAGGCTTAAAATGAACTTTTTACTTTTGCAAATCAACGACTCACTTTTCCCCATAGGAGGTTATACGCATTCTTTTGGGTTAGAAAGCTATGTGCAATTAGGCACTATAAAGAATCAAAAAGACGCTAGAGAATATCTCATATCTTATTTACACACACAATTTTTATATACAGATATGCTAGGTATTAAACTTGCTTTAGAATCTAAAAATGTAGAGAAAATCCTTGAGCTAGAATCCTTCTTATACGCAGCAAGTGCCGCAGAGGAATCAAGAAATGCTATGCAAAAAATAGGCATAAGATTCATAAAAACACTGCAAATAACACAAGAAGGGCAAAAGGAGCTTTTTTTAAACTATGCCAAGATGAGTAATTATTTCTTATATCCTATATGCTATGGCGTCTTTTGCAAATCACATCATTTTAAACCCAAAGATTGCATAAAGCACTACATATACACCCAAATATCAAGCACCCTTACAAATTGTGTGAAGCTTATCCCCCTAGCCCAAGGTGAAGGGCAAAAGATTCTTATGAGTTTGCATAAAGAATTTGATATGGCATATACACAGTTAGAAACTTTAGGGGAAGCAGATTTTTGCGCTATAAGCCCTCATCAGGAAATCAAGGCTATGCAGCACGAGAATCTCTACTCAAGATTATATATGTCTTAAGGAGAATAAATGGTAAAAATAGGCGTATGCGGACCAGTAGGAAGTGGCAAAACAGCACTTATAGAAGCACTCACACGAGCAATGAGCGAGGAATACTCTCTCGCAGTGATTACAAATGATATTTACACAAAAGAAGATGCGCAATTTTTGAGCAAAAATTCCATTTTACCACAGGAGAGAATTATAGGTGTAGAGACAGGAGGCTGCCCTCATACAGCTATTAGGGAGGACGCCTCTATGAATCTTGAAGCTTTAGATGAGCTTTTAGAGCGCTTTCCTGAACTTGATATTGTGTTTATAGAAAGTGGGGGAGATAATCTCTCTGCTACCTTTAGCCCAGAACTCGCCGATTTTACGATATTTGTTATTGATGTTTGCGCGGGAGATAAGATCCCAAGAAAGGGGGGACCGGGCATTACACGATCCGATTTATTGCTTATTAATAAAATTGACTTAGCTTCGTATGTAGGAGCAAGTCTAGAAGTGATGAAAAATGATACACAAAAAATGAGAGGGGATAGGGCATTTCTCTTTACAAATATCCGCCAAAAAGAGGGGATTGCAGATGTAATAGAGTGGATAAAAACTTATGCCCTTTTAGAAAAATAATAATGAGTAACTTTCCGCAAAAAAGTGTGCTAGAGCTCATAACAAAGGTAGGAGCAGATAATAAAAATATCATAGATAAAGTATTTTTCACTCCACCTTTTAAAATTATACAGCCCCTAGAGTATGGGGATTTTGCCGAGATTATGCTGCTGTGTGTCTCTGCTGGGTTAATGAAAGATGATACGCAAGAAATACACTTACGCATAGGTGAAAAAAGCAAAATACTCCTTAGCACCCAAAGCTATGAGAAAATACATAATACACAAGATGGCAAAGCCCAAAGAAACACGCAAATAGTCGTAGAAAAAGATGCTTTTTTGCGCTATTCTCCTCTGCCTTGCATTCCTTTTGAAAATTCCTCCTTTGAGGCACATACAAATGTATTTTTACACGAGGATTGTAGATTCTATTATGATGAAATCTTTTGTGCGGGTAGGGTTGCGATAGGTGAGACATTTGCTTTTAAACAATTTGCTTCAAAAATTGCCCTTTATGCTCAAAATAAACTTATATTTTTTGAAAATATGAGGCTTATCCCTGCGCAAATGCCACTTCAAAGCCTTTGTATGTTTTATCATCATACACATCTTTTAAGCTACATTATCTTTGATAAAAGCATAGATAAGGAGGCATTAAAGGCTAAGGTTTTAGATTCAAAGCTTAATGCCGGCATAAGCTCTCACGGAGATGTTATACTTATTAAAGCTCTAGCCAATGAAAGTGAAATCTTGCTTGATTTTAAAGAAAGTCTATTGAAATAGCTTAAGTTTTATCTTAGCATAGATTCTATGCTCTAATCTATTGTGCCTTTGCTATTTGCAAGTGTGGATAAAACACTGCGTGTTGTATGTGGCTAAAGCTGCTACAAAGGTCTTGTAAATGGGAGCTAAGCCCCCATTTCCGCCATGCAACCCCTTAAAAGGGGCAAATCCCGCAGTGGCAAAGCCACGAGGGAAAAAGGTTGCACTTGATGACTTGCCAACGCAATTTACAGGTATGGATTAGCACTTCGTGTGAATCATCAAGTGAGATTCTAAGGTTTAGAATTTCTATTATCAATCCTCCATTATTACATACAAAAGCCTAAATTAAGGCATAAAAAACTCTGTAATATCTACTTCAAGGGATTTAGCGATTTTGTAGCAATGCTCTAGGTTGAAGTGTTTGCCATAGCGATTATTCTCACAATTAGAATAAAAGGCTACGGATTTAATGCCTATATCAAGAGCTAAGTCAAGCTGCGAGACTCCCCGCTCCTCACGTAAAGAGCGAATCTTACGTGATATGCGTGTATGAAAGGCTAGAATCTCTTCTTGCGTGGCGTTACCAAAGCCATTTTGCATAACTCCCCCGATGATACAGAAAGCTTATCCTATGGGATATTGAATAACGCACTTTACAAAGTTAAAATGTGTTTTCATATATCCTATGGGATAAATACATAAGGAGAAAGTCAAATGATCTATTTTGCAATTACGTGTGTTCTAATATTAGCAGTTATTTGTGTTTATAAATTTGTTAGCACACATACAGAAAAAATTAAAATTGAAACAAAATACGAAGAGTTGGAAATAGAAATTGAAAGACTGAGCAAAGAAAAATATGCAATGAAAGAGGTTTGCGATATTGCACAAGAAACAAAAATAAAGCTTGAGGCAGAAAATAAACACAAAAATGAACGTATCGAAGAATTGTTAAGGCAGGCTGAGCAGATGAATAAAGATAAAAACACTATTGAAGAAAATTACAGCACCATACACGAATACAAGATAAAACTTGAAGCAGACAATAAAGATAAAGAAGTGCAAATTTGTAATTTAAATAAAAATATTGGAGAACTAGAAGAACATATAGAACAAATAAGAAAAGAAAATCAAAGCATAAAAGATGATAATGCAAGATTTAAGGCGACAAATGAGGCAAATGAAAAACGTACTAATGAATTAAATAACGATATCGAGAGGGAAAAAGCACAACATAAAGATATGTTTGAAAGTATTCAAAAAGGACTAGAAAAATACATTAAACTACAAGATGATAATGTACTCAAGAAAGTGGAACTGATATTTAATAGGGATTCTAAAAAAGCATTAGATGATGTTTTTATACCTATTAAAAAGACTATCCAAGAATATTCGGTTAATTTGAGAGAAAATGAAGCCAATCTAAAAGGACAGATTAAAAGTGTGTTTGAATATGCTAGAACAACTACAGAATCATTAAGCAAGATTCTTAAAGGAGACAAAAAGGTAAGAGGCAATTTTGGAGAAATACAGCTTAAAAATGTTTTAGAAAATAGTGGGCTTATTGAGGGTGAGCAATATAAACTTCAAACACATTTCAAAGACGGAAACAAAGGATATAAGCCCGATGCTGTAGTATTCTTAGATGGTGGTGCAGAAAATGATAATAAAAGGCGGAATATTATTATTGATTCTAAATTTCCTTTACCCGATGACTTAACGTTAACTTCAGATTCTGATATGGAGCTGGAAAGTCGTATAGCAAAGGAGATAGCTAAAAACCTGAAATATCGTATAGATGAACTTGCTGATAAACCTTATAGAGAGTTTAATGACTACACCTATGATTATGTTTTGCTTTTTTTTACCATACAACAATATCTTAGACCTAGCACTCTCGGCAGACCATAACATTTATCAATATGCGTATAGCAAAAAAATATACTTAGTTACTCCTCATACACTTTTTATGGCATTAAAGACTATTCATATAAGCTGGACATACATTCAACGAGAAAAAAGTGTGCAAAGCGCATTTAAAGAGATTAATGCTTTTTATGAAAAGTTTGCCACTGCAATTGAAAGTTTTCAGGGCATTCAAAAACATTTCAAATCTTTAGGAGACGATATTGACAAGCTAGATAAGCAACTTGTGAGTGGCAGAGGGAACTTGTGTGGCAAATTTGAGTCGCTTAAAAATTTTGGAGCTACACCTAAGAAAAACCTACCCAATGTTGAAGGAGAGTAATATGGACGAAATAAAAGGAGACAGAATGAAAAAGTTAATTTTAGCAGGACTTTTGGCAATAGGAGCTTTTGCAGAGGATTTTAGTGATGTAGAAAATACATTATTTGGAATGGGCTACAAGTCTTGCGCATGCGCAATTAAAAGAGTGGTTAAGGAGGATATAAATAAGAACACTGATAGTACAACATTAATTGGCTTAATGTCAATGCACGAAATGGATTGCAGGAGAGAAGAAGCAGATAAGCTCAGCTCCCACGAAATAGAAAGAATTTATGCCTATCTTGAATCTAAAGATATAGAATTATATGAAAAAGGCTTTGACGCCTGTGCGAATAAATTAGCTAAGCAATTAGGGCAATATGAGGGTAAGAAATGAAGTTTTTATACTATTGCTTTATTTGGATTATTGTGTTAGTTTTAATCATACCAGCGCTCCCCATATTGCTATTACTCTATTATTTAGAAGCAGATGTGAGCGAGTTATGGGAAATGTTAAGTTTTAAAACTTGGCGTGATAGAGAACTCATCACTCAAAAAGGTTTCACTACCTTTGGTGCGATAGTAGATATGCTAGTGAATATTGATAGTATAAAAAATCTCAATACTTATCAAATAGCTTTTTATCAAGGTGAGCATAGCAATCCAAAAGATTGTATGCCCTTAAGAGTATCTAAGAATATGAAGCACTTATCTTATAAGCAAAAAGTTAATAAGACAGAGAGAGGCAAGCTAGAGTTTGAAAAGATAGAGAGCAATATCATTATGCTTAATCCCATAAAGAGCAGCACGAGCTTATTTGAAAAAAACATCAAATACACAGCAGAAAAAGACTATATATACAATATCCTTACTTCATTTAAAGATGAGGTATTGGAGAGGCAGATACAATTCTTTGGTAAGTTTGGTATATTTGATAATGTAGATTTTATTATGCTTAATAAAACCACAGGCTTTAAGTTTATAGGAAAATATAGAACTACCAGCGCAGCAGTTAATAATGGAGATATATTCTATTGTAAATCAATGGTATTTAATGAGGAGTAAATATGAAAAGATTAGTTTTAACTTTAGGTTTAGGTTTGGTAATGGGTTCATCTCTATACGCAAAGGATAGATATGTTTGTAAAGATAAGTCGTGGGAAGAGTATATGAACGGAGGCAAGATTGAATTTAGGGTAACAAACAGGGAATACAATGCCGATGAGAAATCTAAATTTATTTGCCAATATATAGATAATGTATTTGCAGAAACGCGATGTAGCTACGATGTTGTATCCTTTACTCATATAAATGGTAAAAGCTACCATAGAGAGAATGAAGTTTTAATCAAAGTGCAAGAGTTACAAACTGCTATGATAGGTAACCTCACTTCCTATCTAACAAATCTCAGGCAAGAACTCATAGATAAAGGTGAGTGCAAGATTATCGATTTTGATTGAAAAGCTTTACCAAGTGTTGCCAATGCCCCCTTTTTTATTTATGGGCGATTTAATAACCTCAATAACACACTCATTCCCCACGTATCTTGCTAATAATTTTGCAATCCTCGCATTTTTTTGCAGTTAAGCAGTGGGCTAAAGCCCTAATTATTTTGCAAGGAGTGAAATGCGCCTCTTAGCATATTTGCTTTCAAAATTTGTGTTTGTAGCAATCTCAATAAGCGCTAGAGCATAATCTTTGTAACTAATATAGCTTTGATTTTGCGCATTTAGCTTAAATTCCTCGCCTATAATCTCGTATTTGCCACTCTCTGCCCCCTCAAAGTCATATATCGCCGCAGGGGAGATATAAAGCCAATTAAGAGAATCTTGTGTGCGGATAAATGCTAGCACATCAGCCGTAGCCTTTGCCACGCCTAAATATTCAGCTGGAAAATCAGGCGTATCCATAAGCCTTGTAGTGTGCGAACTCTCCATATAGAGACTTCTCGCACCGCCCACGATGATAAATCGCGCCTTATTGCCTTGCAAAATCTGCACTAAATGCTTGATATGCTTTATATGCAGCTCTAAATTGACCCATTCAGCAAAGGCATCGACAATCACATCAAAGCCCTGCAAATCTTGTGAATCTAATGCGAAAATATCCTTTTCTACAAGCTTTACATTTGCGGGGAAATCCGCCTTTGCGCGATTACGGACAAATGCCACAATCTCCAAGTTTGCCCTTAATGCTGCTTCTAATACACATCTGCCACTTTTACCACTCGCACATAAAATCGCTATTTTCATTGATGCTCCTTAATATAATAAAACATTGCAAAATGATTTTTGCACTTAGCATTATAAATACACTTAGTTATTAAAATCAAGTAGGTATAAAATTATAATGTAGTTAGATTTTCTATACCTTTATGTAAAATAGGGAAAATCTGTGATATAATTTTTATAGATTTTTTATAAGGAGTGTAGATGAATGCCTATGTTTCACCCTGTCCTGTGGAGACAAGCCTCAATCTTATTGGTAACAAATGGAAGCTTATCATCATACGCGATTTACTCAGTGGCACAAAGCGATTTGGGGAGCTTAAAAAACTAGCGAGTGAGACAAAAAATCAAAATATATCCCAAAATGTGCTCACACAGAATCTACGAGAACTTGAAGCAGCAAAGCTCATTAAGCGCAAGGTATATCCGCAAGTGCCACCAAAAGTGGAGTATTCTCTCACAGAGCTAGGGCAAAGCCTAGAGAGTGTGCTTGATGCGCTTAAAAGTTGGGGAGAGAAATATCAAGATTCACATTAATACCGCTTAATTTTTATAGAAAACTATAAAAATGCAAAACGCTTTCTCTCTTTGCTTAGAATCTTTAAGATCTTCCTCCCACACACTACCCACGTTTGAATATATCCCCCCCCCCGATTCAACTATATGCTTCACTTAAGGGGAAAGACTTTAAATTCTCCTACTCTCTTTAATTAAATATATTTTTATTCCCATCCCCTAACCCCCCTTCGCTTTGGGAGGGGGGGGAACAAAAGGTGAGAGAAATTCTGCAAGGGAGGATAAAACAATATAAACTCTATAATAGAAGGAGAACAAAAAAGCCCCTTCCCTTGTGGGAGGGGGAATAGAGAAAGGAATCTCTCTTAAGGAGTGGAGAAAAGAAAGGCAAGGCAAGGTAATCTCCAAAAGGAGGGGGATAATATATCCGCACAGCAAAAGAAACAAAATGTGAAGCTATATTTGCAAACGCTATGATAGTAAAGCATTAGCTTTAGCTAAAGTCTGCTTTTTAGGCATTTGTAAGTTTTGCTCTACAAGATGAAGTGCTCTAAAAAATAGGGCTATATGATAAAGCTATGCAGACACAAAAGCTAAAGCATTGTCTCATTATCCGCGCACATCAAGCAGGGCTTCTTTATACTCATAGAATGGGCTAAGGTGGGTATTAATGCTGATTTTGCCAATCTTAAAGCCCTTAAGTTTATTCAAATTCTGCTCAAGGAGCGTTTTTGTGCTTTGATAAAGCACTTTCATATCAAGCGTATTGCCCTCTTTATGCACACCAATTTCCCCCTCCACAATCCCCAAAAGCGGCATTATTGAGCTAAATCGCACTTTGTTCGTGCCATATCTTTTCATTTGTAACACTTCATTTTTCTCATCAATCACAAGGCTTAGCACACCATGTTTTAGTCCAAGCAAAAGATGGCTTAAAAAAATGAACTCCTCCCTGCTTTTTGCTTCTGCGAGTTTATAGCTCAAAAAATCTCTAAATCCTTCAAAAATATCACTCTTTTCTCCCATTTCCTGCAGATTCTGTAATGAAAATTTAAGTGGTGCGTCAAAAAACATTTCCATAATTTTAGGCTGCGCGATGAGGTTTTTTAATGCAATATGCCCTAGGGAGCTTCGCCCCATTTCACCCCAATATCGCTCCCCAATATGCAGGGGCTTATAGCTTTTTGTCTCAATCTTTTGTGTGCCAATTTGCAAAAGATACATATCGCCCTTTAGCTTTGCTAATACCTTAATCAAAATAGGCAATGAGGCATTATAGGTAGTGGGCGTTTGTGTGCTTTTGAGCGCGGTGGAAATCTTTTGCAATGCGCCTATCATTTGTCAATCCTGTCACTTAAGGAGGGATTCTAAACTTACAGCAATCCCTAAAGCCACTTTAAACTTTGAGCCTTTAAGCGTTTCTACGCCCTTATGTGTGATGAGCTGTATGCTGTTATTATCATTCCCAAAGGGATTTTCCTCGCTAATCACATTTAAACACACCATTTGAGCGGACTTTGCTTGTAACATATCTTGTGCGTAGTTTTGTGCCTCTAAGTCATCAATCTCCGCCTTAAAGCCCACTTTATAGGCAATATCAGGTGGAATAGAGGCAAGAATATCTTTTGTCTTATGGCAGGTAAGCTGTAGAATCTCACCTATTTGTGCTTTTTTGAGTTTGCCCTTTTGAGATGGTGGGGCATAGTCTGCGAGAGCTGCTGCCATAAACACAATAGGCTTTTTCTTGGAATCTATAGTGTGGAGGGCGTTATTTATAGCATTATCAAAGGATTGCACATCTTGGACATTCACACATTTGATAGCCAGAGGGAGTTTTAACGGAAAGGCACTTGAGATAAGCGTTACCCTCGCACCCAATGTAAAAAGCGCTAAGGCCAATGCACTTGCCTGTTTGCCGCTGCTGTGATTAGAGATATAGCGCACCTCATCAATGTTCTCCTTTGAGCCACCACCGCTAATAATCACCTCTCTCTTATCCCAAAATGTGCTCCTTGTAGTGAGGGCTTGAGCTAGGGTAAAAATAATCTCATCAATATCCGCAAGTGCGCCATCTCCCTCATCGCCACAGGCAAGCACACCCGAGCGTGAAGGGATAATGTGATAATCCATTTGTGCTAATGTAGCGAGATTGCGTTGTGTTTGAGGGGCATAGAGCATAGCTGTATTCATCGCGGGAGCTAGAATCTTTGGCGCGGGAGCGGCTAGAAGTGTGCTAAGCAAGACAGAATCTGCTATACCACAGGCGATTTTTGCAATGGTATTAGCCGTTGCCGGAGCGATAAGCACAATATCCGCCCATTTAGCATAAGCGATATGATTAATGCCCTCTGTATCTGCATTTGCCCAGCTTTGATTAGATTCAACAAGGACGATGTGATGGCTTAGGGTTTCAAAACTAAGAGGATTCACAAACTTACAGGCTTCATCGCTCATAACAACTTTTATCTCTGCGCCGTATTTATAAAGCTGTGAAATACAATCAAGCATTTTATATACAGCAATGCTGCCGCTAATGCAAATAAGGATTTTTTTGTTTGTGAAAATATGCTGCATATATTCTCCTATCAAGCCCTAAAATTTAGGGCTTTGTATGAGAGAATCTAGCAAAGAAAAGCTTATTTTGAGATTACTTCGCAAGATCTTTGATGAATCTATCTGCAAGATAGGGACCATCATCTTTAGAACCAATAAGCTTAATTTTATCTACGATACCGCGGAAAAGTGCTTCCTCTTCGTGCTGTTCGCTGACATACCATTGCAAGAAATTAAATGTAGAATAATCTTTGTTTTTGAGTGTAAAATCTACCAAATCATTAATAGATTGAGTGATTTTTTGCTCGTGGGCGTAAGTTTTTTCAAACACATCAAGTAAGCCATTAAAGTTAGATTCTGGAGCGGCTACTTGCCCAATGCTTACTTTTGAATCTGTTTCATTCAAATAAGTGATAAGACGTTTAGCGTGTCTGCTTTCCTCATCGGCGTGTTGGAATAAAAACAACCCTGCACCATCAAAGCTATTTTCATAGCACCAAGAGCTCATACTCAAATAGAGATTAGCCGCATACATTTCTTTTGCGATTTGCTCATTGAGCAATTTTACAATTTCATTTGAAATCATTTTGTATCCTTTAATGAGAATTTGGAAACGCGGAATTGTAGAATCTATTTTCTAAATTTTTACTTAAATTTTTATCATTTTTGAATAATTTTGAGAATATCATCAGCTTCAAGCCACCACGAATTGCTCTCACTACTATACTCAAATCCAGAGGCTACACTCATGCCACACTCGCCTTTAAACGTTTTATGATAATTGATTGGTGTTTGGAAATTAATCGTTGGCATAATGATGAAAAATCTATCAAATTCTACGCACAAATGAGAATCATCACGAGGCACCATCACTTCGTGTAGTTTTTCTCCCGGACGGATACCAATAATTTTATGAGGCAAATGCGGGGCGAGAGTTTTAGCAAGTTGAGTAATCTTTATGCTTGGAATCTTGGGGATAAAAATTTCTCCTCCGTGCATTCGCTCTAAACTCTCTAGCACAAAATTTACCCCAGATTCTAAAGTGATAAAGAATCGGCTCATACGTTCATCAGTGATAGGCAGTTCTGTGGCGCCATCTTTAATTAGCTTTTGAAAAAATGGAATAACAGAACCGCGTGAGCCTACGACATTGCCATAGCGCACCACGCTAAATTTTGAATCCTTGCTCCCCTTGATATTATTTGCTGTGATAAAAAGTTTATCCGAACACAGCTTAGTAGCGCCATAGAGATTGATGGGATTTGCCGCTTTATCTGTGCTTAGGGCGATGATATGCTTGACATTATTGCTTAAACACGCGCTAATAACATTACTCGCGCCATCAATATTAGTTTTAATGCACTCCATAGGATTGTATTCTGCAATCGGCACGTGCTTTAGGGCTGCTGCGTGGATACAAATATCTACACCACTAAGGGCTACCTCAAGACGTGATAAATCCCGCACATCACCGATAAAATAGCGCATTCTCTTATCATTAAACATCTGTGCCATTTCATATTGCTTTAGCTCATCGCGGCTATAAACGATAATTTTTTTAGGATTATGCTGTTTTAAGAGTATCTCTACGCACTTTTTGCCAAAGCTCCCTGTGCCGCCTGTAATCAAAATCGTTTTAGAATCTACTATATGCTTCATCTGTGCTCCTTATTTGACATAGCCTAGCTCTTTAAGCTTATTTGCGATTTTCACAAGCACAGGTGCGCCACTCCCACCACTCCCACCGTGTTCTATTAGAATGGTTACTGCATATTGTGGATTTTCATAGGGTAAAAATGCAGTAATCCAAGCGTGAGAGCGATGGAAATATTCCATTTCGGATTCTTTAATACGTTTTTGCACATCTTGAGGGATACCCACTACTTGAGCTGTCCCTGTCTTACATGCAAGCTTTACTTGTGAGCCTTGTGCGCGGGAGTATGCTGTCCCACCCGGCATAGAGCAAACCTGATACATACCTTTGCGCAAAACATTAAGTTTTGATTTTTGCACATCGTTGAGCACATCTTTAGTCGCAAATACGGCTTGCTCTCCATTGAAATCTTTAGCAAAATGCGGTGTTACAAGCTTACCAGAAGCTATAAGGGCGGTATAGCGCGCAATCTGTATAGGTGTGGAGAGAAAATAGCCCTGTCCTATTGATGTAGTAATTGTATCGCCTGTATACCATTGCTCTCCATATCGCCTTAGTTTCCATTCAGGTGTGGGCAGAATCCCACTTACCTCATTGGGAATATCCACTCCCGTAAGCCTACCAATACCCATTTGTTTAAGCACATTTGCCATATTTTCAATCCCCGTATATTGAGAGAGGATATAAAAATATACATCTACAGATTCTCTAATTGCCTTGATTGCATCAGCACTGCCGTGTCCTCCTGCTTTCCAATCGCGGAACTTTCGATTTCCAAATTCAACAAAAGCTGGAGTTTGAATCACGGAGTTTTCATTAATATTTGCAAATTCTAAAAAGCTAAGCAACATACCCATTTTAATAACCGAGCCGGGTGGATAGCGACCATATACGAGCTTATTAATCAGGGGCTTATGCACATTTTCTATTAATTCCTGCCAATTTTTATGGCTAATACCATCAACAAAATAATTAATATTATATTCTGGGTAACTACCTGCAGCGAGAATCTCCCCATTGTGTACATTCATTACTATAACTGCTCCAGAACGTTGTGCAAATTCTGCATCAATACTTTCTTGCAGTTTCAAATCAAGTGAAAGCCGCAAATCATTGCGTTTAAGCACATTATCTTCTTGTAATAGTTTCACTTCTTTATACAAAGAGTTAATTTGTGATTTTCTATATCCAGCCTCACCTTGTAAGTAGGTATTATATGTTTTTTCTATACCTTCTTTACCTATAATCTTACTATATGCTGATAATGGATTATTTTGAATATCTTTATTGCTTGCCTTAGCCACATAGCCGATTACGTGGGAGGCGGTGCTTTCATTAGGATAGAATCTTTTGCTATTTGCCGCCACAATCACATAAGAGGAACGTTTAAGATGGGCGTAGATTCCTAGCATTTGTGCATAAGGCACAAAATGCACTAATTCCACAGGATTGTGATTATAGGCGTGATTGTTCTTTTCGTAGAGTTTTAAAAGATTATCTTTATCCAAATGTGGCAGAAATGACACGATATGTTGTATTTCTCGCTCAAGAATACTTTTATCTCGAATCTTAGGGACTAATGATACAGAAAATCCTAGTTCATTAATGGCTAAAGGCTCATTGTTCCTATCGACAATCAAGCCACGCATAGGGAGCAAAACTTCTGTCCTGATGGCATTTTTTTCGGCAAATTTTTCATAATACTCGTGATTAATCACATTAATAACAAACAAACGTATGCTGATGATAAGCCACACTATCACCATACAAATAACAAGAATTGCATAACGTGTATTCATACAAACATCACTACAATAATCTCAATAAACATATAATAAAGCACAATCCACATATTTGGCGCGATACTACTTCCCATTAAGCCATCTATCATAAGAGCCAGAAAGTAAAATCCCACATAAGCTAAAACCACATAAATAGCCCGAGCAATACGAGGTGTATCGAGCACAGCCTGTATGCGCGGAATCACCAAAAATGATAAAAATAAAAACAAGCCTAAAAGCATACCCATAGGGAGATTATTCTCTGCTTCTATGAGTATCACACCTAAAACAACAGCTAAAAATCCATAAAAATTATCTTGTTTGTCAAAGCGCATAAACAGGCTTAAACACACGCCAATAAATGGTGGTAGCCACATCTGCATACTCGCTACACTCTCATAGACATAAAATCCTACAAAGAGTAGGATACTTATGAGAGTTTGTTTATAAGTGCTATTTCGTCGCATATTGGAAAATGTTTGCATTTGATACAATCCGCCCATATTTTGTGATTTGGCAAAAGTGATTTGTCTATTATAACAAAACCTAGCCTTTGAAACAAATGCGCTCGATAGGTAAGAGTGAGAATCTCCTTTATCCCTAACGCCCTGCCTTCATCGATAGCCTTTTGTATGAGCTTACTCCCTAAGCCCTGTCCGCGCAAAGTATCTTTTACAACCAAAGAGCGTACCTCTGCTAAATCCTTGGAATAAATATACAAAGCGCAAAATCCCGCTATCTCCCCACTCTCATCATCTTTTATTATATGATAGGAGCGGATAGCATTTGCCATTTCATCTTCGCTCCGCTCTAAAATATTGCCATTTTTCACTTCAATATTGACAATTTCTCGCATAGCAGGTATGTCTGCAAGTGTGGGTTTGATAATGTTATACGCCATTTGAGTATCCTAATGTGTGGGTAATGATAGATTCACGCATATTAGCAATAGAGGTCATTTTGCGATGATTTTTTGCAGTGGCACTAAAAAGAAAGTGATATATCTGCTGTGAATCTGTCTCATTATGCGATAGATTCTCTATCTTACTTTTAAGGGTATTGAGAGCAGATTGCGTGAGTTTATCAGCTTTAGTGTAGATTCTCATAATGCGACTATCGCCACGACATATACTTTTAAGCACTTCATTCATCATTATATCCGCCTCCATATCTGTATGTCTTGAATCTACTAAATGTAAAAAGAGTTTAATTGATGGGCGATTGCTTAGAAATGGCAATAAATGCTTTTGCCATTCATTTTTGAGACTTTTGCTTACCTTTGCATACCCAAATCCGGGCAAATCAATCAAAGTCAATGGAATGCGCTCATTTCTCATCGCCCATAAAGAGTAAAAAAAATTAATAAGCTGTGTTTTGCCCGGTGTGGCGGAGCTTTTTGCTAAAGGCTTATTTAAAAGCGCGTTGATAAAGGTGCTTTTGCCCACATTGCTACGTCCTAAGCATACAATCTCCGTAGTACTGGGTGATGGGGCGTTATCGATACTGCTTGCACTGCTTAAAAAACGAGATTCCAACACTTGCACCATATTTCACTCTTTTTTATCATCTTCCATAATAAAGGTAAGCACACTAGGTTTTTGATTTGAGCCTTTCACGGAAGCCTCTTGTGTTGTGGGATTAAGCGTGATGATATTACCTCTAATGGTGTTACTTTTCCCCACCTCCTCAATCATCGCATTATCAAAAAGTTGATATTCATCTTTTTGCACATCATACACTGCCCTTTTTGCCCTCCCTTTGATTTTCTTATCAGGCATTTTGGTATAGAATCTCACATTGCCAATAGCCGTGTATGTAAGAGGTTGATTCTTTTTATCAGTTTGTATCACCACTTCATCAGCCCATAGTTTATCCTCACCCTTTATTATCATCACTTCGCCACTTAGTATCGTCTGCCCCTTTTTTAAATCGCTTTGTATTGTTTTTGCACTCACTTCTAGATGTGACGAGGTAGCAGCAGCACACATACACACACACATTATTATAGGGCAAATCTTATACATTATTTGCCCTCCATAGCGATATTTGCTCGTATAGAATCTGCTTTAATGGTATGTTGCAGTATATTATAGTAGATATTCTGCCCTATGGCTTGTGTCGTGGAATTGTGCAAAATGAAATCGCCCCTGCCTCTAAAAATACGCGTGGCGTAATGATAAGTCGCCCATTTGCTCCAAAAATACAATCCATCTAAACGTAGATAATCTACACCTTGCGAAAAGGTGTAGATATGATTTTTACTATATACAAAAGGGGCATATATATATTCATTAAAATTATTATTAAGTTGATTCATAAAAAGCTCATAAATCTCCTCGTGTTCTTCAAAGCGCAATGCCCTTGTCCCCCACGAAATAGCTTGTGTGTATTGGGGATTTATCAAATAGAGTGTGAAGTTATTGATTTCAATATTAGGAATCTCCTTGCCAATGGCTTTATGTAGCTCATTATCCTGTGTGAAAAACACTATACTTCCTAAGCTAAAGCATAATAAAGCAATAAAAAATGTATAGATTCTATAAGAAATATTTTTCAAGTTTTTTATCCTTATTGAGCCTTAAGACATCTTCTATCATTTCTCGTACCGCTCCATCGCCACCAAGTGATGAAAGCACCTTGTAGGCATATTTTTTTAACGCCTTTGCACCGTTTTTTGGCATATAGGCAAAGCGACATTGTCTAAACATACTTAAATCATTCAAATCATCGCCAATACAGGCTACTTCATTCTCTTGCAAATGTAGCTCTTCAAGCAATGCCCTAAGCACCTTACCCTTATCCTCTACGCCCATATAAATACGCGCTATACCTAGCTCCTGCGCACGTTTGCGCACCATTGCAGATTCTCTTCCTGTGATAATCGCACTAGCACGTTTAAGATGGCGATTCCATACATTGATAGCTAATCCATCGCGTATATCAAAGCTCTTTATCTCCTCGCCACTTTGGGAATAATACACCTTGCCATCGCTCAATGTCCCATCGACATCAAAGACAAGGAGTTTTATCATAGGATACCTTTTGTAGAGGGAATGCAGATTCTAGGATTTTCACTCAATGCACGGCGGAATGCCACGCCAAAGGATTTAAACATCGCCTCAATGATATGATGGAGATTCTTGCCACGTTTAAGCACGATATGTGCACTTAAATGTGCATTAAAGCAAAGTGCACGGAAAAACTCCTCCACAAGTTCTACATCAAGTTCCCCTACCATACCTTTAAATGGGAGCGTGTAGTTATGCGTGTCAAAGACTAAAAATGGGCGATTGCTCACATCAATATCGCATTCTACGCAAGCTTCGTCCATCACCACACTTGCATTGCCAAATCGCTCAATGCCTTGTGCGGGGTAAATAGCTTCGTTTAATGCCGCCCCTAGCACGATACCGCAATCTTCTATGCTATGATGCCCATCGACAAATACATCGCCCTTGCATTGCAAAGTAATATCCATCAATGAATGCTTTGTGAGGGCTTCAAGCATATGGTTGAAAAAGCCAATTTGGGTTTGTATATTTGCCTTGCCACTGCCATATAGCAGCACACTTAAGGCAATATCTGTCTCTTTTGTCTTGCGACCCTTTTGTATGATATTATCTTGTTTCATTGCCTTACTCCTTGCAATTAGCTCAATTGCGGATAAAGAATCCTCCCTGAATCTGCGGATTTTTCTTTAAAAAATCCCTTGCTTCCTGCTCACTTTGGAATCCTCTCAAAAATACCCGATAGATAGGCGCACCATCAAGCTCAAATTCCTTAATCACGCTTTGATAAGGTGGTGTGTGAGAGAATCGCTCCTGTGTGATTTGCGCCCCCTCATATCGTCTAAATGCTCCCACCTGAATGGCGAAATCCCCGCCACTGACAGATTTTGGTGTGCTTGATACTTGAAATTCACTTTTTAATATATCATCACTCTGCACATTTTGCACGGCTTGTTTTACATCTTTATTTATCACCCCACCAAAACCAATGACTTCTAAACGCACTTTTGCTGTGCCAACTTTGACCATATCAATATCGTGAGCTGCCACAGAGCTTAAATCTATAATGCGCCCCTCTACAAATGGTCCTCTATCATTAATGCGCACAATCGTGCTTTTGCCATTTTCTACATTTAACACCTTTACCACCGTATTCATAGGGAAGGTTTTGTGTGCGGCAGTGTGAGCGTGCATATTATAAGTTTCACCATTAGAGGTTTTCTTGGTATGAAAGTCTTCCCCATACCAGCTCGCATAGCCATCAAAGCTGTCGCCTAAACTTACCTTTTCAGGGTAATACCACTTCCCTGCGACTTGATAGGGGCGCATTGTGGCTTCTTGAATGGCTGGAGATTCCCTCATAGAATTGCCCCCGATATTAGGCGTAATGCCTTGATTAAAGGCATCTAAATCATCAAAGCTATCATTAAAGCCCTTTGTGCTTTTAGCATTATCATTCCAATCTGCACTTTTCTCCAAACAGCCTAAGAATCCTATGCAACACACCACCATAAACAAAGGATATAAAAATATTCTCATCATATTTACCTTTTTCATATTTACCTCCTTATCGTCCATCTGCGATTGTAGCTTTCTTTCCCTTTAAGACGGGAATAGTTAGCTTTTGGTCAATGCGTATATGCGAGCCCTTAATGCCATTAATATCTTGCAATTCTTTGATGGATACTTTATAGTTTTGCGCGATTACGCTAAGGCTCTCACCCTTTTGCACAATATGTGTTACAAACACAGATTCTGGATAATCCTCTTTGAAATTTTGCTTAAAGATGCGAAGTTTATCATAAGGCAAATAGACATTATAGTATCGATTGCCCGGCGGGAGGATAGAACGTGTAAAATGGCGATTATATTTTTGTAGTTCATTTAATGGAATCTTAGCACTTTTAGCAATAGCACTTAGCGAGATACCACCCTTAACGCTTACACTTGCAATACTATCAGTTACCCCACGATTAAGTAAATAATCTACATTTTGTGCCCTTAAAAAATCTACATCATTAAAAAGCAAACTCATAGCTAAAATCGTGCGGATATAATTGCGCGTTTCTGCTGGAATGTATTGTGCCTCTTCATCAAGCAATGTCCCTATAGAGCTATCACCACCAGCTTCTTCTATACCTTTTTTCAATCGCCCTAATCCACAATTATATGCCATAGCGGCTAAATACCACTCGCCTGTGGCATCATAGAGATACTTAAGATACTTTATTGCTGCTTCTGTGCTTTTAATCGGGTCTTTTCGCTCATCAATATAGCTATTAATCTCTAAGCCCAAGCCCTTAGCCGTTCCGGGCATAATCTGCCACATACCCATAGCTTTTTTAGGACTTTTTGCTGTGAGAGTAAATTCGGATTCTGCCATAGCGAGAAATAAAAACTCTTGTGGCACTCCCTCTTTTGCCATCATATTTTTCAGCACAGGGATAAATTCATAGCTTTTGGTAAATTTCTGCACGAAATATTGCCATTTTTCCTCGATTTTCTGCACCCTCTGTGTATCCGCCATACTGATGATAAATCCTGTATGCACACCAAAGGAGTTAAGAACACTATTTGTTCTTTTATTATAAGTAAGAGCATAAATATCCCCTTCATCACTTAAAGCAGTGCAAAAAATAAATATCCACGCACAAGCTACGCGCAATAATATAGACATTAAAGCTCCTTGTTTTTGCTTAATCATTAAGTTCCTTAAAGAGTCTTAAAGCATTTGCTGTGCTAGATTCTATCACTTCTTTTTCGCTCATTTGTAGCACATTAGCAATCTGTGCCATAATCAGCGGAATGTGATAGGGCTCATTACGTGTGCCTCTGTGTGGGTGAGGCGTGAGATAGGGCGCGTCTGTTTCAAGCACGATACGTTCCTTTGGAAGTAGGGGCAGCACCTCTAAAAGTCGGCTTGCGTTTTTAAACGTGCAAACCCCGCCAATACCATAATAAAACCGCTCCTGTAAATCAAGCAAGATTCTATCCGCATTATAGCAATGCAACACCCCATAAGCTAAAGGATAGTTTTGTAAAATCTCAAAGCTATCATTGCTTGCCTCACGTATATGCACGATAAGGGGCTTTTGATAGGATAAAGAGAGTTCAATTTGTGCGATAAAACATTCCTTTTGTCTCTGCTTAATGGCTTCTCTTTGCTGCATTATAGATTCTGCAGAATCCTCTACTATCTTTGGCAAATAATAATAGTCTAATCCACACTCCCCAATAGCGATACATTTGTTATCTTTGAGCGCGTCTTTTAGTACCAATTCATCAAAGAGCTCAATGTCCGTGGGATGCACCCCTGTGGCATAATACACATTCTCATATTTGTGTGCTATGGCTTGTGCTTGGGGTAAAGTGCGTATATCCGCGCCCGGAATGATGATTTTGCGCACTTTATGGCTTAGGGCGCGTTCAATCACTTGCTCTAAGTCATTTTCAAATTGTTTGGAATCTAAATGACAATGCGTGTCTATCATATAATCAAATGGTATAGGTTCTCTCGCACTCATCGCGGGTAAAATCCTTTTAATTGGTATTGATATGTTAGAATAAAAGGCGAAATTCTAGCACAATTAAGCTATGTTAAAATTAAATATCAAAGAAACTCTATAAGGAAAGATGATGTTTAGTGGATTGGTTCGGTATATCGCACAAGTGAAGTCTTTTAGAAATAACACACTTGAAATTCTCACATCGTATAATCAAGCGCACATAGGAGATTCTATTGCGATTAATGGGGCTTGTCTCACGGCTATAAGGGTTTTTCAAGGTGGTATGGTAATGGAGTTAAGCACACACACACAAAACCACATCGCCACAGAAAACTACGCACAAGGAGCATTCGTGCATTTAGAGCCAGCTTTGCAAGTGGGAGATAGATTTGATGGGCATATCGTGCAGGGGCATATCGATGGTATAGGGCGTATTACAGACATTAAGCACCATAGGGATTCAAGCGATTTTTGGATAGAATCTTCTAAAGAAGTGCTTTCATACATTATCTCTAAGGGCTCTATATGCATAGAGGGGATTAGTCTAACGATTGTAGAATCTACAAAAGACGCCTTTAAGCTTACTCTTATCCCTCATACCTTGCAAAATACGCTTTTTGGGAAGTTTCACATTGGTAGGAGAGTGAATCTTGAGACAGATATTATCACGCGTAGCGTTGTTAGCACACTTCGCACGATAATGCAAAACAAGCCCGATTCTTTCTCGTGGAGTGAGATAGATATGGCTTCATTGAGCTATTAAGCACATTGTAAGGAAAGATACGTGAGAGATAAAAAAGCAGTTGCCCTTAGCTACAATGCAGTAAATGACAATGCCCCACGTGTAGTAGCTAAGGGCAGAAATGAACTTGCTATGCGTATTATCGCTAAGGCAAAGGCTTTTGATGTGCCACTTTTTACTAATCATTTGCTTGTAGAATCTCTTTTTGATGTGCCACTAGATTCCCATATCCCGCCTGAAATGTATAATGCCGTGGTAGAGGTATTTATATGGCTACTCCAATGTGAGAGAGAGGCGCAGCTTAGCAAGGATATTATGTGAAAAATAGCAAGCAAAAGCTAAAAATGGCGATAAAAGCGCATTTCTTGGAGTTTTTATCATTTTTTAGACGCGAATTTAATGGCTTTATTCATGATAGATTCTCTGTGTTTCTTTGCACTCTCGCACCGCTTTTGCTTGGGCTTTTTGTATGGGCGGTATTTTCACAAAGCTTTGTGAGGGCTGCGCCTATTGGCGTAGTGGATTTAGACAAAAGCCCATTAAGCAGAGAGCTTATAAGCAACCTTGATAGCATTCCCACAATGTATGTCGCGCAGAAGTTTAGCAGCCTTGAAGAGGCAAAAGCTGATATAAGCAATGTCAAAATCTATGCTTTGGTTATTTTTCCTTATGGGCTTGAAGCGCGGAGCAAAAAGGGGGTGCTTAGCCATATTCCTATTTATTATAACGCGCAGCTAGTGCTTATCGCTAAATCTATTGAGGGGGCGTTTAAGCAGCTTATTGCGACAAGTAATGTCAAGGCAAAGCTAGGCACTCATCTCATCGAGACACATAATCTCAATGCTGCATTAGCGCAAAGCTCCCCTATTCTTATGCAAATCACTCCCCTTTATAATATCAATAACAGCTATTCGCAGTTTTTGCTCACAGGGATTCTGCCTTGCTCGTGGATTATGCTCGTAATTTTATGTGTGATTAATGCTCTCGCACGTGATGAAAGCGATGTGGGCTTTGTGAAGGGTAAGCAAAGTCAAATGCCTCAAGGCATTAGCGCGGGGGTGTATATCCTCACAAAAGTATGTGCCTATGCGGGAATATTCTCATTTTGGTGGGTGATAATGATGCTATTTTTTACCGCACTTGGCTTTAGCTTCCGTGGGAGCTATTTGGTCTTGTATGGCGGAGCGTTGCTTACGATTTTAGGCTACTCGGGGGTTGGGGTATTTGCCTATGCGCTCTTTCGCGACCATACTCGCGCCCTTGCCATAGCGGCGATTTATTGCGCTCCAAGCTTTGCATTTACAGGGCTTACCTTTCCTTTAAACTCTATGGGAGAGTTTGCAAGTTTTTGGCATACGATCTTGCCTATCAGCCATTATTTGAAGCTCTATGTGCAGGTCGCAAACTATGGCGTAGATTTCGCCACCGCTTTAAAAACGATGTGTGAGCTGCTGCCTTTTGTCCTCTTTGTGCCCTTTGGGATTATGATTTATAAAAAGCGTGAAGCTAGAGTAGAGTAGCCCTTATTTTAAGCCTAGAGAAAGACTTGCTTGTTTGTCCTTAAAGTTTAGAGAATTTTTATTATAATACCTGCCTTAGATTCTAAACAAGGGAGTGGCAAATGGCAGCAATTAAAAAAGTCGTTTTAGCATATAGCGGTGGGCTAGATACGAGTGTAATCCTCAAATGGCTAGGAGATAATTATCATTGCGAGGTGGTAACTTTTACCGCAGACATCGGGCAGGGTGAAGAGGTAGAACCCGCACGAGAGAAGGCATTAAAACTTGGTATAAAGAAAGAAAATATCTTTATTGAGGACTTGAGAGAGGAATTTATCAGGGATTTTGTTTTCCCTATGTTTCGCGCTAATACGATATATGAGGGTGAATATCTGCTAGGCACAAGCATCGCGCGTCCTTTGATTGCTAAGAGATTGGTAGAAATCGCCCAAAAAGTCGGGGCGGACGCTATCGCTCACGGAGCCACAGGCAAAGGCAACGACCAAGTGCGATTTGAAATCGGCGCGTATGCGCTTAACCCAGATATTAAAGTTATAGCCCCGTGGAGAGAGTGGGACTTGAATAGTCGCGAGAAGCTCCTCTCGTATGCAGAATCTGCAGGGATTCCCATTGAGAAAAAGGCAAACAAATCGCCCTATTCAATGGACGCAAACTTACTCCATATTAGCTATGAGGGGCAGATTCTAGAAGACCCAAATGTGGAGCCTGAAGAGGATATGTGGCGATGGAGTGTCTCACCTATGAATGCCCCAAATGAGCCAGAGAGTATAAGCATTACCTTTGAAAAGGGCGATGGTGTGGCGATAAATGGAGAGCGTTTAAGCCCGGCGGCATTTTGGGGCAAACTCAATGAGCTAGGCGGGAAGCACGGCATTGGACGACTTGATTTAGTAGAAAATCGCTATGTGGGTATGAAGTCTCGGGGCTGCTATGAGACGACCGGCGGGAGCATTTACCTTAAGGCTCATCGTGCCATAGAATCTTTATGTCTTGATAGAGAGGAGGCGCATTTAAAGGATTCTATTATGCCTAAATATGCTGAGCTTATTTACAATGGCTATTGGTTTAGCCCTGAACGTGAGGCGCTTCAAGCTCTCATCGATAAGACACAGCAAAGCGTAAGCGGGGTAGTGCGGCTAAAACTCTATAAGGGCAATGTGATAGTCATTGGCAGGGAATCTAAAAATTCACTTTTCAGTGCGGCATACAGCACCTTTGAGGAAGATTCTGTATATAATCAAAAGGACGCGGCAGGGTTTATTAAGCTTAATGCCCTGCGTTTTATCATTGCTGGTAAAGCGCGAAAGTAAAGTGAATAAGTGCTTTAAATAGATATTTCTTGCCTTTATTTTATGCGTTAATGCTCTCCTTGCTTCACTATTTGAGCTAATACACAGGGCAAACTGCATATTGTGAGCTATCACTTTATTTTTAGCCTTAGTGAATGTGGAGAGTGGTTTGGTGGAGTGGGGTTATATCGAACATATCAAAAAAGAGCAGCAAAGAGCCATTCCCTATGCTAAATGTAGAATCTGCAAATGGCAGGGCTTGTCTTACAAATGCGACAAGTAAAAAGCGACAAAGGCAATCGTATGAAATCGCTATGAGCGAGGTGTGGCTAGGCATTTTTGAATCTATTCCTGAAAAAGCGAGAGCTGTTGCATAAATATGAGCTCAAGGCTTGTGCGTTAGATTCCGCTTTTGGTTGCCGTGTGCTAGGGATAAGCTATTGAGCTAAAAGATAGCAGGGTTGCTATAATCTCTCTATGCTTTATGAACACGCACAAGGACTAACACAAGATATTATATAAGCAAAGCGATATAGCGCACTTGCTTGTGAGTATGGTTTTAAGGCAGGATGTGAAAACCTAAAGTTTTTAGAGCAATCCAGCGACACAGAGAATCTTAATGAATATGGCAAAGTCTATCAAAAGCATTGTGAGATGGGGCTAGGTATAGCGTGTGGGAACTTAGTGTTTTATTATTATCAGGATATATCAGGCGTGAATAAGAATCGCACAAAGGCGCGAATGCTGTTGCAAAAGGGTTGTGAATTGCAAGATATACATCGTTGCTATCAGCTGGAATTGTGGGAAATGCAGGGGCTTGGCAGGGTAAGAAAGGATAGCAAAAGCCCTAGAGCATATTTACAGGCTTGTGGGAGTGATATAAAGGCAAATTGTAAAACTTTGGCAAAGCTTGGTGAGAATTCTCAACATACCTATAAATGTGATGTAAATGTGGACAATATTGCTCGTAGTGCGTGTTTGATTGCTGGGGAATCTATGAGCACGGCTTAGAATCTGTAAGAGTGATGTTTCTTAAGTATTAAAATACTATAAAAAAGCTTGTGATAGCGGATTTGATGTAGGCTGCACCCATTATAATAAGGCGAAGTGGAATAGATAATGCTTATAAGATTACAACAATATGCTACAAAAACTAAAACATACCCTCATATTTTAACAATCTTTAGTGTGTAAGGCTTTAGCCTCACTTTAAGGGTTATGGCGGGCGCAGTGTCGTGGTATTTACAGGTGGCATATTAAATCCTATGGGAGTGAGATATGGCACAAGTGATTACTATTACTTCAGGCAAAGGTGGTGTAGGTAAATCCACTGCTACGGCAAATCTAAGCGTAGGCTTGGCTATGCAGTTAGAAAAAATAGGCAAAAAGGTCGTGGCGGTGGATTTTGACATCGGCTTGCGGAATCTTGATATGCTACTTGGGCTAGAAAACCGCATCGTATATGATGTAATCGATGTGATGGAGGGCAAATGCAATCTCTCTCAAGCCCTCATTAATCACAAAAAGACAAAGAATCTCTATTTCCTTCCAGCTTCACAAACTAAAGATAAAACTATACTTGATAAAGATAAAGTAGGCAAACTTATTGAAGTGCTAAAGGCAGAGTTTGATTATATTTTGATTGATTCTCCTGCGGGGATTGAGGGGGGATTTGAACACGCCATATTATATGCAGATAGGGCATTGATAGTCGTTACACCAGAAGTTAGCTCTGTGCGTGATAGTGATAGGGTAATAGGTATTATTGATGCAAAATCCTTTAAAGCACAGCATAACGAGCAGGTGGAAAAGTATATTATCATTAATCGTATTAAGCCAGAGCTTGTCAAAAAGGGTGAAATGCTAGATGTTGATGATGTGCTTAATATACTTGCTCTGCCTCTTATTGGGCTTATACCAGAGGATAGCAAGATTGTAAGTGCGACAAACACAGGTGAGCCTGTCATTTATACGCAATCCCTAAGCGCCAAAGCCTATATGCGCGTTGCAAGGAGGATTCTAGGAGAGGAAGTAGCCTTTGAATCCTTAGAAAGCGAAGGCGTAATAGGAGCATTAAAAAGGATTTTCAAATGAATTTGTGGGGAATGTTTAATAACTCGCCAAAAAGTGCTTCAATGGCAAAAGAGCGGCTTACGCTTGTTTTATCACACGAGCGAAGCGCGAATCTCCCCTATTTAGAGGATATGAAAAAAGAGATTTTACAAGTGGTGCAAAAATATACCCAAACAAAAGAAAGCGATATACAATTTAGCACTAATAGCAATCAGCATATCAGCACATTGGAAGTGCAAATCACATTAGGGAAAAAACAATGAGAATATTATATTGCTTCATTTTTGCTTTATGCTATTTAAGGGCAGATTCTGTTGTGAATGTCGAAACTCTACGAAATATCGCTACAAAAGTGAGTAGCCACCCTCTTGTTTCAAGTGTGCAGAGGGCATTATCTCGCTTTCATAATGATAATTTTATCGATATAGGAGAGAATCTTAAGACACAGATGTGGGAGAGTGTGCAAGTGCCTCAATCTTACACCTCGCAACCCTATGTAGCTAAGGTTTATGATAAACCAAAGGTTTTGCTCATTATGGATGATCTTACAAGCTTAGAGCAAATTTACAAACTAGAGCATTTAGGGCTAAATATCACACCCTCAATTTTCCCTAGAACAAGGCATAATCCTACCACACCAAAACTTGCAGAATATCTTAACAAAAAAGGCAAAAGCTTTATGGTGCATCTCCCGCTTGAGGCACAGCAATTTTCTCAAAGTGAGTTAGCCCCCATTCGTGTAGGTGCAAATAAAGAAGCGATAAAACACGCTCTTATAGGAATCAAGGCAGATTTTCCTCATCTTGTGTATCTTAATAACCACACTGGCAGCAAATTCACTCAAAGCTATGATGATATGCGCAATCTCCTAGAAGCCTTTGATGAGCTTAATTTGAAGTTTATCGATAGTGTTACCACAAGCACCCCTGTAAGCGAGAGAATCTCAATGGAGCAGGATAGGCTTATTATGGCACGTGATGTGTTTTTAGACAATGAAACACATATAGCCTATATCAAGGCACAGATTCGCTCTCTCATCACTAAAGCCCAAAATAAAGGCTACGCGATTGCTATTTGCCACCCTAATAGCGGCACATTTCAGGCATTAGCCCAAATGAGTGATGAAATCAAAGAGGAAATAGAGCTTATCTCACCTAGTGATTTAGAAACTTATTTAGTTGCTAATAAAACTCTGCGCTATGTCCGCGCTCCATTTACTCGACCCAATTAATGCAAACATACATAGATTCTATATCCTTTAAAGAGTTATCCTTAAAAGATATGCCTAAAGGTTTGCAGCAGCTGCCTAATCCTCCGCAAAAGCTATATTACTGCGGGTCTTGCGAAGCACTCAATAATCTTTTAGAATCTAACCTAGCTGTAAGTACCACCCATAAAGCCACCCAGACAATCACCTCCAAACCCATTTCACAAATCGCTCCAAAAATCGCTATTGTCGGCTCACGCAAACCCAATCCCTACACAAAATCCTTTGTCGCTACTTTGGCTACTCGTATTGCTAAACATAGTGGTATAGTGGTAAGCGGTGGGGCGCTGGGCGTGGATATTATCGCTCATACTTATGCCTTTCCACGCACGATTATGTTTTCTCCCGCAGGACTAGATATCATCTATCCTAAGAGCAATGCAAAAATGATAAAGCAAATGATGGAGCAAGCCCTCGTAATGAGCGAATACGATAAGGGCTATATGCCTCATCAATACAGCTTTTTAGATAGAAATCGCCTTGTGATAGGCTTAAGCGATTATGTGGTGATACCACAGGCAGATATGATGAGCGGCTCTATGCAGAGTGCACGAATCGCGATGAAGCTTAACAAACCGCTTTTTGTGCTACCTCATCGCATAGGTGAGAGCGAGGGGACAAACTACCTTTTAGCGCAAGGCAAGGCACAGGGTATATATAATATAGATGATTTTATAGAATCTATATTTGGGGCGAGTGTGTCGCCGTGTGATGATGAGGTTTTGCTCTTTTGTGCAAACAACCCTAGCTTTGAGGAGGCTTTTGCGCGATTTGGAGAGAAGATTTATGAATATGAATTAGAGGGCAAAATTATGCGAGAATCTGGCACTATCCGTGTGCCTTAGGGAGAAATGATGAAGTTACTAGCGTGTGATGTGGGGCTTAAACGTATAGGATTAGCGATATATAAAGCGGGTATCGCCTTTCCATTAGAGCCTATTATACGCTTCAATCGACATCAAGCAGCAAGCGACCTCGATAAGATTCTGTGTGAATATGAGATAGAGCAGCTTATCGTAGGGCTACCAAGTGGCGGTGAATCAGGACACACAGAGATGATGCAGCGCATAAAGCATTTTGTGGGATTGCTGACCTTTAAGGGCGAGATATGCTTTATCAATGAGGATTATAGTAGTATTGAGGCTTTGGAATCTCTAGCATATATGAAGCGGGAGAATCGAGCAAAAGCACAAAAAGATGGCAGGATAGATTCCCTAAGTGCATGTATTATCCTAGAGCGGTATATACAATCTATCAAGTGCTAATATATCGCGCAAAGCAAGACTACATAGATAGGTTTAGCTAATAAGTGCAGGAATCAGGGTAATGCTCCTTGAGTTCGCAAAAGCCGTTTTTCATAATCACTTGGTGGATAGAGCTTATCCCATTTACGCATAAGGCTTTCCTCTTCTTTGGAGAGCCTTATATCATAACGTTTGCTCATATAAAGATAGATTCGAGCGATAATTCCCCTACTCTCTACTCTGGGATAAAATTTCTTCGTTTTAAAGTCCGTATATACTTCACAAGCCCCATATTGCGTATAAGATATATCAATAGGAGGCTCATCAAAGCTAAAATTGTTCCTATCGGCATTAATCTCGCCAATAGCAGGGACAAGATTCCGCATATCTGCCTCCATTTGCCTAAACTCCTTATCTTTAGCACAAGCCTTTCTTCCGCCATTTTGCCAACAAGGCAATGTGTTACCAAAGCGATGGGCTGGCATAATATGTTCAAACTCTATCCTTTGAACACGGACATTTGGCTTATTTGCTTTGGTTAGAGCATTGCGTGGGGTATAGTCCTTTGAAGGAAGGATACGCAAGGTATCTGGTTCAAACTCCACACCACAATAAAATTCCTCTCTAAAGTCTTGCTCCTTATAGGCTTTTTGCAGGGTTACTTTACTTTGTGAGAAGCTAAGCGGGGAGGCTTGGAAACTCTCTTGCGGATTATAAGAGGCACAGGCACAGAGTAAAAAGGCAGCATATAATGCAAAGAAAAGAAAACGCAAATTTACCCTTATATTGAGATTGTCTAGCATACCTATAGCTAGGCTTCGTGTGAAGCTTAGATTCCAAACCTTAAGAATTCTCTCAATAAAAAAGATAACATCTTAGCCATAAGCGTATCCTTTTGTGCCATAAGATTTGCTTCCTGTGAAAGAAAACTCCCTAGCTAGTTGTAGCAGTATAGAGACATAGGCTACGAGGCAAGGAGGCGTAGCGGCGCTAAATTAATGACTCTTGCGATATTCTAAAATCATCGCATACGCTTCATCTTTGAGGCGCAATTTCTGCTTTTTCAACACTTCAAGCTCCATATCATTCATTAGCTCCTCGCCATCTTCAATCTTTTTGATTCTATCATCAAGCTCATTATGCTCATCAAAAATCTTTGCAAAATGCGCATTGTTCGTCTTTAACGCGGTAACCTCATCTCTATATTCGTGAAACATACCTACTCCTTGTGAAAATAAATTAAGATTCTATTGTAAGATATTTTTGGTAATAGCTTATCACTTCGGGCGATATTACCCTGGTCTTTATGGCAAATTCCTCTAAAATGAAGCATTAGCTTCTATAATCGGCATTGATTTTGACATATTCATATCCTAAATCACAGCCATACGCGACAAATCGCCCTTTCCCTTTGCCTAAATCGCAAGTAATCCTAAAACTTTCTTTCTGCATTACCGCTGCTGCCTTAGATTCCATCTTCTCATCAAAGCGAATCTCCCCTCTATCAAATACCACAACATCATCAAAGGCAATACTCAATGAATCTTGTGCGCATTCCACACCACTAGCACCTATCGTAGAGGCGATTCTCCCCCAGTTTGGGTCTCCACCAAAAATGGCGGTTTTCACTAAAAGTGAGCTTGTGAGGGCTTTTGCTGCCTTTATCGCTTCTGCCTCATCTTTTGCACCTTTGACTTCAAAGGCTACAAGCTTACTCGCGCCCTCTCCATCGCGCACCATATCTGTGGCAAGTTTGTGCAGGAGCATTTTGAGAGCTTCTTTAAACGCTGCTTCATTATATGTCCCGCTGCGTCCATTGGCAAATAAAAATACAGAATCATTGGTGCTTGTATCGCCATCTACGCTAATGGCATTAAAGCTATGCTTGACACATTCACGCAAGATTCTATCTCCAGAATCTGCTGGAAGTGTGGCATCTGTGGTGATAAAGCATAGCATTGTGGCAAGGGCGGGCTGTATCATACCCGCGCCCTTTGCCATCGCCCCGATACAAAAGCTCTGCCCATTTGGGAGATTAACTCTTAAGGCGATTTCTTTGCTAAAGGCGTCAGTGGTGCGTATGGCATCAGCGGCTCTTGTGTGTGCTTTATTATCCCTATCGTGGGGCTTAAATAATGCAAAAGATTCTATAATTTTTGCCTTGGGGAGATACTGCCCTATCACGCCTGTGCTAGACATAATGGGATTTTGTACAAAAGGAAATTGCGCTTTGAGAGATTCTAAAATTTCACACACATCTTGTATGCCTCTCTCACCTGTCATTGCATTTGCATTTTTAGTCGTAATCAGCACAAAATTACTTGCTTTGCCTTGCACAAATCGCTTAAAATGTGTGATAGGAGCGGCTTCAAAGGTATTGCTTGTAAAAAGTGTAAAAGGTATCAAGGCATCTTCACTATACAAAAAGGCTACATCAAGTGCCTTGCTCCCATCGGGCAATGCAGCCTTTAGCCCCGCGCTCACACCATCAGCATAGAATCCTTGCGGTGCGTTGATTCCGCCCTTGATAGGAATAATATCAAACATAATCCACCTCTTGGGGTTTTTGCTTTTTCATAATCAAACGTTTAGTGGAGCGGATATTCTCACTCGCGCCTATCACAAGGAGTTTGCACTCGCTTGAGACAATTGTATTGCCATTAGGCATAGTGATATAGGTGCCATCTTTTTGCGTAAGTCCCACCACAGAAACATTTGTAACATCGCGGAAATGTGCTTCTTTAAGCTTTTTTAGCACAAGCCACGAATAGCGAGGAACGATAATCTCCTCTAAATCTAAGGGCGTATCGCGGTGGTAAAGAAAACGTTCTAGTAGATTCTCCATATCTGGACGCACCGCCATAGCGGAGATTCTCTGTGCCATAAGCTTAGAGGCAGAAATCACAGAATCACAGCCCAACTTCCTTAATTTCTTATCCTCCTCTTGGGAATTTGCACTAGCGATAATGTAATAGGGTTTGCGCCCTAGCTCCTCCTCAAATAGTCGCGCACTCACTACCATTGTGATATTGTCCGCCGCATTTTTAGAAAAGCTCACAATGCCCTTTGCACTTGAGAGATGAGACTTTAGCATAGCGATATGCGTATGTGGGTCATCGACAATATAATAGGGATATTTGCATTTTTGCGCTTGGGATTCAAAATCGGGAGAATTATCCACGACAACAAAGGGGATATGGGATTCTAAAAACTGCTGGGCGAGTTGTATCGTAAATTCATTATGATAGCAAATCACATAATGATTTTGCAGCCGCGCGATTTTATAAATCATTTTCTGCTCCTTAATCAATTTAATGAGTGTGCCATTATTGATTACACTCATAATAAACGCCACGCTAAAGGTTACCACTCCCGCACCGCATACCATAAGCACTGCTGTGAAAATAATCGTAATCGTGCCAAACTTATCCTCTCCTAATGAGCCAAAACCAGTATTTGTAAAGGTATAAGAGGTTTGAAAAAATGCCCTCATCAAGTCATAATCTTCTAATATCAAATAGCCTAAAGTGCCAAAGAGGAGGAAAAGCTGGACAAGAATAAGCGGGAGGCGAAAGGGCTTGAGCTGCTGATATAGTTCACTAGAGAGGGAAATATCGGGCTTGGGGTTATTACCCCAATGAATAAGGTTCTTAAACTTTCTTAGCAAGATGAGAATTAAGAGTATTTTTTCATCGTGCGTAAAGTAGAAGCAGCTACCTTAACGCGCACCTTTGTACCATCTTCAAGCTTGAGGGCGATACTACGGAGATTGGGGAGGGAACGTCTCTTTGTTTTGTTATTAGCGTGGCTTACATTATTGCCTACCATAGGACCTTTACCTGTGAAAAAACATTTTTTTGCCATAAGCTTACCTTTATGTGGGATCAATGAAATAAGCTTAGGATTCTAATAAAACTTAGCACAAATCTACCTTAAAGCTAATCAATCAGCACACTCATACCCACACGTAAGCCCTCAATATGTGATAGAGGGTGGGCTTCTACTGCAAAGGTTTTGACATCATAGCCTTTATGTGCGCTTGTAGCTCTCCAAGTCGCAAAGTCTCCCATCACAGAGACAAATGTTACTTTAAATTCCGCCTCTCTCTCAAGTGCAGGGATATATGCCCTAAAAGTGCTATCTTTAGCAAAATCCTTTAAGCGATATTCTGGCACAGCAAAGCTAATCCACGCCTCATTCATATCAATCATTAGCACAACAGGGAATCCACTCGGGGCAAGCTCTCCCTCGTGTAGTAAGATATTGCTTACCTCACCATTTGCTGGGGCGATAGCCTGTGTATCTTTGGCATAGCTTTCTACTTCATTGACTTGCCCTGCGGCAGCGTCTGCTTTAGCTTGGGCGGCGATTTTCATCTCGTTACTTGCACCATCAAGGGCGATTTTATACTGCTGATAGGCAGCATTTTCATTATGCTTGGCGGTTGTGTAGTTTGCATATGCTTCATCACGTCTTTGCTGACTTACTACACCATCTTTATAGAGAGATTCTATGCGCTCATAAGTGCTTTTAGCAAGATTTGCCATCGTCTTTGAACCTTGCCACACATCTTTTGCACTTTGAATACTCTCTACTCTCGCACCCTGCTTGGCCTCCGTGCTTAAAGCTTGAGCTGCTTCATATCCTGCCTTTGCCTGTTCTATCTTAGCTTGAAGCTCGGGGGAATTAATGTTATATACTAAATCGCCTTTTTTGAGCATATCACCCTTTTTGACAAAGATATTTTCCACACGACCAGCTACTTTAGAGCTAATGGCATATTCTCGTGCTTGCACTTGTGCATAGATTCTGTCTTCTTTAGGTTCATAGGCGCGTTTGAAGCTAATAATAAGCCACACCACAAAACACAAAGCGATTAAAACAAGTGCTACCACCTTAAGCGATCTTTTCATTATGCTTCTCCATTAATTAAAAAAAATATAGAATCTCTCCACCTCTCCACTCAAGGCTAAAAGCCTTGAAAGCGCGATAGCATAGTTATATGCCACACTTTGCCTTTCAATAAGGGCGAGCGAAAGGGCATTTTGCGCATCGCTTACCTCTGTGCTTGTGCTCATACCTTGCAAAAACGCACTTTCTCGCAATTTGAGATGTTCCTTAGCGAGTTCGACAGAGGATTGCAGACTAAAATATTGGGTTTTATAAGAAAGCACCTCATTATAGGTTTTTTCACATAATGTTTTTAAGTCTTTTTTTGCTTGAGATGTGGTGTATTGCGCCTCTAGGGAGGCGATTTTACTTGCTTGATATTTTTGAATTCTCCCATTTGGGCTAAGGAGCGACCATCTCGCCCCGATACCCACATACCAGTGCGGCATAGCCTTATCTAATAAAGAGCTATTATCATTGACTATATAGCTACCAAAAAGCCCTACATCAGGCAAAAAAGAGGCAAATTCAATATGGCTTAGCTCATCAGCAGATTTGATTTTATTATTCATCATTTGCAAGGCAGGATAGATTTCAAGCGACTTTTGGATGAAATAATCTACATTTTGCAGCAGCGCATCGGGCTTAATATCAATGCTTGCTATCAGTTCAAGTGAAGCATTAGAATCTCTGCCTAACATCGCATTAAGCGCCATATTGGCGATTTTGAGATTATCATTTGCTTTTTGCATATCAATGCTTGATTTATCATAATTCACTTGTGCTTGAAGCGTCTCTAAACGGGCAATTTGCCCCTTTTCTTGGAGTTTGAGCGCATTTTGATAATGCAGTAAATGCCCCGCATTAGCCTCTTCTAGCGTATGCAGAATCTGATTGGCTAATACCGCACCATAATAGAGCTTTGCACAATCCTCAAAAAGACTTAATTCTTTAAGCTTAAGTGCAAGAGTGGCATCTTCAAGCGCGATTTGAGAGAGCTTATTGGCATAATATTTTTTTCCGCCGCTAAAAATGGGATAGATAATATTAAGTGCACCAAAGACAATATTTTCATCCTCTAAGGTAATGCCATTAAAATGCGACAATAAGGGAGCAAATATCGGGTTATTGAGGGATTGGGCGTTTTGCACTAGATTGAAATTCATCGGCTCTTGCAGACGGATATATGCGGCATTAAGCGAAATTTGAGGGAGATAGAGCATTTTTGTCGCGCTTCTTAGTTTTTCTTGTTTATCTAGTGCACTTTGTGAGCTTTTTAGCCCATCATTATGCGCTAAAGCCTCTGTATAGGCAGATTCAAACCCTAAATATTCCGCTTGTAGAAGATTTACAAATACCACAAGCATAAGGAGGTATTTCCTCATTTTTTGCCTTTTATGTTAAAATTATCCCGATTCTAACTCACAAATATCAATAATCAAGGAATAGTATGCAAAAGCTAAAGACGATACTTGAGGAGCATTATTCATATAAAAATACGCCCGATGAATTAAGTGAGGAGAAGCCAGACCCGCTATTTGTAGCAAAAACATATCAACACAAGCCCTATACTGCAGAAATTGCCCTTATATGTGCTCTACTTGCTTATGGCAATGCAAGGGCGATTGTCAAAATGCTACAAAGCCTTGATTTCACACTTTTAGAATCTGTGCGCAAGATTACTCAAAGCGATGAGAGCATATTTCCCTATTATAGATTCCAAACTCAAGTAGATATAAAAGCACTCTTTCATATTATAGCTCTTATGTGCGAGAATGGAGGATTGTATCCACATTTTCTACAAGCCTATAAAAACGCGCCTATTAATAGCGCTTTATGGGATAAAAGCAAGAATGCCCATCACGCACGAATGCTCTATGGGATTTATGAGTGTATAGAGATACTTTATCATTATGCAAAAACGGCTCATTTGCCCTTAAGCAAGGGGCTATGCTTTGCGCTTGGGACATCACATAGCGCGTATTTAGTGGCTAAAAATAGCATTCCTTCTCACACCTCCGCGCTGAAGCGGTGGAATATGCTGCTTAGATGGCTTGTGCGTAAGGATCATATAGATATGGGGATTTGGCAGGAGATTTCACCCTCACATTTGATTTTGCCCCTTGATACACATACTTTCACGCTTTGCATTCACCTTGGAATCTTGCGATCCCGCGTATATAATTTGCAGAGTGCCCTACAAGCGAGTGATAGCCTTGCTCTTATGTGTGAAGATGACCCTATTAAGTATGATTTTGCTCTCTATCGTTTGGGGCAGAGCGGCAAGTATAAACATTTATTTATCTAAGATTCTATCGCTAAAGTCCTTACACAAGGGAGTGGAGAGATTGCAGGATATTTTTGGATTAACTTCTAATGTGGGAGGCTCTAGGCTGAAAGCAAGGCTTTGTGTGCCAATGGTAGCGATGATTTGATGTGATTGTATGTTAAAGCCACATTGTGGGGTGTTTGTCTGCGATAAATATGATAGAATCCTTTGTGGATAGGTTATGTCAATAGATTCCGCACGAATGAATGTATCCGTATAGTAAGCACTTAGGGCATTTTGGGTATGTGTAAGCCTAGCCTTAAGGTGTAAAAGACATTGTTTAGATGTGATATACCCTAGATAACGTATCCCTACACTTGCCATAATGGCGATAATAACAATAATACATAATAGTTCAAACGCGCTAAAAGCCGCCCTCTTAGAATATCGCATTTGAGGTGCTAAGCGGCACTTCTCTACGCGCTTGATGTCGCTCAAGGAGTTTAGTGCATAATGTAGAATCTGCCTTTGGCTGCACGAAAAATACTAACTTGCCATTTTCCTGCATTAATGTAATGCAGTCATTTTGCACATCAAGCACACCATTTTTGGCTAAACGTACACCATTGCCCTGTGCTACCCAACGCGAAGGGCTTAGACCAGCAAGCTCTAGCATTCTTATCCCATCAATATTGCTAGGCTCAATATTTTGGCTAAACACTTCTCTTTGAATAGCATTAATAGCACTCACAATATCATTTTCTACAGCGATAAGCTGTGCGTCTGAACGCGTGAGTGAAAGGCGCGGAATGGCGATAGCAGCAAGGATTCCAAGTATGATGATGACAAAGACAAGTTCCATCATACTAAACGCATCACGTCTTTGCCCTATATGCAGTAGTTTGCCTTTCATTTATAATCTTCAAGCATAAAAGGCGGGATAATAAAATCAATCACACCGCTTCCCTCTAAGGAATCTTTATTAGCGCTAATAACAAATCGCATTAGTACACCCTTTGGCACAAGGGAGTGAAATGAGGGGCAAAGATAAGTCGCAAAGCTCTTTAAATCCGGCTGATGTCCTACAATAAGCACATTTGAAGCCTTTTGAAAAGCCTTTGTTTGCGTGAGTTTCATATATCCATCAAGCCCATAATCAGGTGAAATATCCTCACAAATCACAATAGAATCCGCATCAAGATACTTTTTTAAAGGCTTAAGTGTCTGCTGTGTGCGTTTAGCAGGGGAGCAAAATACCATATCAAATTGCAAATGTTGCTTTGCAAAATGTGCAATATCTTTGCTTTGGCTTTTTCCAAGCTTACTTAATGGGCGGAAAATATCGCTTTTGTCTTTTTTATTTTTCAATCGATATTCCTCCCTACTTATTGTATCAGCGTGTCGCAAAAGTGTGATGGTCTGCATTCTCTCTCCTTTAAACTAAAATGTGTTCGCACATTGATAGCACAAAATCCGCACTACGTTTTGCAGAACTCTCTAAGAACTCATCAAAGTTTATATCCGCGCTACCATCGGCACTATCGCTAATAGAGCGCAAAATACAAAATGGAATCTTACACGCATCGCATACCACCGCCACCGCTGCACCCTCCATTTCTACAGCTATGGCGTTAAATTGTTCCATAATCCAGCGCTTTTTTTCAGTATTAGCAATAAAGCTATCGCCTGAAGCGATAATACCCTCTTTTAACGCAATGCCCTGTGCTTTAGCAATCTTTTTGGCGATGTCATTAAGGGTGGGAGAGGATTCTATATAGAGCTTACTCTCGGGGATAAAGCCAAGCGGATGTCCAAACGCGCTAATATCCACATCATATTGACATAGCTTACTTCCAAGCACTAAATCGCCTACTTTCAAATCCGCGCTTAAGCCCCCCGCCACGCCACTAAAGATAATCTGCTCACAGCCAAATTTTAGAATCATCACACTTGCGCTTAGTGCTGCATGCACCTTGCCAATCTTGCTATAAGCGACAAAGATTCTGTGATTGTTTCGGGTAATTTCATAATAAATATTGCTGCCTATTTTATGCTCTTTATAAGTGCCAAATCGTGCTAATAATGGAGTGATTTCCTCAACCATTGCTCCAATAATGCCAATTGTCATATTTACTCCTTTTATAGAATCTTTATACGTTACTTTTGATACCCTCGATACATTCTTTTAAACTCGTTAAATTGCTTACATTCCACGTAGGCACTTGACTGAGACGTTTGTTCAGACCGCGCAAGACATTGCCATTGCCAAATTCAATAAAGGTATCGATTTCATCATTAAGCTTTAAGATAGATTGCTTATATAGCACAGGTTGAGTGAGCTGGCTACTCAAAAGTGCCTTTGCCTGTGTCTTTTGGGTGTAAGTTTCAAGTGTGGCATTAGAGAGGATAGGGGTACTTAAGCTTTCGTTAAGGATTTCCTTTAAGAGTGCTTCAAATGGCGCGGTGGCAGATTCTAACAAAGGACAATGGCTTGCCACAGACATAGGCAAAAGTAGGGCGCGTTTAGCCCCTAAGGCTTTGAGATGGGATTCTGCTGCGCTTAAATCATCTTTGCTCCCGGCTAGGACAACTTGCCCATCGCCATTATAGTTCGCACACCAAATACTTTTACCTGCTTGCTGAGATTGTTTGCAAAACTGCTCTAGCTTCTCATCATCAAGCCCCACGACAACCATCATTCCTGCATTTTTACCCTCACACGCCTTAGCCATTAGCTCCCCTCGTTTGTGGATAAGCTTTATTCCATTTTCAAAACTCGCTCCATCGCTTAGCACCACCGCACTTACTTCACCAAGTGAATGCCCCATCGCCACACTTGGCATAAGCGGATATTCACTTTGGAATACGCTATGGGCGATAGCACTTACAAGAAATATCGCGGGTTGCGTGTATTGCGTGAGATTAAGCTTATCATTTTCCTCAAATAGTAGCTGCTTCATATCCATATTTAAGGCAGCAGAGGCTCTCTCAAATAGCTCCTTTGCTACGGCAAAATTTTCATAAAATTCCTTACCCATACCTACGCTTTGCGAGCCTTGCCCGGGGAAAATAAACGCATATTTTTTCATCACAATCCTTTTGTTGTTAATATAAAAATGCTTTAAAGATTCTAAGGATTGTAGCAAAAAGCATATAAATTTTTGCAATTTTAGAGATGATTCTTATAGATTTAGATATAAAGGTGTTAAGTGTATTTTTATGATTTTTGCATATAATAGCGTTCTTTTTTGCCCCTATGACAGATTCAATACGGACAGGTGGGTGAGTTGGCTGAAACCACATCCCTGCTAAGGATGCGTAGTCGCAAGATTACCGAGGGTTCGAATCCCTCCCTGTCCGCCACCCCCTTGAAAAATACTTACATAGAGAGACTCTAAAGGCAAAAAAGATTTGCAAGGGTAAGGAATAGCTTACCTATACTTAAAGAACTTATCTCGATATTTGTGAAAAAAATCAAAGTTTTTATGTGCTAAATATAGCTATAAAGCACCAAAAATTTTAGCTTTTTGAAGTAAAGATACAAGATAAATATAATTTTCTAGCTTGCTGAGGGTCTAGGTTAGAATCTAAGCAAGGGCATTTAGATTCTTATGAATTTAATAATCAAATTGCACCAAAGATAAATAACAATAAAACTACAATAAATTCTATTGATAATTTGTGTATAATCCCAGCTATGAATAAACAAGTCAGTATGAATTTTGCCAAAGTGAATTTATGGCATTTAGGCGTCGTAATAAGCACTTTTGTCTTATTGTTGGGTATGTTAAAAATCTTTGGTTGGAGTGAGCCGGAGGTATATCCACAGATTCAAAAGGATATTTTTTTAGCCATCAATTCGCTTTGGTCCAATGTCCCATCTCTCGCATACAATCTTACCCAACTCGGTGATGCGAGTGTAGCATTCGCACTCTTACTAGGGTTTTCACTTGTCACACCTAAGCTTTGGGAAGCACTCATAGCAAGCTCCTTGCTTTCTCTTGTGCTTTCTATATTGTTCAAGACAATCTATGCAATGCCGCGTCCAGCACGTATTTTTGACAATACTTTTAATATCATTGGTGAGCGACTCACAGGCGTAAATAGCTTACCATCAGGGCATTCGATTACTATATTCACAATACTTTCTGTGCTACTTTTTGCTTTTATGCCAAATACTCGCAAATGGCGTTTGCCTTTTATCATAAGTATCACTCTCTTAGGTGTATTTGTGGGGCTTTCACGCGTGGGCGTGGGAGCACACTATCCGCTAGATGTCCTTGTGGGTGCGTCTCTTGGGTGTGTGTGCGGAGTCTTTGGCGTGCTTGTGGCAAGCAAGACGCGTATTTTTGCTTGGCTAGATTCACGTTTTGGTTTGCTTATTTTCGCTACTTTGGGTGGAGTTGCTGTCGTGATGGCGATTTCAAATATCAGCAAACATAATCTTTTGGTATTTTATCTTGCACTTATTTGTGCGTTAGGCTGCTTATTTATGATACTCCATAAATATTTTACTAACACTCAAAGATTGGATTTACAATCCACACCCACTAGAGCTAATCCTATCGCCTTTATTTTCGTCATTTCCGCACTTCAAGTAGCATTTTTTCATTTTCCTTTTTTAGGATTTGTGCGGACAAATCTCGCTTTAGATTCACTAAGTGCAATTGTGCTATTTGTCTCACTCGTGCTATTTTTGTTCGCACTTACTACACTTATGTCACTCTTATTAGCACTCATCTCTTTCAGGCTCACCAAAATATGGTTTGCGCTTATCTCAATTACAAACGCCATAGCGGTGTATTTTGTCTCTGTATATGGAGTGTTTTTGGATAAAACGATGATGGGCAATCTCTTTAACACAAATCCAGCAGAAGCAGGAGAGTTTCTATCTTTAAAAATGGCACTTTATATAGTTATACTAGGTCTTCTCCCAGCGTGCTTTCTACTCTTTGAAAAGGTGGCAAGACCTACGCGCAAATCACTTACTAAGAGCTTAGGCTTGATATTTTTTGTGCTTATTGTGCTTACTGGAGTTAATTTTCAGAATCTATTGTGGCTTGATAAATACTCTAAACAACTTGGCGCACTTATTATGCCTTGGTCATATATAGGTAACTCAGTGCGGTATTTTCAAGGGGAACTAGCAAAAAACAAAAAAGAAATTCCACTCCCTGATGCACACATTGCAAATGACAAAAAATCTGTAGTCGTGCTCGTAATTGGTGAATCTGCACGTGCAAAAAACTTCTCACTTTATGGTTATTCACGTAATACCAATCCCCTCCTTTTAGAAGTGTCAGGACTCCGACATTTTTATGCAAAATCAAGCACGACATATACGAGCGCATCTGTGAAAAATATGCTTTCATACAAGGATAGTACGAATCTATATGAGATATTGCCAAACTATCTTGCACGCACTGGAGTGGATGTGATGTGGCGTTCGACAAATTGGGGTGAGCCTCCACTTCACCTACCCAGTGAAAATATTATGCGATATCCGCAACTTGCAGAGAAATATATTCATCTTAATGATAACTATGAGTCTGCACTTGTGGTGGGACTAACTGAGGATATTGAGTTAGCAAAATCGCCCAAAGTGCTTATTATCATTCATACAAGCACGAGCCATGGACCAACATATTATAAGAAATACCCTCCTCAATTTGAAATCTTTAAGCCTGTGTGCAAAAGTGTCGAACCAAGGGGATGCTTACAGAGTGAAATTATTAATGCGTATGATAATACAATCCTCTATACTGATTTTTTATTGCATTCAGTCATTAGTCAGTTAAGCAAACTTGATAAATACGACAGCACAATGATTTATGTAAGTGATCACGGCGAGAGCTTGGGTGAAAATGGTGTATATATGCACGGGATACCATTAGCATTTGCACCAAAGGAGCAATATGAAATACCATTTTTTGTGTGGAGTTCTAATGCCAGTAGGATTAAAGATTTGAATGAAGCAACACACTTTCATATCTTTCATAGTGTTTTGACATTTTTAGATGTAGAGAGTGAAGTGCTTGATGAAAAGATGAGCATATTTACTAAGGAAGAATAGCAAATACTAGCGTTTGTATAATGTTTGCATTTTTGGTAAAAACTTCACACAAATAATAAATATAAAATCAACAATGCGCAATATCTCCTCCTCAATACTTTGTTGATATTCTTCATTATTATGTGCATTCCTCTTGATAGGTACTAGGTATCAGGCTTTATTAATTGCGTTCATAGAATCTTTTAGATTCAAAAATGTATTTAAAAGGAGTAATTGTGCTATTAAAAGAGAATTTGACACAAGCAAACACAGGGTAAAGAATCACCGCAAAAGGTTACGCCGTAGCGTATAAAAGCGATACCTTTAAGCCCTTTAGCTTTTCCCGCCACGCGCTCGGCGAAAATGATACTCTCATTTTAAAGCATCGTAAGGGTAGTGAGCGGGTAATCTAGCAAACGATATATAAGGGGGAGTGAGAAGCATATGTTTGAGCACTGATAACTAAAGTGTAGCCTTAGTTATCAGTGTGTTCTTTTGCTCTTGCGGGATTTCATCTAAAAAAACTGCGTTTTTGCAGGAAGTTTTACTTTGTCCCCGTAGCTTCGCTATTGCGAGAGTATATCGGCAAAGCCTTTTATAAGTGTGGATAAGCACTTCATGCGTATGGCGTTGAATGGTGTAAATGGGGGGGGGGGCTTAGCTCCCATTTACAAGAGCTTTGTGGTGCAAAGGATAGCAGCAGGGGCACAATAGTATCTAAAAATCCATTTGCACGGAGAGATAATACCTTCTGCCCTCTCTTATGTAGTTATAGGCAGAAGTGTAGGTAGTGGTATTGTTGTTAGTATAGGGAATATAATTAATAAAGTTAAAATTAAGCAAGTTATAGATGGCAAGGTTAAGACGCAAATTGTCTTTAAACTTATAATATCCGCCTGTATGCGTGAGATAATAAGGATCATAAAATTCTCCTGCAGCACGTGCTTGAATTGCTATATTGCCTCTCCCATTGGGATTACCACGATAGATTCCATCTTTATACTCTTCTCTTATATACAATCCCCATTTTGGTGTATCATAGTTAAGAGAGGCATTCAAGCTATGTAAAGGCACATTTGTAAAGGCTATGCCTATATCTGCAGCAGTATTGCTTTTTGTAATCTCTGTGTGATTGTAAGTATAAGCTGCGCTCAAGCTTATACCACCATAACCTACATTGATTGGCTTTATCCCCACAAACACTTCTGTTCCATAGCTTAGTGCTTCATCGGCATTGCTATAATAGGAGCAATTTCCGCTTGTAGCTTGGCAGGCAATACCTAAGGTAGGGATAATCTGCCCGTTGGTAATATTACCGCCCAAACCACCTGTTTGATTGATTTTATCTTTAAATTGAATATAGAATCCTGTAAGAGAAGCGGAGAAATAATCATTATCGCTTAATATTGAGAGCTCATAATTCACGCTAGATTCTGGCTTTAAGTTTGGATTCCCATAAGTGGGGTTTGTGCCTGAACCTGAATAACTTACAATATCCGCTACAAGCTGATTGAGGCTAGGACTTTTGTAGCCTGTGGAGATACCGCCCTTAATGGTTAGCCAATCATCAAGCACATTATAGGCAAGATAGGCGCGTGGGCTTATGTTTGAACCAAAGATAGAATTAAAATTGCCCCTTACACCTGTGGTTATGAAAAGCTTATCAAAAAGGATAAACTCCGCCTCGCCAAAGAGTGCGCTAATATGCTGATGAACATTTGCATCGCCTGTGGAAACTTTGAGGAGATTATCATTAAAGTTATTATACCAATACCTCCCTCCCAAAGTGGTGTTGATACCAAAAGATGAGCCAAGATTCAAAAAGAGATTGCTCTTATGGTCTAGTATTATATCTTGATTAATCAGCTCCCTGCTATCTCCTGCATTTACACCATTAACAGAGCTAGTAGATAAGCCGCTGGCTGCATTTTGAGGGACAAATCGCCCGGCATTATTAGTAATATTATAGGTTAGCGAAGTATCGGTTGAAAAATTGGAGAGAAGCCCACTAGGATTAGCAATATAGCTTCCATTATGAGCGAGGACAACATTGCCACGATAGATATTGTATTTTTTGCCATAACCGCTATTTTTCTGGAAGGTTAAATCGTCCCAAGACACATTAAAAGAGTTTGCATTACGATTACTCATTACTAAGCCTTGTGAGTTATCATAGCTTTGCTGTGAGTAGTCAATGTCTAAATAGACATTATTTTTGGGCTTTTTACCAACAGATTCTGTGCTGCTCCAATTAATCCTCGTGCCTACATTGTAGATTCTACCCGGTGCAGAGCCTACAATTTGCGAGGCGGTGGCTGAAGTGGCATTATTTTGTCCACTATTGCTTGTAACGCCTGTGTGATTTGGGGCTACGGCTAAATCGCTATTAGATATGCCATCGCGGGTATAGATTCTACTGCGTAATATTAAGCCCAGAGTTTTAGCAGTATTAAGTGGACCTGCGGTATAGAAATTAATACTTTGGGTATTGCCAAAGGGGCGAGATTCTTGAAAAGTGTAATCATAGGTGATATTTGAGCCCCATTGTTCATAATTTTTCTTTGTGATGATATTTACTACACCGCCAATAGCATCACTTCCATAGAGTGTGGAGGCAGGTCCTCTAATCACTTCGATTCTTTCAATCGCACTGAGTGGTGGCATAAATGAGGTTACAGAATCTCCAAAGCCATTAGGGAAAGTGCTAGAATCTGCATTTACTCTTTTGCCATCAATGAGAATGAGTGTATAAGCTGTCCCCATACCGCGAATAGAGATACCATAGCCCCCCGTTTTGGTTACACCAGAATCTATGCTTACGCCGGGCACATTAGCTAAGGCTTCGGCTAAGTCTCTCACAGGGCGGGATTGTATATCTTGTGGGGTTACTACAGAAATAGAGGCAGGGGCGATATTTAAATCCTGTTCAAAACCAGAGGCAGTAATCACAGAGCGACCAAGATTTATGCTTTTGAAGGGTTCTTTTGCTGGTGAGTTGTTATATGCCCCCCCCCCCACTCACTTCACTGCTTTGAGAATCTGCCAAGAGACTCGTGCATACAAGCAATGCAGCGGTGAGGTTGAAATACGATTTATTCATATATACTCCTTGAAATTTTGGGTAACATTCATACAAATAATAAGAATGATTTGTAATAGTATGGAAAAATGGCTAAAAATAAACTGAAAGCAAAGCAGAAACAAAAGCAATAGACGTATAATTCAAAAATAAGAAGCAGATTTATAGTATTAGAGAGTGATGAGGGATAATTTAGCTTGCACGCGTGGTTTTTTACGATTATGACGCTTGTTGGTGTGTGGCTAGGTACAAAGGTTGTTTTACTCCCACTTTTTCGCTCTCATACAAAGCTAGAGAAAGTCAGTGCGCAAAAAGACATTGGAAATAGCAAAGAAAATCAGAGTAGGGCAAAACTCCTTTTTGCACTTGGTGTTTTGGTATTAGTTGGAATTGGCGTTTGGGTAGCGTATCTAATGGCGTATGGCAATATTCCAGAGGGTAAAAAGATTCCGATTTTAGCGCTTGCAGTTGTATTTGGTGTGGGATTTGGCTTTATCATCTCGCGTGCGCAGATTTGCTTTACTTCTGCCTTTAGGGATTTATTTATCACAGGGCGTGGATATATGGCAAGAGCGGTGATTGTGGGAATGATGGTTTCAACTATTGGCGTTTTTAGTTACATTATGCTTGGACTTCCACCTAAAATTATGTGGGCTGCACCAAATGCAGTGATTGGCGGATTGCTCTTTGGCTTTGGTATTGTGATTGCAGGAGGGTGTGAATGTGGCTGGATGTATCGCGCGGTTGAGGGGCAGGTGCATTATTGGATTGTAGGTGTTGGTAATGTCATTGGTTCTACGCTTTTGGCAGCGACTTGGGATTATTATTCTGTGCCACTTGCGACAAGCTTCCCTAAAATCAATCTTTTAGAATCCTTTGGTAATTATGGTGGCTTGGTGGTAAGCTATGTGCTGCTTTTTGCATTCCTTGCCTTTGTGCTGTTTCTTGAGCGGCGATATTTTGCCAAAAATAAACGATTTGAACGCGCATAAAGGAGGAGAATATGCAACAAGAAATTATCCCAAATTTTAGATTAGACTTGCAAGGTGAGCCTTGCCCTTATCCTGCGGTAAGAACTCTGGAGGTTTTGCCCGAGCTTAAAAGTGGCGAGATTTTGGAAGTGCTAAGTGATTGCCCACAAAGCATTAATAATATCCCCATTGATGCGAAAAATCACGGCTATGAAGTGTTAGGAGTAGAGCAGCTAGGAGCTACGATAAGGTATCTTATTAAGAAGCCTTAAAATATGCAGATTAAGATGTTTAAGCAAAATTATTTTATAATGCGACATTTTAAAACTTCGGGGGAGCAGCAATGGCAAGAAAGGCTTGTAATATAATTAAAGATTCTTACACATATAAGATTTCACAGAGTGAATCTACTAATCCCCCCCCCCCTACTTTTATTGCTTATGTATTAAAGCCTAATTCCTCTTAATATTTTCGTTAAGTTATAAAGTAAATTTAAGAAAATAATCAAGGAGAGAAAATGAAAAGACAAATTATCTTTGGATTTGTGTTTTTAGCTTGTGTGGGGGCAGTTGCATTTGGAATAAAGGCATTAAGAGATTCTAAATCTCTTGTTTTTGAAAATGTAGAAAGTGTAAAGAAAATACTTTAGATAAATCTTTTGGTGTAACACTCATAGGAAAGAATGAAAAAGCTATTTTAATGTTTAGGGAGATAGACCCGAAGAAACTTGTTGCCAATTTTATTCTATACCCATTCTCACCTCTGAAAATATTGATTTTAAAAATATTGACACAAGCAACATTACAAATATGAGCTTTTTGTATGTCTTAGAATGCGAGCGCATTCAATGCACCTTTGGATAAATGGAATGTGAGTAATGTTAAAACAATGAGGGCGATGTTTAAAAATACACCTTTAGACTTAAGATTCTCTCCATATTGCTACATTTTTCTACATAAATATATTTTTTTTCTTATCAAACCTTTTGCTTTTAAGCAAAATATGGGGGGGGGGGGGGGGGGGTAGAATTGAATTTCGCATTATCAATGCAAAATCAATTTTAGAAAAGGTGGTTTTTAATGAAAACAATCAAAAATGTGTGCTTAAGCTCTGCAGTAGCTTTAGCTTTAGCTGGTTCTGCTCTTGTAGCTGAAGAAAGTGGTGGATTTGTAGGTGTTGGTGTAGGCTATGGTGGCTTTCAATTTAATGAGGGTGAAAAGTTGGATTTGAATGGCATAAGCTATGAAGTTATTGCTGGTTATAAGCAATTCTTTACTCCTAACTTTGGATTGCGTTATTACGTAAACTTCACTACTTATGCAGATACAAGCGTAAAAGTAAAAGGCACAAGTGAGAAACTCAAAGCGAGTGTAGCGGATTATGGAGTAAATGTTGATGCACTTTATAATTTGATTGCAAGTGCAAATGCGAATTTTGGTGTATTTGTGGGCGTAGGAGTTGGTGCCAATACTTGGTATGGCAGGGATTTAGATGTCAAAGATTATGAACAAACAGGGCTAAATGTTGCACTTAATGCTGGTTTAAGAAGTCAATTTGGCAGACATCATAGTATAGAAATTGCAGCTCGTGTGCCTTTTATAGATACGAAATTGCAAAATATATATCAACCGGCATTAAAAATAACAGCCTCACATATTTACAATGCTGGTGTGAGATATATCTTTAGTTTCTAGGATAACTCCTCCAAAAATTAATGTCCTCACACACTCTGCCTAAAGAGTGCCAAAGGAATGATAGAATCTACTTAACTGCGAGTTGTGGATATAGCCATATATAGCTCCACTGCCATCAGTTACATTAGGTGGAAAATACACGACAGGCAGCCATATTGGTTTCTCTCTATCAAGCATAGCATTTATCCACTGCAAATGTTTTATGCCTCCACAAAGTTGCCTGCAATAGTCGTCTATATTGTTGTTATGAGAATCTTGCCATTTGGGCTTTGGCGGAGATTGATATATTCATCTTTTGAATTATATTTAAGAATAAAGCCATAATCCTCTGCCTTTGGGCGAGGAAAATACTTCACTACCACATCGCCCAAAAGTTCAATGGAGATGAGTTTAGCATCTGCAAAATAATGAGCAGAGTAATTAAAATGTGGGTTTGTTTTGATTTTTTCTTGTTTGGCATTTTTGATAGATTCTGTATAATCACTACTGCTTGTTCTATGATTTTTTAGTCGCACTTTTCCCTTACTGCACTTGCGCCATAAATTGGCTTTGTGAGAGATGGAGGTAGAGTATTATTGCTTGAATGCTCATTGCGCCTTATAATTTCAATGATAATGCGGGGGGTCATCATCAAAATGCTCTTTCCACCACTGCAAATTTCTTAAATGTATGCCAAGCAATTTGAATGCGTCTGCATTATAAGGCATATACGAACGAGAACCAAAATTGGTATAGGGAAAAACAAAAGGTATTTGCTTTAAAGTGGCAGTATCAGGGTAAAAGTTCAATACACTTAATGCACCAATGTGACCATAAAGTTTGTGCATATTCATACCGCCATAGTCGGCTAATTCTAAAACGCCGCTTAGCTCTATCTCGCCATTATAAATCGCCCAATAACCCCATATTTCTGCAATATCAAGTGAGGAGCGAGTAACCTCCCCTTTTTGCTTTAGCTCTGGAAAGTGTCTTGTAGCCTTGTATTGTTCCGCATTAAGATGTATAAAATGAAAAATTAAGAATAAAAGTAGTAAAACAAAACGCATATCTCTCCCCTCCATTTGTATTTGCTAAGAAGCTTTTGTGTAGTTTTTAATCCTCTCATACGCTTCTTGAATCTTCCTAAATCTGTCATTATAACTTTCTATGATATGCGCTTCTTGCCCAAAGACATTGTCAGGGTGATATTCTTTAGCAAGTTTGAGGTAACTTTTTTTTACTTGCTCAAAATCATCTTGATAATGGCATTCTAGTGTCATATAACAGCCACGCAAGATTCTCTCCTCATCGGTAAGGAAAGAGGATTCAAAACTCCCCAATCCTCCACGATTGGCAAAACTATCATAATCAAAGTCCAAAATTACATTATGGATCACCTTAAAACTAATAAGATTCATAATGCTATCCCAAAAATAAGGCTTTGTGCTATCTAAATAAATTTCATTTCTATCGCAACCTACATAATAATCTTCGAAAATATTTGCAATATAGCGCCTTGCTACATTGTTGGCTTTATCCATTCTAAGCATCACGCGCTTGGTATTAAGAATCCGCAAAGCGATTTTTACACGCTCTATCAGAGCATTTTTATTCACAATTTTAATGCGTATAGGCAGATAGGTAAAATCAAGCAGATATTTTAAATCCTGCAGAGGCTCCTCTAGGGGTGTTTGTATGGATTGCACCTCATCTTGGGCAGGGGATTGGTTTTCGGGGCTGTCTAAGTTATCAAGGAGATGATGGATTCTTTGATGTTTTTCATCTTGCCCAAAGGCGTGATAAGCCCAATTCACAAGATAATCTTTTTTAAAGCGCTCTCCATCATCTAAGATTAAAATTGTGCGTGATAAGCGGTAGCTTTTGGAAAAATATTTTTCAGCATACCCGAGGGCTTTATGTAAGAAGTCGCTTTCTTCTTCAACGGTGATTTGAATATAGTTTTGTGTAAGCGCCACATTCATTGTAGGGTCGAATCCTCCGTATCACTTCTTTAAATACTATTATATTATAACTTTCAAAAAGCAAAGTTAATTCCTTTGTCGGGGCTCATAAATTTGTGAGTTGATAAAACAAAGATTATGTTGCATTGTTTGCCTCGGTAATGATGGACTACCGAGGGTAGAGAGATAAGATGATAATAAAAGAGAGCTATTTTACAAGTGTGGATATGGCTTTAAATGATGGGTGCTTGCAATCACCCAAGATTCTAAAAAGAATAGATTCACTAGGCAGCACTTCTACACCTTGAGCGTGGAAAAATGCTAGAGCAAGTTGGTAGTTTTGCACCTCTCTTGAGCTACACGCATCAGCAGCAAGGAGGCATTTATAGCCTAGATTCTGTGCTTCTATAATGCTTTGCAAGACGCAAATATGGCTTTCAATCCCAAAGAGAATAAGCATTTTTGCCTTGCTTTGTGCGATATATTGAGCGATTTTTTCATCGCCAAAAATACTAAAATGTGTTTTTTCTAGTATTTGTGCGTGAGGAGGAATCTTTACTGCATTATGCGTTTTGCCTAATCCTTTGGGATATTGTTCGGTAATAAGTGTGGGGATATGCAGTTCTTGGGCAGATTCTAAAAGTATATTAGTGCTTTTAATAAGCTTTTCTTTATCCGCCATTACCCCTACTAATTTTTCTTGCACGTCAATGCAGATAAAAAGCATTTGCTCTATTTTGAGTATATTTTGCATAGACTTCCTTTGAAAGTTTATTTAGAGTTGAGAAACGATAGTTTTTGTATCTCTAGCGATGACAAGTTCTTCATTAGTGGGTATCACGCACACTTTTACTTTAGAATCTGCCGTAGAGATGATGGCTTCTTTGCCACAAATATTATTTGCTTCTTCATCGAGTTTGACACCCAAAAATGCGAGATTATTCACAATCATACCGCGTATGAATTTTGCATTTTCTCCCACACCAGCGCAGAAGCTCACCGCATCAACACCATTCATCGCCGCACAATACGCCCCTACATATTTCATCACACGATAGGCAAAGGCAACCCGTGCGAGTTTAGCGCGTTCATTCCCCCCTAAATCTGCATCAAGCAAATCTCTAAAATCACTTGAAAGCCCAGAGATTCCAAGCACACCGGATTTTTTGTTAAGGATATTAAGCAGACTTTGAATATCTAAATCCTCGCGCTTAGAGATATACTCTAAAATCGCAGGGTCTAAATCCCCACTTCGTGTCCCCATAATTAAGCCCTCTAGCGGTGTAAGCCCCATACTTGTATCCACGCACTCGCCATTTTTAATAGCTGAAATTGATGAACCATTCCCCAAATGGCAGACGATAATCTTAGAATTATAATAATCAAGCCCTAAAAATTCGGCAGTTTTTTGTGATACATATTTATGACTCGTCCCGTGGAATCCATATCTACGCACTTTATGCTTCTCATACCATTCATAAGGCACACCATAAATATAAGCTTTTGGTGGCATAGTTTGATGAAATGCTGTGTCAAAAACTACAACCATAGGCGTGTTTGGCATTTTCGCTTTACACGCCTCAATGCCCATCAAATGTGCAGGATTGTGTAATGGCGCGAGATCAGAGCATTCTTTAATGCGATCAATCACATAATCATTGATGAGTACAGATTCTTTGAAAAATTCCCCCCCATGAACTACACGATGCCCAATGGCGTGAATATCTTCAAGTGAGCTAATCGTGCCATATTCTTTATTGATAAGCGATTCTAGCACCATTTCAATGGCTTTAGTATGGTTGGGTATAGGCTCTTTTTGCTCATATTTTTTTCCTGCAGCATTTTTGTAGTTAAGCACACTGCCATCAATACCGATTCTATCGCATATACCGCTTGCTAAAACCTTCTCTGTATCAGCATCAATAAGCTGAAACTTTAAAGATGAACTTCCACAATTAACGACTAAAACATTCATTTTTTCTCCTTTTTTTGATTTGGATTTATTTGGCTTGAAGTGCGCTAATAGCTACTACACCTACTATATCATCAGCACTACACCCTCGTGATAAATCATTGATGGGTGCACTCATACCTTGTGCGATAGGTCCATAAGCTTCAGCCTTAGCAAATCTCTGCACGAGCTTGTAGCCGATGTTCCCCGCGTCTAAATCGGGGAACACAAGCACATTTGCCTTTCCTGCAACCTGTGAGCCTTTAGCTTTAGATTCACCGACACTTGGCACGATTGCTGCATCAAGTTGCAATTCCCCATCGACTTTAAGGTGTGGAGCGAGGCTTTTTGCGATTTTGGTAGCTTCTATGACTTTATCCACATCAGGGTGGCTTGCGCTACCATAGGTAGAATGACTTAGCATTGCTACAAGCGGCTCATTATGAGTGATAGATTCAAAACTCTTAGCAGATGAAAGCGCAATGTGTGCAAGTTCTTCGGCATTAGGATTTTGGCAAAGCCCACAATCAGCAAACACAAATGTCCCCTGTAACCCATAAGTACAATCAGGCACTACCATAATGAAAAAGCTTGAAACAAGCTTAGAATCTGCTGCTGTGCCTACAATCTGCAACGCCGCACGTAGCACACTAGAAGTAGCGTGAATCGCTCCCGCTACCATACCATCAGCTTTGCCTGATTTGACAAGAGCTGCGCCAAAATAGAGACAATCATTTAGTAGCAACTCTTTTGCTTTTGCGCTATCCATACCTTTATGCCCTCGTAATTTCACTAAAAGTGCAATAAGTTCATCAAGGAGTGCTTCATCTTTGAGCGTGATAAAAGATGCCTTTTGTAACACATCTGTTGGGAGATGAGAGAGCTGATCTTTAGCCCTTTTGCAAATCTCATCTTGCTCTCCTAATAAAATTAAGTCAGCAAAGCCCTCATTGAGAATCTTTACAGCCGCTTCAATCGTGCGCAAGTCCGTTACTTCAGGCAAAACAATCGTTTTTTTACGCGCCTTTGCCTGTGCCTTAATAGAATCAATAAAACCCATCTTTTCCTCCGTATCTAAAAAGTTAAAATTTAGGATTCAATCATAGACTAAGTGTGTTTAATTTATACGTAATAAAAATAGGCTTTATGTTTAATGTGTAAAATTGATACATTTTAGACAAGCTTTTTTTAATCTTTTGGAAACAAATGATTGTTTTTATTACTTTGGATATCTCAAAAAAGAAAGGATTTTGTCAATAATTTAGCTTATTGCAAATAGGATTTATTGATATATAGCTAAAGTGTAAGTTGTAGTGCGCAATATCAAGCCTTAATATAATTTATACGCTTCATTTGTCATTTAAAAATAAATTCATCATCTCCTTGCATAAAGCTAAGATATAATTTAATTCGAAACTTGGCTAGAATCTATAATTATTCTACTGATTTTGTAGCTGAAACTACCATTTAGGCTTATTTACAGGGGAGTTTAGTTTTATTTTTAGGGCACAACCCCACATAAAGAATTAAGATTATGGGCGCTCAAGCATTCATAAGATTAGATTCACTATGGCTACATTATTGTGATAAAATGCCACGTAGCTTTAAGTTAAGGATTATAAACCCGCAATTAATGGAGATAAATATGAATAAGCTAAATCCACCATTGCAAAAGGTAGGTATTGTTCTGCGTCCATCAAGCCCAGAGCTAAAGGGTGTATTCTTACAAGTGTGTGAGGAACTAAATAATGCGGGTATAGAGGTGAGCTTAGAGAGCATAAGCGGGGGTATGATTGAGCTGCTTGGGCGGGATTTTTCATATATCGCCACGCAATGTGATGCACTCTTTAGCCTAGGTGGCGATGGGACGCTTATTTCTATGCTTCGTCGTGCTTTTGAGTATAGGCTGCCATGTATGGGGATTAATACCGGGCGGCTAGGCTTCCTCACGGCTATTATGCCCGATAGCCTTAAAAGCTTTATTCCAAATCTTAAAAGCGGGGATTATACATTGCAAAATCATCTTGTGCTTCAAGCAAAGGTATATGATACCCAAACGCAGCAGGAAGCCATGCACACATTTATAGCCATTAATGAATTTTTGATTTCTAAGCACGATTTAAGCGGTATGGTGAGCATTGATGCGCATATTGATGGGAAGCATTTTAATACCTATGGTTGCGATGGCTTGATTATTGGCACTCCTACAGGTTCTACGGCGTATAATATTAGTGCAGGTGGCTCGGTGATTTATCCTTATTGTCGCAATATCTTGCTTACCCCCATCGCACCGCATTCCCTCACGCAATGCCCTTTAGTGCTTAATGATGAATTTGTGCTAGAATTTCGTCCAAAGCAGAGGGCAAAGCTCATTATCGATGGGCAGGAGATGATTGATATTATGCCCTTTCACAAGGTGCAGATTCAAGCCCTCAAGCAAAGCGCGATGTTGATTTACCCCCGCACAAGAGATTATTTTAATGTGTTGAAAGAAAAGTTTAAATGGGGCGATGAATATTAGCCAAGCATAAGGAGCAAGTCAATGATTAAGCGTATCTTAATCCATAATTCCCCTGCCTTTAAAGATGTAGAGCTGTATATGCAGGAGGGATTTAATGTCTTTAGCGGCGCGAGTGGGAGCGGGAAATCCGTATTTATGGAATCCTTATTGGCGATTTTTGGGATTAAGGAGAGCAATGCGGATTTGATTGAAGCAAATATTAATGTTGAAACTATGAATTTTGATTGGGAGGGTTATGGTATCCCGCACGAGGAGGACGAAGATGAAATCGTCTTAAGCATTTTAAAAAAGGATAAAACGCGCTATTTTCTAAACCACGCTTCAAGCTCCAAAAAAAAGCTCCACGATATTGTCCATGGCTTTGCCAAACATATTAGCACCAAAGGGGCAGATGAGCTAAAAAATAGCAATATTTTAAGAATCTTAGATAACTTTATCGCAAAAAAGCATAGCGTTCATAAAAGCACACTGACCACTTATGAGAGCGATTTTAAACAATTATGCACCTTAAAAGAGCAGCTTAAAGAGATAGAATCCAATGAAGCAAATATCACGTCTTTAAAAGAATTTGCGGCATTTGAAATCGCTAAAATTGAAAAGATTAATCCTAAAGAGGGTGAGTATGAGGAGCTTTTAAACCTTAAAAAAATGCTAAGCAAGCAAGAAAAGATTAAAGAGCAACTCTTAAAAGTACGGGAGGTGCTAGAATTAAGCCAAAGTTTTGAGGGTTTTTTGAATCTTGTGGATAAGAGCTGTCCTAATCTCATTGATGGTTTGAGCGAGTTTGAGGCGATTGTGGAGCAAGAAGCAGAGCGAATGGAGAATCTTGAGCTGATGAATGTAGAGGAGCTGCTTGATAAAATCGCAGGACTTGCCGAGCTTATCCGCAAATTTGGGAGTATTACAAACGCGCTTAACTATTTGCAAGGGCAGAAGCAAAAGTTAGCCCAATATGAGCATTTAAGCTTTGATAAACAAGCCCTACAAAAGCAGATTCAAGCCCTTGAGGCTACTTGTGAAGCAAATGCTCAAACCCTCCATCACAATCGCCAAAAATGCGCAAAGGATTTAAACGCACGGATTGAACATCTTTGCACACAGCTGCGATTAAAGCAAAGCCATTTGTTGCTTAAAGAAGTGCCTTTATATCAAAAGGGCATAAGCGAATGTGAATTAAGGCTAGGGGATAGCGATGTGAATGTGATTTCATCAGGTGAGTATAATCGTTTGCGTTTGGTGATGATGTGTATTGATATGGAATTACAGCCACGTAAAGGGATTTTAGTGCTTGATGAGATTGATGCGAATTTGAGTGGGGAGGAGAGCGAGGGGGTAGCGCAGATTCTAAAAACACTCTCACGTGATTATCAAATCTTTGCCATCTCTCATCAAACGCATATGCCCTCCCTAGCTGATAATCACTATCTGGTGGAAAAACGTGGGCAAAGTAGCGTTATTACAAAGCTTGATTTTGAAGGCAGGGTGCAGGAGGTAGCACGGATTATTAGCGGCTCAAATATCACGCCACAAGCCCTTGAATTTGCTAGGACACATCTTAGTAAATAGGATAAAGTAGTGAATCTTGCTTTGCTGAAAGGGTTTTGCGCCTATATGCAAAATATGGAGCGAGTTATGTGCTTTAGACGCATAGATAATAATCTCTTGGTGTTGATATGTGCGGATAGACAGGGGGAGACGCATAGATTCTATATGGATATGACGCGCTCACAAAGCAATATATTTATTGCTCAAAGAGAGATTATAGGGACAAAAGTCTTTTGTGCGCCTTTTGATAATAAACTCGCTACTTGCACGAAAGGGGCACATATAGAGCAGATACGTATCGATGGGAATAATAGAATCTTGCAATGCTATCTCACCCAGAGGGAGCACTATAAGGTGCGGTATTTTTGGCTTGTGTGCGAATTTACCGGCAAATATACCAATGTGGTGCTTTGTGATAAGGATTTTATTGTGCTTGAAGCATTGCGCCATATACCACAGCATAAATCCTCGCGAGAGGTGCGGGTAGGGAAGATTCTATCCCCTTTGCCACAGCCTGAATGTATCCCCACACAGCCTGAAAGCTCGCCAGAAAATGTATGTGCGATATTAGAGCAAATTTATGCGGATAAATATGAAAAGCTCAAAGCAGACAAGAGGCAAAATGTACTTAGAAAACTTGAAAGCAAGAAGCAATCCCTCATAGATACATTAGCTACATTACCCAAACGCGAGGAGCTTTTAGAATCTGCTAAGGAGTATGCTATGTATGGAGAGCTGATTTTTAGTTCATTGCATTTGCTGCCCACACATAAGATCATCACAACGCATATTGTGCTAAAAGATAGTAACGCAAATGATGTGAATCTCCCCTTGCCTTCACACGCAAGGGATTTGCAAGAAGCGGGGAATTGGTATTTTACGCAGAGCAAAAAATATCATAAAAAGGCAAAATTTTTAGAGAAGCAAATAGCCAATTTGCAGGAGAGAATTGCCTTTATCACGCAGCAAATAGGCTTTACCTTGCAGTTTGATGAGAGCGGAGAGGTCTTTGCTCCAGCACACAAGAGGGCAAAAAATATAGGTACAAAGGATATAGAGAGCTTTTTTATACAGGGGTATAAGGTGAGCATTGGGCGCAATGCAAAGGACAATCAAAGGCTTTTAGAAGTGGCAAAAGCCGATGATTTGTGGTTTCATATCCGTGATGTGCCAAGTGCGCATTTGATTATTCATTGTGGTAAAAAAATGCCCCCAAATACCCTACTACAAAGGGTAGCTGAAATCTTAGTGGGGCTTTATGTCGTGCGTAAGGGGGGTGGGGATTTTGTAGTGGATTGGACAAGGAGGCGATTTGTCAAGCCATCATTGAACGCACAGGCGGTATATGCCAAGCATAAAAGCATACATTACCGCGCAGATAGCAAGAGCATAATACAAATATAATGAGAATGTCTCAACCCCCTTATACATAAATTAGAATCCCCCCCCCTTTTTTTTAAGCACTTTTTGCATAGATTGCAATAACTCTCTTAGCCCTGCTTTTGTAGGCTTTAAATCTTCTACTCATTTTGTATTTTTAGCTACACTCTCATTTATGGAAGATTCTAAAAATATAAGCTTTAGCCCATTACAAGAAAAAGCACGGCATATAGCCCCGTTATGGCGCAAAAATATACTTGCTTGGTATAAGGACAATGGAAGATTCACTTTGCCTTGGCGTAATCTACAAGGAGAAAATGCGCCCTATGGCGTGTATGTGAGTGAAATGATGTTGCAGCAAACACAAGTAAAACGTGTGCTAGAGTGTTACTATCAGCCTTTTATGGAATCTTTTCCCACGCTCCTTGCCCTCTCTTATGCTACAGAGGAGCAAGTGCTTAAAGCTTGGGAGGGATTAGGCTATTACACACGTGCAAGAAATATGTTAAAAACCGCACATATATGCGCTCAAAAATTCTCCCATACTTTACCACACACATATAATGAGTTGATTGCACTGCCGGGCATTGGTGCATATAGTGCGGGGGCGATTTTATGCTTTGGTTTTAAACAAAATGTATCTTTTGTAGATGGGAATATTAGACGCCTACTCTGCCGTATTTTTGCTCTAAGTAATCCAAAAATGGTGCTTTTAGAAAAGCTTGCTCAAATCCTTTTAGATATAGATTCTAGTTTTGATTACAATCAAGCCTTGCTTGATATTGGTGCTACCCTATGTACTCCTAAATCCCCCTCTTGTCTCATATGTCCCTTGCAATCTTTATGTGATGGATATAATGCCCCTCATCTCTATCCCCTGCCTAAGCAATCCACCCTTATACCTTTAGAACTACATCTTGGTATTTGTGTGCATAATCATCATATTGCTTTAGTGCGATCCTCCAAAGGGCTATATCACGGGCTTTATAATCTTCCCTTGCTTACTAGTGATAGCCTCACGCAAACACATAAGTGTGGAGAATGCAGACATCACTATACTAAATATCATATCAGGGCATATATTTATCATATAGATTTTAAATGCTTTCAAACCTTAAATATCTTTGATGAAATCACGTTGATTCCTATCAATGAGCTTAACTCTAAACCACTTTCATCATTATGCAAAAAAGCCCTTAAAATCGCAGGGCTAGAATACTAAACACCAACTCGCCCTATGAGACTAAAATTAGCTTAGGACTGCAAAAGAAAAATATCAAAAGGATAGTGCTTGCCAAGTGATTTTAAATCTAAATACGCATCAATGAGCTTATATTCGTCCTTAGCGTGACTGCGATGGCGCTCTTTTGCCTTATCTATCATTTCTAGTTCAAATAGCACATAAAAAAATGCCATTTCTGCACTTTCATCATTATCTGCACAAGATTCAAAAAATTTAATCCACTCATCAGGTGTAAGTATCCCTCTACTCATAATGGCATATTGGATATATTCCATTGTGCTTGTTTGGACTTTTCTTAAGGCTTCGCGCATATCTTTAGCATCTATGCTTTGGGGGTTTTTAAGATAGGTTTTGAACATCTCCTGCGCGAGCGTTTTATTAAGCGTGATATGGGAGATTCGAGAGAGGAGCTTTTCTTGCTCTTTGGGCTGAGCGTTTTTAAGAATCTCAAGCACTGCGTAGTTTTTCAACTCATCGGGATAATCTTGTTCTAAGATTTCAAAGCCATATTTGTAGTGTTGATGGATTTTATTTTTAAGATTTTGGACATTAAATTTATTATCGCGACTTAGATGATAGGTTTTCAAATCCACTACCTTACCGCTCATCACATCTTTATAATTTTCAAAAAGCGTATCAATCTTACGATTGAAACTCTCTGTGGAATCTAATCTGGGCTTCAAATAAAATCGCTGCAAAATTTTAGATAGATTAGAAAAAGCTTTGCGTTTATACACACGAGGCTTGATATCTTGGTTGAGGGATTGCTCATTGATTTGTGAGAGTAATTTATCATAGTCATTTTTGCGATGATAATTCTCTAGCAAATCCTGCGCCCACGCAGAAGCAAAAAATATTAAAGTCGCTACAAAAAATAAAGCCACAATCCCCACAATCCACACAGCCAAAGGCAGTGTAATCTGCATTTGCGTGAATGGAATCTCATACGTATAGTTATAAGATTCTAAACTATACACATATAGCCCAACAACGAGCATAAACACAAAAGAAAATATCACATAATATTTCAGTTTCACTATCGCTCCTTTTTTTGCGTTTTTTCAAATAGCTCACGACAATTAATGCAGTATTTTGCGTGAGGCTTGACTTTGAGGCGCTCTACATCGATTTCATCATCGCACATTTCACATATCCCAAATATACCATCTTTGATTTTTTGCAGAGATTTGCGAATATCGCGGATTTCATTTTGATATAAATTAATCATACCCATTTCTAGATTCCCTTGTAATCCAGCCCCGACAATATCGCCCTCATCTTTATGATGAGTGTTTTGAATATGTGTAATATGCGTGTTTTTATGCTCGATGCTCTCACAAAGCTTATGTAAGCGTTGCTTAAGAAGTGTCTCAAAAAAAGTATAATCAATCATAAATCCTCCTATTTATGATAAGGGTGAGATGATAAAATGCTTAATGCCCGATAGATTTGCTCACATAGCACAAGCTTGGCGATTTTATGGCTTAATGTCATCGCGCTTAGGCTCACCGCGTGAGTGAGATTCACAAAAGATTTTTCAAGCCCATAAGCCCCACCGATAAAAAATTGTATGAGTTGGTGAGATTCTATCAAATGCGCAAAACTATGAGAATCATAGCTTTTTCCCCCTGGGTCAAGGGCGATATTAAGCCCATTCGTATTAAGATAAGGGGTAAAAATATGCGTATAGCTCTGCTGTGCTTTATTTAAAGAGATTTTTTGGGCATTTTTCACAGATTGGGGGAATAGCTCAAAATGCTTGATATTTGCACCAAATGGCTTACATCGCATACATAGCTCCTCTTGCAATGCTCGATAAGCGGCGTCTTTTTTAGTTATAGAATAAATGTTGATTTGCATAGTTTGGATTAAGCATTTTGCTAATATCGCTCAATGTCTTTTTTAAATCTTTACGATGCACTACCATATCAATAAGCCCGTGTTCTAGGAGAAATTCAGCCGTTTGGAATCCCTCTGGTAAGTCCGCACCAATAGTTTGCTTTATCACACGTGGTCCTGCAAAACCAATAATCGCGCCCGGCTCAGCGATGATAATATCTCCTAAAAATGCAAAAGACGCGCTCACGCCTCCAAAAGTAGGGTCAAGCAACACAGAAATAAAGGGCAATCCCGCATCAGAGAGTTTATTTAACGCACAAGAGGTCTTAGCCATTTGCATAAGTGAAAAGGTGGATTCTTGCATACGTGCGCCTCCACTTGTGGAGAGAATGACTAATGTTTGCTTTTTTGCCACTGCTCGATTGGTAGCACGGACGATTTTCTCTCCCTCTACCGAGCCTAGAGAGCCACCCATGAAGGCAAAGTCAAAAAGCACGATTTGCATTTCTATGCCATTTATAAGCCCCTCCCCTGCGATTACCGAACTTGCCCTGCCGGTTTTCTCCTCACTCTCGCGGATACGTTGTTTGTAGCTTTTTTTATCGACAAATTTAAGCGGGTCAATAGGACGCAAATCCTTATCGATTTCAATAAATGTATCTGTATCGCAAAGCATTTCTATACGCTCAGTAGCAGAGATTCTAAAATGATAATTGCATTTAGGGCAGATATGGCTTTGTGAAAATACCTCTTTATAGTACATCATAGCATTACAACTAGGGCATTTAAGCCAATGATTAGGAGGTGCGTCAATCTTCTGTGCGTCTTGGTTTTGCTCTTTATCTTTGTTTTCTTCTTTCTTTGGTTTAAACAAACTACCCAATCCCATTTCTATCCTTTAGATTCTAAAACGATATGTGAAATCATATCAAAAATATGCTTATCTTTGCTTATAAGTGTAAAATTATTTGTGCGAATATGATGCAGCTTTTCGCATAAAAACAATCCTGCCTTGCTATCAAAATCGCGGATATTACCCATAAAAAGCATAAAATTCACTTCATAAGATTGCGCGATAGATAGCGCACTCGCCCCTAAAGAGCGGAACTTTAAGCGATTTTGATATAAAAGTGCAGTGATATGCGGATTAGAATACGCTTTTTCAAAAATTCCGCATTTTGTGAGTGGCAAAGATTCTAATGCGATAAAAGCCGCCTCGCCCTCTTGCAGATAGGATTCAATAGCAAATCGTATGACTTTATCCTCCACTCGCGCTCTGCCCTCTTTAGTGCAGAAGTTAAAAATTACAGCCTCCTTTACTCTGCCATTTGTATCACAAAGTGCCAAAGAAGCGCCATAATAAGGGATATGAGAGAGGAAGTTATCGCTCCCATCGAGCGGGTCTAGCATAATATAATCACTTCTCGCCCCCTGTATAAAGCCGCTCTCTTCGGAATTGATACTTGCCAAAGGCAGCAAATACTCCTTATAAATGCTCTCGCTCACTAAGTCCGCCCCTATGCTTCTATCGCCTCCTGCACCGATTTGATGCAGGGTATAGAGTGATTTGTCTTTATGCTGCAAGGTATCAATAATCTTTTGTGTGGCAAGAGTAGCTTGATATAAAAATGTCCGCAAGAGTGAACCCCTTAAAGCATATAAAATTCAGCTAGAATTATGCGTTAGAAATGCTTAAAGTAAGGATAGTCGTGCAAGGGTATATTTTGTATATGCAAAAAACGCGCACAGAAGATATGATTGTGAAGATTCTCACACCTATGTATATTAAGACATTATATCGATTCTATGGGGCGCGGCATAGCATCATTAATATCGGGCGCAAGATTGATTTTGAAGAAGAGCTCAACCTTGTTTTCCTCCCTAAGCTTAAGCATATTTTGCATTTAGGGCATAAATGGGAATTTGATAGCACACGTTATTATATATGGCAGCATTTTATCAAATTGCTTCATAGGCATCTGTTTGATATATATGAGATTGATACATTTTATTATACGCTTTTAGATGAGGGCGCACATAAGCTACATTCACAGAATCCCAAGCGCGTGGTGCTTGAAATGTATGCTAAGATACTGCACTTTGAGGGGAGGGCACATCAAAGCAAGGATTCTTTATGCTTTATGTGTGAGGGGGCACTTGCCACATCTGTGAGTTTAGCACAGGGCTTTATTTTTGCACATCAGGGCTGCATTGGCGGGAGTAGCTTTGATATAGAGCGGATTTTATCCTTTCTCCATACGCAAAGCACGATTTTGCTTGAAGATGAAGAAGTGAATGGATTATGGGAAATTTTGGGACTTGGTTTGTAAAAATTACCTTTAATTAAACTTAATTAAGAATATTTAAGGTTAGTTACTTTATAATGCGTTTGCGTTTAACGCATATCTCAATTTGAAGGAGACACTATGTCGTATGCAGTCAATGTCCTCAACAAACTTAAAGAACAATATCCTTCACAGACGCTTTTTCATCAAGCTGTGGAGGAAGTGTTTGAATCGCTGAAACCAGCACTTCAAAAAGATAAGAAATATGAATCTTATGCGATTTTAGAGCGTCTCACGATTCCAGATAGAGAAATCCACTTCCGCGTAAGCTGGGTTGATGATAAAGGTAAGATTCAAACCAATCGAGCCTATCGTATAGAATTTAATGCTGCTATTGGACCCTATAAAGGTGGATTGCGATTTCACCCAAGTGTAAATGAAGGTGTGATTAAATTTCTAGGATTTGAACAAATTTTGAAAAACTCTCTTACCACACTTGCTATGGGCGGTGGTAAAGGTGGAAGCGACTTTGACCCTAAGGGGAAAAGTGAAGGTGAAATTATGCGTTTTTGTCAAGCGTTTATGAATGAGCTTTTCCGCCATATTGGTGCCACTACCGATGTGCCAGCGGGTGATATTGGTGTAGGTGGGCGAGAAATCGGCTATCTCTATGGACAATACCGCAAACTTACTAATCGTTTTGATGGTGTGCTTACAGGCAAGGCTCTCTCCTGGGGCGGAAGCTTGGTAAGAACGGAAGCTACGGGCTATGGCTGTGTGTATTTCGCTCAAGAAATGCTCAAAGCACGAGGTGAAAGCTTAGAGGGTAAAATCTGTACCGTTTCGGGTGCTGGTAATGTGGCAATTTATACCGTTGAAAAACTTCAACAACTCGGTGCAATTCCTGTTACTGTGAGTGATTCTCAAGGTATGATTTATGATAAAGATGGTATTGATTTAGCATTGCTTAAAGAGATCAAAGAAGTGCGCCGTGCCTCATTGACAGAATATGCTAAAGAGCGCCCAAGTGCGAAATATACTAAGGTGAGTGATTATCCTGCAGGGACAAATGCAGTATGGGCGATACCTTGTTTTGCTGCGTTCCCATCAGCGACACAAAATGAGCTTAACGCTAATGACGCAAAAACACTTCTAGCCAATGGCTGCAAATGCGTGAGCGAGGGAGCGAATATGCCCTCAACCATAGAAGCTGTCCATCAGTTCCTTAATGCAAAAATCTGCTACGGACCGGGCAAGGCTGCAAATGCTGGTGGTGTAGCTGTAAGCGGACTAGAAATGGCACAAAATGCAAGTATGAATCCTTGGACTTTTGAAGTGGTGGATAAACGTTTGCACGGTATTATGGAAAGCATTTATGCTAATGCAAGTGAGACTGCTAAAGAATTTGGTGAGCCTACAAACCTCGTGCTAGGAGCAAATATCGCCGGATTTAGAAAAGTGGCAGGAGCGATGATAGACCAAGGCGTTATCTAATCTCTCAGCTTCTCTTTTAATGTAAGGAATCTTATTTGATTCCTTACACACTTCTCATACTATCAGTTCCTTTTAGGTTGGGCATATTTTCTTTTGAATCGAGGCATTTTTGATTTTTATTTGTGATATGTAATATCGTAAATTAAATTTTGAGCATTGAGGTTTTAGCACTGCAGACAAACAATTATCATAAAATCATATGTCTTTTTGCGCTCCCATTTTTATGGATGTATATGATGTATGCCTTTGATATTTTGCACAATCCTTGCAAAAATATAAGATACTATATTTTGATTTTTATGTTTGTAGTCTTGCAGATTTAAGGCGTATCAATATGAATATACTTAAAGTATTAAATCTTGAGCTTGCTTATTGAGTGAGTTTTAAAGATTGAGGCTAGAATCTTTATTTATCTTGCATTCAAATCTTTTATGACAACTTGAAACTTTTGTTTTGCAAGCTCTATATACTTTTTTTGGGCTTGCTCACTCATTTTGGAAGTTCGCTGCTTGAGTATGACAAATAGCTTCGGATTCATCGTTTCCCCAACCCACACAAAGCTATCCCTCCTGCTGCAGAGCCAAATCATTGGTGCGCCTAGATTATCTGCAATATGGCTAAGCCCTGTGCTTGGGCTAATGAACAGGGAGGTAGATTCAAGCAATGCTACGATGTTAAGCAAATCAGAATCGTTATTGAATATAGCGACATTTTCCATATCATCAAAGCAAATCTTAGCATTATCTTTATATGTAGGGATAACAAATCCTATATAAGGATAGGTGCGTGCAAGATGTGTGATAAGCTCACGCCAACACTCAAGCGTTAAATTATGGCTCGTGGTATAGACAAAAGGATTGATGGCGACTATGGGGCGATTTTGCAGGTTGTGCTTATGCAGGAAGTCTGCGATTCTCGCCTTATGGCTTGGGCTGCTTTGTAATCTAATGGGTGAGAAATCAATCTTTGGTGGTTTATGCAATAAGTTACAACGGGGGGGGGGGGGTTAATAGAACGATATACAAGCTTTAAAATGCGTTTGTATTGGGGGAGTCTCAAAACATATGGCACATAGGCGATGGAAAATCGTGGAATATATACGGTATCAAATCGCTGCTTTGCAAAACTCCAGCGCGTCATAAATGTGATGATTCGTTTGATATTTGTTTGCTTAAAGATATGGCAAGCTGCACGATTTGACTGTGTGAGGATAAAGAGCGCAAAATTGCGGCTATTAATGTCCTCTATAAGCGTTTTTTCGCTCATCTCTCCCACATCGATAAGGACATCAATAAAGTGAAATTGGCTATATAGATTAATACCATAGGCATTTGTATAGACGATGAGCGTAGCATCAGGGTGGAGGCATTTCATAGCGTAGATTCCATACAGAGCGACCATATTATCCCCAATAAGAGATGCTCGATAGAAACCGATATTCATATAATTCTCCTTGTTTGTATCACTTTGAGGGAGGCATTATAGCCTATGTATCATAATGAGGCAATGAGGGGGGGGGGGGGGTGATGTGGTGAGTTTTTTGTTTTGTTAATGAGTAAAAATATTTTGAAATATTTAGAATACGTAAATTTTTATGTTGTGAAAATATTGATATCACTAGAGTAAATTCCTTATAATTGTTAAAAAAGCAGTAATATATGGATTTTATGGTAAAATTAGTGCAGGCAAAGCCTTGAGATCTAAAAATCAAGTGGTGCGTGGATAAGTAGCAGCGAGATAAAAATTTCTAAAAACTCCTTTGTGATTAAAAATGGAATGAAAACAAAGGAATTTTGGAATGGCAAAATCACTTGTGATAAATTTACCCTTAAGATTAAAAGTGCGTAATATATGTGGCGCTGAGAGTGTGATAGAATTAAAATAAGGAGTAAATATGGCAAAAGATATGCATACACAAGAATGGGATAGTGCCACTCTTACAAAACTTGATGTTTTTGAGCAATATGTGCATGATTGGTTTAATATAACTTCAAGCTATGGGCAAAATGAAAAATTTAATGCTTTAGAAATTTATGATGCACAGGCAAATATAAAGGCTCACCATTAAGAATACTTGATGCGATTCTTAAAAGAAATCCCAAAGGAAAGACAATTAAACTTTATTTTAATGACAATAATGAAGAAAAAATTAAAACTTTAAAAGAAATTATCAACAATGAATATAAAATTTTAAGCGATAGAAAAGATATAAAAATAAAATATACATCAGTAGATACTGATGTATATACACTTTATTCTCAAAAATATTTTAAACTAGTATTTTTAGACCAATATGGTATCAAACATATTCATAAAGCTCAAGAATTTTTAACAAAAGGTACTGATATTCTTATTTTCATTGCTTCTTCATATATAAAAAGATTTTTAGAAGAAAAAACATTTAAAAAATATCTTGATGTTAATTCTATTTCAAAGCGAGATTTCGAAAATAAATCAAATTATGAAACTCATAGGATTATCACTCAATATTTTAAAACAATTTTTAAAAATCATTTTATTGCTCCTTTTTCATTAACAAAAGATAATGGAAATACTAATGGATTAATTTTTATCTCTACCCATCGAAAAGGGCAAGAGCAATTTTTAAAAACAGCATGGAAAATAGATGAAAATTTTGGAGAGGGAAACAAAAATATTGATAGAGATTTTACAAAAGATGAGACCAGTTTATTTTATGAACCCAATGAACCAAGTGAAAAAGAACGAAGATATGCAGAATTATTAAAAGAGTTTTTAAAAGAACAAAGAAGCAATATTGAAATTAAGTATTTTAGCTTAGATAATGGTTTTTTATCAAGGCATACCAATAAGATTCTTAATAGTCTAAAAAATCATTTAGAATGCGCATATTGCAATAATGCTAAGAGAGGTTTTCATCTAGATAGAGACGAAGTTAAAGTAAAGGTAAGGCTTAAGTAATAATGAAACCCACCAAAATCGAATGGGCGCAAGCTGTGTGGAATCCAACTATTGGATGCGATAGAGTAAGCAGTGGGTGTAAAAACTGCTATGCTGAAATTATGGCTAAAAGATTGCAGGCTATGGGAAATAAAGACTACAAAGATGGCTTTCAATTTAAAATGCTAGAACACCGCTTAAACGAGCCTTTAAAAAATAAAAAGCCTACTCTTTATTTTGTTAATTCTATGAGTGATTTATTTCATCAAAAAATGAAAATTTATTTTTTAGATTCTATTATGAAAATAATCTCACAAACTCCCTATCATCAGTATCAAATTCTCACTAAACGACCTCAAAAAATGAGGGAGTATTTTTTACATCATAATATACCAACTAATGTATGGCTAGGCACCACGATAGAAAGCAGTAGAGTAAAAGCAAGGATTGACTTAATAAGAGATTTAAAAGCTTCTGTAAAATGGCTTTCAATTGAACCTTTGCTTGATGATTTGGGAGAGCTTGATTTAAATGGTATTGATTGGGTTATAGTAGGCGGTGAGAGTGGCTATAATGCGCGTATAATGCAAAAATCTTGGCTTATAAATATCAAAATACAATGTGATAGGGCTAAAATTCCTTTTTTCTTCAAACAATGGGGAGCTTATGGAGAAGATGGAATAAAGAGAAATAAAAAGAACAATGGGGCTTTGTTGGACGGAAAAATCTATCAAGCCTTTCCAAACATTAAGCAAGATTATTTAAATTGAGCAATAAAAATAATATTCATTGCTACAGGGAATAGTGTTATGAGGTCTATTTATATGTTAAAATAATACATAAAGGTTTCTCAAACCAACTTTGGTTTGCATACAAGCTAGTGTTTTTTACTCTCATTTGATTTAAAACATCTTCTGCATTTGCTCTCTTAAGTTCTTGCTTTTTTCTAAGAAGTCTTCCGTGGTGTAAAAGGGTAAATGAAAAATTCTCACTCCCGCATAAGATTTAATAAATTCATCAATGCTTTCATCTCTTTCTCCCATCATTACAAGGGCTATCAGGGGAATCTCGCGCTTTTTTAGCGCTTCTAAGGAAAGTAAAATATGATTAATCACACCTAGATAATACTTTGCAACTAAAATGCAAGGCTTTTTACATTTATTTATATAATCAAGCATTGTAAAACGCTCATCAATAGGCGTGAAAAGCCCTCCAGCTGTTTCTATCAGCGCATTTTCACTTTGAGGAAGCTTTATATCAAAGGCTTTATAATCAAGCTTTTCAAGCCTTTTACCAATGTGAGGTGAAGCGGGGGTTTGTAAAAACACGCCTTCTTTAAAAATCTTTGTTTGAGGGCTAAACTTAGCTATAAAAGTGCTATCTGTGGGTATGCCTGCTTGAATAAGTTTAAAATAATCATATTTAAAAGCCGCGCAAAAAGCCGCGCAAAAATGCGTCTTTCCCGCATCTGTGTGCACCCCGCAAACATAAATTTGCATAGATTCTAATAATCTCTAAGAATTAAATTATATTTTGAAATAGGACATATACTCTTTTAAAGAATCCGAAATATTTTTCAGCTCATCAATGGTTTTGTTTGCGTGCTCCAAAGATAAGTGCGTCTCTTGAGAGAGCGTAGCAATACCCTGCATATCGTGTGAAATGCTTTGCATAGCGCTTTCTTGCTGACTAGAAGAAGATGCGACAGTTTGGGCTTTTTCTAGTGAATCTTGAGCTTGAGCTTGAATTTCTTCTAATGTTTGCACCGAATCCATAATAAGCTGCTGTCCTTTTTCAATCTGTGGTACAATCGCTTCAATAGCCTCAACAGAAGTGCCTATGCTATCTTGGATAAGTTTTATCATATTAGCAATTTCAGCCGTTGTAGAAGCGGTACGTTCAGCAAGTTTTCTTACCTCATCGGCAACCACAGCAAAGCCTCGCCCGTGTTCCCCTGCTCTTGCTGCTTCAATAGCAGCGTTAAGCGCTAGAAGATTGGTCTGGTCAGCAATTTCTGCAATGAGATTCGCACTGCCACCAATTTCCATAGATTGCTGTTGTAGCCCACGTATATTATCTGCTGAAGTGCTTATCATCTCGGTAATTTTGCCAATTTCTTGTGCGGTAACATTGATGATTTCCACACCTTTTGTAGAGATCTCCACACTTTTGAGGGAATTTTCCTCTGTTTGTTTAGCGATATTTGACACTTCAATCACAGATTGATTCATTTGCCCTATTTTATTGGTTACGTGTGTGGAGCTTTGCATTTGTGTAATGGCAGCATCTTGAGCCTTATGAGAAGTCTTAGACACCCGCAAGGCAACATCGTGGATTTGATTTGATGAGTGTATGATATATTCTACAATTTCTCTAAGCTTTTGTTGCATTGCTGCAATAGAGTGGAGCATAGAGTTCTCTCTTTTATAATATACAGGGTCAGAGAGGTTACCATTTGCAATTCTCGATACAATATCCGAAGCAGCGTGAGGCTCGCCCCCAAGGAGATTGAGAAGCATACGTATGATAATAATGGCATCAATCACACCAAAAACAATGCTGCACGCTAAAAGCACCAAAAGAATAAGTCTAAACTCATTAACATTTTCTCTTAATTCTATTGTAAGTCGCTGATTTTCATCTTCTTGATAGTCAATAAATTGATTAATTTCTTTGAGCCATTGCGTGAAATAAGGGGCGAGAGTATTAAGTAATGTATAGGCTTTTTGTGAATCTCCTGCAAGCTTGGCTTGTGTGATTTGCACAATTAAAGGAATGCTCTTAGCCTGTGTAGCTTCAATAGCGTTCAAAATGCTAAGTTCTGTCTCATCAAGCAAATGGGTATCAATAAAGTTTTTCTTCATATTGTCTTCAGCTTCTTTGTAGAATTGCTCTAAAGTGTGGATTTGCTCTAAAAGATCGTGCAATCCTTTTTTGTCTTCATTATCAATAAGCACCACATCACGCACGGCTATGGCTCTATCATGGACGCTTCCACGGAAATTAATCGCGTAACGTTGGGCGAGGGCATTTTTATCATTAATGTCTGTAAGCGAGGCGTTAATGCTACTTACACGATTAAGACTGATAAATGCCATAATACACGAAAATACAATTAAGACACCAAAGCCAAGACTTAGCATAAAGCCTACATTTATTTTTCTTCTAGCTTTAGATGGTTGTTCTATGTCTATCATATTTTCTCCTTTTGTAAATATTTTCATGTAAAGCTTCATATGATTATAGCTTTATAAAATATATTTTTAACAAATATCATCCCCATCTGCAAACTTAATATTAAAATATGCTACAATCTCGTATCTTATTGCCAAAGGGGCATTGTTGATGAATACAGGAATAATTGCGGTTATGTTGGGCGTTTCTCTCATACTTGGTTTATTTGGGCTTCTTGCTTTTATATGGGGGCTTAAGAATGGACAATTTGATGACGCAAATAAGATGATGCAGGGTGTGCTTTTTGATTCTGTAGAAGATTTGAATCTTGCCGCAAGAGCTGATAAAAAACAAAATACATTACATTCAAATACAAAAGGAGAAAATAATGAGCAAAATATATGATGTAGGCGTAATAGGCTGTGGTCCAGCGGGCATAAGCGCAGCCATAGAGTGTATAAATAAAAATTTAAGTGTTATCGTATGCGAAAAGGGCGAAAGCCATAATATGAGTATTCGTAAATTTTACAAAGAAGGCAAACGCGTGGATAAAGACTACAAGGGGCAGGTAGTGGAGCTTAAAGGCAGTATTGACTTTAAAGATGGCAATAGGGAATCAACACTTAGTTTTTTTGATGAGATTCTCTCTCCTGTTGAGGTTGCCTATCAAAGCGATGTAGAATCTATCACACCACTTAGCGATAATGAGGGATTTTCTATAAATACAACGGATAATCGTAGCTATAAAGCACGATTTGTTATCATAAGCATTGGCAAAATGGGGCAGCCCAATAAGCCAAGCTATCCTTTTCCTTCCTCTATGAGAAAACGTATCAACTTTAATGCCAATGACGCACAAGGCACAGAGAAGATTCTTGTCGTGGGTGGTGGTAATTCAGCAGTAGAATATGCCTATGATTTAGCTCAAAATATCCAAAATAGCGGAAGTGTAACGCTTAATTATCGTCGCACAGAATTTGCACGCATTAATGATACCAATGCTATGCAGCTTAAAGAAGCCATTACAAAAGGTGTGCTTCAAACAAAACTAGGCATTGATATTCTAAGCCTTGAGGATGATAGTGGTATCGTGGGCGTAAATTTTAGCGATGGGAGCAAAGAGAGCTATGAGCGTGTGATTTATGCTATTGGCGGGGCAAGTCCTGTGGATTTTCTCAAAAAATGTGGCATACAAACAGATGAAAAGGGTGTGCCTACAAGTTCAAATCTTTGGGAAAGCAATGTGAAAAATATTTTTGTCGCAGGGGATATTGCCCTAAAAACAGGCGGTTCTATCGCTGCAGGTCTGCAGCACGGATATGAAATTGCCCAAGAGATTGCAAAAAGACATAGAGTATAATAAAACTTAGGGAGCTATCCCTATCGATATATCTATAACTTGATTCCTTATATAACCCATAGATGTGTTTGGTTTAATGCTTTCATACTACAAAACAAAGCAAGATTAAGTAATGAATCTTGCTTATAAAGTTTATATCCTCGCTACACCACTTTTGATAGCCGCCTCTGCCACAGCATTAGGCACAATATCGATAAGACGTTCGTCAAACGCAGAGGGGATAATATAATCCACTCCAAATTGCATTTTTTTCTTTAAAAGCACTTCTAATTTTTCCGTGATAGGTTCTCGTGCAAGTTCGGCTATCGCCCTTGCAGCGGCAAATTTCATTTCTTCATTAATCTTACTCGCCCTCACTTTAAGCGCACCCTTAAAGATAAAAGGGAAACCAATGACATTATTGATTTGATTAGGGAAATCACTTCGACCTGTTGCTATTATCGCATCAGGTCGGGCTTTTTTAACCACATCAGGCATAATTTCAGGGATAGGATTGCTTAGGGCAAAAATGAGCGGAGAGGCATTCATACCCATAATATCATCAGCCACCAATAAATTGCCCTTTGAAAGCCCAAGTAGCACATCTGCTTCACTAAGTGCGTCTTTAAAAGACTTATAGTTCTCCTTGCAAACAAATTCTTGTTTCATAGCATTTAAGTCTGTCCTATCCGCACTAATAGCCCCCTTAGAATCAAACATCACGAGATTTTTCACGCCAAGTGCTTTATACATTTTCGCACAGGCTATCGCTGCTGCTCCTGCCCCAAATACAACGACTTTAATATCTTCCGCCTTTTTATTAACTAAATGCAGAGCATTAATGGTAGCTGCAGTGGAGATAATAGCTGTGCCGTGCTGGTCATCGTGCATAACGGGTATATCAAGTTCTTTAATCAAACGGGATTCTATCTCAAAGCATTCAGGAGCTTTAATATCTTCTAAATTAATGCCGCCAAATGTAGGGGCAATTGCCTTTACCACAGCGACAAACTTATCCACATCTTTTTCATTCACTTCAATATCAAAGGCATCAACATCGGCAAATGTTTTGAATAAAATCGCCTTTCCTTCCATAACGGGCTTGCTCGCTACCGCGCCAATATCGCCAAGCCCAAGCACAGCTGTGCCATTACTAATAACAGCTACAAGATTGCTTTTAGAAGTATAATCATAAGCACTTAAAGGATTTGCTTCAATCTGCTTGCAAGGCACTGCCACACCGGGCGTATAAGCTAATCCTAATTCATCAATAGAGCGCAATCGCTTGCGTGGGGCAGTGCTGACTTTCCCACCTTTATGATACTTTAAAGCCTCAGGGTAAGCGGCTTTGAGTGTTTCTAAATCCATAGCATATCTCCTTTGGCTTTTTAAATAATGGAGGATTTTTAGCACTTTTTGACAAACAAAGTATAATAAAAGGCAAAACTCGCATAAATACCTCTCTTATTTTCTTTTACATATTTTTAAAGTTAATCTTTTGCTTACTTTTGTGATTTTTAAGCATTTTTAGAATTTATGCCTTCTAGCACTAAATGCACGATTTCGCTTGGAGCAAGAAAGCGGATAGCCGGTCCCCAAAAGCCCACGCCGCTACTCACATAAAGTTGGGTACGTTTGGGATTAGGCAATGTATAAAGCCCGTGTATATAATGCTGGTCTAACCACACAAGCAAAGAAAGTGGGAACACTTGCCCGCCGTGCGTATGTCCGCACAGCACAATATCAAATTCACTCACATCATTTTGTCGCACGAATTTTGGCTGATGCGCGAGTAATATACTTGGCTTATCTGCATTTATTCCCTGCTTTGCTGCATTCAAATCAGGAGGGAATAGCTTAAATTGCTCTCCTGCTATATCGCTTACCCCTACAAGATTCACATTTTCAAGCTCTGTATTGGTATTATTCAAAATGCGAAGATTAAGTGTTTTAAGATGAGCTAAAATTGGCTCGATGCTGTGATAATACTCGTGATTACCCGATACATAATACACGCCTTCCACACTTTGCAAATCTTTTAGCGGCTCTAAATCATCTTTGATAAGATGTATTTTATCATCGACTAAATCCCCTACAATAACGACAATATCGACATTAAGTGCATTGATACGAGCTACAACTTTTTCTAAGAATTCTCTGCCTAATGTCTTGCCTATATGCACATCGCTTATCATCGCAATACTCATTTTGCGCCTTAAGTGAGGGACTTTTAAATAAACTTCCTTGATATGTGGCACACTTAGGGCGTTTGTGAGGCTTTTGAAGCTAAAGTATGCAAAGAGTGTTGCTACGCTCCAATCGATGATTTTGCGTAAAAATACGCGGCGAGAGGCAATAGCTTTAGCATCTGTAGATTCTACACTCTCATTCAGGGAGGCTGTGCGCGATATGTGCTTAGAATGTCGCCTTTGATATTTTGTTGCTAAAAAAGCACAGATTCTAAACATATCCACACATAAACACGCTAAAAAAAGCGAATACCCTAGCACTACACAAGATCCTACGAGCAAATACTGCCAATGAGCAAAGTGTGAATCCCTCACCACAAAGAGTAAAATCTCTCCTGTTGCCAAAAGCACTAAAAAGCCTAGCCCTAGGCATTTATTAATCATAGCACTATGCTGCATAAAGCGCATATACACATAGGCTTTCATCAATGTCAGCACAGCAAAAATAACACCCACAAAAATAAGAATCTTCATCATCACTCCATTTTGTAATCTATCCCAAAGATTCCCAAGCAATGGGACTTATGCCATTTTGTGCCAAATAGGCATTTGCCTCTATAAATACATTGCTCCCTATGAATCCTCGAGCTAAAGGGCTAGGGTGCGGTGCGGTGATAATCTTATGCTTTGTGCTATCAATTAGAGTCGCCTTTTTCTTCGCATAATTCCCCCATAACATAAATACCAAATGTGTTTTATGTGAGGAAAGCGCCTTAATCACGCCATCGCTAAATCGCTCCCAACCAAAATGCTGATGGGAGGCTGCCACATTGGCACGAACACTTAAAATCGCATTGAGCAGTAGCACCCCCTGTCTTGCCCAACCGCTTAAATCTCCGTGTGTAGGCGGAGCGATATGCAAACTCCGTTCTAGTTCTTTATAGATATTTTGCAATGATGGTGGAATCTTCATACCACGTGGCACACTAAAGCTTAAGCCCATCGCTTGAGGTGTAAGCTCTCCATTTATTACCGCGCTTCCGTGATAGGGGTCTTGCCCGAGTATGATGACTTTGAGTGAATCTAAGGGCGTGAGGGCAAAGGCGGTAAATATATCTTTAGGCTTGGGATAGATGACTTCTCCCTTTTGCAAGGCTGCCATATAATGTGCTTTAATATCTGCAAAATAGGGGCTTAATAGTTCATCTTTAAGGAGCGATTTCCAATCGGGTGGAATCTTTACCCTATCAAGTGCGATACTCATTCAATGATTTTGGGCACGATGAAAAAGTTATCTTCCACACAGGGCGCATTTTTAAGCACATCTTGGGCGATAGCAGCATCTTGTGGGACATCTTCTCTTAATGGCGTTTTTAAATCCTCTTTGAAACAATCCTGCGGCACTTCTATACTTGCGATATTTTCTACAAATCCTAGAATCTCTGTTAGCTCTGTTTGCATACTTTGACGCTTATTTTCATTAATATGTATCATAGAAAGTCGCTCTAAGCGCGATAGTAACGCTTCATCAATACGCATTTGCCCTCCTTAATAATAAATAAATGCAGATTATAACACAGAATCTTGCCCTTAGGGTAAAGCCTCGCCCATTAGTGTAGCAATGGCATTTGATTCACACTCAACTCCCATACTCGCACTAAAAAGCTCAAAGGCAAGGGCGGCTTGATGGATAAGCATAGCTCTCCCATCACTGCAAATAAGCTTAAATTCACTTGCTAGATGTAAAAAAGGCGTTTGCTTCCCATAAATCAAATCAAAGGCATAAGAAGCGTGGGTAAAGAGCGCTTCAAGCTGTGATTTAGCACAAGGCAAATGTGTATCATTTAGCCCCGCACTCGTGGTATTGATGATTAAATCATACGTGTTATTTGGCTTAAATGCACTACTTACACTACATTCAAAGCCTTTATCTGCAAAAAATGTAAGTTTAGAATCCGAGCGATTGATGATGGTCGTGGGGATTTGATATGCCTTTAGAATCATCGCTACCGCCTTAGCCGATCCACCCGCACCGATAATAAGGGCATTTTTTATCTTATAGTCTTTAATGCACTCATAAAAACCCTGTGCGTCTGTGTTGTAGCCTATGATTGCGCCATTATCGTGCACCCACGTATTACACGCACCTATGTCCTTAGCCACGCCACGCACCTCATCGCATAAGCTGAAGGCATATTCTTTAAAAGGAATGGTGATATTTGCGCCATTTAAATGATGAGATTCAAAGCTCTTGTAAAGTTCCTCGCCATTTTCTAGCAAAATACGTCCGTAATAGGCATTTATATCACATTTTGCAAAGGCATAATTATGCAAAAGCGGGGATTTAGAATGTGCGATAGGATTCCCATATACTGCGAAAAATCCAAGCATTGAGGGCTATTCTTTAGCAATAAAGTTTGTTGAGATATAGCCATATTGTTTATTAGGGAGTTGAATCTTCGCCCACTCGCCTTGTGTCTCAAGCACAGCAATACGTGTATGATACTTTAAACGCCCAATAATAGCTGCTTGCGTATCTGGCTTAAGGCGGACATTAAGCGTTGTTGATGAGACAATATATACTTTTCCCTCAAGATTCTCTTGTTTTGTTAAAAGACGTGAGGCGACATAACCCTCTACGCCTGATTGTTTTCTTACTTTGCTCCATTGCTCTTGCCAATCAAGCACTTCTAAAGCCTCTCCTACACTTGCACGAGAGATAACCATTCCTTCACTGGAGGGCATATTGCGGATATTGATACGATATTGCGCATAATAGATAGAATCTTGATGTGATTGCTTGGGTGGGGATATTGGATTCTCGATAGGGGTGGGCTGTGAGGCTATACCCTTATCCTCTACATTTTCTGTATTATGGTTATTGTCAATAGTTGTAGCGGGTAAGGATACATTATTAGGATTTGTGTTTTTTTTATCATCACTTTTGTCTAAATGTGCTATATGCTCTAAAGTCGTGAGTTCGTGGGAATGGTTGGGACGAGAGAGAATGAGATTTCCTTGATCCATAAAAATAATAATACTAGCATATATAGCAAGTCCAATGAGGACGATAAGGAATGGAAATGAATAGATTTTAAAAAAAGTTCGTGTGTTCAAATTAAAGCCTCTTTTAGTTTATAAATAATTTATATGAAATGCACACCGCTTTGCGCACACACTTCGCCAATAATATACCCATCAAAAGGATGGACAAACTGCAGCATTTCATCGCTTTTAGCCTTATCGACAGCAAGAATCATACCAGTTCCCATATTGAAAGTGCGATACATTTCATCTTTTTCTACATATCGGCTAAGAAGCATAAAAATAGATGGGATTTTCATCGCTTTTGAATCTATTTTGGCACCAAGCCCATTAGGCAATATACGAGGTAGATTCTCCACAATGCCTCCACCGGTGATATGCGCTAATCCGTGCAAATATAGACGCAAAGTAGATTGATAGATTGCCTTAAAAAGCGGCACATAAATGCGTGTAGGAGTAAGCAATATATCAAGTAAAGGCTGTCCCTCAAAATCTGCCTCAAGAGACATTTGCAATTTCTCAAAAAGCACCTTTCTCACTAAAGAATAGCCATTACTATGCAGTCCACTACTTGGTAAGGCGATAAGCACATCTCCTGCTTTGATACATTGGGTTTGCACATCTTCTTTTTCTGCAATCCCTACGGCAAATCCAGCTAAATCAAAATCATCTTTGGCATACATACCGGGCATTTCTGCACTCTCTCCGCCAATGAGGGCACATTGGGCTATTTTACAGCCCTCAACAATCCCGCTAATAACTGCAAGCGCATCTTTTGAGCATAATTTACTCGTAGCATAATAATCCAAGAAAAACATTGGTGTGGCAAAATTGCAAATCAAGTCATTTACGCACATTGCCACCAAATCAATGCCAACGCTAGAAAGTCTACGGCTATCAATAGCAAGGCGAAGCTTTGTGCCAACACCATCAGTCGCACCCAAAATCACAGGATTTTTATATCCACTAGGCAAAGCGTATGCCCCGGCAAAAGAGCCTATCCCGCCGATTACATTAGTATCAAAGGTTGATTTCACAAGTGGCTTTAAACCCTCCACAAGTGCATTTCCTGCATCAATATCCACACCAGAATCTTTATAGCTTATCATTAAATATCCTTTGAATACTGCATATATTTTTGAGTCAAAATGCGTAAATATACCATAAAAATGATTTAGATTCTGTTGTATAGTTTTAGCTTTAATTACTCGTGCGATAGCGGAATTGTCCGTTTTTGTAGACAAGTTTTGCACCACCAATGCTAAAAAGCCATTTATTTTCAATAAAGTTTTTCAAAAACGCTGCCAGTTCACCGTTGATATGCTTTTTATACACCACACCCACGCCATCAGTATGCCCGATAGAACACACAGTGCCACGATGTTTAAAGCGAAAGGTCTTTTTTTGTTCTTGCTTGCGGAGTATTTTTAATAAACTTTTGCCGACATAATCGCCCATTTGTGCGGAAAGTTGTGCAGTAGGAGCGTGGATTACATCACGTGAGGCAAATAAAGCACAATCCCCCACCACATAGATATTTTCATATTGTGGACATCGTAGATAGCTATCCACTTTTATACGTCCCTTTTTGGTTTCAAAGCAGGATTTCTCAAGGCTATCATTGCCTTTTACTCCAGCGCTCCATAAAATCGTATTGCCCTCAATATGTTTGCTTTTTCCATTATGTTTGATTATCACGCCATCCTCGAGGCATTCTTGTACTTCTCCATTGCATATTACCTCCACACCAAAGGCTTCAAGCTTCTTTTGTGCCAAGGCACTTGCCTTTTTGCTAAACATTGGCAGGATTCGCTCACTCCTGCCAATACAGGTAACCTTAGGCACATCACGTGGAATCCCGCTAATTAAACATAGTTCATCAAGCCTAGAGGCAAGCTCTGCGGCAAATTCAATGCCTGTGAATCCTGTTCCACACACAATCACACTTAAATCATTTGCATTCTTTGTGTGGCAATATTCTTTGAAACGATATTCAATGAGTTTATCAAGCTTTAATGCAGCATTGAGAGATGAAAGCTTATGAGCGTATTTTTTCACCCCTTTAATGCCAAAATCATCGGGTCTAAAACCAAGCCCTATTACCAAATAATCGTATTCATACGCTCCGCCATTACCAATAACACGCTTTTTTTCTGGTTCAAAGGAGAGAATCTTATCTTTTATAAAATGCACTTTGTCTAAATCGAGCACCTTGCGAATGTAGATTCTCGCTTTACGTGCGCTCAATGTGCCAATGGCTACTTTATGCAAAAGTGTCGTTTGGTAGTGATAGTCGTGTTTACTAATGAGTGTAACCTCTGCCTCATCTTTAAGATTCTGCTGTAGCGTAATGGCTGTGCGTAAGCCCCCATATCCCCCACCAAGAATTAGAATTTTGGGTTTCATACTTTGCCTCTTTGAAAAGAAGTTGTAAGTTGTAAATATGTAGTGAAATAGTATCGATTTTTTATCAAAATAAGCATAAATAATATTAAAAAGTAAAAAAATAATTTATTTTTTGTGAATTTTACTCATTTTTGCAGCTTTTAGTATTCTTAAAAAAGCGAAATATTTAGAATAGTCTAAAATGTTTCAGGGACAGAGTTATTTAATCTTAATAAGAAAGAAAGTATAGTTTTGTTTTGAAGGCCTAGTTTCTAACTATTATGGCTGCGCTGTTGTAGCTAAAGCTACCGTGTAGTCTTGCTCGTTCTGTATTATACACTCATTTCATAGAGTCTTTTGCGTTCATTAGAGCTTGCTATATCAAGCTGCTGGCGGTATTTAGTAATCGTGCGCCGCACCATTTTAAGCTCAAACTTTTCCTCTACCATTTTAAGAATCTTCAAATCACTTAAAGGCTTTTTTCTATCTTCATTTTTGACAAGATTTAAAATGAAATCCTTAATAGATGCATTAGAAGTATCCCCATCAATAGCTGCAGTAAAGAAGCTTTTGATAGGGAAAATCCCCCTATCGCATTCAAGATATTTGTTTGCAATCGCACGTGAGATCGTGCTAGGGGCATAGCCTAAGTCTTGGGCTATATCTTTTAGCTTCATAGGGCGAATCTCCCCACCCATAAAAAAATCATATTGATTTTCCCTCAAAGCAATAGCGATTTTAAGAATCGTAGCCTTGCGCATATCGAGCGCATCGACTAAATCTTTTGCTTCCTTAAGCTTTGTTTTCAAAAACTCCGCACCCGCTTTATCTTTTGTGCTTTTAATATTTTCTTCAATAAGAATCTTAGGATAGTAGCTATCATTGATGGAAACTTCAAGCTCATAGGCAGTATTTTTAAGACTATCACTTTTGGTGCGCTCAAAAATGAAAATATCAGGTATTACTTCGCTTTCTCTTGCGCCAAATTCAATAGCAGGGGGATTTTTAAAAGTCTTAATTGTTTTCATCACTTCATTATAGGAGCTGTGATTCTTATATTTATTATGGCAGTGTAAATCACGTATGATAGATCGAGCCAACTCATAGCTCTCCCCTTCTAAATCGGTGTTATCAAGTTGAAAGAGAAAGGATTCTATAATATCCTTCGCTCCCACACCATAAGGTTCTAGATAGGCAAACCTCTGTCTTATGCGCTCAACCTCATATTCATCTATGCCCAAATCTATGGCAATCTCACCCACAGCTACGTCTAAATAGCCCTCATCATTGAGATTTTCAAGAATTTTAAAGGCAATTTTACGTGAAATTTCTGTGGGAAAAAGCACAGAATCAATTTGTTCCTCAAGCACCTCATAAAGGCTTTTTTCACTAATATGGGTAGATTCAAAATTATCATTTGAAGTAGGCGTATGGTTTTGAGATACTCGGCGATTTTTGCCTTGCAAGCTATGTGTTATTTGGCTTTGCACATTGGCATAAGGATTTTCTTCCACTACATTGTTTAAAGTCTCTTCAAGTTCTGTTAGCCCACTTTGTAAGATAGGTAGCCAACTTTTCAGCGTTGTAGAAAGCCGTGTTTTAACATTGGGTTTATTTTTTAGCCTACCACCTACACTCATACTTTGAAATGCTCTCCTAGATAATATTTTTTCACTAATTCATTCGCATAAATTTCCTCTGCATTGCCACTTGCTAATAACGCACCACCTTTAATAACATAAGTGCGAGAACAGACAGAGAGTGTTTCACGCACATTATGGTCGGTGATAAGCACCCCTATGCCAAGTTCAGTGAGCTTTAGAATAATATTTTGTATATCACTTACTGCGCGGGGATCTACTCCTGCAAAAGGCTCATCAAGCAAAATAAATTTTGGGTCTTTGACTAAAGCACGAGCAATTTCTACACGTCTTCTCTCTCCACCACTTAGACTTATGCCTTTTCTGGCGCGGATAGGCTCGATATTAAATTCTGCGAGCATATTTTCAATTTTTATTTGCCTATTTTTCACACCTTTAATGCTAATTTCAGCAGCTAAAATAAGGTTTTCTTCCACACTTAAATCTTTAAAAATACTTGATTCTTGTGGGAGATAGCCTATACCTAGATTAGAGCGTTGGTGTAAGGGGAGATTGGTAATGTCTGTGTGATTAAGCAAAACTTTACCCGCACTTGGGTGCAAAAGCCCACATATCATATAAAATGTAGTTGTTTTCCCTGCACCATTAGGACCTAAAAGCCCCACAACCTCGCCACTATTAACTTCCAAAGAAATATCTTGCACAATTTTAGTTTTTTTAATATGTTTGCTTAGATTTTGTGCTGATAATTTATTCATGGCTCACCTCATAGATTCTGTGATGTGAAGGTGTGGGTGTAATGTGAATGAAGATTACTTGAAAACCATTTTGTTTTAGTATTTGCCCTAAGTTTTCATCGCCCCATTCGATAAAATGTAATCCTTCCTGCATAAGCATATCAAGCAAGCCTAGTTCAAGCATTTCTCGCAGGGATTTGCGATACATATCATAATGGTAAATTACACCATAGTGCGGATTGTCATAAGCAAGAGAGAGGCTAAAGGTAGGGGAATTTACTCGTGTAGTAGTATCAAAAGATTCTACGAAATGGCGCACAAGAGTAGTTTTTCCACTGCCTATATCACCTTGTAAAAGCACAACATACCTATCTTGTAATATATTTTTTAATTCTTGGCACAATATATGGAGTTCATCTTCTGCTAAAGTAACCTCATTCACAACAAATCCTTTGTGATTACTTTTTTAATCCCCACGCTTTCATTGATAGCCATTATCAAATCTTTATTTTGATTTAAGAAGGCTTGTTTAGAATCGCTTGAAGACACATTTTGTGTTTCTGTGGATTGTGCATCATTTGGAATATTTGGTGTGGGTGCTGCTAATGACTGTGTGTGAGGGATTGAAGTAGGCTGTGCTATATCTGTATTCATAGTATTTGTAGTGGATTCTAAAGATGGAGTGGGAGATTGGGAGGTGTGGGTGGTATCTTGCGAAAGAGGCTCTTGTGTGGCAACTTGCTCGATTTGTGTGCCATCACCAAAAACAGCCCGAACAAGAGAAAAAACAATTTTGCTATGCTCTTTTAAAAGTGCCTTATCTGCACCTTGTGCTACACTCTGCCAACGCAAAAGATGGCTAGATTCTATAAATTCGACAAAGCGGACATTGTGCTCAAATGCTACGCCTAATTGCTCATTGCGGTCTTTGAGTTTGGTAATCAATGTATCAAAACGCATTTTTGCACTAAGTGGGGCTGTTGTGGCAGGGGGTGTTTGAGCGGGAGTAGGTGTTATAGTATTGGTTGTATTTGCCATAGGGGTGGGGCTAGTAGGAGATGTATGCGGGATTGAAGGACTTAAGGGGTTTTGTCTATTTTGTATATGAGTGGCATCTTGCTGTCCAAAAAGCTCATTTTCAAGCTCCTCTATCATAGATTCTATATCTTTTACTTTCATTGCTTCTTGCATTTTGAGTGTGCATAAAAGCAGCACGAACACACCATCGGTATTAAGGCTTAAGAGGCTTTTAGATTCGCTCAAAATCCTTGCAAATCTATCAAGGAGCAATGGCGGGAAATCGTTATCTTTTTGCAATAATTTATCTTTTAAAAACAGCATCATCTCATCAAGTATCATTTCGCATTCATATTCAAAGAGCATCTCAAGTATGCCATGCGTTTTTGCCTCATCTTTATGTACGATACTTAAGAAGTAATCCCCCAATACCTGCGGATCTACCACGCCTAGCATCTCACTTATGGCTGCTACTTCAATGTGATTTTTGCAAAATATAATGGCTTGGTCTAGTAAGGTAAGCGTATCGCGCAAACTTCCCGCCCCACTACGTGCGATAATATCAAGGGCTTGTGCCTCATAACTTACGCCCTCTTTGTTAAGAATGTTGCTAATATGTTCTATGACAAGTCTGTGAGGGATTTGTTTAAATCTAAAATGCTGTGTGCGACTTAGAATAGTTGCTGGAAGCTTCAATGGGTCGGTAGTAGCAAGGATAAACTTTACAAATTCTGGTGGTTCTTCAAGTGTCTTAAGTAAGGCGTTAAAAGCCTCTTTGCTTAGCATATGCACCTCATCGATGATAAAAATCTTATATCGTGCAAAGCTCGGGCTGTATTTTGTCTGCTCGATTACACGCTTAATATCATCAATCCCCCTCGAACTTGCTGCGTCCATTTCTATAATATCTATATGTCTGTTTTGCAATGCCGCTACACAGCTCGCGCAAGTGCCACAAGGCGTGCTTGTAGGTCCGCTTTCGCACTGCAAGGCACGGGCGAAGATTCTCGCTGAACTCGTCTTGCCACTTCCGCGAAGCCCACTAAAAAGATATGCGTGAGAGATATGCTTAGAATCTAATGCTAAGGAGAGCGTTTGAGAAATGGCATTTTGCCCTATTAAATCACTAAAGCAAGTAGGGCGGTATTTCAAGGCTAGGGCGGTAGAATTCATTATTTACCTCTAATGAAACAAACTAAAAATAGCATTGTATAAAAAGAATCTAAAAGTATCATAAGGGCTTATTTGTGTCCTTGTCTTCTTCCTCGCTATAAGTAAATACAGGCAAAGAGAGCTTATAAAAAATTGCGAGTAGTCTTGCACTCACACCAATAGCTAAGGTAATGAGTGTTGCAAGCATTATATCAAGTTTAATATATTCAAGCAGTGCGTAATAAATCGCTCCCGCGATAATGGCAATTCCTGCGTAAATTTCTTTTTGAAACACAAGGGGAATCCGCATACATAAAATATCACGTAAAATCCCGCCAAACACTCCTGTGATCACCGCCGCGCTGACCGCGATAATAAAGCCATAACCCTTATCAATAGCCACCTGTGCGCCCAAAATGCTAAAGACAACCAACCCCACTGCATCGAGTGTTAAAAATACATTTTCTGAACGTGCCACTACGCGGGGGACTTTTGTCGTAAGTAGTGCAGCAACACAAATAAGCACAACATATTGAGGGTGAGCCACCCAAGTGAGCGGATAATGCTCCAATAGAATATCACGAATAGAGCCTCCGCCAATAGCCGTAACAAGCGCGATAAACATCACGCCAAAAAGGTCCATTTTATGCTTTCCTGCGGCAAGTGCGCCTGTTATACCTTCAGCTGTGATGGCAATCACATAAAGTGTAGTAATGAGCATATTTCTCCTTGCCCTATTGTTCATCTAAAAAATTAAAGGTATTCTAACTTGATAGAGCTTAGAAAATTAGAAAATATATTTTATGGAATCACATTTGCTTTAAAGATATGCATAAAAACGCACAAGATTCTAAATGCAAAGGATAGCACAATGATGAGGTCTCTCTATACTGCCACCACAGGTATGCTAGGGCAGCAGTTACAAATCGATACGACATCAAATAATATCGCCAATGTCAATACCACTGGCTACAAAAAGCAGAGGGCGGAATTTGCCGATTTGTTTTATCAAGTGTTGCAATATGCAGGCACAAGCACGAGCGAGACGACTATCTCTCCCACAGGTATTGAGGTAGGCATTGGTGTACGTCCTGTGGCAATTCAAAAGATGTTTTCTCAAGGGCACCCAAAAGAGACAGAAAACAATCTTGATATTGCCATTCAAGGCAATGGATTCTTCCAAATCGAGCTTCCTGATGGGAATATTGCCTATACACGTGCAGGGAGTTTTAAGCTTGATAATGAAGGCAATGTAGTCAATGCCGATGGTTATCGTTTAATACCTGAAATTACTATACCTGAGGGAGCGACACAAATCAATATTGGCACTGATGGGACGGTGAGTGTGGTTGAGGGGAATGAAACGGAAGTGAATATTTTAGGACAAATTGAAATTGTAAATTTCATTAACCCTGCGGGTTTACACTCTTTGGGTGATAATTTATTTATTAATACCAATGCTTCAGGCGATCCCATAGCTGGAGTAGCAGGACTCGATGGCTTTGGGCAATTAAGACAGGGATTTTTAGAAATCAGCAATGTAAAGTTGGTTGAAGAAATGACAGATTTAATTACCGGGCAAAGAGCCTACGAAGCAAATTCAAAAACGATTCAAACTGCAGATTCTATGCTGCAAACGGTCAATAGCTTGAAGCGATAATAATTATTCTTTATAAATTAGAATATGGGGATAAGAGACTTTAGCTATAATCAGTAAGAAGAAGCTGCATTGCATTTTTGCATTTAAGAGAATTTTATTTTTTAGATTTCTTAAAAATAGGTGAAATCTATAAAAGTTGAGTTTTAAACCCCCTAAATATTGCTTCCAAGCTCTCCCTCACATAGCGCACCTGCTCTTTAGTGATGATATAAGGAGGCATAAAATAAATCGTATTTCCAAGCGGACGCAATAAAAGCTCCTTTTTTAAAGCCCTTTTAAACACCTCAAGCCCCGCTCTTTTGTAAGGGCTTTGCAAAATATCAAAGGCATATATCATTCCCTTTTGGCGAAAATTTCCTAAAAAATGAAAATCTTTTAAAGATTGAAATTCATCGGCGATATATTTTGACATTTCCTTATTTTTTGCCACCACATTTTGCATTTCAAAAATATCGAGCACCGCATTTGCCGCACTACACGCTAAGGCATTGCCCGTATAAGAGTGTGAATGCAAAAAGGCTTTATTGCTTTCATATTCTGCATAAAAGGCATTATATATTTCATCTTTTACTAGTACCACAGACAAAGGTAAAAATCCGCCCGTAATGCCTTTAGAGAGACATAAAAAATCTGGTTTTTCCCTGCATTGCTCCATTGCAAACATACTGCCACTGCGTCCAAAGCCCACAGCGATTTCATCAAAAATCACTTGCACCCCAAATTGATGGCATAATTTAATCGCCTCATCGATAAAAGCCGCACTATACATATTCATATTTCCTGCACATTGAATCAAAGGCTCTAAGATAAAGGCACAAAGCTCCTCCGTGCGTGTTTGAAGTATAGATTCTAAGGCTTTAAGCTCTTTTTCAAAGTCCTCTCCGCTTGGCACGGGCGTTGTCAGGCACTCTAAAAGCAAGGGTGCATAAGTATCCTTATACAAACTCACATCACCCACGCTTAAAGCCCCCAAAGTCTCACCGTGATAGGCATTGCTAAGCGCTAGGAATTTATTTTTCTTTTTGCTTGTGTTAAGATGATAGTGAAAACTCATTTTCAGCGCTACTTCAATCGCACTTGAGCCATTATCCGCATAAAAGCATTTATCAAAGTTTGTAAGCTTGCAAAGCCTTTGAGAAAGGCGAATAATAGGCTCGTGTGAGAATCCTGCTAAGATAATATGAGCTAATTCATCAACTTGACTTTTGATCGCTGCTGCGATTTGTGCGTTGCAATGCCCGAAAAGATTGACCCACCACGAGCTTACGCAATCCATATACCTTGCCCCATCAAAATCATACAAATACATTCCGTCTGCTTTTTTGATAGGGATTAGCGGGATATTTTCGTGGTCTTTCATCTGGGTGCAAGGATGCCAAATATGTGCTAAATCGAGGTTTTTTAAATCTTGATTGTTTGGATTTAAAGCTAGATTTTGCATTAAATTTTCCTTAAAATAATTAGTATTTTATAAAAACAAAGTTGATATAATCTTGAAAAAATTATAAGGAATTTGATAAGCAATGAATCTTGATAAACGCCCTTTTAAGCATCTTTAAAGCTCATCAAAACCCACAAATTGCAGCCCTAATGGTTAAAATGAAAAGTCAATTTGTATTTTTAGATATACAAAGTAAGCTAAGAAAAGCATTTCAAGGGGTTATTTTAAGGATTTGCAAGATGAAAGTGTGAATGCAACATTGCTAGAATACTCAAAGGATAGTAATATCTGGTTAAGGCGCATAGCTATTTTGCACCAACTTTTACGCAAAGAGCGCACAAATACGCAACTTTTAGAATCTATCATAATAAATAATCTCAATCACAAGGAACCTTTCATCAATAAGGTTATTGGCTGGGCTTTGTGTGATTTTAGTAAGTATAACCCACAATGGATAAGCGCATTTTTGCAAAAACACAAAGATTCCCTTTCGGTTTTTAAGTATCAAAGAAGCGGGCAAGTATATTGAGATAAATTTGTAAAAGAATTTTATAAAAGCAAAAGGATATAATAAGCAAAAAGAAAAGGTTAAATTGATAAGAATGTAAACGCATTTAAATACTAAACAAACTATTGATCGGGGAAGCTTTATATACCTGAAAGAAGCAATTTTTAAGCTGAAATAGAGCGGAATTAGGATTTGGAGAGATATGCAAATGAGAAAAATCCGTTTATTTATTGCGATGAGCCTTGATGGATATATTGCAGATAGCAAAGGCGGTGTTGATTGGCTAGTTGGACAGGGCAATGATGATGAGAATATCGATTCATATTCTAGCTTTGTGAAAGATATTGATACTATTTTGATGGGGTGGAATACATATTATCACATCATTACTGAACTTTCCGCCGAAAAATGGGTTTATGATGAGTTTATAAGCTATGTCATAACGCACAAGAAATGTGTATCTTGTGATAATATCCGTTTTACTGATGAAAGTCCTGTTGAGTTGGTAAAGAAACTGCGAGAAGAAGATGGAAAAGATGTTTGGATATGTGGTGGCGCAAATCTCATTCAGCAGTTGGTGAGGGAGGATTTGATTGATTATTATTATATTACAATCATTCCCACAATTTTGGGTTCAGGTATTAGGCTTTTTGAAAATACAAAATATGAGATTAGGCTAAGATTGCTTAGTACACGCTCATATAATGGTATGACAGATTTAATCTATACACGAAGATAACTTCTAGTTTTTTGCTTTTTGTGTCTTTTGTTGCTATCTTTAATTAAATATATTATTTATATTATTAAGTTAAAACTATATTTATTATAATATTAAATGGTTGCACAAATTTTGTGATTTTAAGGTGATGTAGCGAATGTTGCTTAATACGATTTTAACAAAACTCAAAGCAACTACCGCACTTTGAAAGTGCTTGAAAATAGCAGTTTTTAATAAAAAGAATTTTGTAAAAGCAAAATGGTATATTTAATGAAAATTATAAGGAGAGGTGATGACAAAAATATTTGAGAATTTAGAATTGATAGATGAAAATTGTCAAATTTATTGCAAAGATTGTCGCATAGCCTTAAAAGAACTTGCAGAAAATTCTATTGATTGTATCATCACTGACCCACCTTATTTTATTGACGGAATGGGAAGTGAATGGAATGATAAAAATCTTAAAAACAAGGCTTTAAAATCTGGAGTGATTGGCGGGCTACCTGTGGGAATGAAGTTTGATAAGAATCAAAGCACAAGATTACAGGCATTTATGAATCCTATCGCTAAGGAATTTTATAGAATCTTAAAGCCCGGAGGATTCTGCATTGTCTTTTCACAAGCAAGGCTCTATCACGCAATGGCGATGAGTATCGATGTAGCGGGATTTGAAATCCGCGATATGCTCGTGTGGAAATATGAGGGACAGGCAAAGGCATTCTCACAGAGCCATTTTATCAAAAAAGATAAGCATTTAAGTGCGGCACAAAAGGCGGCATTAATAGCAGAGCTAGAGGGATACAAAACTCCGCAGTTAAAGCCACAAATTGAACCTATGGTAATGGCACAAAAGCCCAAAAACGGCACTTTTTTGCAAAATTGGCAGGAATATAAGCTAGGATTAATTGACACAAAAGCAAGTTTAGATGGTAAATTTCCGGGTAATGTGATGGAAGTCTCAAAGCACAGTCGCAAAAGTGAAAGCAAAGCAAAAACCCCTCATCTAACCCCTAAGCCTATAAAGCTCCTCTCTCATCTTATCCGCCTTTTTACGCAAGAAAACCATCTCGTGCTTGACCCCTTTTGCGGCTCTGGTGCGACAGCACTTGCGGCATTGCAAAACAAGCGCAGATTTATAGGATTTGAGATTGAGGAGGCATATTTTAAGTTTGCCAAAAAGCGAGTGATGGAGGTAAAGGGGGAGAATATAGGCATATCCTTTAAAGCCTACTTATAATGTAGAGATGAGTATAGGCGCGAATGGAGCGCTCTTTAACATAATGAGTAAATCAAAAAGATTTTTTGCATTGTTTTGTAAGATTTATCTTAGTAGGGGTAAGCGGGCAATTGAGTAAGATTATTTTCTTAAAGTTTAAGTTTAGGTAAGAAAGATTTTAAAATAAAAGGTTGTCTTTGTTTTAAAGGAGCTGGGTATAAACTCTCGTTTATCGGCTAGTTTGTCAGTGATTTGCTAGCCTCTTAGCTGCTCTAGTCTATCGCGCTTAGTGCCAATGTCAGTAATCTGTATTCCAAAGTTCCCATCGACAATCACCACCTCTCCTTTAGCAATCACCTTATCATCAACAAGAATTTCTAATGGATCATTAGCGAGTTGATTAAGCTCTATCACACTCCCAATGTCCATTGCTATCACATCTTTAAGGAGCATTCGTTTTTGCCCAATACGCACTTTGACATTGAGGCGCACGTCTAAAATCATATTAATATTTTTAAATTCTGTGGGTGAAAGTATATGATTAGTTTGTGCGGAGGTAGATTCTGTATTTGTATCTTGCGCACTCTGCCGGGTATTGGTTTCAAATAAGTTTGCAAAATCTGCATTTGCCAAAACGATAAAACTTGATTGAATAGGTTCTAATAAAAAGTTAAAAACATAGGCTTTATTAAAGCGAGATAGTTCTATATCTTGAGTGATAAATTCAATATTGGTGCAGTTAAAATTAAGCTTTGGCAGTTCTTTTTGTGCATTAAGTGATGTGGAGATAGCACCAAAAATATTAGAGCTAATTTCTTTTATCGCATCTAAATCATCATCGCTCATTTCATTTTTTGCTTCTCCATCACCGCCAAGCATCATATCAGCGAGTGCTGTTGCCATTTCTACAGGCACAATCATACCAAGTTCGCCGTTCCCATCACCGCTTACTGTGATGTAGCTTATTGCATAGGACACAGGGAGATTCTCAAGGCTTACATCGCTATCACTTGTGTGTGTTACATTGGGTGTTTTGCCCATCAAGCCCTCAATAGTGGCAGTCGTTTCAGCGATAATTAAATCTATAAATGCTTTCATTCTCCCTCCTCGGCGATATCGGCTATTCTATTCTTACGTTGTGCTTCAAGCATTTCAAGCACTTCTTTGACTTGGTCTTTTTCTGTTTTGATAACCTCTTGAATCTGCAGTGTTTTGCGGTAACGTTGCAATCCAATAGTCGCTATATATCTTTCGCGTCCATCAACAGAAACAAGTATCGTATCATCAGCCGCCCTATCAAGCCGCACAATATCACCTACTTGTAAATCCAAAACTTCTTTTAATGTGAGCGTAGCATTCCCCAAATATCCACTAACAATGACATTCGCTCCAGCAATCAAGGCTTGAAGCTCTTTGTTGCGGCTTTTCTTTGAGCTTGTATCGCTGAGCATTAAATCACGACTTGCTAAACGCGAAAGCACTGTTTCTAGGGAAATCACAGGATAGCAAAGGCTCATCATACCGCTACTATGCCCGATGATAATTTCCATCACCACCATAATCACAATTTCGTTTTGTGCTACGATTTGCACGACATTAGGGCTAGATTCTTTAGCATCTACGGAGGGATAAATTTCTGTTATTGATGCCCACGCCTCTTTAAGATTCTGCATAATTTGCCGCAAGAGGGTATCAAGGAGATTGAGCTCAATATCACTAAATTCACGGGAATTTTCATAAGGGTCGCCCTTCCCGCCTAAAAGCCTATCAATCATAGGGAAGGCAATGCTAGGATTTATTTCTAAAATTGCCGCCCCTTCCAGTGGCTTCATTGAAAAAATATTAAAGCTCGTGGGTGAGGGCAAACTCATCAAAAATTCCCCATACGTCATTTGATCCACACTATGAAGCTGAATCTCCACAATACTCCGCATTACCGCAGAAACTTGCGATGAAAGGCTACGTGCCATTTTATCGTGGATTGATTTAAATGCGCGAAGCTGCTCTTTGCTCACACGATTGGGACGTTTGAAGTCATAAAGTGTAACTTGCTTTTGATGTGTGATATCCTGCTTTTCTATCTCGGCGGTATCGCCCTCATCATCGACAACCTCTAAGAGGGCGTCAATTTCTTCTTGACTTAGTATATCAGCCATTTATATCTCCTAGTGCTTGTCGAATCTTCTTAATCACTTCTTTTGCAATTTGCGAAATGCGGGATTCTGTAATTTCTAAAATCTCGCTAATCTCTTTTAGACTAAGCTCTTCAAAGTAGTAGAGCTGGATTACCATTTGCTCCCTGCTACTAAGTTTTTTTAATATCTTATGGATAATCTCCATAAGCTCTTCGTGCTGCACATCTTCGAGGATGTTTTCTGCACAAATGGCATTATATTGTTCATCAATTGGCACAAGTGCATATACATCAGAAGCTATACGCGCCTCTTTTATTTTGGCTACATCTTCATTGAGAATCTTTGCTAAATACTCATCGCTTGGTTCTTCTTGATGATCATTAAAGTATTTTGAAATTTCATAATCTATATGTTTTACCAATCTACGATTAGCACGGGAGAGAATATCAAGATTACGTAAATAATCCAGCATTGCGCCATTAACCCGCGTTTTTGCAAAACCCCAAAACGAATCGTTGATATTGCTATCATATCTGCGTGCAAGCTTAATGAGCTCTTCTGTGCCAATGGATACCAAATCCGCCATTTCAATCGAGCTAGGCAATCTCTCTTTAAGGCGAAATGCCATACTTTTTACCGCAGGCAAATATTGTAAGGCAAGCTCATCTTGAGCATATTTAAGCGTTTGATTGTATCCATTATTTTTATTAATGCTTTTCACATATTTCTCCTAGCTTGCGTTACCATTTTGAGGCTCTATATCTTCATCACCAGATTCCATACTTCTAATAAAATTACGAATCTTAGTTGATTCTTTTTCGCGTTTATCAAATTCAAGTCGATAGTATTCTAAAGCATTCTCAAGTTTTTGTTTTTTTAATCTTGAGCGTTCGAAATCCAAAAATCGAAAATATAATGACACACTTACTGCAACGATAAGATAAATTCCCATTGTTGTAATGATTGTCCATAGCACCATAAATTCAGGCTCATCAAATTTACTAATAGCAAATGCAAGTCCTATGAAAAATCCCGCCACAATGCTAAAACTCATATAATTATCTGGCTTCATATATTACCCTTACTTGTCTTTAGAGATAGCCAAGCACCCGCCTTAAAAAATCAGCAAAATGCTTTTTTTGAGGAGAATTAAGCATATTGTGTTCCATTTTGGAGACAAGATTATGTGCGATAACTTCAATTTGCCCACTTACTGCATTTAATGGCTCTGCTTTGACAAAAAGTTCCCTAGCACGCACGGCTTTTGCTATTGTTGGGCTTTGCTCAATGAAACCTAACAAATACAGATGGAGAGAGGGAATGTTTTTGCGTGCAAGATTTTCAATGCGTTCAAAGACAAGTTGTGATTCTTTATTACTCTTTACCATATTAAGAATCATAAAAATTTCATTGCGAACCTTGGCATTAAGCTTGATAGTCGCATATGCATCAGTAAGCGCAGAAGGATCAGGCATAGTAACCACTACGACCATATCGCTTGCATTTAAGAAATTTTGTGTAATACCTCCAATTCCCGCACCTGTATCAATAATCATATAGTCAATATTGTCTAGAATATCGCTTTCTTGCAAGAATCGCTCAAATACCCCGCTATTGGCATATTTGAGTATTTCATCACCATTATCACCAGGGATAAGATACAATCCATCTTGTATAGGGTGAATAATCTCTTGAAAGCTTGCTTCCCCACGTAAGGCGTGAAGGATATTTTTTTGCGATTTTACGCCAAAAATTAAATCAAGGTTTGCTAAGCCAATATCCGCGTCAAAGACAGCTACGCGTTTTTTTAATTTCCATAAACAATAGGCTAGATTCGCACTTATGCTTGATTTTCCCACACCACCTTTGCCTGAAGTGATAGCGATGAATTTTGTATCACTAAAATTACGTTTGTCTTGACTTTGTATAAGAGATTGAAGTTCATAGGCTTGATTTTGTATCATTTTTGCCTCCATATAACTCTATGCTACTTAGATTCTGGGCGTCTAAATCCATCAAGCAAACAATCCACCAAATAGTCATTTCCGGCCAATATCAAATCATTAGGCACACCCTGCCCAATTGATAGATAGGAAATTGGTTTTTTAGTTTCATATACAAGTGAAAACATATTCCCAAAATGGCGGCTTTCATCGAGTTTGCTAAAAATAAGAGTATCAATATCAAATTCGCTAAAAGCATTATAGGTATCGCGCAAATCTTCATATTTTGTATTGACGGCTAAAACAAGGCTTATATCAATCTTATAATCATTGTTGAGATAACTTTTAAGAAGTTGTAGTTTGTGGCGGTCGTGCTGGGAATGCCCTGCTGTATCAATGAGGATAAAATCACAATGCCTAAGAGAATCCAGCGCCTTACCAAACTCTTGAGGTTCTATCACGGTATCAATGCTAAGTTTCATCATACGTGCATACGCCATTAGCTGATCCACGGCTGCTAAGCGATAGGTATCAAGGGTAATTACACCTACGCGATAGCGAGCATTTAGCATTAAAGAATAACGTGCTGCAAGTTTGGCAAGAGTGGTTGTTTTACCCACACCTGTAGGTCCTACAAGCATCATAACTTTTTTAGTATTATTTTGGAGGTTCTCACTTCGGCAGTAAATCATTTTGCGTAGCACTTCGCGGAAATATCGCTTAATGGTTGTAGAGTTTGAGCGCATTTTTAGTGGCATAAGCTCCAAAGAAAGCTGCATAATCGTATCTAAATGCTCTTTATTCATACCACTGCTCTTAGCAATTCTATAAATCTCTGCAAACTCTTGTGGTATATTTATCCCTTCGCTTTTTGGGCTTTTTTCTTCCCAGAGCATACTTTGAATAATCTTCATTTTGTCATTGAGTTCGCCTAGCTCGTTTTTGATGGCTTTAAGCTCGAGTTTTTCATTGATATTTTGAGCTAAGCGCGTTTGTTGTAAGTCCTGAATCTTATCGTTTGCGCGCTCATCAATATTGATATTTGCTTTTTTGACTGTGTTGTTAAGATTTGTTATAGAAGTGCGAGGAGAAGGTTGAATCCTTGGATTTTCGGGCATATTGCTTGGGACATTAGCAATTTGTGAGATTTGCTTTACTGCATCAGAAAGCTGTAAGGTAACTTCATCATAAATCTTGGGTTTTTGCGCTTTTTTGCGCTTTTTTGCCATTTCTTTTTCTGCAATTTCATCAAGTCTTTTTTGCACACTATTGCTATGTGCTTTAGCTTCATCTTGTTCTTGTTTTTGTTGTGCTTTGTTGGATTCTATGCTTTCATCATCAACTTTTACTACTATCTCGTATAAACTCGATTGAGTAAGTGATTTTTTTCGAATTTCTTTATTTTCTACAAGCATAATATCATCACCCAGAGTTTCTTGTGCTTTTTTGAGAGCTTGTGCTGGTGTATCTCCCATAAAAGTATAATGTTTTTCTGCCATGGTATCCGCCTGTATATAATGTTAAAGTTTTTTGAAATATATATTGTAACTTTGTTGGGCTTAAGCAAACGTTTAAATTCCATCATCTTAACTATGAATTTTTTAAATCTTTAAATATATAGCCGCAATAAAGAAATAGAGTCTTAAGATATAAGCTAAACTTTAGAGAAAAGAGGCTAAAATCGCCCCCTTTGTTTTGCAAAAGATTGCTTTATGGCAGATTGCTTTATGGCGATTTTGGCGGACAAATTCACACATACCAATCCTTGTAAGGTTGCAATAGCTTTTGCTTAAGCTTTGTTAAGGGGTATGGAGGATAAACCACATTACTTTTGAGGAGACTACTATGGTAACAATGAAAGATTTACTTGAATGCGGTGTACATTTTGGGCATCAAACACGCCGTTGGAATCCAAAGATGCAACGTTTTATCTTTGGCGTGAGAAAGAATATCCACATTATCGATTTGCAAAAGACTTTGCGATACTTCCGCTATACTTATAATATTGTCAAAGAAGCCGCGAGTGAGGGCAAAGTGATTATGTTTGTAGGGACAAAAAAACAAGCGAGTGAAACACTCAAAACCTATGCAGAAATGACCAATGCTCCCTATGTGAATTATCGTTGGCTTGGCGGTATGCTTACAAACTTTAGCACGATTAAAAAATCTGTGCGCAAACTTGAAATCATCGAAGAAATGGAAAGCAGTGGGCAAATTGATTTGCTCACTAAAAAAGAAAAATTAATGTTACAACGCAAAAAAGAAAAGTTAGATAAGTATCTGGGCGGTGTGCGCCATATGAAAAAAGCTCCAGATATGATTTTTGTTATTGATGCAGCAAAGGAAAAAATCGCCGTAGCAGAGGCGAGAAGACTTGGAATCCCCGTAGTTGCTCCATTAGATACAAATTGCGACCCTGATATGGTGGATTATCCTATTCCGGGGAACGATGATGCGATTCGCTCTATTCAACTTTTTTGTAAGGAAATCAGCGCGGCGATTTTAGAAGGAAGGGCTGAAAATAAAGACGAACAAGATGAGCAAGAAGTACAAAGTGTGCCCGTGACAGACGAAGAAAAAGAAGCATTACTTGATGAGGTAACGCAAGAAATCGCCAAAGATATGCAAGAGGAGGAATAATATGGCAGATATTTCAGCACAGCTTGTAAAACAACTCCGCGAGATGACAGATGCGGGTATGATGGACTGTAAAAAGGCACTTGTGGAAACCAATGGCGATATTGACAAAGCCGTAGAGTATCTAAGAGAAAAGGGTTTAAGCAAAGCCGCTAAAAAAGCCGATAGAGTAGCGAGTGAAGGTATTGTAAGCGTAGAAGTGGCAAGTGATTATAGTAAGGCAAGTATTATTGAGATAAATTCTGAAACTGACTTTGTGGCAAAAAATGAGACATTTAAAGAGCTTGTAGCTCATACAGCAAAAATTGTGTATGAGCATTCACTTTCAAGCACACAAGAGCTACATACAATGAGTGTTAATGGCGTGAAATTTGAGGAATATCTCCAGCAAAATATCGCAAAAATTGGTGAAAATATTGTCGTGCGCCGCATAGCGAGCGTAGAAGCTCAAGGCAATGGTATCATCAATGGCTATGTACATTCAAATGGGCGAGTGGGAGTGTTGATTGCTATGAAATATACCAAAGATAGCTCAAGAGCTGCTTGTGTAGAGCTTGCTAAGGGTATTTGTATGCACGCAGCGGCGATGAAGCCACAAGTATTGAGCTACACAGAGTTTGATAATGACTTTATACAGAAGGAAAAGGTTGCTATTATCGCTGAACTCACTAAAGAAAACGAGGAGCTTAAAAGGCTTGGTAAGCCATTGCATAAGATTCCAGAATACATTAGCCGTAATGAACTGACAGAATCTGTGCTAAAAGCCCAGGAGCAAAAATTGCGCGAGGATTTAAAAACACAAGGCAAACCCGAAGCAATTTGGGATAAAATTTTGCCCGGACAAATGGAGCGCTTTGTGGCTGATAGCACTTTGCTTGACCAACGTATGACATTGCTAGGGCAATTTTATGTAATGGATGATAAGAAAACTATCGCACAGGTGCTAGAATCTAGGGGTAAAGAGCTAAATGATAGCATTGAGATTGTGCAATATATCCGTTTTGAATTGGGCGAGGGTATTGAGAAAAAAGTCGAGGATTTTGCTGCAGAAGTCGCCGCGCAAATGCAATAATATATGCTAATTTTGCGGGATTTTCTTCCCGTATTCAACAATACTGCTTTTATCTTATTGTGAGTATGTATATTCACCCTAAAAAATTTGCTTTTTACTCCATTTGTCAATTAATCTTTATCTCATTTTTCGCTTAGTTGTTATGATATAAGGCATACATTTGATGTTACCCATAGCTGTTGTATCAGCACAAAAATAGCAAATTTATTCAGGTATAAAAGGGGGTAGATGTTTTGGTGTGTTCAAATAGATTGTTTTTATAGTATTTGCGAAGATTTTTCTGCTCATAAGTGAAGAGTGCCACTTTATCACCTTGCTCCATAGAGGGAGTAGGATTCTTTATTGCATTATGCTACAAGGATATTCAATACATTTATCGATGGATGCCAAGATACTTAAAAGAGTTAAGAGAGCGATATTTTGATAAACGTATCGCTCAAAATTTTTGATATAAAGATAGGGACAATATAATGGGAGACTCCTTTTGTGCAAGATTAGAATCTGCATTAATCGTGCTAAGAGTCGCGATAATGTGCTTTTTATCTTATCTAAATTCATCTTGAGCAAAAGATTCTTAGAGAAAAGATATAAATCTGCTTAAAATCGCTTCTTAGTCCTAGGTGGGAAATGCTAACTTCGCTAAAGCCATTACGCAAAGGTGCTTTCTTGCTTCTGTTTTAAGCGCAGGGGGTGGGGTTGCTAAAGTTTTCCAAATTTACTTCTTTGATTCTTTTAGATTGTTTATTTGCTAGGTGGAAAATTTGATATTACCTCCTGTAGCAAACCAAAGGCTCATCACGTTGTCCCTAGCCAAATAATTTACACAAACATAGAGAGCTAGGATTAAACAAGAGATTATACCTTTTGGCTATACTTTTAGCTCCTTTAGGAGGGCTTTAAGCTGTGTATAGTGATGCATATATTGCTCTTTGTGGGTAGCGATTGCTTCGCATTGTTTTTTACATAATGCCTTTTGGTCGTATTCAAATTGCCATAATGCCTTTTTATGCAAAGGCTGGGTCAATAAATGCTCTTGTAAAAAGCCAAAGTGTAGCCCATTATTTAGCTCATCGCGGATATTTTCTAGGGTAGGGTTAAAAAGTGGGAGCGTGTCAGGACTTTTGCTATGCTTTTCTAGGGCTTCTTGGATTTTTAGGCTAATTGTATTAAGGCAGAGATTAATTGCAAGAGGATAATTCAAGCTTAGAATCTTGCTAAATAGCATAAATTGTGCATTTAGCCGCTCACAATGCTCTCTTACTAAATGCTCATAATCGCTTATTATGTTATCAATGCTCTTTTGCAAAAGTGGGCCTTGTAAGACGGGGATAAAGGATTGCCCCCATTGTATGATAAGGCTTTTCAAATTCCCTATGTGGGATTGTAGCAAGGATTCAAACTCGGCTCCTTTGGCATTCATATCAAAACCAAGTTTGATAAAATCTCTCGCAAAATGAGAATCCATATCACACAAACTTAGGCTTAACCGCTCTCTAGGAAGCGTAGTAATCTCCTTTGGCTGCTGATATGCCTTTGTAATACCAAATTTTTTATCTATTCGTATGAAGTCTTTTTGTGTCTTTTCAAGGGCAGCATAAATATGTTGCGTGAGTGTCTCAAGTTGAGATTCAAGAGTATGAAAAAGTGTAGGAAATGACTTATAGAATGCACTTTGAGGGTAAGATTCACTAAAAGTTATAGGTGAATATGAAAGGAGCGATTGAAGCCCTTTAAAACGCAAGGTGGTGTGGAGGCTTAAACGCGCAAAGGTAAGTGTAAGCTGTCGTAACTTAGTGCGTATGGTGTGCTCCTTTGCCTGTGTGGCTTGGGGCGCGATATGCGTTTGTAAAAATGCAATCACATCATCAATATGAGAATCTGCCCTTAAAGCTGCTGCTTGAGCAGATTCTGTGGTATTGTTTGCCTGTGTTTGCGTATTTTGCAATGCTTCATAAGAGAGGAGTGCATTTCTTGCCGATATGGCGATGATGTCCTCAAAAAGCCCTGCAAATGCCTTTTTTGCATATTCAAGGCTCACATCAATCTCGGCTTGATTTTTTAATCTATCTTTTTGATTTAGCACACAGAGGCTCTTACTCGCGTAACGTTTGATGTGTGAAAGGATAATCTCCTTTTCGCTTTGTTTGCCGACATTATCAATAAGGGTAAGCCAAATAATGCCATTTACATTTTCTAACATAGCGTTTGTCGTGTCTGTATCGCTTTGATTAAGGGAATTAAATCCGGGCGTATCAAGGAAGTTAATGCTTTTAAGCAGTGGTAATGGTGCATAGAGTTTGTAAAAGGCAATTTTTGCATTTTCAGCCGTGCTTACTTGCGCGAGATAGGAGAGAGGCTTAGTGGCGGTGTTACCATTTTTATAGGTAATCTCAAGTGCGTAATCCACCCCATAAGTGATATGACAAATCTTAGCCGTAATTGGTGTAATCCCGCTAGGGAGGATACTCTGCCCTAAGAGTGCATTTAAAAATGTGGATTTGCCGCTGCTAAACTGCCCTATAATAGCGATTTTCATCGGCTCTTGTATGCTTTGATGGAGCGATTGCAAGGTATGGAGCGTGTGGGAATCTAGTGGCGTTACTTGGCTTAGCAGATATTGGACTTTGTCAATGAGGGCGTGGAGGGGATTGCTCTTTTGCAGGGCTTGATTTTTCGCTTGGATATATTCTGTGATAAATCGCTCTAAAAGTGGGCTTTGCGTGTTTTTAGTTATGTCTTTCATCTTGCTTCCTATGCTTTATTTAATGCAAATACCCTAACGCATTTTCTATCTTATCTATAAGGGCTTTGAGCTGCTTGTATTGTGCGTCAAGGGCTTGTTTTTGCTCCTGCGTGTCGCCTTTATCGTGCTGAGCTAATGCAGTTTGGAGGCTTTGCTCTTTTTGTGCGATTTTTGTGTGAATGAGTGTTTTTTGATATTGGGCAATTTCATCAAAATGTGCCATAAAGAGTGTGTTAATTTCTTTATTCTTGCTCTCAATGAGGGTAGCAAAAGATGAAAAAAGTGTGTTAAAAAGTGCTTCTAGAGCATTTTTTAAGCTTTGGTCTTTTTTGGCAGATTTGATAAGTGCGGTTATATCATTGAGTAGTGGCTGCATAATGGGTGCAATCTCGGCGTTTTTAAGCTGAAAGTGAATGGGTGGGAGCGTGGGTTCTTCTGTTGCAGCGATAGCATCTTTTAGCTGTGTGATTTTTTTACTTAATTTATAGCGATATTCTCGTCCAATATCGGCAAAGCAGTCTTTTAAACTTAGCTCTATCATTTTATGCAAAGCACTAGATTCTATCCTCGCGCCCCGCCCGTAATCATACATCATATCATCAAAAATCTTGTCTCTAAGGATTGTGGCGACTTTAGAGAGGGTATTAGCACTAAGGGAATGGAGGGCGTGGAGGAAGTTTTTTAGCTCATCATAGAGGGCATTGAATTGGGATTCTAAAGATACTAACTCACGCAAAAGTGTTTCATTATGGGCTTTTTCTTTAGCGATAATTTTTTCTAAATCTGCCTTGTTTGCATTGAGTAGGGCGGTTTTCAGTGAGATTGCCTCCGCGCTCTCTTGTGCGATTTTGTGCAATGCCTTATAAGCAAGATACAGCATATCCCGAGCCTTAAGGCTATCCTCCCCTAAAAGCATTTTTTGTAAATATAATTCTATATCTAAAATCCCGCTTTGCTCTAATGTGATATTTATATCACTTGTGGCAGTAGCAGTGCGATGAAGCAGGGCGGCATATCCTGCAAGAGGGATAAAGTCAATACGTGAGATGATTTGGGCAATATCGCCTTTGTAGTTAGCGTTTTTTAGCTGAGTGATAAGGCTTGATTTGGTGTATTCAAGCGAGGCATTAAGCTCATCTTTGCTTAATAAATCAATGCGCGTTAGCACCACAAGTAGCCGTGATATATTTTGCTCTAATAAAGATTCTAAAATAAAATCAATATCTTTTTGCGTTGCCGCACAGCTAGCATTCATCACGTGGATTAGCATATCGCAACGTTGCATATAAGCGCGGGTAATGTCCTCACGTTTAGTGATGGGGTCATCAAGCCCGGGTGTATCAACAATCTCCACGCCATTTTTGAGAAAATCCAATGGTGTGAAAAGCTCGACTTCTTGAATCAAATTGCATAATTTGCTGGGGTGATTAGCAGAAGTGTAAGCACTAAGCTGTTGGGCTTGTATCTCTTGTGATGTGTGAGGCTGGGTAATGTAGCGCTCAAGTTCCTTGCCAAAATGCGCTTTGCACTCTGCCACAAAAACTTTAAGATGTTCATCATACTCGCCCTCCTCGCATAAATCCGCCCATTGCTCCTTGCTCCAAAAATGCACTTTTGCGCTTGTTTTGTCTCCATAGCGCAAGATCGTTAGATTAGCTGTTTCTGGGATATTTGAGCTGCCTAGAATCTCCTCTCCTAAAAGGGCGTTTAAAAAGGTGGATTTCCCCGCACTTAGCACACCTGTAACGCCAATGCACAAATGCTGCTCTTCAAGTTTTGCTTTTATCTGTGCGAGAGTGTCTTGGGCATTTGGTAGCAGGGGGAGAAGTGATTCATAAATGGTATAAAAAGCTTCACGTAGTGCTTTTGTATCTTTTGCTATGGCGGTTTTAGGCGTTTGAGATATGGCATTATGCAAATGTGAGGCAGCATTTTTTAAGGCGACAAATTGGGCTAACTCATCATCATTTATCACAGAGGCGAGATTGAGCTTTGCAAAATAAGGCAGCAAAGATTCTAAAATATGGGGATTTTCAGTGAGGATATGTGCCTGTAAATCAAGGATAGAATCTAGCAAATTGGTGTTTTGTATAGGGGATTGATAAGGGAGGGCAAAAGTATGGAGTATGTCTATAAAGCTTTGGCATTGTGTAAAAAGCGGCAGATTGCGCTCATTCACACAAAATAAAATGCTTAAAAAGTCTAATGGCGCTTGAATAGGTGCGGTAGATGAGGGTGCGCTAGGCGGCGGCAGGTGGTGAAAAGTTTTAAAATATTGTTCCAAAATCGGCATTACTTATCCTTCTGCTACACTTTAATGAGGTTTGCATTATCGTGCGATTTTATACAAGCGGGGGGTATTCCTCACTTGCGGAGAGAATAAAGACTTTTTAGTTTAAATCTAATGATTTTACATTTCACATTATAAAGAAAGTGTAATTTTACATCAAAACACAAAAAGTAAAATAAAATTATCATTATCGCTCAAAATAGGGCGATTTTGTTGCAAAAAAGTGGCAAATTGATGCCATAAAATGTATGAAATTTGTTAAAATCCTGCGCTTTGTTATGTGATAATTTAAAAGGTATTTGCGTGAGATTTGTGAAAAAAATGGCTATGTTATATATTGATGGATTTAAACATTTGACACTTGGTAAAACATTATGGAAAATTATCATTATAAAGATTCTTGTTATTTTTGTGATACTAAAAATATGTATCTATGATAATAGTCTCTCAACACTAGGCAGCAATGAAAACAAAAGCGCATTTGTGATAGACAATCTGACCGCCCAAAAACACTAAGGAGATGCTATGGAAATGCTAAATGAGCTTTCAAGCGTGAATTGGAGCAGGGCGCAGTTTGCCCTCACTGCACTTTATCATTTTTTGTTTGTGCCTTTGACATTAGGGCTTTCTTTTGTCATAGCGATTATGGAGAGCATTTATGTCAAAACCAATAATCCCCAATGGCGTAAAATCACGCGCTTTTGGCTAACGCTTTTTGCGATTAATTTTGCCATTGGCGTGGCTACGGGTATTATTATGGAATTTGAGTTTGGCACGAATTGGGCAAATTATAGCTGGTTTGTGGGTGATATTTTTGGCGCACCCTTAGCGGTTGAAGGTATTATGGCATTTTTCTTGGAGGCTACATTCTTTGCGGTTATGTTTTTTGGCTGGGATAAAGTCTCTAAAAGATTCCATTTGCTTTCTACTTGGCTCGTCGCCTTAGGGAGCAATCTCAGCGCGTTTTGGATACTCGTGGCAAATGGCTGGATGCAATATCCCATCGGCACGATATTTAATCCCGATAGTGCACGTAATGAGATGAGTAGCTTTTGGGAGGTGGCTCTCTCTCCTGTGGCAATCCCAAAGTTTCTCCACACGGTGGCAAGTGGCTATGTCATTTCTGCGCTCTTTGTCGTGGGTGTTTCCGCGCTTTATCTATTAAAAGGGCGATTTATCAGCGAGGCGAAAAAAAGCCTTGTGGTAGGGGCGAGTTTTGGACTTATTACCTCTATATTTTTATTTTTTAGCGGTGATGAAAGCGCCTATCGGGTAACACAACACCAACCAATGAAACTTGCCGCAATGGAGGGTATTTATCAAGGAGAGCATCGTGCGGGAATCACTGCCTTTGGGATTTTAAATCCTAGCAAACAGCCCGGCGATGATAAAGAGGTATTTTTGTTTGACATAACTATACCCTATGCCCTCTCTATCTTGGGCAATCGCAGCCCAGATAGCTTTGTAGCGGGTATTGAGGATTTGCTCTATGGGAATGAGGAAAAGGGTGTTGTAGGGATAGATTCTAGAATCCAAAATGGCAAAATTGCTCTGCAGGCGTTCAAAGACTATAAAGAAGCAAAGGCACAGAATGACACAGAGGCGATGAATGCACTCAAAGAAGTGATACAAACGCACATAAAGGATTTTGGCTATGGGTATTTGCACGCACCACAAGAGGCGATACCGCCCATTGCTTTGACTTTTTATAGTTTTCATTTAATGGTAGCCTTAGGCAGCGCGTTTTTTGTGCTCTTTGTCGTGGTGCTTTATTTAGCAATGGCGAATAATATTGTGCAATTCCGCAAGATTCTATGGTTATGCGTGATAGCAATTCCCTTTGGCTATATCGCTGCTGAAGCGGGGTGGATAGTTGCAGAAGTGGGGCGGCAGCCTTGGGCGATACAGGATTTGCTTCCGGTAGGGATTGCTGCTACAAATCTCTCAAGCGTGAATGTGCAAATATCTTTTTTCATCTTTACGATTCTCTTTACTACCCTGCTTTGTGCGGAAATAAGCATTATGGTGCGAAGTATTAAAAAGGGTTTTGAGGAAGAGCATACGCCTTTAATGCAAAGTGTGCAAAAAGGGGGCAAGTGATGTTTTTTGGGCTTGATTTGGCAGGATTGCAGGTATATTGGTGGATTGTGGTAAGTGTGCTTGGTGGGCTGCTTGTGTTTATGTTTTTCGTGCAGGGCGGACAGAGCCTTTTGCCTTTTGTCGCTAAAAATGAGTTAGAAAAATCTATGCTTATTAATGCTTTGGGGCGCAAGTGGGAGCTTGGATTCACTACTTTGGTGCTTTTTGGTGGTGTGTGCTTCGCTGCGTTTCCATTATTTTATAGCGTAAGCTTTGGCGGGGCGTATTGGGTGTGGCTTGTGATTTTGTTTTGCTTCATCATTCAGGCGGTGAGCTATGAATATCGTAAAAAAGCAGGAAATATGCTTGGCTCAAGGGTATATGAGGCATTTTTGTGGATTAATGGCGTTTTTGGCGTGTTTTTCATCGGCGTGGCGTTAAGCACATTTTTTAGTGGCGCTCATTTTGTGCTTGATGAACATAACTTTGTAGCGTGGAGTGTGGCAAGCAGAGGACTAGAGGCGCTGCTTAATGGGGGAAATTATTTATTAGGATTAGCTCTAGTGTTTTTAAGTCAGATTCTAGGGGCGAGTTATTTTTTAAATAATATTGATGATATGCAAATTGCTAAACGTGCTAGAAAAGCTATCCTTATAGCGAGTATCGCCTTTGTGCCTTGCATACTTGGGTTTTTAGTGTGGATTTGCCTAAAAAGTGGATTCTATGTGGGGGTAGATGGCAGAGTGGAGTTGCGTGATTATGTGTATTTGCATAATTTTTTAGATATGCCTTATTTGATAGTGGGATTGTTTGTGGGCGTGGGAGCGGTATTAGCAGGGATTTATATGAATGTCTTTAGGGGCAGCACAAGAGGCATTTTTCCTCTAGGTGCAGGCAGTGTGTTTGTGGGTATGACGGTGCTTTTAAACGTGGGGTTGGGACAAAGTGCATTTTACCCTTCTATCGCGCATTTGCAAAGCTCCCTTACTATACAAAATGCTTCCTCGAGCTATTACACACTCTCTGTAATGGGCTATGTGTCCTTACTAGTGCCTTTTGTGGTGGCTTATATCGTGTATGTGTGGCATAAGATGGATAGGGTGAAGATTACTAAAAGTGAGATAGAGGGAGATTCTCATACGTATTAAGCTATTATGCTTATAAATCTACGCTGTTGTGGTTTTATCATCGCTTAATCTTGCTCGTTTGGAGTGAATCCACACTTGCATACAGCGTAGTAAATCCCGTAAGGACAAAGTGAGTTTCTTTAAAGTATAGAATCTTTGTTCTCCCCACAAGTGAAGTATATCCTCACTTGTATAAAATCAATCGCACGAAGTGTTAATCTCTTTAAAGCGTCGTAGGGTTGGAGGATATAAGGGGAGGGAGCGACCTCACGCTTGTGTTTTAGCACCAGCCTACACTTGCATATTTAAGCCCCTCCCCCTTAATGCAAAAAGAAAATAGAACAAAGATTCTAAACTTAATAGACTCATTTTGCAAATGTGGGGCGAGAGGCATATCTTTGAAGCGGGAGGGGTTAAAAAGTGGGGAAACCTTATAATGTGATACAATACAAAAAAAAGAATAAATTTATATTAAGGAGGCGATATGCTCACTTCTATTCTTATGTTGATTGTATGGGTTGTGGTAATTTATCTATGCTATAAGTTTATTTTGCTTAACATCACGCAGATAGAGAAACAAGAGGAAAAAGGAGAATAGCCCCATCAAACAGGGCGGGGTTCTAAGCCTTATACATCTCTATGTCGCCATTTAGGGCTTGTTTTCTTGCACTTAGATTTGCAAGATAAAAGACTTCAAATGAGGGATTTGCAGGCGTAGTGTATTTTGCCTTAACGCTTTCAAATTTCGCAAACATCGCTTGTTTTACCGCTAGATTATTTTCAAACACAGCATTTCCCCTTAGTCGTAAAAATGTGCCATCTGCCGCACAAGAGCAAATCTCTATCCCGCTATGGGCTTGTATGTGTTTGTAGAGATTTTTAGCATTTGAGGTACAAAAGTAGATTTTATCCCCATATAAAAGTGGGCTTTGGAAAGGACGCAAACGAGGATTACCACAAGTGCCTAATGTGGCTAAAAACGCCGGAGCATTTGTATCTAAAAAAGTAACAATATTTTCAAGTGTCATAGAATCTCCTTTAATTAATGTAAATTCAGCCCTTATTTTATCTTAATTTCTCCCTTTGCAGTGTAATACCTTCAAGCATTTATACTGCTAAAGCCGCACTTAGACTTACTGCTATTTCCTAGAGAGCTCTTTAATGTGCGGCTTTGGGCTTTTTGAGGAAAGTTTAAGGACTGCGTATGAGAGAGGAGCAAGTTTTATTATTTTATAACGTGTTCAAGGTAGAGTACAACATTCTAATATATGCTTTATGATAGTGGAATGCACCATTAGATTCTGTATCTATAAATATTTTCCTTTGCTATTCCCTTGCGGGATTTGGTCGTTATTTTCTGTGAATTTATGTATTATTCTTTATTTGAACAAGGATAAACAATGAAGCACATCATAGCTTTTTTATCATTTCTGTGCATCTTTACCTATGGCGCACCCTCGCAGGAGATTCCTGCTATCACACAAGAAGCAAAGGCACTTTTTCATATAGAATCTTTTCGTATGCAAAATAAAGCAGGGAGATTCTATACCATTTACATTGCTAAGCCTAAGCAAAAAATAGATAGCACAAGCATTTTTTATACACTTGATGGAAACGCATTTTTTCCTATGCTACTTAATACCATTGCGATAGATAAAGCCGCAGATTCTATCCACGCATTACCCATCATTGTAAGCATTGCCCACGATAGCACACTCGCTTTTGATAGGGAACTAAGGACTTATGACTACACGCCTATACTTGATAAGCACCTGCAAGATGAGTTTAGTGGAGGCGGCGGGATAGATACATTCCTCGATTTTCTCATTCATCAAGTAAAGCCTACCATACACAAACGTTTTGGCACACCTAGCAAAGAGCTGCTTTTTGGGCATTCTTTTGGAGGGCTTTTTGTCCTGCATACGATGAGTAGCGCAAATGCGGCATTTACACATTATGTCTGTGCTTCTCCATCGCTATGGTGGGGGAATGGGGCATTTATAGAATCTTATAAAACGCTTGTCGCAAAGAATGCTCCCCTCAAATCACATATCATTTTTACGCGCGGAAGTTTAGAGAAAGAGGGGCAAAATAAACACAAAACCCCTAATGCAAAAAAGCCTTTATATGACATTCAATCTGTGGTGAAAATCTACCAAAAGGCCGCTATTAACCCAAAAAATGTAGTCTTTGTAGAAATTACTAATAAGACACACGGCGGCTCTATACCTGATGCCTTTATGCTAGGACTAGAATCTTTTATGGGGAAATAGGTTTTGGTGGTGTGCAAGGATAGAGTGAGAGGTTCCAAACACTATCTATGCAAATGTAAGAGTCGATAACCTACCTCTATGGCTTCGCACATCGCCTTTTGCCCCGCACTTCCTGTGAGTGTGTAAGTGCCAAGCCCAAGAAGCGGCATTCTAACGTTATTATTGAGAGTAAGAGTTTGCATTGTTGCTCCTTTTTTGGATTGCTTTATTTAGAGAAGCTTGTGTTAGGGGTAGTGCTTACACCCCAAATGTTGCTAATCCTGCGATACAGGTAGAGTTCTTTAAAAACTCTCTGCACTTTTTTCTTGTATTACTTCTCTTTAAAATGAAAAGTTGAAGTAAAATTATAAACCCTGATAGGAGTTGCTACAAATATATTTTACACTTTACAATGGCATTGTTTATCAAGAGTTTTGATTTTTTGCTCTATTTTACTTAGAATTTCTTGTGTTAGTTGCAGGTCTTTGATAATTAACTCTCTTTGGTCTTCAAGGATTTTTTTACGTTCTTGAAAAGTGCTTTTTTCTCCAAGAGAGACGAGGTGCATATAACGTTTAATGTTTGCTAAACTCATTCGCACAAAACGAAACCATTCAATCCATTTGAGCTTATCAATATCTTGATTGTCAAAAAGTCGGACACCATTTTTATTTGTTTCTAGTTCTGGGAAAAGCCCTTTTTTAAGCCAAAAGCGAATTCTAGTAGAGGGAATCCCAGTTTTGCGTTCTGCTTCAATGATTGTTCTTTTCATCTTTTGCCCTTTTATTAGACTTGTTTATGCGGTTGTTTTGCTTAGTGCTTGAAATGTGATACACAATTTACTCCTGAATGTAAAAATTAGAGATTTTAAAGTATGCCCTGCAATATGGTGGTAAAATTTAATTCCCTAAAAGTTTTACCGCCATAAAGATAAGGTTATTCTAAACTTAGTGCATTATGCAAGATATTGCTTGAAAAATACCTCGATTTTATCAAAAGGAATCTTTTGCAGATTGTCATACAAATCTGCATGCACTGCGTTAGGCACGATAAAAAGCTCTTTATTGTTGCCTTTTAGCTTCTTAAAGGCATCTTCACTAAAGTATCTGCTATGGGCATTTTCCCCGTGAATTATTAAAACTGCATTATCTATTTCATCACTGTATGTGAGAATAGGCATATTAAGAAAGCTTAGAGAGGAGGTGAGATTCCATCCATTGTTTGAATTGAGAGAACGTTTGTGATAACCGCGTGGGGTTTTGTAATACGCGTGATAATCTTTCATAAACTGCGGTGCGTCATTTGGCAAAGTTTCAGGCACACCACCAGCAAGTGCGTATTTGCCATTCTTATAATCCTCAATTCTTTGCTGTGCTAGAGTTTTGCGCTTTTGTATTCTTGCTTTTTTGCTGTTTTCTTCGTCAAAATAGCCATTGGCATTGACACGACTCATATCATACATCGTAGAAACTAGAGTTGCTTTAATGCGTGGGTCATTTGCTGCTGCATTGAGTGCAAATCCACCCCAACCACAAATGCCGATAATGCCGATTTTATCTTTATCTACATTCTTTTGCGTGCTTAAGAAATCCACCGCTGCACTAAAATCCTCTGTGCTTATATCGGGTGAGGCGACATATCTTGCCGCACCTCCACTTTCCCCCGTGAAGCTTGGGTCAAAGGCTAGGGTGATGAATCCACGTTCTGCCAAAGTTTGCGCATAGAGTCCGCTTGGCTGCTCTTTTACTGCACCAAATGGACCACTAACTGCAATGGCAGGAAGTTTGCCTTTTGCATTTTTAGGCACATACATATCCGCTACAAGCGTGATTCCAAAGCGGTTATGAAAAGTAACCTTACTGTGAGTAACTTTATCACTTTTAGGAAAGGTTTTGTCCCAGTCTTTACCGGGTGCTGTTGGTAAGTCGTGTGCTTTAGTATCTTTTGCATTTACTAGGCTAAAAGCTCCGCCAAGTGCCACTATACCCACACCGATACTCGCACTTTTGAAGAGATTTCTACGTGTTTTGTTAAGAGATTTATTTTGCATATTTGCTCCTTAAAATATTAAAGTAAGAATAACATTATAAAACCTGATACTTAGTATTTGTCAAGAGTTATGGTAGAAATTTGAATAGCTTTTGTAAAAATATAGAACACAAAAAGCTTATAGAAGAATGCTTAAAGCGACTTTTATGAGGTGTATCAAATCACTTATGGATAAAGTTTAACTTTTCGTGTGTAATCTAAAAACTATGAATTGTATGGAATTCTTACGCAAACACTTTCTTTAAATGTGCCTCATAATCTTTGATATATCGTTCTATTTGTGGGTTTTTCATCACATCATTACAGATAAAAGTTGGTAACGCACTCATTCCCATAAATTGATGAGCTTTGTGTAAATGCAAATACACACCATCTACACCTACCCCCTCAAAGAAATCATTAGGCTCGGTGAAAGCCTCTATGGGTGCATTCCAAGTAAGCGAAAACATATATTTCTTATCCTTTAAAAGTCCTCCTGTGCCATAGCCTACCGCTGGATTATCCCTATGGCGTCCATCACTTGTAAAAAACTTCCCAGCTGCTCCGTGACAGACTTCATCAATATATTTTTTCACAATCCACGGCTCTCCCATCCACCAACCAGGCATTTGATAAATAATCACCTTACTCTCTAGCCACTTTTGCATCTCTTCTTGTGTGTTGTAACCCTTATCAATATGCGTTTGCAAAATCTCAAAGCCTAGTGATTGCAAAGTCTGCTTTGCGACATCGTGCAAGGTGCAATTTAATTTGCCTTGTGATACTCCAAAAGCTTTTGCTCCATTTAAAAGCAAAATTTTCGCCATTTTTTCTCCTTAAAATTTGTTTAAGATAATTAAAAGACATTCTTACAATTATACAACTTATACTAGTATCTATCAAGAAATAATAAGCTCATTCTCTATAAATTCTATACATAAAAGGCTATTTTTGCTAAAACCACGATAATAAAACCAAGTATCAAGGCAACAGGGTGTATCACTTGTGCCAAAGGATTCTTAAATTTTAAAAATTTACAACTTAGCGAGATAATCACCATTAGCACAATAACTAATGCAACACACATTTTTATCACTAAAAAAATCTGTAATGAGGTTTGCAAATATCCCTGCATACTGCCAATATAACGACTTATCATTGCTCCACCTGTAAGCACCAAAAGAGCTAAACATAAAGGCATTATCTTGACACCTCTTTTGCTTATTATACTAAATACCTTATTGGCAATTTCATCACCTACATACTTCCTTATAGGGGTAAGCAGCACCACATCAGTAAAAATATAACCTAAAAATATAATTGCACACCAAATGCAAAGTGAGAAAATACGGATAAAGTAAGTCCATTTAAAATCTTTTAATTTAAACTATTGCCATACTTTTAATAGAATCTTGGCTAAAAAGCTCTAGTTTGTAGCTTGAGTCTTGTTAAGATATGTTGAAGGTGCATCATTTTTCCTTCATTTTAGGGCTTTTCTTTACCATTCTGCGTAAAGAAACAAAGAATTTTATCCACTCATCAAACTCCATAAGCGGATGTCCTCCCCATTTGGTATGCGGTGGGAGATTCTTACCCACTGCCCCACGTCCTGCTATTTGCACGAAATCGCCGATATGTATATGTCCGCCTGTCCCTGCTTGTCCGCCCATAACGACATTGCGTCCGGTGGTGGTAGAGCCAGCCAAGCCCACTTGTGAAACTAAAATGCTGTGTTCTCCTACTACGCAGTTATGCCCGATTTGCACGAGATTATCGATTTTTACGCCTTGCTTAATGCGTGTTTCCCCAAATACAGCCCTATCGATAGTGTTATTCGCCCCAATTTCCACATCATCTTCTATCACCACACGTCCGTTATGCTCGATTTTGATATGTCTGCCATCATTTGTATGCGCGTAACCAAAGCCATCACAGCCTATCACGCTCCCCGCGTGGATATTCACACGATTGCCAATAAGACTATCACAGTAGATAACAACATTTGGATAAATTTTGCAAGATTCCCCAATGCGGACATTCGCGCCAATCACTACCCCGGGCATAATCACACTGCCCTCACCAATACTCACATTCTCTCCAATATGTACGTTTGGGGCGATTTGCACACTCTTTGCGATTTGATTTTGTGTAGAACTCTCAAGTGCGAAGCAGGGCTGTGCAAATAGCGCTGAAAGCAGTGCAAAAGCTAAATGAGGATTTTCTACCACTAAGGGCTGTATATGTGCAGGGATTTTTTCAAGTAGATTTTGCCGTATGAGCACCGCCCCCGCCTTAGAATCTGCAAGTGAAGCGATATATTTATCTTGGTCAATATAGCTTATTTGCGAAGATGAGGCAGATTCTAAAGGGGCGATACCGCTTAGCTCAAAGTCATTTGTAATTGCATTTTGCAATGTGAGATAGCCCTCAAAAGCTTGTGAAATAGCACAGGAGAGTAACATAAGCAGCCTTTTTAAATAAAATGTTCAATCATAGCATATTTGATTTATGAATCCGTAATACCCCTTTTGTGTAAGGATTATGCAGCGATGATATAGAATAAAATGTTACAATAATGTGAATGGTTACTAAAGGAGTGCGTATGGGTAAAGGAAATGTAGGCAAGGTAGTGCTACAAATTGGGGCAGGTGGTGTAGGTGGTGTGGTAGCCCATAAAATGGCGATGAATAGAGATGTATTTTCACGCATTATTTTAGCCTCACGCACGATTTCTAAATGTCAGGCGATAGCGGATTCTATTAGGGCTAAGGGCTTGGGGGAAATCGAGGTAGATTTTGTTGATGCAGATAGCGTAGAATCTCTAGTGGCATTGATAGAAAAATACAAGCCCTATTTGGTGGTGAATGTCGCTCTGCCCTATCAGGATTTAGCCATTATGGAAGCGTGCTTAAGGACAAAAACGCATTATTTAGATACCGCAAACTATGAGCACCCCGATAATGCACATTTTGAATACAAAGAGCAGTGGGCTTATGATACCCGCTACAAGAGAGCGGCGATTTACGCGCTTTTAGGCAGTGGCTTTGACCCGGGCGTAACCAATATCTTTTGTGCCTATGCGCAGAAGCATTATTTTGATGAGATTCATAGCATTGATATACTTGATTGCAATGCAGGAGACCACGGCTATGCGTTTGCGACAAACTTTAATCCGGAGATTAATTTGAGGGAAGTTTCATCAAAAGCTCGATATTGGGTGAGAGATTCAGGGCATTCAGCTTGGGGTAATCATTCCGCAGATGTTGGCACATTTTCAAGGGATATCGCAGACTCTATGTCTAGCTCACCCTTGAAAAGTGCCAAAAGCTACGAAAGCACCACCAATCTTAGAACGCAAGAAAGTAGGGCAGAATCTCATGCGGATTCTATAAACACACAGAATCTAACAACGCGGCAAGGGCGAAGTATTTTTGATGAAAAATCGGGGTTGTGCAGAAGCGAACAAGGAAATAAGACTAAAACGTCTATTGACGAAGTGAGCGACAAACTCCGCGATTTTTCGCAAAAAGACAAGCCCATAGAAGCCACACATTCTCTTGTCTCTCCTACTGACCTCGCCCTCAATCCTGACTTAAAGCAAGATAGCATTTATCGCAAGTTTGAGCGAGAGGAGAAGCATTTTAGATTAGAAAGCAATACGCAGGATTTGAAGGTGGAATCTTACTTTGGGGGGCAGTGGCGAGACATCGCACCCCTAGCATTGATGAAAGAGTGGGAATACCCAGAAGTAGGTGTGAAAAACTCTTACCTCCTCTACCACGAGGAGCTAGAATCTTTAATAAGAAACATTAAGGGCTTAAGGCAAATCCGCTTTTTTATGACCTTTGGAGAGAGCTATCTCACGCATATGAAATGCCTTGAAAACATCGGCTTTTTGAGGGTTGATGAGGTGGAGCATAAGGGGCAAAAGATTGTGCCAATAGAAGTGCTAAAGACGCTTTTACCCGACCCTGCAAGTCTAGCCTCTCGCACTAAAGGGCAGACACACATTGGCTGCTATATGAAAGGGTTGAAAGACGGCAAAGAGCGCACAATCTATATTTATAATATTTGCGAACACGAGAAATGCTACGCCGAAGTGAATGCGCAGGGTGTGAGCTATACCACAGGCGTGCCGGCGATGATTGGGGCGAAACTCATTTGCGAAGGTAAATGGGGAGTTGGGGCAAATTCAGTTTGTAGCGACTTTTTGGGGAGTGCAGCGGACGCTTCATTGCGGAGTATGTCTAATACGCCTCATTCGCTTACCTCGCACAACCCCAAAAATTCATCTGCAACCTTAGAATTTGCAGATTCTAAAATCCAAATGCGTTTGGAGGCAAACAAGGATATGCCAAAAGGTGGGGAATATCAAGGAATTGATAATGCGCTAGAGTTGCAAAATGGAAACAATAAGAATTGTGTGGAAGTGGCAAGTAGTGATAGAAATTCTAAGATTTTAGATGATAAATCAAATACTATTGCGGCAGCGTCTTTGAGGAATTTTAGTGGTTGTCAAGCTCGAAATGAGGGAGTTACCAAAGCGGTAATGACCGAAATTGAGAGCGAAGACTCCGCTAAAATTACCAAAGAGGCAACGCAAGGTGCGGGTGTGTGGAATATGGAGCAAAACAACCCTGATCCATTTATGCAAGAGCTAAACAAGCAAGGGCTTCCTTATGTCGTGCTAGAAATAGAATCCAATGGAGAATCTAAAGTCTTAGAAGATGGGAGAAAATAATTTTTTGAGAGGCGATACCCTAATACAAATACTCTAACATAATGGAGGCAAAATGATTTTTGAAAAGCAAGACTACCAGCAGCATTGTATTGATAATATTAAAAGCATATTGGTACATTATGATTTTAAGACTCATAGCAATCTCAAGCAATGTTTGCAGGAGTTTTATAATATGTCTAATTCGTCTCATTTACCGCCTAAGAAAAATATAAGCGATAATTTAAATATCGATATTCTTATGGAGACAGGCACGGGCAAGACTTTTACTTATCTTAATTTGATTTTTGAACTTCACAAAAGTTTTCAGCAAAATAAATTCATTCTCTTTGTCCCACGCAAGGCGATTTTAGAATCTATCAAGCAAAATATACAGCTTACAAAAGATTATTTTTATATCCAATATCAAAAGCATATCAAAACATATTTTTATACAGGGCGAGAATCTCAAAGTGCAATTATCAGTCAATATATCAAAAATACAGATGAGCTAAGCCTCCTTGTTTTAACCAATAGTGCGATTGATAAAGATAGTAATATTTTAAATAGGGCAAATGAGGGCTTGTTTAATACCAAGAGCATTTTTGAAAATATTATCGCCCTTAATCCCATTAGCATTATTGATGAGCCGCATTTGCTAAAAGGCGAGGCTTTCAAGCAAAACTTTAATAAGCTTAAAAGCTTATATTTCCGCTTTGGAGCGACTTTTCCTAAAGAGAAGACAGATGAATTGAGTAATATGGCATATTGTTTAGATTCTATGAGTGCATTTAGACAATATCTTGTTAAGCAAATAAGGGTTAATAATGCCAGCACAAAAGGCACGGGCTTAAGGCTTAAAAGTGCTAATAAAAAAGGAGCAATTTTTATCTATAATAATAGCGATATAGAGCAAGAGATTATCCTTAAAAAAGGCGACGACTGTGGTAAAATCGGCTTGAATGGCATAGAGATAATGAATATAGAATCTAATAAAGTGTATTTAAGCAATAAGCAAATCATAGAAAAAGAAAATGCTCTAAGTCAAGAAGAGATTTCTAGGATTCTAAAAATTGCTATTGATTTGCATTTTGAAAAAGAATTAACACTTTTTGAAAAAAATATCAAAGCGTTAAGCTTATTTTTTATCCCAAATATTGCAGATTTTCGAGGTGATAAAGCATTTATCAAAGATGAATTTGAAGCATTATACAAAGCAAAAAGAAAAGAGATTCTAAAGCAGGATTTACCCAAATCTTATAGAGAATATCTAACAAAAGATTTTGATGAAAGTGGCAATTTACGCGTTCATCAAGGCTATTTTAGCGGCGATGCAAAACTTTCTTCCAAAGACAGCAAAAATCAGGACAACCAAGAAGCCGCCGATATAGCATTGATTCTAAAAGATAAAGAGAAGCTATTATCCTTTGATACTTCTTTGAGATTTATCTTTAGCGTTTGGGCATTGCAGGAGGGCTGGGATAATCCTAATGTTTTTACTCTTGTGAAATTAGCCTCCACAGATAAAGAGACAAGCATTCATCAGCAAGTAGGGCGAGGCTTGAGACTATGCGTAAATAGCACAGGCAAAAGAATCACACATAGATATTTTAATTATGATGATAATGCCTTTTATGATATAAATTACCTTGATATTGTAGTCAGTGCTAGAGAATCTGGCTTTATAGACACATTGCAAAAAGAAGTCAATGATTTAAGCTTTGAATGCAATAATGAAAACATAGACGAGGAGTTTTTCGCAAAATTTGGTCTTAATAAAAGCCAAGCCTCACGCATTTTAATACGTCTTGAAGATGAAAAGATGATAGCATTTAATGAGACACAGAATAATTACACGATTCTAAAGCCGCTTGATGAGTTTTTGCGTAATGATGAGCGATGTAAAGAGCTTTTAGGCATTAAATTTACAGAGATTTTAAACGCCCTCAAAGCCACAGAGAATAAACATAAGCAAATTATTAATGCCTCTCTCCCCTCTAAAAAAGTAAAAATAAAGCAAGATTTAGCCAAAGATTTTAAAGAGCTATGGGATTTAGTCAATAAAAAGGCAAAGATTGTCTATAAAAATATCCAGCACAAACAACTCATTGATGATATAGCCAATGCCTTTAGGGCAAACAAGATAGCAAAAGAGCATATCATTTATGAAAAAAAGATGTTTAACACCCAAACAAACACGATACAAACATTGCAGACAAAGACACTAGAAGACATCTCTTATGAAGCAGAAATAACCAAAGACATACACAATCAACTATTAGACTTTGCTAAAGGGACACAGCTACCCTTATCTTTCTTAATCCAAGTGTATAATAAGCTTGATAAAACATATTTCTACAATTCCCCTTTTAAAGCTTTTGAAAGCCTCAAAACCTGCATAAAAGAGAGCATTCATACAAATCTTCTCCAAAGCATAGATTATGACTTTTCTTGCAATATTTTTTCATCAAATTATTATAGCCTCATTGATAAAAATGGCAATATAAAAGATTCCATAGATATGCAAAAGCTAGGACATTATAGAGAGCAAGGACAAACGCCCGATAATTATCTCTATGAAGATATTATCTGTGATTCCAATATAGAAAAAGCTATTATAGAAGAACGTCATACAAAGCTAGAGCATTCAACCCTCAAAGTCTTTGCCAAACTTCCCAAGCTTAGCATTCCCACACCATATAAAAACTATGAGCCAGATTTTGCCTATTTTTTAGAAAATAGCAATGGTAAAAAAATCTTTTTTATTTGCGAGAGTAAGGGCTATGATACATATAGCGATATACCCAAAAAAGAGCAGCAAAAAATCGATTATGCAAAAGTCTTTTTTGACAAACTTCAGCAAGAATTAAAAGAGAGTAATATACAAATTATATTTGAAACTAGAATCAACAAACAAGCACTTTTAGAAGTCCTAAAAGAAGCACTGCAAAGGAGAGAAAATGCTAAATCATAATGACAAATCCGCACTTCAAGCACAAGGCATAAATATCATCGATAGCACGGATTCTAAAGAGCATTTTGAGGAGCAATTCAAAGCATTTTTACAGCATAATGCCAAAGAAGTATTAAAAGAAAATCACATTGATTTGAAAGCCTTAAGTTATTTTTTGGGTATAGATGAGAATCTAGCCAATATGCAAGGCTATGAGCTAACGTTCACGGGTAAGGGCTTAGCAAATGCTTTGTATAATACCCCTTGCCAAAAGGAGCTAAAACATAAAGAAACATTTTATGATTCTAGCAATACTAATGCTTGTCATTCTGAAGGAGCGAAAGCGACTGAAGAATCTCAAAAAGAGACTTCCCATCTCACTCAAAATGACAAAAGCAATCTCGCCCAAAACAGCATTATCATAGGCGATAATTTAGACGCACTCAAAATCTTAAAATCCGCGTATAGCCAAAAAATCAAAATGATTTATATCGACCCGCCCTATAACACAGGGAAAGATGACTTTATCTACCCCGATGATTTCAGGGCAGATTATAAAGAGATTCTAAAAGAAGTAGGACTATTAGAAATCAACGAAAATGGAGAGGCAATAGAATCTCAAACATTAAAGTTTTTTAAATCCATTACAAGCAGTCGCTCTCATAGCGGGTGGCTTAGCTTTATGCTGCCTCGCCTCAAACTCGCAAGAGATTTACTCAAAGATGATGGCGTGATTTTCATTAGCATTGATGATAACGAACAAGCAAATTTAAAATTACTCTGTGATGAAATTTTCGGGGAGGAGAATTTTGTAGCGTGTTTAATGTGGCGAAAAATAGAGGAAAATGCTTCATCTGGAGGAACGATGAAGCAAACAAAAACTTTTAGAAAAGACCACGAATATATTTTATGTTATGCTAAAACACAGGGTGAATTCTTAACAAAGAAATATATGGAGTTGCCAAATTTTGAGGGAAATTATAAAAACTTAGATAATGACCCAAGAGGTGCATTTAAAGCTGGTTCAATAAGTATGAAAGGCAATAAAAAATCTGCAAAATATTATGAAGTAACAACACCAAGTGGTAAAAAATATGCTAGAGTTTGGAGAATCACAAAAGATGAATTTGACGAGTTGGACAAAGACAACAGAATCTACTACGGCAAGAAGCAAGATTCTGTGCCACAAATTAAAATATTTTTAAATGAGGAAAGACCCGTTACGCCAAAAACTATTTTTGAAAATTTAGGAAGTGCTTACGAAGCTTCTGAAAACTTAAAAAAGATGTTTCAAATCCCAATAGATAATGAACCTATTTTTGATAGCCCTAAACCAGTTGAACTTATTAAACGGATCTTAGAAGTCTCTACCTCTCCAAATCCTGCCAACAATGCCCTAGATTCTGCGGGGGGGGGGGGGGGGATTACAAGCCTCATAGCTTAAATGCTAGTCATTGCGAGGCACGAAGTAACGAAGCAATCCAAGATTCTAAAGAATGGATTGCCACGAATGCTACGCATTCTCGCAATGACAAGGGAGGAGATTCTAAGGCGGAAGGGGATATTGTTTTAGACTTCTTTGCTGGCAGTGGCACCACCGCCCAAGCCGTTATGGAGCTAAATGCAGAAGATGGCGGCAATCGTCAGTTTATCCTAGTCCAACTTGATGAAAAAATAGATGAAGCAAAATCCAAAACCGCCTATGATTTTTGTAAAAATCAGCTAGGAAGTAAAAATCCTGCAATAAGCGATATTACGATTGAGCGCGTAAAACGTGCCGCACAAAAAATCAAAAATACCCAAGATTCAAATACAGAATCTAGCTTTTGCGTATATAGTTTAAAATCTAAGCCCGAAATCATAAATAAAGAGGGACATTTGCACTTAAAAATGAGTAATTCTCTCACACCATTTGATAAAGCACGAAATCTCGCCTTGCAAAGTGGCAAAACGTTAGATAAGCCTTTAAAAGCAATCATAGAATCTAGGCTCTATAAATGCGAGGATTCCTATTATATTGTGAATTATGAGAAATCTCTCTTAGCATATTTGCAAAAGGCAGAGAATGTGTTTGTCTTTATCAGTGCTTATGAGGAGATAGCCCTAGAGGATTTTTTAAATCTTGAAGTGTCCTCAAAAGAGCGACTATACGTTGTGTATTAGATTATCGTTATGGGTGCGTTACTCATTTTGTAAAGCATAAGCCAGCATAATATTTCACAATAGGCAGCCTAAAGCATTTCGCCACACCTTTTAGCCTTTTGCTCTCCATTTAACACAAATAACAACAAACTTATATTATGATTTACACAGCTATTTAAGGCATAATCCGCTACAAGCACCAAAGGAGCAAAATGCAAGTTTATATCACGCACGGCTTTGAAGCCTATCCGCAAAAGCATTGGTTTATGTGGCTTAAAAATGAGTTAGCCAAAAAAGGCATTTCTACCACTATCCCCGCTATGCCCAATGCGGACAATCCTGCCCCGAATGAGTGGCTTGCCACCCTGCAACAAGAAGCCCAAAATATCAATACGCATAGCTATTTTATCGGGCATAGCCTTGGCTGCATTGCGACTTTAAATTTTCTTAATACCCTGCCAGATTCTGCACGTATTGGCGGAACTATCTTGATTTCGGGCTTTGATACGCCTTTAAGCATTTACCCACAGCTTAATGCCTTTATTGATGGGAAGCTAAATTATGACAAGCTTTGCGCCTTAACGACTAATCGCCTTGTGATTTCCGCACGTAATGATACTATTGTGCCTTCGCATTTAAGCCACACTCTAGCACAAAATCTTAAAGCCACATTTGTGCAAACCCACACAGGAGGGCACTTTATGCAAGATGATGGATTTACAAGCTTCCCGCTATTGCTACATTATCTTAATTACTTTCTTGATTATTGAGAATCTTGTATAAAGATTTTCTTATTCCCTCAAAATAAAAAACAAATGCAAAATTTTGATTAAAGCTGACTTTTAATTAGCCTTTATCATTAAAGATTTTTAAGCATAGTTTCATAGGCTGCTTTCGTTCCCGGACGTACCTTAGTCATTAAACTTGCTACAATAATCACAATACTTGCACATAAAAAGCCCGGCACTATCTCATAAACTTCAAGATAGCTTGAAAGGAAATTCTTATACACCACCACTACAATAGCTCCAGTAACCATACCTAAAATCGCGGCTATTCTGGTCATTCTACTCCAAAATAAAGAAAAAAGCATCACCGAGCCAAAGCTTGCTCCAAATCCAGCCCAAGCATAAGAAACAATACTTAAAACGCTTGAATTTTTATCAGTAGAAATTAAAAAAGCCACGACAGCAACAAGCAATACCCCAAGCCTTCCAAGTCTCATCACGGCAAGTGAGCTTGCTTCTTTGTTAAAAATCCTGCGGTAAAAATCCTCAGCTATGGTTGAACTAGATACCAAAAGTTGAGAACTAGCAGTACTCATAATGGCCGCAAGTATAGCTGAAAGCAAAATACCAGCCACCCAAGGATCAAATAAAAGCTGACTCATCACAATAAAAATCTTTTCAGGATCGCTTAAACTTAAATCGAATTTATCCACATAAGCTATGCCTAAAACACCTATAAAACAAGAGCCAATAAGTGAAATAGCCATCCAAGAAATGCCTATAAAAGTCGCATTTGGAATTTCTTTAGTTGAACGTATGGACATAAAACGAACCAAAATATGAGGCTGTCCAAAATAACCAAGTCCCCACGCAAGGGCTGATATGATAGCAAGAGCTGAAACACCTTCCCCCATAGAAAGAGCCTCTGGCTTTATTTGTGCAACAATTTCCATAGCCTCAGAAAAACCGCCCAAGTGATTAAGCATAGTAATCGGGACAATAATTAAAGCCCCCATCATCAAAAGCCCTTGTATTAAATCAGTCCAACACACTGCCTTATAGCCACCTAAAAAAGTATAAGCAACGATGATAAGAGTACCAGTAATAAGAGCGTATTCATATTTAAGTCCAAAGGTGTTTTCAAAAAGCTTAGCCCCGCTTACAAGCCCTGAGCTGACATAAAAAGTAAAAAAGACTAAAATCACAAGAGCACACACTACTCTTAATATATGCTTATCATCATCAAATCTTGTTTCAAAATAATCAGGTATAGTAATGCTATTAGCTATCACACTAGTATAAATTCTAAGTCTTTTCGCCACAAAGCTCCAGTTCAAAAAAGCCCCTATAGTCAGTCCTATAGCTATATAACTTTCTATAAAACCGCTCACATACAAAGCACCCGGCAAACCAAGCAAAAGCCAACCACTCATATCGCTTGCTCCAGCACTCAAAGCTGAAATAACAGGACCTAAAGAACGTCCGCCTAAAAAATAATCCTCAGTATTTTTATTTTTAGTAAAAAAATAAAAACCTATAAAAAGCATTAAGGCTGAATATGTTATAAAGGTTATAGCAATTTCAGTATTAATCTTTACAATTTCCATCTCTTTTCCTTGTTTTTAAAATTCTCGCACCTAAATTTCCATATCTATGATATGAAATGCTTAAAGATTTTTCATTAAAATAATACAAAAGCTCAAAACGTCCATTAATTAATGGTTTATCCCGTTTAATAATCTTACTGTGTAAGGCTGCTTGCTGATAAATCAAATCCTTTCTATCTGCTTTGGCATAATAAAAGATTCTTTCATATTGAGCCAAATTTTGAGCAAATTCTTCTTTATTTTCTTTTTTGCATTCAAAATCAAAATTTAAATTTTGAAGTTCTTGTTGTATAAATTCTATTTTATCATTGTCTGTATAACTTAAAACGGCTTTTATACCCGTAAATTTACTGATAATAAGACTTGACAAAATATCGCTTAAGTCATCATCTTTACTTATTCTTAAAGCAAAATTCTTTATAGGCTTGTAAGAGAAAAAATTATCCTCTCCTCTAATTTGAACATAATCCTTATTTTGCATAAATTCATTTTCATAATGATATAAATAGCTTTGAGCCATTAAAGCTGCTTTTTGAAGCTCTTGTTTGAAATATGAATTTGATTTTAAACTCAGTTCATTTAAAGTTTCACTCAATTCACTTTGTAAAACCTTTTCATCAGATTCAAGTTGAGTGATATTTAAAAACTGAGTGACATAATTATAAATTCCAACCTTTCTTCCAAAGCCTATGGCTGATTTTTTCACCCCTCCAAAAGGCTGGCGAAGCACTATAGCTCCTGTTGTTGGCTTGTTAATATAAATATTTCCAGCTTCTATATGAGTGTGAAAATATTCCCATTCCCTTTCATCTAAGCTTTCAAGTCCAGCAGTAAGTCCATATCCTGTAGAATTAGCTATATCAATGGCTTCTTGTAAATTTTCAGCTCTCATCACAGTGAGCACAGGGGCAAAAAGTTCATTCATATGAGTGAAATCTCCTTTTTTTGTCCCATATTTTATAGCTGGAGTCATTAAATGCTCGTTTTCATCTATAAATTTAGCTTCTAAAACCCAATACTCATAAGGAGCAAGTTCATTTAAAGCCTTTAAAAGTTTGGCACTTGGTTTATCAGCTAAGGCAGCAAGCTTATTTTTAAATTCAAAAGCTGAGCCCACAGCTAAAGATGAAGCTGCATCAACAAGGCATTTTTTGAAATCTTCATCTTCATACACTTCTTTTTCGAGTATAAGCAAAGAAGTGGCTGAACATTTTTGCCCTGAATTTGAAAAAGCTGAATGCACAATATTTTTAACCGCTTGGTCTTTATCTGCCATTTTAGTGACTATAGTAGCATTTTTACCACCTGTTTCAGCACTAAGCCATAAAGTAGGATTTGTTTTTAACAAGGCATAAGCTGTATCTTCTCCTCCTGTTAAAATACAAGCTTTAAGTTCATCTGTATTGATAAGGTATTTTGATACATCACTGCCTTTAGCGGGTAAAAACATCAGTCTATTTTTACTAATACCTGCGTCCCAAAAACATTTACAAAGCTCATAAGCTGTAAGTATAGATAAAGATGAGGGCTTGTAAATGACGATATTGCCACTAGCTAAAAGTGAAGCTATGCTTCCAGCTGAAATACCTATAGGAAAGTTCCAAGGGCTTATTACTAAACTTAAGCCCTTTGAAGTGAATATAGTTTTAGGATTTTCTTTTTGAAGTTTGCTTAAAGAATGAGGATAAAATTCTAAAAAATCAATAGCCTCGCTTACTTCAGGGTCAAGCTCTAAAAAAGTTTTTCCCACTTCAAGAGCGGCTATGCCTATTAAATCACCTCTTCTTTCTCTTAAAAGTTGAGCTGTTTTGGCTAGGATTTTATGCAAATGTTCAAAACTTAAATTTTCATTTGTATTTTGAGCCAGTTCTAAAGCTTGTTTTATTTCTTTTTGTGAGGCTAAATAAATATGAGCTATATTTTCATTATAAATTTTATCCCTTTGTTCTTTTTTTTCTAAAGCATTTTGGGTAAAATCAAGCTCTCCTATCACAGGATAAATTTCTAAAGATCTTAAATTTTGATATTTAGCCCGAATTGTTTGAGCCCAAGCCCTGTTTTGAGCTAAAATAAAATCAGTATCAGGCTCATTTTTAAATACTCCTGTTTCATATGAACTTGCTGTCTTTGGAGTGTTGTTTCTGTCTTGAATCCTGTGAGTGTGATTATCAAGATTTTTGATACCTTTAAGCGAGGCTAAAAAAAGTTCTTTTTGAGCATTCCAAGCTTCATCACCAACCTTAAGAGCGAAAAAATACCTCATAAAATTATCCTCACTGGTATTTTCATCAAGCCTACGCACTAAATAAGCTATAGCGTTATTAAAATGCTTTTCATCACAAACCGGGGCATAAAGTATTAAATTGTGCATTTTTGAAAGCTCTAAAGAACATTGCATACTCATACCCTCAAGCTGCTCAAAGGTAAAACTTTCAAGGGCATTAGCTTTTTTTATTCTCACATAAGCATAAGCAATTTCAAAAATATTATGACTGGCTATGCCTATGTTAATGTATTTATAATTATCTGATTCTAAGATAAAATCAAGCATTTTGTTATAATTGCTATCTGTATCTATTTTTTTGTTAAAAGTAGGCAAAGCCCAAGCTTTTTGATTTGAAATTAATTCTTCTGCTTCCATATTAGCCCCCTTAACAAAGCGGATTTTAATAGGCTTCATTCCCTTTAAAACCCTTTCCTTTGAGAAGGCAAAAAGCTTTTTAAGATATTCATAAGAATCAGGCAAATACGCTTGTAGAACTATACCAGCTTTAATATCAAATTTAGCAATGCTTTCCATAAAAGCAGCCACTGTAAGTTCTAAGTCTTTAAATTCTTCCATATCAAGATTAATAAATTTAGGCTGATTTTGTCTTTTTTCCTCATCTAGGGCTAAAGAATAAAGTTGGTCAAGTCTTTTAACTACTTCTTCTTTAGAATAATCAAAATCTATAATATTAATTTGAGAAAAAATAGTGGTAATTTTTATGGATATATAAGTAATATAATCACTTTTTATAGCCTCTTCGTATTTTCTGATGCGATATTTGCTTTCAAGTTCGCCTAAAACCTCTTCACCTATCAAATTCACATTTAAAGTGATATTATGATTTTGCTTTCTGTTTAGTATATGAGCTTTTAAACTTGTTTCATTTGCATCTAAAACCATAGTTTTAGTGTCACCTCTTAAGTGTTGTATAAAAAATGGCACACTTAATTTTGGAGCAAATTTGCCAAGATTTAAAAAAGCAAAAAGTAAAAATTTCTCAAAAAGAGTGAAAAAATCAGCTACGCCGTATTTTTTTAAAGAATAATGTATAAATTCAAAACTAGTTTGAGCCTCTTTTGAGCGAAATGAACGGTCAAGTAATTCAATAAGCATAACCTTGGCTTTAGGGTCATTTAAAAGTTTTTGCATTTTATGGTGAAAAGCTTTTTCCCTTAAGCTTATGTTTGAGTTAATTTTTTCTTGTAAGTTTTCAGCAAGCTTAAGACTTTCTTCTACAAGTTCTTGCATATTTTTCTCCGTGTTCTATTTTAAAGTTTAGAATCATTATTACACAAAAAAACAAAAACTTTTATTAAAGAAAAATTCATAATTTTGTTTTTATGTTTTTCAAAAATAGAGATTCTATATATCCTTTGCTGTTGCACTACGTGTTGCATATTAGACCTAATTCATTGCCTATGATAAATGCTATAGATTGTGATTTAATAGCTATAATTTTAGCCTCTCAAAAAACCAACAAGTAGCATACGATTCTAAGGAGAGTGATTTATGTCAAAAGATATGAACAAACCCGTAGAATGCCACACTAAAGGGCAAAATCCATCCTGCAGCGCCACCAATTCACATACCACAGATTCAAACGCCAAAAAACCGCTTCCTACTAAAGAGGGCATTCCTTATCTCGCCCTCCTCTCTTTAGTCTTTGCTGTCTTTGTCTTTAATACTTCTGAATTTGTGCCTATCGGGCTACTAAGCCTTATCGCAAGTGATTTTAATATGAGTGAATCTGGAGCGGGTATGCTTATCACAATGTATGCGTGGGTGGTCGCCCTTGTTTCATTGCCGCTTATGCTGCTGCTCTCAAATATCGAGCTAAAAAGACTTATGCTACTTGTGATTAGCCTCTTTGTGCTAAGTCATATCATCTCTGCATTATCGCAAAATTATGGAATGCTTATGCTCTCTCGTATCGGTGTGGCGTGTGGTCACGCTGTATTTTGGTCGATTGCCTCGCCTATGGCGGTGCGTCTTGTGCCTAAAAATAAGCAAAGCATTGCTCTAAGCTTTATCATCACAGGCGGTGCGATTGCTATTATCTTAGGGCTTCCTTTGGGGCGAGTGATAGGGCTTAGTCTTGGCTGGAGAGCGAGCTTTTTAAGCATTGGGGGCGTGGCATTACTCACAGGGCTACTGCTGTGGCGTGTGTTCCCTAAGTTGCCTAACACAGATTCTATATCGCTTGATATGTTGCCTAAAATGCTTAAAAATAAAAGCCTCATTGCCATTTATGGTATCGCGGCGGTTTTGGTTACCGCACATTTTAGCGCGTATAGCTATATTGAGCCGTTTTTGCTGCAGATAGCGCATTTTAGCGAGGAGGGCATTACTTTTACATTGGTGGCATTTGGGGCGATTGGCATTGTGGGGAGTGTGATTTTTGCGAAGTTTTATGAGGGGAGGGCTAGTCTCTTTGTGGGGATTGCGTTATTTGGAATCTGTGGGAGCTTATTTTTACTGCATTTTGGGGCGATTCATACATATTTAATCCTGTTTATTTGTATCTTTTGGGGGCTTGTCATTACGCTCTTTAATCTTAGCTTTCAATCACAAGTGATTTTCCTCTCTCCTCAAGGCACGGCGATTGCGATGTCTATTTATTCAGGGATTTATAATGTTGGCATAGGGAGTGGTGCGTTGATTGGAGGATTGGTGAGCGACTGGCTTAATGTAGGGTATGTGGGATATTTTGGCGGGGCTATCGCCCTGCTTGTGTGTGGATTTTACATCAAGCGCATAGTGTGGAATAGTGCAAAATCTGCTACAAAGTAGTGTGATTTGCCTTATATTAAGCTATGTCTAAGAGTCTAAGTATCCAACAAACAATGTTTTGAAGGGCTTGTATCAAAGAAAGTTTTTGCAAAGCAGCAATACTGCATAAATATGGAGTGAATATTGATAGGGTAGCTTCTCGTTTTTAAATGAAAAAAGCAGGGCTATAAAAATTTATGCAGCATATTTGCCTGCGCCATAAACGTCTCTAAACCCTCCCAATCCTCATTTTCTAGTAATATCCTTGCTTCTTCAAACTTATCTTGAAAATAAGCCATCGCTTGAAGTACATTGTCTTTGTTTTGCTTAAAGACATCTTTCCACATCAGTGGCGAACTCTTAGAAATTCTACTCATCGAGCGGAATCCCCCGCCCACAAGCGCTAGAATCGTTTGTGGGTCTTCTTGTGCAAGGGTGGCATTTGCGAGGGCATAACTCATAATATGAGGCATATGTGATATAAGCGCAATATGCTTATCGTGCTCCTGTGCGGACATTTTGAGAATCTTCATACCAATGCTAATAAAAATATCCTTTGCTACTTCGACTTGATATGCTCCGCTTTGCTCCACATCTGTCAAAATCACAATATTGTTTTTATACAGCTCTGCTAATGCCGCACTAGGACCAAAAAACTCCGTCCCACACATCGGGTGCGCTCCTACAAAATATGTCCTTAGCCATTCGGGAATACTTTTTAGAATCTCCACCTTTGCTCCGCCCACATCAATAAGCGTGATTTGCGGGTGTATCATATCAGGTGTGAGGGATTGGATAATCTCTATAATCCCGCCAAGAGGCACACTCAAAAACACTACATCGCATTGCCATATTTCATTTAATGCGACACATTCATCAATAAGCCCGAGATTTAAGGCTTGCTGTGCGTGGAGAGGATTATTATCATAGCCCAAGATTCTATTAATATATCGCTGCTGAATCTGCCCTATGTCTTTTAAAGCCAAGCCCATAGAGCCACCCATAAGCCCTAAACCAATAATGCCAATTTTCATTTGCTCCCCCTTGTATTGATACTCTGCCATATTTTTGCCATACTTGCTAAAAACACACAAGCACTTTCACTGCGCAAAATAAGTCTATCACGTAAAGTTATGATTTGTGCAAATTGCGCCCTTTCTTTTGGGCTAAAGCCCCCCTCAGGTCCTACCATAATGCGTAAAGGTGGCATATATTGCGTTTTGTTGTTTGTATTATGCAAACTTTCAAGTACATTCCATTCACAGATATCCTCTCCTTCAAAATCAAAGGCATAAAAGGGTGCATATCGTGCACATACCTCATCAAATCCCCTGTACAGCTCTAAAGACATCAAATCTCCCCTCCCGCATTGTTGTGAGGATTGAATGCAGATTCTGCGCATTCTCTCTAAAGAGGGCATAAATTGCCTTTGTGAATATTCCGCATAAAAAAAGCTAATGCCCCCCACGTTTAATTCATTAAGCATAGGGAGCGTTTTTTCAATGATTTTTGGCTCGATAATCGCCCATAATAAATGCAAAGAAGCCCTGATATGAGGCACTTTCTCACTATTGAGTAAAGATAAAAGCATGTCACGTTTTTGTATTTGCATAATTTTATAAGTATGCAAATATTCATCGTGCAAATTGCGCACCTTAACCACATCTCCTGTTTTGCAACGGCGCACTTTAGCTAAATGAGTAAATTCCTCTCCGCTTACGCATAAAAGTGCCTCTCCTGCATTATTATGGTGTAAAAACTGCATTATTACACAAGCCATATAAGCAAAATAAAGAAAAGCAAATCAAGCCCATAGAGAATCTTGCAAAATTTCACATAGCTTTGCATAGCAGCAAAGCTCGTGCGTTTAGCAACTTTGAGAATCTTTATACGGAAAAGCTCTCCCACAAACACAAAAATACAAAATGTTATCATAGCAATAAGTGGGAGACTAAGCTTAATATCTCCAAACACCCACAGATTCACGCCACTTAGCACACTTACAGAAAGCAAAAAGAATGTAATAGGTGCAATAAACCATATCTTTTTATTCATACGCACAAGATTCTTTGAAGCAAAAAAGAGCGTGAGGAGGTTTAAAACAAAGGGCAATGCAAAAAAATAAGCAAAGATTTTATGATAAAGCAAAAGGCTTATAAAAGTCTCCTGCAAACTGAGTGAATCAAAATCTTGCATAGCTTCTCCTTGATTGATGATTAACCTTAGTAGTTTATTATCACTTAAAATTTTTAACCCCAAGTTTAAAAGGATTCCCCATTAAATCAGAGGCTGTTGTTTTACTCAATATGGGCGCACCGAATAGCATTTTTGAGATAGAAAACTTTTTAAAAAATATGTTTAATGACCCTTTGATTTTGGGAATCAAAAATGATTTTATGCGTAAAATGTTAGCGAGTTTTATCGTTAATAAACGTCTTGAGGATACAAAAAAAAATTATCAAGCTATCGGTGGCAAGTCTCCACTTACCGCCCATACGCTTAATCTTGTCAATAAGCTTAATGCTAAAGATTCTAAGCGATTTTATACTTATGCTATGCGCTATACTCCGCCATTTGCCTATAATGTGCTAGAGGACATACAAAAACAGGGTATTCAATCACTTGTCCTTTTTAGCCTCTACCCGCAATTTTCCAGCTCTACGATTCATTCTTCCTTGCTTGATGCGAAAGCCGCATTGGAAAATCTTGCCTTTACCCCGATATTGCGTGAAATCTCACATTATCATACACATAGTGGCTATATTGATTGTATCGTGCGGAGCGTGGATGAAGCACTCAATGGAGATAGGGCGGAGGAGTTTGTGTTGCTTCTTTCTGCCCATAGCCTTCCACAAGCAAGAATCAAAGAGGGCGACCCTTATCAGCAGCATTGCGAGGAAAATCTCAAAGCCCTAGAATCTGCCCTTCATCAAAAAGACATACATTTTGAGAAAATCGATTTAGTCTATCAGTCTAAAGCCACACCTGTAAAATGGCTAAGTCCCAGCACAAAAGAGGGTATCACAAAATATAAAAAGCATAAAATGATACTCTTTCCGCTTTCTTTTAGCTTGGATAATTCGGAGACGGAATTTGAGCTAAAGATTCTTTATGCTAATCTTGCTAAAAGTTTAGGAGTGCCAGAATATCGCGTATGCAGCTGCTTTAATGATAGTGAGCATTTCGTCGATACTATTATGAATATTATTGAAGAACAAGGAGAATAAATGAGACGTATTACAATATATGCCATGGGTGGCATTATGGGCTTATTTTTATGGGCTTGTAGCGAGGAGCAGGAGGTGAAAATCTCCACAGGAGCAAAAAATGCAGATGAGATTCTTAAACAAGCTGAAAGTGTAGATAGGGCGAGTTATGCCGGATTAGAGGATGTATTTTTAGATACTAAACATCTCTATACAAACAAAGATGACAAACTCACGCTTTTTATTTTTGCAAGAAATAACTGCTTTTATTGCGATAAATTAAAAGGTGATATTGCGCAAAATTCCCAGCTGAAGCAAACACTTCAAGAGCGCTTCTTGCCTTATTATATCAATTCTAGCTACACAAAAAAGCATATCCTCTATAGAGGTGAGGATACCCAAAGCTTTAATACCCACCAGCTTATAGAATCCTATGTTAAATCTCCTTTGCGTCCCACACCTACACTTGTGTTTGTAGATACGCAAGGCAAGAGTATTTATGAGCTGCCCGGCTACCTCCCTAGCGAATCTATGATTAAAATCTTAGATTATATGGCAAGTGGCAAATGGAAAGGTAAAGACGTTAAACAAATCAATAATGAGATAAGAGAGGAATTGCTCTAATGAGTATTATTAAAAGCCTGTTTTGCTCTATGAAAGTGGTGCTTGTGTTAATGGCTATATATGCTATTGCCTGCGGGATAGCGACATTTATTGAAAAGTTTGATGGCACAATGGCAGCGCGGTATTATGTATATAATGCCTTTTGGTTTGAAATGTTGCATTTGTGGCTTTTGCTTTCCCTTATTGGTTGCTTGATCGCTTCAAAAGCGTGGGAGAGGAAGAGATATGCCTCTTTACTTTTGCATGCCTCTTTTATTGTGATTATTATCGGGGCAGGAATTACACGGCATTTTGGCTTTGAGGGGCTTATGAGTATAAGAGAGGGGGAAAGTGCAAATACCATTAGCACAAGTGAGCATTATATCTTCATCCAAGTAGTAAATCCACAGGGTGATACACAATATGCGAAGATTCCCACTTTTATAGATGATAAAATCAATAGCCATATCAAACGTACAATTGATTTTTTTGACAAGCCCTTAAAGCTTGAAACAGGCGAACTTATGAAGGATAATGTCCCTAATGGTATCTTTTTGCTCAATGCTGATATGAATTTTTTAGACAAGGATTTTCATATAATGCTTGTAAGAGATGGCGATGAAGCCCCTAAAAAAGAGGGTATTACAATACGTGAAATAGATGGATATAAGGTTTATTTTGCGTGGGGTGTCGATCATATTCCACTTCCTTTCAAAATTACGCTTAAGAATTTTGAGCTTGAGCGCTATCCAGGGTCAAACTCCCCTGCCTCGTATGCCTCACAAGTAGAAGTGCTTGATGGAGATAGGCCACCTATGCCTTTTAGAATCTTTATGAATAATGTGCTTGATTATGGCGGCTATCGCTTTTTCCAATCCTCTTATCACCAAGATGAGGGCGGCACAATTCTCTCTGTGAATAATGACCCGGGCAAAAATCCTACTTATATCGGCTATACTATGCTCATCATCGGTGTGATATGGCTGCTTTTTGATAAAAATGGACGTTTTGCTATGCTAGGGAGATTCTTAAAAACACAGCATTTTTTTGCCTTTGTCCTGTGTGTTGTTCTAGCTTTACTCACATTGCCTCAAAATACCTATGCTATGCCAAATATTGCCGCCACGCACGAAATAGATAGTACGCATACTGCTACTCAAGAGACAAAGAATATGCTACATTTACAGGATATTCCTACGATGATAAAGGCTTTGCAGGATTCAACCCCACTTACTCAAGAATTTAACAAAGTCCTTGTGCAAGACTTTGGCGGACGCACAAAGCCACTCCACACACTTACAAATGACTACATTCATAAAATCACACAAAAAAATACCTTTCTAGGCTTAAATCCTACACAAATCTTTTTAGGTATGATTTTTTATCCGCAAGAGTGGCAAAGTGTGCAAATGATAGTGACTAAAAGCCCCAAACTAAGGCAGATTCTAGGCACTGATGAAAATCAAAAGTATATTGCTTTTAATGATGTCTTTGCTGATGGGCAGTATGTTTTGCAAAATTATGTAGAAGAGGCTAATCGTAAGGATCCTGCCCTACGTGATACCTTTGAAAAAGATGTGATTAGCGTAGATGAGCGCATTAACGTAGCATTTCTCATTTACACCGGGCAGGTGCTTAGAATCTTCCCCGATAGTAAAGTAGAAAACAATCAATGGCTCTATCCACTTGAAGCCATTAGCTCTGCAGTAGCAGCAGCCGATACGGTGAGGGCAACGCAGCTTTTACATATTTATAAAGATTTCGCAGAAGGTATGGAAAATGGATTAGCAAATAATCAATGGGAGCAAGCCATAAAAGCCGTGCAGGAAATGCGCTCCTATCAGCAGCAATATGGTGAAAATACGCTTATATCTGATGCGAAAGTGGATTCTGAAATCTTGCTCAATACCTACAATCCCTTTCACCAGCTCATATATCCTTATATCTTTATAAGCATTATATTTTTCATTGTCGTACTAAGCGGGATTCTCACTAATAAGCCTATGAGAGCACTCGTGCATAAAGTATTTTATGCCCTCTTGTTTGCATTATTTGTGATTCACACTTGTGCATTAGCTTTGCGGTGGTATGTGAGCGGACACGCTCCTTGGAGCAACGCCTATGAATCAATGCTTTATATTGCGTGGGCAGCTATCCTCTCTGGGGTGATATGCTTTAGACGCTCAAATCTCGCATTATGTGCGGCGAGTTTCCTTTCGGGTATTACACTTTTTGTCGCACATCTTGGTTCTATGGACCCACAGATTGGGAATCTCGTCCCTGTGCTGAAATCCTATTGGCTCAATATCCACGTATCCGTGATTACTGCAAGTTATGGATTCTTAGGATTATGTTTTATGCTAGGGCTTATCACGCTTGTGATGTTTGTCTTAAGGGCTTCAAAGATTAACTTCTCCTCGCAAGTGAAGGCAAATATTGATAATTCTATTCTATCGCTAAGTGCGCTTAATGAAATGGGTATGATTCTAGGGCTATTTTTACTCACAGTGGGGAATTTCCTCGGTGGGATTTGGGCAAATGAATCTTGGGGGCGATATTGGGGCTGGGATTCTAAAGAAACTTGGGCGCTTATTAGCATAGGTGTGTATGCGATTATTTTGCATTTGCGCTTTGTCTTTAAGCATAATCTCCCCTTTATTCTCGCTACTGCTTCTGTGGTAGGCTTTTTCTCAATCCTTATGACATATTTTGGGGTGAATTTTTATCTCTCCGGTATGCACAGCTATGCTGCGGGCGAGGCTGTACCTGTGCCATTGTGGGTAAAAATTATGGTGGCTTTAATCTTTGTGCTTATACTTGGAGCAAGTAGAGGTAGACAGCTTGAAATGCCTAAAATTTCTTAAATCGCTTTAATGGAGGACAAAATGAAAAAAATACTTTTGTGGATACTTGGTATCTTTCTAGCACTCATAGTACTGATTCTTGGAGTGCTTTTCACACCTCCAGGTAATGCGTTGGTAAAGAGTATCATTCAAGGACAAGTGGACAATTATGCGTCTATCAAGCTTGATGTGGAGAAATTCTCTCTAGGATTTTCAAGCATAGATGTGCTTATCACGCATAATGATAAGATTCTCATTACGCTTAATGGAGATTTCTCCCTCTTTTCCCAAACACTTGATTTGATATTCAAAGTTGATGCGAGGGATATTTCTCCGCTAGGGGAACTTGTGGATACGCCATTGCAGGGTGCATTTATCATTAATACCACGCTTAAAGGCACGCTCAATCGCCTTGAAATTCACACTATAAGTGATATTGCAAAATCTTTTACTGATATTGTGCTGCTTTTAGAGGATTATTCACCTACTTCTATTAAGGCACATATCAAAGACTTGCAAATTAGAGAAGCTCTTGCTATGGGTGGCATGAAGCCTTATGCAAGTGGGGCACTTAATCTTGAAGCAGATATCAAAGGCGATGCGGAGATGAATTTTAATGGTAATGCGCTTTTGGGTGTTGCGCAAGGCTTGGTTGATAGCGCATTAATTAAAAAAGATTTTGAAATTGATGTGCCAAAGACCACATTTGTGATTACACTCAATGCCCTTTTTGATATGGATAAACTTAATCACGACCTTAGTTTCAATGCCAATATTGGCAATATCCACTCTCAAGGGCAAACGCTCATTAATGAACTTACCACGCAAACAACCTATGATGTGAGCCTAAGCGATTTATCTGCTTTCACGCCTTTGGTAGGAATGCCTATACGAGGAGCTTTTAGCACAAAGGGTAAAGTTAAGGGTGGAATAGAATCTTTAGTGATAAATGGTAGCTCGGACGTGGCAAACTCTACTACCACCTATACTGCCACACTTGAAGAACTCGCACCTAAGACTGCTGAAGCACATATTAAAAATTTACGTCTAGATACGCTTTTATGGATGATATATATGCCACGCTATGCGACTATGAATTTGAATTTAGATTCGGTAGTGAGCGATTTGGACGCGGGGATTTCTACGACAACAGCCCTCACGCTCTCTGGCACGACTAATAACGCCGTAATGAAAAAGGAGATGGACTTAGATATGCCTAGTACCAAATTCACGCTTAAATCTAATATAGGGCTTGATAAGGGCGTAGGGGAGGCAAATACGACTTTAGATTCTGATATAGCACAGGTAAAACTTGCAAAAACAAGCATCAATCTTAACGATATGATATTTTCTGCTCCTTATGAAGCCACTATCCCTAATCTCAAAAAGCTTAAATTTGCTACTGGTGTGGAACTTGCCGGGGATTTCAAAGCCACAGGTATAGCTAAACTCGCAGAGAACCTCTATGCAGATTTTTATACACAATCGCTCGGGGGTAATATAGATGCTGTGCTTGATGGCAATAAACTCACCGCTTCATTAAAAGATGTCAATACCTTAAAACTTTTCAAAATTGTGCAACTCCCTGAAGTCTTTAGCTCGGATATGAATGGGGATTTAAACTATGATACCTTAACAGAAAAAGGCACGCTCAAAGCTGTTCTTAGCAATGGCAAACTGATGCCTAATCAAGTAACAGGGTTGACTGCTAAATACCTAAAGACGGATATTACAAAAGAAAGCTATGAAAATGCGGGGTTAAATGCGGTGATTGATAAAAATATCATCACTACTGATATTGGCTTAAAAAGTGCTAATACTACTATTGCCGCACAAGGAGCGAGTATTGACACAGATAAAGGCACGATTAATGCTGATGTAAAATTCCAAATCAAAGATAAATATATTTATCTCAAAGCTCGCAATAGCCTCTCCTCACCCACTATTAGCATTGATGCAAATGAGCTGATTAAGGCTGAAGCGAGTAAGGCAATCACTCAAGGTGCAGAACAAGCCATTGATAAATATATTAAAGATGATAGGGTAAAAGAAGGAGCGCAAAAATTGCTTAATAATCTTTTTAAATAAGATTTTTGATATAAATGATACGTTTTGAGTAAAAATAACAAGTAAGTAGGCATATCAAGCTAACCTTTATTTAAGCTATTTAACATCGCTTTTTTGCAAGATAGACTCTCTTAAATAAAATTTGTGGATTATTCAAGTTTCATAAGTTCATAATAGAGTTTATCGGCGATGAGTCTATAACCATTAGGGAGTAAATGCACATCGGGTTTTGCGAGATTGGCACTCTCCCATTTAGCTTTGCCTCCGCTTTCATTGATAAAATCCTCCATACTAAAAAGCATTATTTGCTTCTCTTTAGCAAGTTTAGCAATGGCAGTTTTAACAGGGTTGGCATTTTTGGTGAGTTTATATACGGCTTTTTTACGTTTTGTCGCATTGCTTACCTTTTGCACTACAGGCGGAGGCGATAGGAGTAAAATATTTGCATTTGGATTTGCTGCCTTTATGGTGTCAATCAAATTGCCATAATTTTTCAAAAAAAGTGCTTCGTTAAAATTACTATAAAGTGCGTCATTTGAGCCATAGCATAATATATATAAATCTGCTGGGAGGATACGCATTTGCTGCATAAACAGCTCTTTATCCCATTTGAGCCAAATATCTGCCTTAGCTCCATTGATACCAAGATTCTCAATGATATTGTTTGCGCCTTCTTCATTGGAGATAAATAACCCTCCAAGCAGCACTTTTTCGTTGAGGGCGTGAATGGTGATAGGATAGCGTAATTTAAGCGTGAGAATCTGCCATACAAAGGGATGTTTAGCGTTAATAATAAATTGCTGCTTTGCGCTGTCCTCAATTACAAGCGCACTATTTTGGTTAGTGGATTTGAATATGATTTTGCTTAGGGTTTGTTCTGTGGTGTTTTGAGGTGAGAGTGTGATATGAGCGGGTAGCTCTATAGGTTTTGCCACTATGCCACCCAAGGGATATTCATCAAGCTCATTATCGCGAGAATTGAGGACTTCAAAATTAGAGCTTTCATGTTTGAGGGCGATATGCTGATGATAAGCAGGAAATAAAGGATACACCAAACCAAAAGTATATTCTTCAAACATCAATCCTCGTAGCCTATGGGAGATAAAATCCCCAGCAATATGTGAATCTCCCAAGATTCTAATAATGAGATTTTCCCTTGTTTGTAGCTTTGCTTTAAAAGTGGGAGATATGCCATTTTGGTAGTTTTTTATACCGCTTGTAGATTCTAAGAGGTTCTTGCTTAATGTGGGAATCTTGGCGACTTGCTCGGGTTTGCCCAAAGCAATACCTATGGATTTGAGTGGATAATCTGCACAAAATGCAAATACGCACAAACACAAATAGAGCAGGCATATTTTCATAGCATTTCCCCTATTGCTTTTTTATAGAATCTTCTAGGGGGTTAATCTCAAGTGCATTGAGAAAGATATTTGCCATTATTTGATATCCCTTTGAAGTGAAATGTACCCCATCATCATCGCGCACTTGCACACTTTTGCCACTTTTATTTTTGATAAACGCAGAATACTTCCCCCCTTGTGTAACAATGCCATTGCTCTGTAAAAAATATTCCCCACCACTTCTCATTTCGCGCTCATACAGGCTATTAAGATACATAAGCTTATCATTAAGGGATTTTTCTCTCACAGAAGGAATCTCATACCAAACTATACGAGCGCCATTGGATTGGGCTATGATAAGGATTTCTTCTATGCGCTGAGTGTAGATTTCCTCCCATAAAGGGCTTTTAAAGGCAATATTTTTCTTTATCGTCCAAGGATCGTTTGCACCCAAAAGCACAACCACAAGGGCAATATTGTCATTTTTACTAAAGGCATCTTTAATTGCCTCCGCCCAATCAAAATAATGCTTGTAGGTTAAGCCTGTGCTGTGTTTGCTAAGGTCGATTCCTTGCAGATTCACTTTTTTAAAGGTTTTTAGCATATAGGGGGCGACACCTTGCATCATAGAATCTCCCACAAGTAGGACAGATGAGCCTTCTTCAATCTTTATTCGGGGATTGCTAATAGCGCGTATAGGTGTGTAACTCTCCACTATGGGAGACTGAATCTTTTGAGGTTGGTTTGTTGCTACTTCTGCTTGTATCTCCGTATGGGAAGATTCTTTATGATTAAAAAAATGGCGAGTATCCTCTATGGGTATACTCTTGGCTACTTCACTATGGGGATTGTGCGGGGGAGGGGGAGTAGTTTTTGAAATGGGAGGTTTAAGAGATGGAGTAGAATGTGGTGTTTTACTTTGCTCCTTTGCTGCTGTTTTTTGAGGGCTTTGATGAAAACTAAAAAAATTGCTAGAGAGGGTATTGAGAGTATTTATAGCACCATCTGTATAGGTAAAAAGTATATTCTCTTGTAGCATTGTGTTTTGATAGATAATATTTAAGACTTGGGTAAGGGGATGCTGGGATTCACTAAAATTGTGGTATTGCTGCTCTATATATATGAGTATGGAGCTATGCAGTATGATGAGAAGCTGCAAAAGTGTGAAAAAGGCGATAAATATAAATTTTGCCTGCTGCATTAGAAACTCGCATAAATAAAATGAGGTATGCCAGAGGGCATAATGACAATACATAACGTAAAAATGACACTTAAAATGATGGGTTTAATAATCCACGGAATAAAAGCTAAGGCTTTTTGGCATATTTCCATAGAATCGTGCATAAGAGGATAACATACAAAAAGCACAAGAAATCCACCAAGTAACGCCCACGTATAAAATGGCACAGGTAGAGTAAAGCCATAATAAAATGCAAGAAAAAATCCTCTCACCTCTTCAAGCGAATGATAGTAAAAGAAAATCCAGCAAAAACTTACAAAAAGGAATGTAAAAAATGCTCCTACAAAAGGCACATTATGTAAATCAATTCCAAGTTTTCGTAACACATTGAGCCAAACAATACCGAAGCCGTGCATTAGCCCCCAAATAAGAAAAGTTAGAGTATTGCCATGCCATAAGCCAGAAAGCCCAAAAGCGATAAGCACAAAAAGTTGTGTGTTCAAAAAACCCTTTTTATTTCCACCAAGTGGGATATAGATATAATCACGTATGAAGGTTGAGAGGCTAATATGCCATCTACTCCAAAAATCTTTCAAATTTTTTGCCATATAGGGCATATTAAAGTTAAGCGGCAGGGTGAATCCAAGCATAAGTCCAAACGCACAAACTAAATTTACATATCCGCTAAAATCACAATAAAGCTGAATGCTGTATGCAAAAAGTGCGCTTAAAAGCTCTAAAGCATGGTATTCAAAAGGGGTATTTAAGATAGGCATAGCATAAATGCCTAAATAGTTTGCAATAATTGCCTTTTTCACAAATCCAAATAATATAAGGGTAATAATCATATCAATCGAGCCAAACTCACGTTTTGTGTGATATTGAGAGAAGAAAGATTCACTTCTCATAATGGGACCTGCCATAAAAGTAGCAAAAAATGAAAGATAAGTCGCCACCCCAACAAAGCTTTCTAGTGCAGGATTCTCTTCTTGATAGTAATCATCTTGTGCAAGGTATTTGCTATTTTCATACACAGAGCACAAATAGGTGATAGAAGCAAAGGTATAAAAGCTAATGCCTAAGGGAAAGATAATATCTATTTCTAAAAAATCAAGCCCCAAAAGCGCAAGAAGCGCGTCAAACTCATCTTTAATATATGAATAATATTTAAAGAAACACAAAAAAAGTAACACAAATATCATAGAAGCAAGAAGCGCAAAACGCGTTCGCAAGCTATCGATAAAAAGAGCAAGGGAATACACAAGGCAGGTATAGATAAGCACAATGAGGGCAAAATAGGGGCTAAAAAGATAAATAACAAGGTAATTAAAAGCAAGGAGAGAGAGGTTACGCCACGATAAGAATGGAATGCTCCAATATAGAATAAAAAATAGCAATAGGAGAATACTAAATTCAATAGAAAAAAAACTCATTACACATTCTCTTGTGGTTGGAGGTATCTTAAGTGATAGATTATAACATAAAACTCACTTAAGATACCTGCTTTAAGTTTCTACTCTTTATTTTGTAATATCTCTTTAAATGCCTTGATATGTTCTACTATGCTAGGACTTACGCGCAAAAGAGAATAAGTATGTGGATAGGCAAAAATATGATTATTTTTTGCTGCTTTTGTGTTTTTTAGGGCGGGATTTTGTTTTAGAAGTATTTGTGAATCTTTAGCTTCAATGCCTAGAACAATCATATCTGGATTTGTTTTTAAAATAAACTCACTTGAGATAATGGGGCGATCTATCTCACTTGGGGGTGTTACATTTTTCACGCCAATAAGGGCAAATATATCGGCTATCACAGAATTATCTGTGAATCCCATAAGAGGGTTGCTTGAGAAGAGAAAAAGTGCGCTTTTGTTTAAAGGCTCTTGTTCTAGAAGCAAAAACTCTTCTTTAATGCGGTTATTAAGCGCGATACCGGCTTTTTCCTTATGAAGCAAGGTGGCTAGGGTGGTAATATTTTTTTCCAAATCACTTAATCTTTTTGCTTGAAGATACATTGTTTTAATCCCTAATTGCGCTAATCGCTCTTGCAATCCCAAAGAATACGAGCTAAGAATCACAAGCGTAGGCTTAAAAGAAATGATTTTTTCAATGGAAGGATTTGAGAAGCTCCCCACACTTGGTAGCTTTGATGTTTTATCTTTTGGGGCGATGTTACTATGCTGCAAATGTGCAATAGCGATAATCTCATCTCCACTCCCAAGCTCATAGATAATCTCAATACTTGCCGGGTCTAGCACCACTAATCTCTCTTGTGCAAAAACCATACACACAAAACCAATCATACAGAGAAAAATTTTCATACATACTCCTTTGAAATAATAATATGCGCTTTGCCCTTATGAGACATTACTTCGCATTCTAATCCATAAATGTCTTTTAATATTGGTGGCTTGAGTAGCTCATCACTTTTCCCATCATAGCGCACTTGTCCGTTTTTAAGAAAAATGAGGCGATGGCAAAAGAGGGAGGCGAGATTCACATCGTGTAAAATAGCTATTATGGCGATATTATGCGTGCGGATATAATCCTCACACAAGGAAAGAAGCTCGATAGAAAAATGTAAATCAAGCGCAGAGGTGGGCTCATCAAGACAAAGTATGCGGGGATTCTTAAGCAATGCTCTTGCGAGCAAAACACGTTGGAATTCGCCTCCACTAAGTGAAAGGATATTGCGCGTTAAAAAAGATTCTATTTTGAGTGTATTTGCTAACTCCCGCATTGATTCTAAATCGTCCTTTGTATATCCGCCAAACATACTTTTTAATGCGCTATATCGCCCCATAAGTAGCACATCTTGTACTAAAAGAGGCATATTTATGCCTGATTTTTGAGGCACAAAGCCAATAAGATGTGAGAGCTGCTTCATATCATAAGATTCTATAGGTTTATCAAAGAGCGTAATGCTACCCTTTTGCAATGGGATAATGCCGAGTATATGCTTTAGCAATGTGCTTTTGCCTGAGCCATTAGGTCCTAGAATACCTACAAATTCGCCCTGTGTAATGCAAAATGACACATCTTGTAATAATATTTTATTATCAATGCGATATTCTAAGCCATTCACACGCACACTCATATACTTCTCCTAGCATATAATGCAAGATACAAGAAGAGAGGCGCACCAAAAAATGCGGTAATAATCCCTATGGGTAATTCTACATTAAGCGCACTTCGTGCAATCCCATCACAAAATAGCAAAAAGATACCACCTAAAGCCGTGCATAAAGGTAAAACAATGGCATTATTATAATCTTTAAGCAATAATCGCACGATGTGGGGGATTACCAATCCCACAAAGCTAATCAATCCGCTAAATGCCACACTAAAGGCTACACCAAATGATGAAACAATAAGCAAGTTGCGTTTAAGCCTTGTGGCATCTACGCCAAGATTCCGTGCCTCCTCATCGCCACTAAGGATAATATTCATCTCATAGCGATACATATAAAAATAGAGCATACACAATATAAGCGGGATACAGAGAATCCCCACCTTATCCCACGAGCTAAGTCCTAAATATCCCATAAGCCAAGCCACAATTTTAAACGAGCTTTCTCCAATGTAGTAGATAAAAAGCGAAGTGAGCGCACCCAAAAATGAAGAAATGGCTATGCCAATGATGAGCAAGGTAGTGATGTTAGCATATTTGTGGAGCTTAAAAATTAGCAATGAAAAGGCAGCACAAAAGACAAATCCTAGTATGCCAAAATAAAAATCAGCCAAACCTATTGCATAAGCCACCACTGCTCCAAAGGTAGCTGCTGAAGCTATGCCAATAATATAGGGATCAGCTATGGGATTGGCAAAAATACTTTGTGTAACGCAACCACACGATGCAAGGAGCATACCAATGAGTATTGCCATTATGATACGTGGCAAGCGCACATCAAATAAAATGCTTTTATCCACTCCTACTTTACTTTCTGTGCTAAAAAATACCCCTAAAAGGCGAGATATACTCCATATCTCATCACCTATAAGCATAGATATGCCTACTCCCAAGATATACAAACATATCAAGCCATACTTAATAATATGAACACGAGAAATCACCATATAAACCTTGAATCAATAACTTTATGATACTTGTATAAATCACTTTACTAGAATAATTAGAGATTATAAAACAGAAAGGTTAAAATAAAAATAATAAATAATATTATTTTTTAAATACGTTTTGTTCTGCAAGAAAGGAGTAGGTAGATGGGGTGGTAGGTGAGTGTGTTATGAAATTGCAATTCATACTCTGTAAGCATTTTTTTAGAGATGTAGCCACCTCTTTGCAGGGCATTCACACCGCTTTGCTTTAAATGCCTAAACACATCAAGCGCACTAGGGAATTGCAAACTCAATAGCTCATCGTGAAAATAGAGAATCTCAAAATATTGAGTCAATATATCACGCATCGTTCCTAGCTCCATATAGGGCAGTCCCTGATGTGTGATAGCCCTTACCTCATAGCAGTTTTTCTGCCCAAATGTGCTTAAAAGACACAAGCCATTGGGGGCGAGAATGCTATGAATCTCGCTTATGCTCTTTTCAAAATCAAGCCATTGCAGAGAGGCATTAGAGAGGATTAAATCAAATTTGCATTGCCACAAAGGGCTGTTGCGTAAATGTGCCATATCAAAAATATGATATTCCACATTTGGCAAATCCCTCAAATCTACGCCATAATCGTTAATATCATTGCAAATATAAGATTCATAATGCAATATCGGCGTGAGTAAGCGCATAAGCTCTCCATTACCCGCGCCAAACTCAAATATATGTGTAAATTCCCTCCTGTGTGTGCGACTTAATATCTCAACGAGTCTATGGCGCATTTGCCTTTGGATTAAAGCGGATTGCGCGTAAGTATGCTTCGCTTGGAGGAATCGCTCTAAATAGTGCATATTTCCTCCCAACTTTGAAAGGCTAGGAATGCAAAATGCGGCGCGGGAGATTCCACAATACGCACAGGCGGAATGCGTGAATCAAAAAATACCTTTGAAGCACTAAAGGGGAAAATCTTATCATTTAGCGATAAAAATGCTACATCATAGCTAAAATCTTGCAAGTGAGGCTTATTTAGCGCATAATTATAAAGGCTTTGTAGCTCTGCTTGTAGCTTATCTTTAGGGCTTAGGGGCATATCGCTTTGTGTGCCAAAAAGCGCGGTTTTAAAATCAGGCACATTAAGATGTGAGATAGTCTTTTTAAACACAAGCGGGTGAATCCCAAAATGTCTATCAATGCCGATATTTGTGCCATTAATGGCAATTTTGCGATGAAGGTTAAAAGTAGAGATAAAATGCGGTGCGATACTCACCCCCATAGAAAAGGCAATGAGGTAGAGCATCTCATATGAAGCGAGGCTATCAAAAAATGCTTGAGGTAGCACAAAATCCCTGTAATCATACACCATAATCACATCACAATCCGCGCTAAGATGTGCAAAATGTGCTGCTTGAGTAGCAAATCCGCCAAAAAATATAATACATTTCTCGCTCTGTGCGTGAGTATGCAAAAAAGTATATTTCATAACAACGCCTTGATGATAGATTCTATATGTGCCTCATTGAGTGCGGCATTGAGAGAGAAGCGAATGCGTGATGTGCCTTTGGGGATAGTAGGCTCTTTAATCGCTGGGGCGAAAATGCCTCCTTGCAAAAGATTGTTGGAAATCATATCGGCTTTTGCATTGCTCCCACAAAGCAAGGAGATGATATATTCATCGCCTAATATTTTAAAGCCTTGTTTTAAAAGCGCATCTTTAAAAAAATGGCTTATGTTATGCAGATTTTGCCTTTGATTATGGAATCTTGCAAGATTTGCAAAAATGAAATGACTCCAAGCGACATTTAAAGGCGGGAGGGCAGTAGAGTAGATAAACGCCCTTGCTTTATTGATAAAAAATGCTTTAAAATCACTGCTACACAGCATACACGCACCTACAGAGGCGATGGCTTTGCCAAAGGTGAAAACTAAAAAATCTATTTTCTTATCTAGTCCTAAGCTTTTTGCATAACCTAGTCCACTTTCATCAAAACAGCCCACAGAATGCGCCTCATCGACATAGAGTAAGATGTTTTGATAGCGTTTTTTAAACTCTGTGAGTTCTTTTAAGGGTGCGAAATCCCCGTTCATACTGAAAAGTGCTTCGGTAATAATGATCATATGCTCATAGTCTTTGTGATATTGTTTGAGTAAATTTTCTAAAGATTCTAAATCATTATGTTTAAAGCGCAAAAACCTGCTTCCACCCAATCTCAAGCCATCAATCACACTTGCGTGTATGAGTTTATCAGCGATTAAAAGGGTGTTTGGTAGGGTGCTTAGAGCTTGTATGCACGAAAGATTCAAATGATAGCCGCTATTAAAGTGTAAAACTTCTTTATTTTGAAAAGACTTTGCTAGGCTGCTTTCAAATTTTTCGTAAATGCTAAAATTCCCACTTAAGCTCCTGCTGCTTGAGCTTGAAAGATAAAAATCTTTTGCATCAAGTTGGCGCAAAAACTCATCTTTTAAGCCCTCATCTTTAGTTAAATGAAGGTAATCATTCCCGGCAAGATTAAGCAATTTTTGCCCTTTAAAATATACATACTGCCCCTCGTGTGTAAGGGTTTTTAAACGGCGATAGTTGCCTTGTGTTTTAAGATCTGCTAAAATCGTATCAAGTGGCATTATTTAGTCTTTTACAAAATTTTTAAAATACATATCAGTTTCCTCTTACGCTTCTTATTTCATTTTCTCTAAGTAAGATTCTAAAATCATATCATAGCTTCCCTTACCACTCAAAAATCCCTTCTACTTTACAAAATTGTTAAGATTCTAACAATTTTCTCGGTTTTATCAGCTCTAGCATTGCCATTCACCTTAAGGAATCTATAATATCTTATATTTGTCTTTAGAGTAGCCCTAGTGATAATATTTCCTGCTTTGTGCTATCTCTTTATGATGTCAAAATGATTTGTAATGCACAAAGCCTTGCTGGTTCTATGAATTTTTATATGTTTTTTGAATATTAAGGAATATGTTTTGCTTTTCAATGGGGGTAATTTCATCATAAAGGGGCTTTATGCAAAGCGGATATTATAACACCACTGGCGGTATGGTAACGCAGTTTAACCGCCTTGATTTAATCTCAAATAATTTAGCCAATCTCAACACCACAGGCTTTAAGCGCGATGACGTGGTGATTGGTGATTATTTGCGACTTTATGAAACGCACAAAGAGCAGCTTCCCATAGAAGACCACACACGCAAGGCTGCTAAATTTCTCAATCGCACACTTGATAGAGTGCCTATCATCAGTGAGGAATACACCGATAGAAGCGTGGGGAATCTCACTCAAACGGATAATCCGCTTGATTTCGCCCTCCAACGTGAAAATGCCTTTTTTGCTATCCAAACACCTGATGGAATCCGCTATACCCGTGATGGGAGCTTTAATATCAATAGCGATGGGCAGATTGTCAATAAAGATGGGTATTTGGTGCTTAGTCGCAATGGGCTAGATTCTGGTGAGGGGCTTGTAGTCTCTGCGGGATTGCACCTTGAGGCTGATAAGAATGGCAATATCTATGTCCGCAATCTTAATAATGACGCCATCGCCGAGCAAATCAATCTCGGCGCACTTGCCATAGTGGGCTTTGAGAATCCGCGATATTTAAAAAAAGTGGGTAAAAATCTCTATGAATACCCAAAAGAGCGCGAGAATGAACGAGAAATCGTATATAATGATGTCCTCACACAAGGCTTTGTAGAAAAAAGCAATGTCAATGCGGTGCGTGAGATGACTGCGTTGATTGAGACTAATCGCCTTGTGGATATGTATTCTAAAGTAATGAGAAGCCATATGGACGATCTCAATACAGAAGCAATTACAAAGCTTGCTGTCCGTGCTTAAAGAGATATGATTTTAATGCAATTTTCTTAAGGGGAATGATGAAAGAGCTGCTTAACTGCTTTGAATATATCAAACGCTATCATATTGATATGTTTGATTCTATTGCTATTATGCTAGAGATGTTTTATCTCAAACGTCATTGTCCCGATTTTATAGAATCTCTCATCGCCCTTGCAGTAAAACGAAAGCCTATTTATGAAGAATATGCTAATGCCCTTAAAAGCGCGCTAGGAGAGGAGCTTTACACTCCGCTTAATCCGCATTGCAATTTGCTAAAGATTCTAAAAGTTATCTTGGGAAATGACGTTTCAAACCGCACGATTGAAGAGTTTTTACACATTATCACGCAAAAAAAGACCACACATAAGCTTTTTTCCTATTCGACGCCTTTAGAGATTAATGAATTGCTCGTAGGGCTACTTGATATCAAACAATCTCAAAGTGTGTATAACCCCTGCTATGGTATGGGGAGCTTGTTTTTTGCTATTGCTAATGCCGCTCATCAGTTTGAACTCTACGGTGAGGAGCTAGAGAGTGCATTAGTGCGAATAGCTAAGATTATTTGCAAGATTTTAGATCTTAGCTCCTCGCATTTGCTTTTGAATAATATCCTTAAAAATGAGCAGTTTAAGCATCAAAAATTTGATAAAATCATTTGCAATCCCCCGCTTGATAGCCATATCGGCACACAATTTTTAAAAGAAGATAAACGTTTTGCTACTTATGAGACATTGATTAAGACCTACCCCGAGCTACTTTTTCTTATCCATTCACTTTCCTATCTTAAGGATAAGGGCGTGTTTATCCTCCGCACACAAACCTTGCTGAAATCTTCCATAGAAGGGCGATTGCGAGAGAGGCTATGTGAGGAGGGATTGATAGAATCTATCATCGAGCTACCTAAAAATATTTTCCCCCATCAAACCTATGATTTTTCTATCATTGTGCTTTCTCCCAATAATGAATCTATACTTCATATTAACGCTAACACGCCATATTTTTACCATAAAGATGGCAAATACAATCGCCTTATCCACCTCAAAGAATTGCTTGATATTTATCGCTACAAGCACACAGGGGAGCATTCCTCCCTCACGCCCCTTTCTCAAATCAACCCGCACGATTTAAGTGTGAGCGCCTATGTCCAAAAGCCCACTTCAAGCCATACAAATCACACAACCCTAAGCGCACTTGGCACAAGCGTATTTCGAGGGCAGCGTGTCTATGGTGGGAGCAAAGATGAGAAGATTATCTATTTTGATTTAGGCATTGCAGATTTTACAGATTATGGATTTTGCTATGAGTTTTCTACACAGCGATTTAAGGGTGATATACATAAGATTCACAAATACAGCTTAAAACCCTATGACATCGCTATATCCATTCGTGGCACGATGCCTAAATTTACCATTTTAAGCCCAGCGATGAAAGATGCTAAAATAGTGGCAAATGCCGGAATCATTATCGTGCGTTCAAAAAGTCCAGAAATTGCCATAGGGATTTACTGCTATCTTTTCTCTACACAAGGACAGCAAATGCTTTCAAAGCTTTATGAGCGCAATCTAGGCAATCTCAATCCCCTCGATTTAGAGCAGCTCCCTATACCTAATGATTTCACACTCCACGCGCAGCAGACTTTCACGCAAATAGAATCCTATGCCGCACAGCTTAAAGATATACAAGATAAACTACAAGCATTGAGAGGCTAGTGTGAATCCAATAATCAAAGAAGTAGGCATTGTGAATGTGAAATGTGGCAAAAATGTAGTGATTATTACCCCTAGCAACCTCTATGGCTGCACGTTGGGTGAAGATGTGTTTGTAGGACCATTTTGTGAGATACAATGTGATGTGTATATTGGCAAACGCACACGTGTGCAATCCCATAGCTTTATTTGCTCATCTGTGTGTATTGGGGAGGATTGCTTCATCGGGCATAGTGTGGTATTTATCAACGATACCTTCTCTCAAGGTGCTCCCGCACCGAGTAAAGATATGTGGAAATCTACAAATATTGGAAATCGCGTGAGTATTGGTTCAAATGCCACGATTTTGCCCGTGAATATTTGCGATGATGTGGTGATTGGTGCGGGAGCTGTGGTGAGCAAAGATATTATGCAAAGTGGATTTTATGTCGGTAATCCCGCAAGATTCTTGCGTCCATTGGTAGATTCTATAAGGTAGCAAATATGAAAAAGCCCTCCTTACAGCATATTGCTATCATAATGGACGGCAACGGACGTTGGGCGCAAAGTCAAGGTAAAAAGCGCACACATGGACATAAAGAGGGCGCAAAAATTGTGCGTGACGTAACACAATGGTGTGCTAACCAAAAAATTCCCTATCTTACACTCTATGCCTTTTCTACTGAAAATTGGAAACGTCCTAAGGTGGAGGTGGATTTCCTAATGAAGCTATTAGAGAAATATTTGCACAATGAAAAGCCCGTGTATATGAAAAACAATATTAGATTCCGTGCCATAGGGGATATTAGCATTTTTAGCCATACGTTAAAAAATGCTATTTTAGAGCTAGAGCATCTCACGCAAAATCACACCAATCTCACGCAGATTCTCGCGCTCAATTATGGCTCGCATAATGAGATAGCACGAACTTTTATCAAAATAGCACAAAGCCTTAGCAAAGAGGAGATAAGTACACTTACTCCGCAGGAGGCAATCACACTCATTAATGCTAATTTGGATACAGCTACACTGCCTAATGTAGATTTGCTTATCCGCACAGGTGGGGAGAGCCGCCTATCAAATTTTTTGCTCTGGCAATCAAGCTATGCAGAACTATTTTTTACCCCCACACTTTGGCCTAATCTACGCACAGATGAGCTAGATGGAATCTTAGAGGCATTCTATCTCAAGCAGAGGCGATTTGGCGCTTTAAAATAGCAAATTATTCCTCTAGGATAGTAATGTTTTGTTTTGCTGATTTTGTATTTTGCTTCTGCTTTATATTTTTGTCTTGTAGCTGTGAGATTTTATCTTGCAAATCTGCATTTTTTATAAAATCAATAGCATAGTCTTTTTTAGCAAGTTTTGCAGTGCTTGAGCTGATTTTGGGTATATAGGTTTGTAGAATCTTTACACGTTTTTGCACATCTTTGGCGTATTCTTGCGCCATTTTATCACGTTCTTTGTCCTTTTCCCAGCTAAAGCCCTTGTTGTAGGATTTAATCACTTCATACCAATTCCCCTTACGCACCTTGTGCCAATAGTTTAGCTCCTCAAGTGCAGTAGCAGAGGCAAAATCATCATCACGCATAAGCAGCTCTCCCACCATATTGCGCATAAAGTTCGTATCTTTTTGCTTATGTTTTTTAAGAAGTCCGGGAATATGCGCGTGGTAGATACCTGCTGAAGGGTCAGCGAAATTCACACGATATTCTCCTGCGCAAGATTCTTTCCAAGCAATAGCTGCCATTGTGTAGCCAAAGCCGCTTTTTGCGCCGTATTTAAAGGCTTTTAAAATCACTTGCTTTTGATTCCTGTTAAAATCTTTAGGCTGCACACATTTACCCTCAATTTTATGCAGTGGCAGGGCAAAAGCAGGAGTTAGAGCGACTAATAGCATAATGATAGAATATATTATTTTCAATGTTTTGTTTCCTGTAATATTTATCTCTCTAAATGACTTTTTAATAACTCTGCGTTACAATCACGCAATCATATCTAAAATTTTAAAGGAATAACTTGAAAGCCGCACATTTACCCTTGCTTATTGAAGTTTTTACCGAAGAACTTCCCGCATTGCCATTTTTAAAGGAACTACCCAATATGGTAGAAAAATGGCAAAAAATTGCTAAAGCCCATAATATTGCCTCCACGCCTCTATTATACTTTACGCCTAGACGTATTGTGCTGTATGAGGAGCACTTTCCCACTACCACGCAAGATATGCTGATAGAATCCTATGGTCCCCCTTTAAGCATTGCTTTCAATAATGGCGATAAGACACAGGGCTTAAGCAAGGCAGGAGAAAGCTTTTATAAAAAAAATGGCTTGAGTGTAGATACCACCTTGCAAATAACGCAAAAAGATGGCAAGGAAGTGCTTTATCATACCTACACAAAAAAGGGCGTGGCAACAAGCACCTTGCTTGGTGAAGTACTCATTAAATGGCTTGAATCTTTGCAATTTGGCAAGAGTATGTTTTGGGGAGATGTAAGGCAAAGTTTTATCCGCCCTATACGCAATATCTGTGTGCTTTTGGGTAAAGAAAGCATAGCGCTCAACGCCTTTGGACTGCACAGCAAGGCACAAACGTATGTCCATAGAGATGTGAGTTTCGCCCCTGTGGCAATAGATAGCGCAGAATCTTATTTCCAAGCACTTGATAAGGGTAAAGTCATTTTGAATCAAGATAAACGCAAAACCCTTATTTTAGAGCAAATTCGCAGAATTGAATCCACCCATCACATTAAAGTAGAAATTGATGAAAGCCTCTTGAATGAGATTGTAGCCATTACAGAATATCCTCGTGCGGTGTGTGGGAGCTTTGATGAGGTGTTCTTACGTCTGCCTCCGGAGGTGATTATCATCTCTATGAAGGAGCATCAGCGGTATTTTGCTACTTATATGAATGGGAATCTGCATAATGGCTTTGTGCTTGTGGCAAACAGCACCACAGAGCATCTTGCTCCCATCGTGCAGGGCAATCAAAAGGTGCTCAAAGCAAGGCTAAGTGATGCGATGTTTTTTTATGAAAATGATATAAAAAATGGTTTTAAGGTGGAGGATTTAGAGCAGATTCTCTTTGTGGAGGGGGCAGGGTCTTTGCTTGATAAATCTAAGCGTGAGGGCATTATCGCGCATATACTTTTAGAATCCTATGCGACTAAGATAGATATGCCCTTAGTGGATATGCAGGAGATTCTAAGTAATGCTATTATGTATGCAAAGGCGGATTTACTCACGCAAATGGTGTATGAGTTTCCAGAGTTGCAGGGCATTATGGGCTATTATTATGCCAAGCGTTTTGGCTTCCACCCGCTTGTTGCTTTGAGTATAAAGGAGCAGTATCTCCCCACAGGAGAGGATTCTGTCTTGCCTAGTCATCTCATCAGCGCTATTGTTGCTCTAAGCATAAAGCTTGATAATATCTTTACACTTTTTAGTTTGGGGAAGATTCCAAGTGGTTCAAAAGACCCTTTTGCCCTAAGACGCGCGGCTAATGGGATATTAAAGATTATTTCTTGCTATGAGCTAGATTTTGACTTACACACTGATATAGCAAGGCTCTATCAAGCTGCTGGCTATAAGACAAGTGATTTAAGCCATATAGAATCTTTCTTTTTAGAGCGATTAGAGGGTATGCTTAAAGTCAATCCCTCGCTTATCCGCTGTGTGCTAAATGCTCGTGTGGATAATAAGCCTATGCGTAATCTCCGCAGTATCATCACGCATACCCAAAGCCTAAGTGCATTCTTTGAAAATAGCGATAAGGAAGCCCTTGTGAGGCTCTTTAAACGAGTGGCAAATATTTTAGAAGATAGCATAGAGCCTACGCCCATAATAGAATCGCTTCTCACACTTAATGCAGAAAAGTCTCTCTATCAAGCCCTTAAATCGCTTCAATCTCAACATTTTGCAAACACAGATACGCATATCGCCGCGCTCTTTGCGCTTAAAATTCCTCTAGAAGCATTTTTTGAATCTGTGCTTGTCAATGTCGAGAACAAGGCACTTAAAACCAATCGTCAAATGCTCGTTTTAGAAGCATATAATGAATTTTTACGTATCGGCGATATTAAGGATATTTCATTGTGAGAGACTTTTATTCTACCTTTATTTGCGAGGCAAGAAATATCTTTACATCCGTGTCTGCAATGCTCATTATCTTTGGTGGCTCACTTTTTTATCTCTTTTTGTATCCTACGCCTTATTATGGCGATGTGGTAAGCCCCCAAAAGATTGCCATTGTCGATTATGATGGCACGACTTCATCGCGAGAGATGATTGATTTTTTTAGAGCCTCACCCTATTTGGAGGTGGTGGAGATTCTCCAAAGTGAAGCAGATGTGCAGGATTTGATAGAATCTTATTCTGTCTATGGTGTGATTATTATCCCTAAGGATTTTGAAAAACATATCTATCAACGTATCCCGCCTGTGGTGGCGATTATGGCGAATGCCTCGTATTTACTTATTTATGGGGCAATTGTGAATGCAAGTGCAGATTGCATTAATGCTTTTAATGATTCTCTTAAAACTAAACTGCAAACCCACGAAAGAGAAATTTTACAGCCCTCTTTTATGCCGCTTTTTAATCCCTCAATGGGTTATATTAACTACACACTTGCGCCCATATTGATTTTTATCCTACATCAAACGCTTGTAGCAGGGGCGGGGATTATTGGCGGCACACAGAATCAGCAGTTTGCTCAAGGTGCAAGAAACTACTACAGCACAGCTAATCCGCTTATTTTGGTGTTATCTAAGATTCTCGTATTTTTCTGTATTTATGCGGTGCTTTTTGCCTTTTATTTTGGGTTTGCGTATAAATTTTATGGTGTGTATGTGGGGGCGCATATCCTTGATTTTTGGCTTTTTAGCACGGCTTTTATCCTTTCTACTGCAGCGTTTGGCGTATTTTTTGGTGCTATTTTGCCTAAACGCGCCCTCTCTACCCAAATCATTATGCTTGCTTCTATGCCTATTGTGTTTTTGCTAGGCTTTATGTGGCCAAAAGCGCAAATTGCGGTATGGGCGAGTGCTTTGGTAGGGTTTTTACCCGCATATCACGGCATTAATGGGCTTTTGCAACTTAATCAAATGGGTGCGAGTTTTGGAAGTGTGTGGGAATATTTTGCAAGTTTGTGCTTTTTATGTGTGCTGTATATTGTCGCTAGTGTACTTGTGATTTATAAGAAAACTTTACGATGGTAAAAAGTCTTCATATATGCTATAAGCGTTTTTTTACCTTTTTAGAGACTTGGGTGATAATGATGTATAAAATCATGCCAAGCACAAGAAGAACTATTGGCATAAGATAAGAATGTGCGTCAATCTTTTCAAGCAGCATAATAATACCACTACTTGCATAGTATCCGCATAAACCCACAATGATTGCCCAAATCACACAAGCAATAAGATTAAACATCAAAAATTTTTTTAGATTAAAACGGCTAAAGCCAATAGCAAGTGGTACAAGTGTTTTAATGCCATAGAGATATTTGCTAAAAAAGATAAGCCACGAGCTATATTTTTTGAGCCATAGTTGAGAAAGGGCTATTTTGCGCCTATGTTTTTGCATATACTGCATCATATCTTTTTTTTGATACCGCGCTAAATATGCAAGAAGTGAGCTACCCAGTGTATTCCCTGCACAAGCAACAAATATAGAGATACATAAATCCATCTTGTCAAGTGCACTCATCACCCCAGCAGTAATAAGTCCTACATATCCTCCACCAAAAGAATAGAGAAATAACAGCACATAACCCCATTGCTCAAGTGAATCTATAATACCCTGCATAGCATTCCTTTGCATATTTGTGTTTTATAGGAGTTTAGCATAATTATAATAATAAATATCAAAGATACCTTTATGCTTGTATTTCATACAATGCTCTATCATATAGATGGTAGATTCTATCACACGAAGAGGCAATGTCCTTATCGTGTGTAGCGAGCAAAAGCGCGGCTTTGTGTGCGCGCACATAGGCAAAAAGAACTTCCATTACATACATGGCGGTTTGTTTATCGAGGTTTCCTGTGGGCTCATCGGCAAAAATAATTTTTGGTTTTTTGGTAAGCACACGCGCGATTGATAATCGCTGTTGTTGCCCGCCGCTTAGCTGTCCTATAGGCTGATTGATAACGTGGGCGATATTAAAAGATTCTAAAAGATTTTTATCAATAGGTTCATTTGAGAGGATAGAAGCTACTTTGAGGTTTTCTATACCGCTAAATCCACGAAAGAGATAGTGTGCTTGAAACACAATGCCTATATGTAGCCTACGTAGCAAGAGCTGCTCTTTAGCGCTTAGGGCATATATATCATCATTGCCAAGCAGCCCTACCTGCCCGCTTTTAGGGGGGAGAAGGGTGGAGAGATTATTTAAAAGAGTAGATTTGCCACTGCCGCTTACACCCATAATAGCAACACTTTCTCCCTCGTATATGCAGAGGTTTATATCTGTATAAAGTGTTGTCTCAAAACTATGAGAAAGCCCTTTGGCATTAAGCAGCGGATTCATAGATTATCCTCGCATTTTGTATTTTGAAAGTATGATTAATTATGCCACAGCATATAAAATATTTAAAGATTCCTTTTGAGATATGTCTTTTGCTTTTCCTTAGAGCATATAAGATTAGTGGTGGTTTTAACTATAGTAGCGTAGAAACTATAAAGAAAACAGAATCCGCATAGTTTGGTTATTGGTAATGTTAGAAACTTTTAATATAATCGCGCTTCTATGTGATCTAAGGAATGCGATGAAAAAAATCTGTATGTGTATGCTCTTATGTCTTCAAATTAGCGTGGTGTGGGCTAAGGAGATTAGTGCAGTGAAGTATGAGGGCTTAAATGCGATTTCAAATGTGCTTGCTGATGAAATTGTGAATATTAAAGCTGGAGAGGAGCTTAATATACAAAAGGTTGATAAAGCTGTGAGGGCATTGTATTTACAAGGGTATTTTGAAGATGTATATGCGACCTTCGAACAAGGTGTGCTTGCCTTTCATATTAAGCAAAAGCCAAAAGTTGCAAGTGTGGAGATTAAGGGCTATGGAAGTGAGCAGGAAAAAGAAACGCTTTATTCTCAAATAGGCATTAAAAAGGGGGATAGCTATGATGAGACAAAGCTTAATCGCGCTAAGCTCATTATACGCACGATTTTAGAATATCAGGGTTATTATGGCACAGTGGTGGAGAGCGATATTGCAAAAGTGGGTGATGATGGGGCATATGCCATTATCTTTAATGTCAATCAAGGTGAAAATATCATTATTAAAAAAGTTACCTACAATGGTAGAGAAAAGCTTAAGGTGAAAGAACTAGAAGAGCTAAGTGCCAATAGACAAAAGCAATTTATGGGGTGGCTTTGGGGGCGCAATGATGGGAAGCTCAAACTTGCAGAGCTAGAATATGATAATGCAAGAATCCAAGATGCTTATATGCGTAAAGGTTTCTTAGATGCAAACGTTTCACAAGGCTTTTTAGACGCAAACTTCAATGATTATAGTGCGAATTTGTATTATAAAATCACAGAGGGTGAGCGATACAAGGTATCTGGTATTAAAATTATTTTGCACGTGCCCGTGATTGAAGAAGAAGAATTGCACAAGGTGTTAAAAGTCAAAAAGGGAGAGTATTTTAATATTGAAGATGTGCGGCAAGATATGGAGAGTATCCGTCAAAAAATCGCCGATTTGGGTTATGCCTTTACACGTGTGAGTCCAGATTTAGACAAAGATAGCGAGAATGCGGAAGTCAAGGTGCTTTATCTCATACAAGTAGGGCAAAAAGTAAAGATTCACGATGTGATTATTTCAGGCAATACCCGCACCGCAGACAGAATCATACGACGAGAGTTGCTTTTAGCCCCCGGAGATACATACAGCCTCTCATACCTAAAAGAATCCGAAAATGCCCTTAAGCGTTTGGGATATTTTGGCAAGGTGCAGATTGATGAGCGGCGTGTGAGCGAGAATGCTATGGATTTGCTTGTAAATGTTGAAGAAACTCGCACAGGTGAGCTGATGTTTGGGCTAGGCTATGGGAGCTATGACAAGCTGATGGTAAATGCCTCCATACGTGAGCGTAATCTCTTTGGCACGGGGCAAAGTGGGCAGATTTATGCTGATTGGAGCTATCGCCGGCAATTAGTAAATCTTACATTAAGCAATCCTCGCGTGCTTGATTCTAAATACAGCACATCAGCAAGTGTCTTTCACTCTCTATATTGGAATTGGGATTATAGGGAGCAAACCACAGGCGGCACAATTACCGGAGGGCGATTACTTACAAATACTTTACGTGCCTCACTTAGCTACACACTCTCTACAACACGTATTGTGGAATTTTATGATAGCTCTTTGGAGGCTCTTTATAGGACATATCTTAAAATTGATAATCCCCTCAAATCTGCCATTAGCCCGAGCCTGTATTTTGATAATACCGATGACTACTACTTCCCTAAAAATGGAGCAATTATCTCTGCATATATAGAATATGCCGGACTTGGTGGCGATGAGGAATATACAAAATTCTATGGCAAAATGGCATTATATTATCATCTTAAATCGCTTTTTGGCATTGATTTGATTGCACGTTATAAGACTCAAGCTGGGGCAATTATAGACCACGGCTATGTGCCTATCACATCAAAATTTTATATGGGGGGTATTTCAAGTGTGAGAGGCTATCAAGTCAGCTCACTTACTCCTAGAGATCCCACAGGGCTTATTCGTATCGGTGGGAATTATATGATGACACATTCTGCGGAGTTAAGCTATGGAATCTTAGAAAAAGCACAAATGCGTTTAGCTCTCTTTTTTGACTATGGTATGATTGGTATTAATAATCTTGCTGATACCACTCGCGCATCGTGGGGGCTATCAGTAGAGTGGATAAGCCCAATGGGTCCTATTGTGCTTGTCTTCCCTCGCCCTATCAACGCCCAACCCGGGGATAGAACATCAAACTTTGAATTCACTATGGGAACGAGATTTTAAAATTAAGGAGTAAAAATGAGCGATTTAAGAGGGCATTTGCCTACACACAATCAGCATAAAAATATTAAACGTGTGAGTGATAAAGAGATTTTAGATTTAATGCGATATGGGGATTTGCGAGAGCTAGGCAAAATGGCAAATGCTATCAAGCAGCAGCTTCACCCTGAGAACATCACCACTTTCATTATTGATAGAAATATCAATTATACCAATATTTGCTGGGTGGATTGCAAGTTTTGCGCGTTTAAGCGCAGGATTGGTGAGGAGGGCGTGTATATTTTAAGCTTTGAGGAAATAGATAAGAAAATTGATGAGCTTTTGGCCATTGGGGGGACGCAGATTCTATTCCAAGGGGGGGTGCATCCTAAGTTAAAGATTGAGTGGTATGAGGAGCTTGTCTCACATATCGCGCAAAAATACCCTATGATTACTATTCACGGCTTTTCAGCTATTGAGGTAAATTATATCGCTAAGGTGTCTAAAATCTCCATTCCCGAAGTGTTAAAGCGACTTCAAACAGCGGGGCTATCCTCTATACCGGGTGCGGGAGCAGAGATTCTAAGCGATAGGGTGAGAGATGTAATCGCCCCTAAAAAGCTTGATACAAAAGAATGGCTAGAGGTGCATAGAGAAGCACATAGAATCGGTATGAAAAGCACGGCTACGATGATGTTTGGCTCTGTGGAGAATGATGAGGATATTGTGGCGCATTGGTCGGCATTACGCGATTTACAAGATGAATTTGGCGGGTTTAGGGCGTTTATTTTATGGAGTTTTCAGCCTGATAATACGCCCTTGCAAAAGGAAATGCCTCATATCCATAAGGCTTCATCAAACCGCTATTTACGCCTTTTGGCGTGTAGTCGAATCTATCTTGATAATTTTATGAATATCCAAAGTAGCTGGGTTACTCAGGGCTCATATATCGGGCAGTTAGCCTTGCTTTTTGGGGCAAATGATTTAGGCAGCACGATGATGGAGGAGAATGTCGTATCAAGTGCGGGAGTGTGTAATTCGATGAATGCAAAAGAGATGATTGCACTTATTAAAGACATTGGCAGCCACCCGGCAAAGCGCAATACGGCTTATGAAATTTTGGAGCGGTATTAATGAAGTATATATTGAAATGGATAGCCATAGTTGCGATATTAGGAGGCAATATGAACGCACAAGACAACGAGCAAGTAAAGATAGATTCCGTAGAAATCAACAATGTGAGTGTGCCGCTCCTTTTTGAATCAAGTAAGAATCTGCCTGTGGGTGATGTGCAGCTAATCTTTGTAGGAGGCAGTGCGGACGCTCACATCGCAGGGCTTGGAGCGATGAGCGTGAATCTACTCAATGAAGGCACAAAAGAGCTAGGAAATGTGGCATTTGCGAACCGGCTAGAAAGCAAGGCTATTGGCTTATATGCGAGTGTGGGGCTGCAAACATTGAGCTTTGATTTATCTTTTTTGAAAGAATTTAGCGATGAGAGTTTCTCCCTCCTCTCTATGCTTTTATATGACCCTAACCTCACACCACAGGCATTTTCTAAGGTAAAATCTTTGATTTTAAACAAAATCGCACGAAATAAAGATAATTTTGATGATGTCGCAGAAAAAAACTTAAAAAGTATACTTTTTAAAGGCACGCCTATGGCGATACCTGTGCTTGGTGATGAAGAGAGTATAGAATCTATCACACTAGAGGATATAAAAGCCTTTCTAGCGCGAAATCTTGTTTTAAAAAGGCTGATTATTGTTGTGGGTGGGGACTTGCAAAAAGAGGAGTTAAAAAAGCAGCTTATTGCCACACTCTCAAAACTCCCTGTGGGCGAGGGTAAGGAGCGATTGCACTTTAGTGCTTCAAAAGAGGTAGATTCTATTATCGTAAAAAAGCCCACACAACAGGCTTTTATATACTTTGGTGCGCCTTTTGATGTAGTAGATAAGGAGAAAAATTACATCGCTAAGGTAATGAGCTTTATCCTTGGCGGTTCGGGCTTTGGCTCGCGCATGATGGAAGAAGTGCGCGTGAAAAGGGGCTTGGCATATTCTGCTTCTATGAGCATTAGCGTGGGTGGCGCGGCAGATTATGCAAGTGGGCATTTGCAAACAAAGATTGAGAGTAAAGACGAGGCAATAAAAGTGGTTAAAGAAGTAGTAAATGACTTTATTGCTAAGGGTGCTACACAGACAGAGTTAGACGCGGCTAAGGCATTTTTGCTTGGGAGTGAGCCTCTGCGGGAGGAGACACTATCTCAACGATTGGGCGCGAAATTTAGCAATTACTTTAGAGGTTTGTCCTTAGATAATCATAAGCGTGAATTAGCCTTGATTAAGGATTTGAGTCTAGAGGAGCTCAATGCCTATATCACATCGCATAAAGAGATTTTACAGATGAGTTTTAGTATAGTCGATGCGGAGTAAGCTTTGTCTTTCATTGCGGGGAAGTCATAGTTATTTGCCGAGGTGTAAGTGATAGTGGTGCTATCATTCCTAGTTAGCAGTTGCACTCGCATAGACATAATAATCCGTAAAGTTGTGATTTAAGAGATTAGAGATAGCAAAATTTGCACGAAGCTTTTTAGTGATATTATATTTACCCCTAAATGCAAAAGAAAAGAGGTCGGGTAGTGTTGGCTTATGCCAGGATTGAGAGTGAGAAACTTTGTTGTATAAGAGCGGGAAAAGACATTGCTCCTTAGCTGTTTAGCCTTTTGCTCCCTGCAAAGTTATACCTCCTAAGTCCCTATAGGTATAGCTTATTGCGCCATTAAATTTATGTCCTAGCACATCTGTGAGTGGCAAACCCTTGCTCTTACTTGAAGTAGATTCATTCTTATTCCAGGTATAAGAGAGATTAATGCTTAAGTCTCCTATGGTTGGCTATATCTATGGGCTTAAGTTGGGCAAATACCTCTACCCATAGCTTATAGCGGTATCGATATTATAGCGAGTTTGGCATCTTGGCACACTCTATCTACTTATAGTTGCGTCACAAATATATTCTGCGGGGAGAGGGGCACCTAGATTCATCACCGATTGAGGGAATCTTATTCCTAGAATCTGTATAGAATCCTGTGATTTCAAAGTTTGTGTAATTTGTCTCGTCATCGCGCGGTAAGCTCATAAAATTAATGCTCGATTGTAGTTTTAAGTTAGATTCCCATAAATAGGCGCAGATCCACCGCCTGTCCTAAAGTCTCACCCGAGAAGTGTGGACGTGATAGAGAGGGGGGGGGGTTATACCCTGTGCTTACTCAACCCTTAAAGGTCGAATCCCCGATAACGCTCCTTTTTAGTGCATTATAGACAAAATAGCCACGAGGAGAGGCATTAAAGGCAAATAAATCGGTGTAATTCCCCCTCCACCGATAGCAAAAAAGACTATCTGTAATTGCTCATTCATTTTCAGCAAAAAGGCTGAATTGATACTCATTAATGAATCCTTTGTGATCACCTCGTGAGAGAAGTCTAAATAGAGGCAATTGCTCTCATTTATATCATAGCTTATTCTGCCCCCGGTGCCATTGGTGTGAATGCCCCGCACCTATGTAGTTTCTCCCTGCGCTTAATGTGCCTGTGTATCCTTTAGGGGCAGGAAGCTAATTTACGCGAGGGTCATCGCTAAAGATTTCTTTTAGTCGCAGTTGCAGATTCCATTTTTTAGCAGAATCTAGCATTTCTGCGGTGTAGAGTGAAGCGGTATATGCCAAAATAGGACTGCTCCTGCAAAGTGGCATTTAAAGCCGCATTTGCATTCCATTTGTCAAAACTTCTTTTAGTGATGATATTGACCATTCCGCTCCGCTGATAGCATCTGTATCATAAATGGTAGAGGCATATCCTCTAATAATTTTGATTCTATCAATGATAGCAATAGGCGACATAAAGAATCGTTGAGAATAAGTAGAGTTTGGGAAAGTGGTGCTATTGATATCTTGCCTTGCGCCATCAAGGAGTATAAGAGTATAATCTGTTGGCATACCAAGGACAATATCAAACCAAAATTAAAGCAAAAATTAAAAAAATAGGAGACAATAAAGTATTTTGTAATATTTTGAATGAAGGTTGCTTGTTTTTGTGCAGGATATTATTGAGATTCTTAATCGAGTTATGTGTGTGAGATATATTCTAGGGCTTGTATGACGCGTAAAATATGCGCCTTGTCTGCTTGAGATTGGGGGCTGTGCTTGATATAGGGCTGAATCTGTGAGGCGAAATATGCAATGGAGTTATCTAAGGCTAGGGTTTTAGGTAGGATAGGGGTGTATTGGCTTCCTAGCTTGTATTCTACCATTTTTTGATAGAGACTATTTTTGTCAAATGGATCCTTTATCACCACGCCGCTATCAAAAATCGTGATTTTATCGCTCTTAGTTTCATCATAAATCGCACTTTTTTTGCTCCCTCCAATAATCATCTCCCGCACTTTGATAGGGCTTAGCCACGAGACATTGAGCGTAATGATGATATTGGATTCTAAGCGCAAGTTGATATTAGCTAGGGCGTCATTGGGGTAGTTAAGATATGTGGTTTTAAATGTCGAAGCTTCCTTGATATGCAGCCCTACAAGGTGGTCAATAATGCTTAAGTCGTGAATAGCTAAGTCCCAAATCACATCTACATTGCTTTGAAAAAGCCCCAGATTAATGCGTCTGGCGTTAATATAGACAATATCCCCAAAGCTTTGAATATGGCTTTTGAGATAGGCAATCGCAGGAGAGTGCAAAAATATATGGTCGCAATACAGCCGCACATTGTGAGAATCTGCCACATCATAGAGGGCTTTAGCCTGCGTACTTTGTGTAGCAAGAGGCTTTTCTACAAAAGTATGTTTGGCAGATTCTAAAGCGGCGTGAGCAAGGGCATAATGTGTATGTGGGGGTGTGATGATGAAAATGGCTTCAATGCTTTTATCCTGTAAAATCGCCTCATAGCTAGGGTAGGGTGTGAATGTGTAATGCGTGGCTGCTTCGCTTTGGGCTTGTGGGTCATCATCATAGATTGTGTGGAGGTGGAAAACGGGGCTATTATGCAGGGCTTTAGCGACATTTCGCCCCCAATATCCATAGCCAATAAGCGCACATTTTATCAAGCTGCAATCCTTTGCGATGAAAGAGTATGAGAGATGAAAATTTGCAAAAATTATAGAAAAACATATTGAAAAGTTGCCTTAAGCCTTAAAAGCTTGCAATAAGAGAAAATGGGCTATGATAATGATTTTAAAGTATGCAGGAGATTTTAAGTATGAACTACAAAAAAGCGTTTTATTCTAAGTTAGAGGATTGTTATTTGGGTGTGAAAATCAAGGATTTTCATCAAGGGAATGTTGCTAAAAGCGGCTTTAGCAATCTACTTAAAATCAAAGAGCAGTATTTCGCCCATATCAAAGCCTACTTAGATTCACAAATAGAGGGAGAGCCACAATCTCACGATATTTACAATAAACTTTACACTTTCTTTGATAGTTATCTTAATGAAAGTGGTACACCCTTTTTCAACGATACTCCTGCCTATAAAAACATCTATGCCAAAGTCTATAGCAACTCCAAAGACACAAGCCTCTTTTACAAAACACAAAATCTCTATTATGTGAAATCAGACACACTCTATCAAAGCCTTACCTTAAGCGATGAAAAGCAAAGTTATGAAGTCGCATTTGATGCGAGTGAATATAAGCAAAATTCTGATAACACGAAAAACAAAATTATTTTTAAATTGCATAGTATTCAAGAGAGTGATGAAAGCAAAGCACAGATTCTTATCAAAGTAAGCAACCAAAAAGACTTATTCCCAAATCTCAATAGTGTCTTTAAGCAAAATTCTAATGAGTTTAACGAGGATTTTTTAAAAGATTTAAAGCAAAATGCAATCCTTAAAAGTTATAAAATCAAAATTAACGAAGAAGAGCTAAAAAAAATCTTTAGAAGTTACAAGAAACAAAGCGAAATAGATTTCTTTATCCATAAAAATGCAAGAGAGTTTCTAAAAGAGCAGTTTGATTTGTGGATGTTTGACTATCTTTATAAAGAAAGTGCAATTCAAGAATGGAATAGAGAGATTATCGCACATTTGCAACGCATTAAAAATATCGCCTATGAGGTGATTAGGCTTATAGGGGATTTTGAAAATGAGCTAAAGGCTGTATGGCTAAAGCCCAAATTTGCAAAAAAGACAGAGTATGTTTTTAGTGTGGATAAGCTTAATCCAAATCTTATGGATTCCATAATAAACGACAAAGGCTTTAAATCCCAAATCAAAGAATGGCAAGAATTAAATCTCGTTGATGAGGATTTTAACAAAGAGGATTTATTGAGTAATGACAAATACCGCTATCTCCCCCTTGATACAAAGCACTTTACCAAAGAGACAAAATACAAGATTCTAAGCAGTTTTGAAAATTTAGAATCTGTGTTGAATGGCGAACTGATTAAAGCGGATAATTTTCAAGCTCTCAATTCCCTAATGCCAAAATATCAAGGTAAGGTAGATTTAATCTATATTGACCCGCCTTATAATACAGGGAGTGATGGCTTTATCTATGCGGATAATTTTAATCACGCTTCGTGGCTTTCACTGATAAATAATCGTTTAGAACTTTCAAAAGAGCTTTTAAATAATAAAGGAAGTATGTTTATAAGCATTGATGATAAAGAACAAGCAAGATTAAAGCTTATATGTGATGAAGTGTTTGGGGAGGAGAATTTTGTAGCAAATTTTGTGTGGAATCATAGAAAATCAGGACAAAATGATATAGATTTTACTTTATCTCATAACTATAATTTTACTTATTCAAAAAATAGAGATAATTTTAAATTTAAAAGGTTAGGGGCAAAATTAGATAAGTTTTCCAATTTAGATAATGATGCTAGAGGAGAATGGATAGCTGATCCATTTGATGCGCCAAATATTAGGCATAATTTGTCATATCCAATTACAAATCCAAAAACGAAAGAAGTTTTTTATCCCCCAAATGGTCGTTGTTGGAGAATGAGCGAGGAAAAGTTTTACGAAGCCTTAAAGGATAATCGCATTGTTTTTGGAAAAAATGGAACTTCAAAACCACAATATAAACGATTTAAATTTGAAGCAGAACTTAAGGGAGAAAATATTAATACCATTTGGTTAGATGTTGGCACTGCAACAGAAGGAACAAAAGAAATTCAAAGTATTTTTGGTGACAAGATTTTTGACACCCCTAAACCTGAAAAACTTTTAAAACGCATTGTAGAAATTGCAAGTAAGGATTCTAGTATTGTGCTTGACTTTTTTGCAGGAAGTGGCACGACTTTAGCGGTAGCACAAAAGTTAAAACGTAAATGGCTAGGCGTGGAAATGGGCGAACATTTTTATAATGTCATTATTCCTCGTCTTAAAAAAGTCATTGCGGGATTCCAAAGTGGAATCTCCAAAGAATGTGATTATAAAGGCGGTGGAGCATTTCGCTACTATGAGCTAGAATCCTATGAGGAGGCGTTAGCTAATTGTGAATATGTGCTTGAGTGTAAAGAGCCTCAAAAGGTAGAAAACAAAAATAACTACAAAGGCAAAGATTATGCTAAATGTGAAGCAATACTAGACTATCGCAAATCTCGCAAACTCATTGATAAACTTAATAAGGGAGAAAGTGTATGTTTAGATATGCACACAGAGTATAGAGAGGAGTTTGATATTTTTCACACTATATCAAATCTTATGGGTTGGAAAATCAAGCGATTATTTTTAGATTCCAAAGGTATAGAATCTTGTGAGTTTGATAATGGCGAGATTCTTAACTTAGATTCGTTAGACTTAGCCAAATACCCAAAACTAAAAAATCTAATATGGTGGTAGAAAATGGAATTATTTTTATTTATTTTTTACTTAATATATGTCGCAATGGCACTTACGCCACTTGTAGTGATATTTATATTGCAAAATAGAGATATACAAATGTTTATTTGTGAAAATATTGGTTTTAATAATCTCATTGCAGCTTTGTGTATAATCGTTGTTGCTTTATTGTCATCTCATCTTTATATCTATTGTGTAAAAAAATATTATCAAAACACTCAAAGTGAGCCAATGGAATGTAGTGAGGTTACAATCGCAGAACCTAAATATATTCCTGTTTATATTGCTTATTTTGTTATTGCTGTTAGTATTAATAATTTATTGATTTTTAGCGTTGTGTTTATTTTGATTTATTTGTTAATTTTAAAAGGTAAATTTTCATATTTTAACCCTTATCTTTTATTTTTGGGTTACCATTTTTATGAAGTATCCATAGATAGCAATCAAGAAAAATATGCTAAATATAAATTGTTTTTAATATCTAAACAAGCAATAAAAGATGTTAAGATTCACAATGAGCTTATAAGGTTAAATAACTTTACTTTTTTGGATAAAGGAGATAGATAGTGGCTAGAACAAATGTTTATGGGAAAGCAGGAAATAATTTTTACAAAGTTGCAGAACATTCTCTTGATAGTGTTTGGGACTATAGACTTGAGGAGGATTATGAGATTGATTTTGTAGAGCAAGGAGGAGGAAATTATGTGTTGGGCGAAAATGAAATATTTTTTATTAAAACTAAAGATGAGGACATAGGAGAGTATTTTGATAAAATGAAACAACCAAGTAGTTGTAATTCCATAACTAGGAATGCTTTAAAAAAGATAGAAACCATATATGTTTTTGAATCTATAAATGATAGATTTCACCTCTACATTCAACGAATAATGCCTTCAGCTAGAATTGAGAAGACTTATTTATCATTTAAACCAGATATTAGATTGGCTCATATTGAGACAAATAAAATCAGTATACCTATTAATAACTACACACATCTTTATTGGAGTCAAGAAAAACAAAAAATATATTTTAGAAAATTTAGCGATTTAGAGCTAGTATTGCCTAGTTTTTCTAAATATTATAGAGAAGCAACAAAAGAGGATATAGGGCTTTTTAAAAATAATGAAAAGTATCCATTTTTAAAAGTTCAAAATTTAGATGTTGAATCTTTGCCGAAAACAAAACTTAAAACGATTGCAATGATTGTTGATGAATTAGATAAGGTAAAAGAAAAATGGGAAGAATATAAAGCATATGCCTTGAAATACAAACAAGATTTTATTAAAGATGATAAGTTTGAGATTAATAATGCAAAAGATATAGACCATTTATCTGATATAGTATTTAGAAAGATTTATACTACAGAAGCAGGTGAAGAAGAAATAAGAATTACCAACTCGTATAAAACAATCCCAAACAAGTAAAATCTATGCCAAACCTCCTATTCTATACCACGCAAGATAAAAAAGTTAAGGTTGAGCTCTATGAGTTTGGCAAAAGCGTATTTTTAGCCCAAGATTCTATGGCAAAACTTTTTGACACCTCCAAATCTAGCATAAGCGAACATATCACAAATATCCTAAAAGAGGGAGAATTGCAGGCGGATTCAGTTATTCGGGAAATCCGAACAACTGCTCGTGATGGCAAATCCTACAAAGTGAAATTTTATTCTCTTGAGATGATTTTAGCTGTGGGCTTTCGTGTGCGAAGCAAAAGGGGTGTGCAGTTTAGAATCTGGGCAAACGAGCATTTAAGGAACTATTTACAAAAGGGCTTCATTATTGATAGCGATAGACTAAAAAATCCCAATGGCAGAAGTGATTACTTTGATGAGCTTTTGGAGCAGATTCGTGATATAAGAGCGAGTGAAAAACGATTTTATCAAAAAGTGCGCGAACTTTTTGCTTTGAGTGTGGATTATGACCCAAGCGATAAAGCAACACAGATGTTCTTTGCACAAACGCAAAACAAGCTTTTATATGCGATTACGCATAAGACTGCTGCGGAGCTTATTTGCGAAAGGGCGAATGCAAAGGAGCTTAATATGGGGCTAACAAGCTGGAAAGGTAATATTGTGCGCAAAGGCGATGTGATTGTGGCGAAAAATTATCTACATAAAGAGGAGCTAGATAGCCTGAATCGCTTGGTGAATGTATTTTTAGAATCCGCAGAGCTTAGAGTGAAAGATAAACAAACCTTGACTATGGACTTTTGGAGGCAGAATGTGGATTCTTTGCTTACCTTTCAAGGCAAGGAAATTTTAAAAGATAATGGCAGTGTTTCTAATGTGCAAATGGAGCAAGTCGCCTATGAGCAGTATGAAAAATTTAATCAAAAACGCAAAGAGGAAAATTTGCTTAAAGCGGAGAAAGAGGATAAAGAAATTTTAGAATCTACCTACAAAGCTTTGCGTAAAGGAAAAGCAAATGAGTAAAACAAAATCCGCACAAAAAGCAACTTTAGAGAAAAAGCTCATTCTTAAAGAAATCCTCTCAACAAAGATTCAAAACTTCGAATCCCTTTTTGCCCAATTAGAGTTAAGTAGCTTTTCTCATAGCATTGCATTGCAAGAATATCAAATCGCAGCCCTACAAAGTGCTATTGCCGCTTTAATCCTCTATACACAAAGCCCCAATTCTTTTTACCAAAGCTATTTAGAATGCGGATTAGAGGACATCACAAAAGAGCAAATCAACTCTGCAAGCTTTTGGATGGCAACAGGCAGCGGCAAAAGTATCGTGATGATAAAGCTTATCGCGCTTTTGCACGATTTATTTGCTGCAAAGCTATTGCCTCCTAAACCTATAATGTTGCTTGTGCCAAATGATAAGATTTTGGAGCAGTTTAAGGCGCATATCAAAGAATATAACGCATATCAGAGCAAAACAATTACATTAAAGGATTTAAAAGACTATGAAAGCGTGAGCTATGGAACTTCCCTTTTTGATGAAAATGTCGTGTTTATCGGACGCAGTGATTTGCTAGATACGAGCGAAAATGTGGGCAAGGATTCTAGGGCGAAGCGATTAAATTATAAGAACTTTTTAAGAGAATCTGGCTGGATTATGCTTCTTGATGAGGCACATAAGGGTGATAATAAAGATTCTGTGCGCAAAGGTTATATAAGGGAGATTGCAGAGGGCAAAAATAATAAGGGCTTTATTTTTTAATTTTTCTGCAACTTTTAGTGATAATTTTGATTTGCAAACTTGTGCGTTTAATTATAATTTAGAACGATTTAATTGTGAGGGCTATGGCAAAAATATCGTGGTGTTAGATTCTGATTTGAAAGCCTTTAGGGATAAGGAAAACAATGAGGAGCAAATCACTAGAATCTTGGAGAGCTTTATACTCTTTTGCGCGATGAAAAAGCATAGAGAAAACATAATGCAAGAATTTGCTTTAAAAAATAAGCCCCTTATCTACCACCAACCGCTGATTATTGCAGTTGCTGATAAAGTCAATACACAAGATGCGGGGATAAAGCTTTACTTTGAGGCGATTTTGCAGATTTTAAAAGGGGATAGAGATATTACACCTTTAGCGCGAAATCTCTATGAGAAACTTTCACAAAACCAAAACTTGTATTTTGATAAAAATCTAAGCTTAGATGAGGAATTTTTAGGGCTTGTTCAAACAATGGATTCTAAGACTCTAAGAAAAGAGATTTTTTATGCTAAAGAAGCTTCTATGATTGAGGCGTGCAGAATAAAGGGTAATACCAAAGAGATTGTCTTTAAGTCCAAAAATGCTAAAAAGCCATTTTTGCTTTTAAATATTGGGAGCATTAGGGAGTGGGAGAAGCAGTATTTGCAAAATCTTGGCGTTGAAAGTGGTGAGGACATTACAAGTGGATATTTTCAAAGCATTAATGAACAATCTTCACCGATACAAATTATGATAGGAAGCAAGGTATTTAGCGAGGGTTGGGATAGCAACCGCGTGAATATGATTAGCTTTATTAACATAGGCAGTAAAAATGCCAAAAAATATGTTTTGCAAACCATTGGACGAGGTGTGAGAATAGAGCCTTTCAAGGGAGTGAGAAAAAGGCTTGGGCAATGTGAGAAAGAGCTTGATTTTAATATGCGAGGGGATTTGCGCAATAAGGCTTTGGGCATCGAAACACTTTTTATAATGGCAACTCAAACAGAGGCGATAAAGGGGATTTTAGAGGGATTAGAGGAATTTATCCAAAGCTACCCCTTAAGTGGGTTTAGAAAAAGCAAAACATTTAAGCCCCTGCTTGTGCCAAAATATAAGGATTCCACAAGCTTACAAAATAAGCCTTATATTCTCTCACGATGTGATTTTGAGGAGTTGAAAAGTTATATAGAATCTTTTGATGAAGATGTGTTGCTTTTGAGTGAGAGCATAAGGGCGAAAGATTTGGGTTATAAAACATTATGTAAAATTAAAGAAAAAATGACAAATGATGGTAAGACACAAGCAATTGAAATTAGAGGGGATATACCAACGCTTAAAGCGGAGAATGCTTTGAGAGTTTTGGAGGGTTTCTTTAATGCCAAGAGCAAGGAATTTGAAAGGTTTGCAGAAATTGACAATGAAATTTGCCATTATGAGAGGTTTAGCTCCACACTCGATTCTATTATTGTAGAAGAGATGAATAAAAAGATTAGAGAGCTTGTAGCAAATCTTGGGGCAAAAAGTGAAGAGCAGTTAAAAATAGAGTTTGAGCAAGGAAAAATAGGCATTGATGAATATACAGAGGCTATCAAGCAAAGCACAAAAGAGCATAAAGTAGAGTGTTGCAACTATGAACTTAATACAGAATTAAAAGAACATTATTATAATCCTTTGGTCATAGACAAGAAAAATGATAGCAGAATTATTTATGCGATTAGAGAACCAAGCGAAATAGAATTTTTGCAAGATTTGCAGAAATATTTGCAAGATAACAATAACATCTTAAAGCAATACGATTGGTGTTTTAGTCGGATTGTAGAAAATGTGGATTCGATTTATATCCCTTATTTTGATTCACAAAATCAAGTGTATAGAAAATTCTATCCTGATTTCATCTTTTGGCTAAGGCATACACAAAGTAAGGAGTATAAAATCATTTTCATAGACCCTAAAGGCTTAGAACATCCAGCTAATACCATAGCTAAGGTTGATGGCTTTGAAGAAATATTTAAGGAATTTAAAGATGATAAGTTACCTGCAGTGTTTTTGTATTTTTATAACAAATCAGGCACAAATAGAATTGAGAAAATTGAGAAATTTATAAAAGAAAACATAAAGGACATTTTCGTGCATTAGTTTGGATATTGGGCAAAAAGGGGCATTAGAGCATTCATAAAATGCACACAAGCCAAAATGTGGAATCTGAAATCAAGGCGATGGACTATTTAACCTTATATTTTTTTATTTCAAAGGTGATAAATCCACAATGCCGACATTTAAAATAATCCATTTTTTCTTCTACTTGGAAGATTTCTCCATCTAGCGTATCATCAACATCTTTTTTGCAGTATGAGAGAGCACTCTGTGAGGATATATCATTACCGATAAATTCTAACTTGAAGCTTTTGTGGCAATGTGGGCAATATGTTTTCTGTTTGGTATAAAGATACATCATCAAGGTTATTATAATAGGCACAGGAGCAAAGATATAGGCAAGATAAGAATTTTGCAAATAAATACTTGCAAAAGCCATAATGCAAATAAGCATTAAACTTGACAATAAAAAAAGATGTTCTTTTGTCTTTTTATTCATATTCCCCCATTGCAATGGCTGCGCTACGATAATCAAAAATACAACACAAAAATCTGCTGTATTATATCCCCCCCCCCCCTAATAAATTCTTACTTGATACAAAAGAATATGCTAGAATTCGCCATTTAACCCAAAGCTACATAAGGATAGCCAAATGCACATCACACAAGAACAGATTGCAAACGCTAAAGCATCTCTTAGGACACGAATGGCAATGATTGACTTTGATACATTAGGGCGGACATTGGCTTATAGCCCGTATATGCCCCGCGCCAATAAAGAGTTTTTTATCCGCAATGAGCGGCAAAATACGCCAAAACTCGCCCATACCTTTCATATAGAATCCACCACAGATACAAGCTCACTGCTTTATCAAGCCACGCAAATGGAGGAGGAAACACATTTTGATGCCTATGTGCTAAATCTATGCCCCCAATACACCCAAGAAAGCGCCAAAGATCCTATGCAGCATTTAGAATCTATCTCTTTGCTCCGCCGCCACAGCACATTGCCCATCATTCATATTGATATATTTATAGACAAGTATCAAATTTTAGAATCTGCTCTTTTTGGTGTGGATACACTGCTTATCCCTGCGGCACCGCTTGAGGGTAAGGCACTTAAAGAGCTACTTAACTTTGCAAGACGTTTGGAGTTTGATGTATTTGTGGGAGCAGATAATAAAGATGAGCTGAAAAAAGCCATTTTTAGCGGTGCGGATATGCTTTTCCTCCCGCAAGAAAATTTTAAAGAACTCTTAAGTCTTGTGCCAAATACCCAGGTTATTGCTACTAATCACCCCAATGAATATGGCGTAGATATATGGCTTAGGGGTTAAAAGCCAAGAGTTAAGCGGACTTTAAAGAACCTTTGGTTAAAAGGTATGATTTTTTCTTTACAATAATCATTGGGAGTGTCAAAGAATGGCTTTAATGATAAATAATGAATGTATCGCGTGTGATGCGTGTGCTGAAGAATGTCCTAATGGTGCGATTGAGGAGGGCGATCCGATCTATAGTATAGATCCAGATATATGCACCGAATGTGTGGGAAGTTATGATGAACCAAGTTGTTTGTCCGTATGCCCAGTAGATGCGATTGTACCAGATCCTGATAATATAGAAAGCATTGAAGAATTAAAATATAAGTTTGAAACCCTGCAAAGAGGGGAATAATGGCAAAAATTACCTCTGTTATAGACATTGGATCAAATTCTGTGCGTATGGCAATTTTCCGTAAAACTTCACGTTTTGCCTTTCATTTGATTTATGAAGTGAAATCTAAAGTACGCATTTCGGAGGGCTGCTATGAATCGGGTGGGATTTTGGGTGAAGTGCCTATGGAGAGAGCGATTTGTGCCCTTAAAGAATTTGTGCAAATCTCCAAGGCACATAAAAGCCGCAAAACTTTTTGTGTAGCCACTTCCGCATTAAGAGATGCACCCAATGCGCGGGTGTTCTTAGAGCGGGCAAGGCGCGAATGCGGTCTTTCTATCAAAGTCATTGATGGCAAAAAGGAGGCACTTTATGGAGGGATTGCCTGCGCGAATTTATTGCATTATAAAGATGGGATTACTATTGATATAGGTGGAGGAAGCACAGAATGTGCCCTTATAGAAGATGGCAAAATCATCGATCTTATCTCACTTAATGTCGGCACTATTCGCCTAAAAGAGCTGTTTTTTGATAAGGAGAACAATATACAGGGGGCTATTACATTTATCCAAGAGCAGCTTAAAAGCATTCCTTCACATTTTAAGCACGAGCGTGTTTTTGGTGTGGGTGGGACGATTCGCGCGCTTTCAAAAATGATAATGAAACACAAAAAATATCCTATTGCAGAAGTGCATGGCTATGAGGTTGATGTTGCACAGAATCTTAAATTTTTTGAGAAAGTCTCTCACGCCTCACTTGATAAACTCGCCGATATAGGTGTGCCACCAGATAGGATTGATAATATTCGGAGTGGGGCGTTGATTTTGCAAATGTTTCTTACGCATTTTAATGCAAAAGAGATTATCACGAGTGGGGTAGGTGTGCGTGAAGGTGTGTATTTAAGTGATTTATTACGTGGGCATAAAAATACCTTTCCCAAAGCCTTTAATCCCTCTATTAGTGCGATAGAAGATCGATTTATGCTTGATAAGAAATATGCAGAGATGACTCGTAGGGAATCTCTAAAGATTTTTGATACACTTTTCCCTATGCACAAGCTTGATGAGCAGTGTAAAAAGCTTTTAAATACGGCTTCATATCTCTCAAGCATTGGGCGGATTCTCAATTTCTATAATGCAGATAAGCACGGCTCATATTTTTTACTTAATGCCCTTGAATATGGTTTTTCTCACGTAGAGCGTATGAGTATTTGCTTACTTGTGGAATACAGTGGCAAAAAAATCCCCCAAGATGAGAATATTAGGCATATTAGCGATATGATGCCTAAACTTTTGAGTTTGCAGTGGCTTAGCTTTATGCTTGCTCTTGCGGAGACACTTTGTCGTGGTGAGGGGAATTTGCAGATTCGCTATGAATATATCAAATCTAAAACTTTGAAGATTTATACCGCTACTGATTTGTACCTCGCACGTGAAAATATTAGTAAGCTTCACAAGCCAGAGCCATTGAATATTGAGTTTATTAAAACATTTTAGAGGGGCTTAACAATGGAAGTGCAAAATGCGCCTATTAATATTAGCTTTTTGCGACTTTCAAGCCTTGGAGATGTAATAGTAGGAGCGTGTGTGCTGCCTTTTGTGAGAGCATATTTGCAGCGGCAATATCCGCAAGGTGTGCGTTTGCATTGGGTAGTAGATGATATGTTTGCCGCAGTATTGGCAGATAGCCCTTGTATTGATAATCTTGTTCGCATTCCACTCAAAAAAGGCGGGATAAAAGCCATTCCGCGCATTATGAGGATGCTACAATCTTTAGAATCTTGTGAGAAGCTTATTGATTTGCAGGGTTTAATCAAATCCGCGCTATGTGGGAGTTTCATTCAAAAAGGTGAGTTTTGGGGCTTTGCAAAAGATTCTATAAAAGAGCCTGTGGCAAGTATATGCTATACGCATAAGGTGCATATTCCTTATAATGAGCATATTTTAAAACGTAATCTTAGCCTTGTAAATGCTGCATTGGGCATAGATGAGGTCGATGAGAGTATATTTTATGCTAATCGCTCTTGTGCCTTTGGATTCACACAAGGAGCGCAAACGCAGATAGAGGATATTTTAAGAGAATCTTGTGTAGGAAGCTCACAAATGAAGAGAGATAAAGCCTCATATATCTTGCTTGTGCTTGAATCATCTTTAGAATCTAAGACCTACCCGCTAGATTTGTTTGTAGAAGTAATTGATGGGCTTTTGGATTTGAAGCCGCATATACATATTTTACTTTTGCAGCATAGCACGGATAAGGCAGGACGTATAAAAGAACGTTTTGCTACACAAGCGCGAGTAGTGGCTTTACCCCCTCTTTCAATAGACTTGCTTAAGGCATTGATGACAAAAGTCGCTCTAGTGATTGGTGGGGATACGGGTGTTACGCATTTGGCTTGGGCTATGCAGAAAGCTTCTCTTACCCTATATGGCAATACAGCGCCAGAACGTTTTGCGCTTAATAGTCTTATTAATCGCTTTTTGTGTGGAAGTGAGAGGGCGAGTTATAAAAAAGATGATTTTTGTATTGCAAATATCGCTCCAAGCAGTATTTGTGCGAGTGTAAAGGATATATTAGATTCTATAATCGAGGATAGCAAATGAGTATTACAGCAAGGATTCTAAAAATAATTACTGATAGTATAGGTTTTTGCTTGGCTAAAATGCCTCATTGGCTCTTTGTCTGGCATATCAAGGTGTTAGCTACCATAATGAGAATCTTCGATAATAGGCGGCATAAGGATGCAAGGGCAAACCTAGATTTTGTCTATGGGGAGCAGATGAGCGAAGAGCAAAAGTGTAAGATTATTAAAAAATGCTATGAGAACTTTGCCTTTGTGCTGCTAGAGACCATACGTGTGGCGTTTATCCCTATGGAGAAATATATGCAGTGCTTTCATCTTATCGACGAGCATTATCTTTTAGATACGTTGCATAAGGATAAAGGTGCGATAAGTATATCGGCGCACTATGGATATTGGGAAGCGATAGCAAGCGCGCTACCTCCCCGCTATACGTGGTGTAATATGGCATCTCTTGGGCGTCTAACACCATTTGATGCGATTAATCAAATGATTATTGCACGGCGAGAGTTACAAAAAGTAAAGTTTATTGATAAAAAGGGTGCGTTTAAACATTTATTGAAGCTTTATGGCGGCAGTAACCCGCTCGCAGGGATTCTTGTCGATCAAAATATTTCAATACAAGAGGGAATATGGATAAACTTTTTTGGCAAAAGGGCTACGCATACAACGATTGCTTCAGTGCTTTCAAGACGCTTTAATATGGGTATAGTGCCTATAATGATTAGTATTAATGAGGGCTATAAGAGCTTTGAAGTGCGGTATTATCCGCCAATTTATTGCAAAAAAAGCGAGGATAGTAATGCAGATATTTTAGAGGCGACACAGGCTCAAGCTGATGTGATAGAAAAGGCGATAAGGGAGAAGCCAGAAGATTGGTTTTGGTTTCATAAGCGTTGGAAATCGGCTTATAAAGAAATTTATAGTAAATAAGCCCACTTTAAGCTTTATATCTGTAATATTGCGTTCCCATTTGATTGAGCTTCTAGTCTCTTCTTGTAGGTTTTTCGTCAGTTTATAGTTTTTAGTTTTTCTTTAATAAATCACTAAAACCATAATCTAATGTCTAAAATCTATGATATTTAGGATAATGAAGCAAGTTCAAGATTTTAACTAAAACTTGAATACTAGTCTTATGGTTGTTCTTTATCAATATAATCAATGTTTGTTTAGCTTTTAATGTAGAGAGCTTCAAGGTTTTTAGCTTGATTATATTTGGTGCGATCTTTGACATCTAAGCAAGAAAATGAAGTGTTTTGTTACTTTTATAGAGAATAAAAACTTGTATTTTCTTAGTTCATTTCTATACAACTCAATTATGACTTTGAGTAGATTCTAAAAGATGAAACCTTTGCTTCTTTAAAGAGAGCAGAAGGCTTAAGTCATAGAATCTATACTCTAGTCTTTGTGATAAGAGAGACACTAAGAGATAGGACAAGCTTAAACCTTATGGAATATGTTTATGGATATAGAGATATAATGTTTTATACTTTAATATTGCATAGTTTTGATAGAGATTGAATCTATTTTCATAGAAACAGTATCTATACTTTAAATGGAGAGTTTGTATCATATTTATTTATGATTCAAGCTTCCCCATAATTCTTATGGAGAGTTTGATCCTGGCTCAGAGTGAACGCTGGCGGCGTGCCTAATACATGCAAGTCGAACGATGAAGCTTCTAGCTTGCTAGAAGTGGATTAGTGGCGCACGGGTGAGTAACGCATAGGTTATGTGCCCTTTAGTCTGGGATAGCCACTGGAAACGGTGATTAATACTGGATACTCCTTACGAGGGAAAGGGACTCTCAAATAAAAATTCAGTTTGTGGCGGCTTTTTAAGGAGTGAGAACATTGCTTCACTGCGGCGTATGTTTAATACGCCTCATTCGCAATAACCTCACAACCTTAAAAATTCACACACAACCTTAGAATTTTTCAATGCTTTGTAGATTTTGTAGGATTCTAGGGTTTTAGATGAGAAATACTTGTTGTGCAGGAAAAATCGTAGCGTAGCATACTCCTTGTATGTGAGCGAGATTTTTACAAACTCAAGTATTTATCGCTAAAAACCGAATTCTTATTTGAGAGTCTCCGCTAAAGGATCAGCCTATGTCCTATCAGCTTGTTGGTGAGGTAATGGCCCACCAAGGCTATGACGGGTATCCGGCCTGAGAGGGTGATCGGACACACTGGAACTGAGACACGGTCCAGACTCCTACGGGAGGCAGCAGTAGGGAATATTGCTCAATGGGGGAAACCCTGAAGCAGCAACGCCGCGTGGAGGATGAAGGTTTTAGGATTGTAAACTCCTTTTGTGAGAGAAGATAATGACGGTATCTCACGAATAAGCACCGGCTAACTCCGTGCCAGCAGCCGCGGTAATACGGAGGGTGCAAGCGTTACTCGGAATCACTGGGCGTAAAGAGTGCGCAGGCGGGCTTGTAAGTCAGATGTGAAATCCTGTAGCTTAACTACAGAACTGCATTTGAAACTATGAGTTCAGAGTGTGGGAGAGGTAGGTGGAATTCTTGGTGTAGGGGTAAAATCCGTAGATATCAAGAGGAATACTCATTGCGAAGGCGACCTACTGGAACATTACTGACGCTCATGCACGAAAGCGTGGGGAGCAAACAGGATTAGATACCCTGGTAGTCCACGCCCTAAACGATGAATGCTAGTTGTTGTGGAGCTTGTCTCTGCAGTAATGCAGCTAACGCATTAAGCATTCCGCCTGGGGAGTACGGTCGCAAGATTAAAACTCAAAGGAATAGACGGGGACCCGCACAAGCGGTGGAGCATGTGGTTTAATTCGAAGATACGCGAAGAACCTTACCTAGGCTTGACATTGATAGAATTTGCTAGAGATAGCGGAGTGCCCTTTTAGGGAGCTTGAAAACAGGTGCTGCACGGCTGTCGTCAGCTCGTGTCGTGAGATGTTGGGTTAAGTCCCGCAACGAGCGCAACCCTCGTCCTTAGTTGCTAGCAGTTCGGCTGAGCACTCTAAGGAGACTGCCTTCGTAAGGAGGAGGAAGGTGAGGACGACGTCAAGTCATCATGGCCCTTACGCCTAGGGCTACACACGTGCTACAATGGGGTGCACAAAGAGACGCAATACTGCGAAGTGGAGCAAATCTCTAAAACATCTCTCAGTTCGGATTGTAGTCTGCAACTCGACTACATGAAGCTGGAATCGCTAGTAATCGCAAATCAGCCATGTTGCGGTGAATACGTTCCCGGGTCTTGTACTCACCGCCCGTCACACCATGGGAGTTGTATTCGCCTTAAGTCGGAATACTAAATTGGTTACCGCCCACGGCGGATGCAGCGACTGGGGTGAAGTCGTAACAAGGTAACCGTAGGTGAACCTGCGGTTGGATCACCTCCTTTCTAGAGATACGTTAAAGCATTCGTTTGTTTTAACATCATCTATAAAGTATAAACATGGAATGCTCTTGCTTAGTTTTCAAAGATCTCCAAATACTTTAGGTTAAAACAAGCTTTAAGGGGCTTATAGCTCAGGTGGTTAGAGCGCACCCTGATAAGGGTGAGGTCGGAGGTTCAAGTCCTCCTAAGCCCACCAAAAATTGTTCTTTTGCGATAAAGCACTGATTCTTTATTGTTTTTTTTGGTTATTACCTACTTGGTAACTCCTTTCAAAAACAATTCACAATCAGCACTTTCTCATCAAAAATAACTAATTTTAAATTATCAAACTATTAAGAGAAAGAATATAGAAACCAGATTCTATCTAATAGTCCTCTTGGGGAATTAGCTCAGCTGGGAGAGCGCCTGCTTTGCACGCAGGAGGTCAGCGGTTCGATCCCGCTATTCTCCACCACTTTTAAGCTTATACTAAAAATGAGAGGACAAACAAAGAAAGCTAAGCTATAAGATTAAGATGATAAAAGATGAAGGGGCACCAAGATATAAGCCTAAAACCTATTATCTTAAGCTATATAAGTCTAAATTGAAGAAGAACTTTATGGATTGTGTGATATAGCATAAAGCAAGAATTACTAAGTCTAATACAAGGATTAATGAAGTGAATAAATAAATTTTTCTAATCTTTGTATTAGACTTTAAAGTCTAAGTGTTATTTGAAATTTTATTGTTAATAGCCTAAAAGTAATTAACTACAATTACGCGATATATTGTTTTATTGTTGTATATCTATACATTCAATAAGGCAGTATCCTTAAGAATGTAAAAAGCTTTTAAGGGCAAATGGTGGATGCCTTGGGTGATAGAGGCGATGAAGGACGTACTAGACTGCGATAAGCTAGGTGGAGCTGTCAAGAAGCTTTGATACCTAGATTTCCCAATGGGGCAACCCAATACCTAGAGATAGGTATTACCTTTTATAGGAGCGAACCTAGCGAAGTGAAACATCTCAGTAGCTAGAGGAAAAGAAATCAACAGAGATTCTCTTAGTAGCGGCGAGCGAACAGGGAAGAGGGCAAACCAGTAGCTTGCTACTGGGGTTGAGGACTGCAATATCCACTATAATCTTTTAGCAGAATACTCTGGAAAGGGTAATCATAGAGGGTGATAGTCCCGTATGTGAAAAGAGATTGTTAGGTAGCAGTATCCAGAGTAGGTCAGGACACGTGAAATCCGGGCTGAAGCAGGGGAGACCACTCTCCAACCCTAAATACTACTATCACACCGATAGCGCACAAGTACCGTGAGGGAAAGGTGAAAAGAACCGCAGTGAGCGGAGTGAAATAGAACCTGAAACCATTTGCCTACAATCATTCAGAGCCCTATTGTTTACAAGGGTGATGGACTGCCTTTTGCATAATGATCCTGCGAGTTGTGGTATCTGGCAAGGTTAAGCAAACGCGAAGCCGTAGCGAAAGCGAGTCTGAAAGGGCATTTAGTCAGATGCTGCAGACCCGAAGCCAAGTGATCTATCCATGGCCAAGTTGAAGCGAGTGTAATAGCTCGTGGAGGACTGAACTCGTGCCCATTGAAACGGGTTGGGATGAGCTGTGGATAGGGGTGAAAGGCCAAACAAACTTGGTGATAGCTGGTTCTCTTCGAAATATATTTAGGTATAGCCTCAAGTGATAGTAATAGGGGGTAGAGCTCTGATTGGGCTAGGGCTGCTCACCGCGGTACCAACCCCTGTCAAACTACGAATACCTATTACCGTATCTTGGGAGTCAGGCGGTGGGTGATAAAATCAATCGTCAAGAGGGAAACAACCCAGACTACCAACTAAGGTCCCAAAGTTCTATTCTAAGTGGAAAATGATGTGAAGTTACTTAGACAACCAGGAGGTTGGCTTAGAAGCAGCCATCCTTTAAAGAAAGCGTAACAGCTCACTGGTCTAGTGATTTTGCGCAGAAAATATAACGGGGCTAAGATAGACACCGAAGTTGTAGATTGTGCTGATGCACAGTGGTAGAAGAGCGTTCGTATCAGCGTTGAAGGCATACCGGTAAGGAGTGCTGGAGCGATGCGAAGTGAGCATGCAGGAATGAGTAGCGATAAAAGTGGTAAGAATCCACTTCGCCGAAAATCTAAGGTTTCCTACGCGATGCTCGTCATCGTAGGGTTAGTCGGGTCCTAAGACAAGTCCGAAAGGGGTAGTCGATGGAAAATGGGTTAATATTCCCATACCAACATTAGTGTGCGATGGGGGGACGCATAGGGCTAAATGGCGTTAGCTGATGGAAGTGCTAACTTAAGAGCGTAGATTGGAGGAATGGAAAATCCGCCTCTGTATTTGAAACTCCAATAGCTTCAAGCGAGCTTCGGCTCAATTGGAGTGCCATTGATGCCGTCGTGCCAAGAAAAGCCTCTAAGTTTAGCTAATGTTGCCCGTACCGCAAACCGACACAGGTAGATGAGATGAGTATTCTAAGGCGCGTGAAAGAACTCTGGTTAAGGAACTCTGCAAACTAGCACCGTAAGTTCGCAATAAGGTGTGCCTACGCAAGTAGGTCTCAGCAAAGAGTCCCTCCCGACTGTTTACCAAAAACACAGCACTTTGCAAACTCGTAAGAGGAAGTATAAGGTGTGACGCCTGCCCGGTGCTCGAAGGTTAAGAGGATTAGTTAGCAGCAATGCGAAGCTTTGAATTGAAGCCCGAGTAAACGGCGGCCGTAACTATAACGGTCCTAAGGTAGCGAAATTCCTTGTCGGTTAAATACCGACCTGCATGAATGGCGTAACGAGATGGGAGCTGTCTCAACCAGGGATTCAGTGAAATTGTAGTGGAGGTGAAAATTCCTCCTACCCGCGGCAAGACGGAAAGACCCCGTGGACCTTTACTACAGCTTGGCACTGCCGATGGGAGCATTATGCGCAGGATAGGTGGGAGGCTTTGAAGTCTTCACTCTGGTGGAGATGGAGCCATCGTTGAGATACCACCCTTAATGTTTCTGTCTGCTAACTGGCTTATGTTATCCATAAGCAGGACAATGCCTGGTGGGTAGTTTGACTGGGGCGGTCGCCTCCTAAAAAGTAACGGAGGCTTGCAAAGGTTGGCTCATTGCGGTTGGAAATCGCAAGAAGAGTGTAATGGCATAAGCCAGCCTGACTGTAAGACAAACAAGTCAAGCAGAGACGAAAGTCGGTCATAGTGATCCGGTGATTCTGTGTGGAAGGGTCATCGCTCAAAGGATAAAAGGTACCCCGGGGATAACAGGCTGATCTCCCCCAAGAGCTCACATCGACGGGGAGGTTTGGCACCTCGATGTCGGCTCATCGCATCCTGGGGCTGGAGCAGGTCCCAAGGGTATGGCTGTTCGCCATTTAAAGCGGTACGCGAGCTGGGTTCAGAACGTCGTGAGACAGTTCGGTCCCTATCTGCCGTGGGCGTAGGAAAGTTGAGGAGAGCTGTCCCTAGTACGAGAGGACCGGGATGGACACGCCACTGGTGTACCAGTTGTTCTGCCAAGAGCATCGCTGGGTAGCTATGCGTGGATGTGATAACCGCTGAAAGCATCTAAGGGGGAAGCCAACTCCAAGATAAACTTTCCTGAAGGTCGCAGCAAGACTAGCTGCTTGATAGGGTAGATGTGTAAGCATAGTAATGTGTTTAGCTGACTACTACTAATAGACCGCTTGGCTTTTTATATAAGGGATACTGCCTTATTGAGTGTATGAGACAATCAATAAACATATCGTGTAATATTTGTAGTGCTTTTAGATTCTATTCTATCTATCAAGTAGATAGAATAGATGGAGAGAAGCAAGAGTAGTTATCTAAAAGGCTTTTAACAATGTATTTCCTTAAAGACTTAAGGAGAGCATAAAAATCTTAAGCTATGATTATCGATTATCAAAGTAAAGATATTTATGGTGAGGCATAAGCTATTATTTTAAGACTAGAGTTAGCTACATTTCTTAACTTTAAGCCTTGAATGTAGTCTTGCTTTTTATAGATAAAGAGAGAAGTGATATATCCTCCTTCATACTCTTACCTCAAAAAGCACTTCATTGCCTACAAAAAGATTGTAAAGCAATCCTTAAAGAAAAATGGAAATAAGAGCATAGATTAATATCTCTATAAGGTATCACAATTCTAAGAGCTTGAATAGTAGAAACCTTGAAGCTTAAAATGCTTTTAAGAATAAGCGCAAGGCTTTGTTCTGCTTCTTAAAGAGAGCAAGGTTTTTTAGAGTGAGAGAATCTCTACAGAGTGAGCAAATCCTCAATAGCACTAAAAAGTTTAGCTTTAAACCTTTATAAAGTAGGGTTGGCTCAATCTTAGCTTTGCTTTAATCTTTTAATAAAGATTAAGCCTTAGTAGCTTATGCTTTTATTTCCCTTTTTCTTGTGTCTATAGAGAGAAGGCAACACCTAGCTCCATTCCGAACCTAGCAGTTAAGCTTCTCTTCGCCGATGATACTGCACTTTTCAAGTGTGGGAATGTAGGTCGATGCAGGGATAGGGGAATACTTCTTTTACTGCTTTCTTAGAGATTTTTTACATTACTATTTTATACAAATTCCATTTTTAATATATAAAATATTTGCAGAGATTGGGCTTTTTTATTGTAGCCGTATTTGTAATATTGATAAAAGGAGATAAAGCCTAATTGGTTTTACTTTCATAGTGGATTTATAAGGATTAAATTTTTAAAGATTATGGGGTTAAATGCGTAATCTTAAAACTTAAATTTATAAGCGAAAGTAATGTTTTTTATAAGAGAAAAGAGCGTTTTTACTTGGATAGTATGAAGGATTTATAAATAAATTATTTGCTTTTAAGTTGTTGTGAAGATGTGTGGTTTTATATAAAGAATCTTAGAATAAAGTAAAGGCTTTTATTTTTACTTTGTTTATATTTGAATAGGAAATTTATTGAGATAGGTTCTATCTTGTTAAGGTTTTGAACTTTTTGCTTTGAAAATATAAAGGGTTACTTATAATATAGAGTTACTCTTCTTTCCAAATCTCCCCTAAGATAATTGCTTGTATTGTTTTTATTCCTACAAATAGGATAATACAGGTTGTGAGTATAAGAGAAAGGAAACACAAGAAATAATATAGCAAGATAGAGGTTTTTTCATATGCTACAAGGAGTGCTAGTGTGAGGGCAGCAAAAGGAAAGGTAAACGCCCACCACGAGATAAAAAATTTGATTTTATAGAAGTTTTTTGCAAGGGCAAAGAGGATAAGGGTAAAAATAACAGCAATGTTTAGAAGAATTTCAGCAAATAAATCAAATTCTCCATTGTTGATTCTAAGATAACCTAGCATTGCAACAGCAGGAGGAGCGATAAAAATAGCAAGTGTGGGGAGAAATTTTTGGGCTAACATTCCGTGAAAAATAATGCGATTAAATAAAATTGCCGTAAGGATAATCCAAAAAAAGATTCCTAAGGAAAAGAAAAACATCAAGAGAGTGTGATTGGCAAATCCTACCCCAGCCGTTGTTACAAGGAGATTCCCAACAACGGGAATAAACCAAGCAGGATTAGAATGCGCAAATTCTATATCTTTGTTAAGCCAATAAGTAATGGCATAAAGGGCGATGAAGATTTGGAATCCTGCAGCAAGGGAAAGGTGCAGTGAGTAGATTTATTGTCTAAAGTATGTTAAAATCCGCTCCCTATTTCCTTAAGAGAAAACGCTATTTTCAGAGAGGGTTTGTGCTGCATTATATTAAACGATACAATCAAGAAATAGCCCTTGGGTTTTTTGCCACAGGAATGCTTTTTTATGCTTTGGGGATAACAAGCTTTGGTAAGGGCTTTGCGATACAGACTTTTATCCATATAGGTGGATTGCTTTTTATTATTTATAATTATCGCTCTTTTAGTGTGAGAACTTGGCGCATTTTGATGCTACCTATTATCTGCTTTAGTATCGTAGCTATTTTGGGGCTTTTGACAATCTTTGATGATGTATGGCAACGCAAGGTATCGGTTGTTCTTAAAGCCATCAATCAAAATATTATTGGGATTTTTGTTTTATTTGTCATAATGTTTTTGTATGCGATGTATGCTAGATTCAAAAATGTTTTATATTTCTTGTGTTTTTTTACCTTGCTTTGTTTGGTTGAAGTCTGCTCTACAATTTACCTGGGTGTAAGTAATGGATTTTTTAAGGGCGCCAATAATGTGCCTTATTTTTTTAAGGCAATTTTTACCTATAATCTCTGGCTTCTTGCGCCTATGGCAATATCTCTAGCAGCTGTGATGGTATGCAAAAAGCCTGTCTTCAAACTTTTAGGAGTTTGTGGCATTATTCTTACCTTTATCGCTATGCTTGCTAATGGTGAACGTAGCTTTATTGTAACATTTGTATGTATGCTTTTTGTGCCTTTTATTTTGTGGCATTATAAGCATAAAATGCAAATTGCCTTAGGCACATTTAGCGTAATTATCTTATGTATTGTAGGGTTTTATCATATATCTAAGGATTTGCCTCTACGATATAATTTTGCCCATATGCTTGATAACTTTTTGGTCGTATGGCAGAGCTCTCCTGCTGAAATGGGGCAATTTGATGAGGCGTGTTTTGATATAAAGCAAAAATGGCTTCGATGCGCGGAGGAGAGCTTAGTCGTGGGCAAAAATGAGATTAGCATAGAGCATTCTGCCCTCTCACGTATCAATATGAGTAAATCCACATTTTTAGCCGCGCTTGATGAGCCATTTAAGCCTCACATTGTAGGAGTTTTTCAGGTAGGTGAATATCTTTGGCATTATTATAATCGTAAAAATCCTCAAAATCGCTCATATATTGTGCTCGATGATCAAGCAAATAAAAATGCAAATGGTTACAATAGTCCCCATAATTTTGCCATAAGCTTACTTTTCTGTTATGGAATCATAGGCTTTTTGTGTATTGTAGCTTTTCAGGGGTTTTTGCTTTATAGTGCAAAGAAAAGTATAAAGCAAAAAAATGTTTTTGTAGCATTTTGGGGATTAGTTTTAGGGATTTTTGTCATTGGGATATGCGCCCAAAGTTTATTTGACGTGCTCTATACTGTTATCTTGCAGCCCATGTTTATCATATTTGGTATATTGGCAGGATTAGGATGGAGAGATGAGAATCTTACTTACCATAGGTGATATAAGTATTACAGGTGGAGCAGAGCGTGTAGTGGTTAATCTTGCTCATGCTTTTATGCAGAATGGCTATGATGTAGAGCTATTAAGCTTTTTTCAGGCAAATGCGATGTTGCCTTATGAGATAGATTCACGTATTCCTTTGCATATATGGCAAGCAGAAGCGGAATCCGTTATTGCTGCAAGAATGTGTTCAACTCAATTTTCAAAATTGTATTATAAGAATTTTTATAAGTTCATGCTTAACATATCACTATATAGACATTTCAAAGGTTTTGATGTAGTCGTAGCCAATGACAGCATTTATATGCCATTTTTGAAACATAAATATACATATTATATAAAACTTATTCATTCTAAACTTGATAGATATAATACTCGCAACAGCCTCTTCCACACCCTCATTGTCCTAAGCAAGGCACAATTAAAAGACTGGCAAAATTATCACAGTAATGTTCGCGTAATTCCTAACTTTCTCCCTACTATCCCCACACAAAGCACCCAATACTCACAGCAAAGAATCTTATCTGCTGGACGATTAAGCAACGAAAAAGGCTTTTTACGATTACTCGATATATGGGCTTTAGTGCAAGATGGGATTAGGACAAGCTATCCGCATTTAGTCTCGTGGCAGCTTGTTATCGTAGGCGATGGTGAGATGAGAGACGAGATAGAATCTAAAATTAAAAATTTAGGATTGCAAGATTCTATTATCCTAAAGCCATTTACCAAAAATATAGAATCTGAATATCTTGCAGCAAGTATTTATGCAATGGCAAGCTATTTTGAAGGCTTTGGTATGGTATTAGCAGAGGCAAGTTCTTATGCCCTGCCCTGTATAGCTTTTGATGTGAAAACCGGACCAAGTGATATTATTGATGATGGCAAAAGTGGCTATCTTATCAAAGATAATGACTTGCAAGACTATGCTAATAAGCTTATAGCCCTTATGGATAGCGAATCTTTACGCAAAGATATGGGTAAAAATGCAAAAGCAAAAATGCAAAAGCAATTTTCTAAAGAAGCCATTATGCCACTGTGGGAGCAAATACTTAAGGGTTGTTCACAGCAAAAGCCTTTGATAGCAGAAAGTAGCATTGAGAAGCCACATCAAGTATCGCATATTCATTTTTACATCATTATCCCTTTATATAATGTAGAAAATTATATTAAGCGATGTTTGGAATCGCTGTATGCTCAAAGCCATGAGTGTTTCACCGCTATTATTATTAACGATGGCAGTATAGACAAAAGCGCAGAGATAGCTGCTGCCTGTATAGCCGAAGATAAGCGTTTTATCTTGCATCATCAAAGCAATCAAGGCTTATCTATGGCGCGCAATAAAGGCTTAGATCTAGCAAAAGAGCTAGAGAATGCTCAAGATAGGGTATATCAAAGCTATATAGTGTTTTTAGATTCCGATGATTATTTAGAATCTAATGCCTTAGGGCGTATGGCTCATATACTAGAAGCGCATAATGCTGATGTGCTAGTAGAGAGTGCCATTAAGACAAGAGACCCTCTTAGTGATGAGATTTTACCCTCTACATATAGTGTCTTTCCTCCTCACGTTGAGGGGCTATACACGCCCCATACGCTTATTCAAAGCATAGGTAATAAATGTCTTGCTACTAATGCCTGCACATTTATTCTTAATGCTAAGTTTCTTTTTGCGAGTAATATTCGCTTTGTGCCATATATTTTGTATGAAGATATTGCCTTTTGCACACAAATAATCTTAGCTGCACAAAGCATTTATGTCGATAATGCTCACGTGTATAACTATGTGCTTTCACCTGATTCTATAATGAGAGCTACCCCCTCGCCTAATGCACGTATGAGACAGGCTAATAGTTATTTTACTCTTTTACAAATGTTTGTGGCATATAAGGAGCAAAGTGATGATGAGATTTTTAAAAGCCACTATCATAATACCTGCATAATCATTGTTAAAAAGCTTATGCGCTCCCTACAATTTATAGGCTATAAGGCGGGATTTAGCAAAGCAGATTTAAAGCCCTATCTGCCTTATATAAGGGGTAAATATCGCTTCTGCTATCATTTTCCTAGAATCTATGGTATCCCTAAACGTATTCGTCTTTTTATTACTCATTTTTTACGCTCTATATTAAACAATAAGGACAAAAGACTATGAGTAGTCATATACATTTTTATATCATTATTCCCCTATATAATGCAGAACGTTACATCAAACGATGTTTGAAGTCTATCAAGTCTCAAACCTATAGAGATTTCACCGCTATTATGATTAACGATGGCAGCACCGATAAAAGCATAGAGATAGTGACTGCTTGTATCAAAGATGATAAGCGCTTTATCCTTTTATCTCAAGATAATCAGGGGCAATCTATGGCAAGAAATAAAGCCTTAGAAATAGTGCGTGATATGCCCCCCCCCCATTATACTAAAAGCCATTATATATACTTTGTAGATGCTGATGACTACTTGGAATCTAATGCTTTAGAACACATTACAAAAATTTTAGAGCAGTATAAAGTCGATGTGCTTGTAGAGAACAGCATTACTGCACGAGACGCACAAAGCAATGAAATTGTGCCATTTGATTATAGTGTGTTTCCTCAACATATCAAGGGTTTATACACCCCTCACACGCTGATACAATCTTTGGGGGAGGAGCGGCATATTGCTACTACTTGGGCATTTGTTGTTAATGTTGATTTTTTGATTGCTTCGCGCATTAGTTTTATACCCTCTATTGTTTATGAGGATCTTGCCTTTTGCACACAAATAATCTTAGCTGCACAAAGCATTTATGTCGATAATGCTCACGTGTATAACTATGTGCTTTCACCTGATTCTATAATGAGAGCTAAATCTTCCTTCCAGACATACGCCAAGCAAACTTATAGTCTCTTTGTGCTTTTACAAACCTTTGTAGTCCTTGAAAGACAAAGCACAGATATGATTTTTAAAGATTTTTATCACCACGTTTGTTTAGATAGGGCTAAGAAGCTTATGCAATCTTTGCAGTTTATAGGCTATAAGGCGGGATTTAGCAAAGCAGATTTAAAGCCCTATCTGCCTTATATAAGGGGTAAATATCGCTTCTGCTATCATTTTCCTAGAATCTATGGTATCCCTAAACGTATTCGTCTTGTGTTGTAAGGATTGATACATTCTCTTTTCTCACACATATAGTTCTAACCTACTAAAAATATGGAACACTACTTGCTTTTTAGTTTTGTGAAATTTAATTCAAAGGATTGAATATGAAAAATAGTTTGCTTAAAAGTTCGATGGTTGCAGGTTTTGCCATATTTACATTAAGTGGATGTGGAGATTTGCTCAATGTTGGGAGTGATTCAAATGGATCGGCAAATGGCTTAATCCCTCCAAGTGCAAGTAATCAGCCGATGTATGCACCCATTCAAGCACCTACATATCCACCAATGGCAGGGTATAATACAAATCCTAATCTTATATCTCGCCCTGTAAGTCCAAATCAAAGAGTAAATACGCTTGTGGTAGAGAAGGTTGAAATGCCCGGATTAAATAGAGATAGCCTTGAGCCACGTTTTGAGCGAGATAATGACTATATTGGGCAAAATGATGGCATTCCTAATTCGCCTATCCTTACACCAGAGAATGAAATTACCCTGAGTGCAGTGGGTATAGGTGTATCACCTGAAAATTCTCTCTCTCCATCACAGGCTTTTGCAATGGCAAAGAGAGCGGCGATTGTCGATGCGTATCGTCAAATCGGTGAAAAAATGTATGGTATTAGAGTGAATGCGCAAGATACCGTGCGTGATATGATGCTTCAAAGTTCCACTGTGAAAACAAAAGTGCAGGCTCTTATCCGCAATGCAGAGATTCTTGAAACTGTGTATAAAGATGGCTTGTGCCAGGTAAATATGGAATTAAAGCTTGATGGTAGAATCTGGCATAGGATTTTATCCAATGGACGTGCATAATCTATGGACAGTATGAATGTTTGATATTTTTAAGCGATTATTTTTAGGAAGTGCCTTAGTGCTACTTCCTTTTTTTTTAGCTTCTTGTGCATTGCTTGAGAGCAATTTTGAAGCAGCAGATTCAGAACATGAGCCTCCTGTATTAGAACCTACAAAGTTTAAAATTCTTCTTATTGATACCCCACGTGTGAAATTTTATGATTTTGCTTCTTTTAAGCAGAATAGTCTCAATAAAAAACTTACTATCGACCTTTATAAGCTAGGCAAGGTGATAAATACTATTGTAATATCGCCAAAAGAAGTGTGCATACAGAAGGAATGTACTTCAAAATGGGTAGCTGCAAAAGGTTTCTTTGGGAGTGTAAGCTATCCCAATCTATTTAGCGATATTTTGAGTGCAAGGGATATATTTGATGGAGAGGGCAAACGCGTGGCTAATGATGGCACATTTGTGCAGTGGTTTGTGCGGGGTGGACAGGAATTTTACTATGAGCGCAAAAAAAACAGAGTGCTTTTCAAAAACCTTACTCTTAATATCACAATAGGTATTGAAGATTATATTGTGCCAAAAAATTAAGAAATTGATATTTTCTTAGTGAATTTTAGATACAATCGCGCTTTTATCTTTTGTGCTTTGGGACGAATGATGAGACATTTTCTTACTTTGAATGATTTTAACAAAGATGAATTACTTGCAATGCTTGATACAGCATTAGAGCTAAAGGCTCAAACATTGCAAGGCAATATGCCCCTTTACCTTAAGGGTAAAGTATTAGCAATGATTTTTGAGAAAAGCTCTACTCGCACACGAGTAAGCTTTGAAAGCGGTATGTATCAGCTTGGGGGACACGGCATTTTCCTCTCTCATAAAGATATACAATTAGGGCGTGGAGAGCCTATTAAAGATACGGCACGTGTGATTAGCTCAATGGTTGATATGGTGATGATGCGCACAGGCGAACACAAAAGATTAGAAGAATTTGCCGCATATTCCTCTGTGCCACTTATTAATGGCTTGAGTGATGATTTTCACCCCGTGCAGCTTATTGCCGATTATCTCACAATGATAGAATGTGGAATCTATATGCCTCATCAAAGCCCCTTGTATCCACAGCAAGATAAGAGAGGTGAAGCCCCGATTGTAGCTTATATAGGTGATGGGAATAATATATCGCATTCTTGGATTAATCTTGCAGCAATTCTTGGCTTCGAATTACGTATAGCCACCCCCGCAGAATATGCTCCTAAGGCAGAGATTGTAGCACAAGCCCAAGCATTATGCAAAGATAGCGGAGGTAAAATCATCATTAGCACAAGCCCAAAAAATGCACTAGAGGGGGTAAATGTCGTAGTTACTGATACTTGGGCGTCAATGGGGCAAGAATCGCAAAAAGAGACGCGAAAGAAGGCTTTCGCAGGATTCTGCGTGGATAGTGAGCTAATGAAATATGCGCAAAAAGAGGCTATATTTTTGCATTGCCTCCCTGCATATCGGGGACAGGAAGTAAGCGAAGAGGTGATTGAAGGCGCACAAAGCCGTGTGTTTGAAGAAGCGCAAAATCGCCTACACGCGCAAAAAGGCATTATGCTTTATTTAGCAAAAATGAATAATATTCCTTTGAGTAGGTGATTATGAAACCAGTAGAACAAGATAAATGGCTTAATAGCTCGAGTGAGAATCTAGGCATATTGCGTAAATTAGAAGACGATACAATGCTTTTAGCTATGGAAAGAGGCGGATTCTCAAAAGAGGATCTGTCATTTTTGCGTGATGATGAGGGTGAGGAATATGTGGTATTCCCTCAAAAGCTTTTTGTGCGGTTGCTTACCCGAATTAGAAACATTCAAGAAGAAAAGCTCATTATGAAACTCGAAAAAGATATTATCTCACAAATGCCTATTGATTTTGATGATGTGATGGTGGTAGCAAAAAATATTTTAGAATCCTTGCGTTTGAGCGATGGTAGCCTACCTGAAATCAATACCGCCCTACTTGCCAAGGATATTAAAAAGAAATATCCTAATTTATTTTTTAATCTTGATTATTTACGTAAATCTAAATAGGGAGTAAAATTTGAGTGAAAAGATCGATTTTAGCGCATTTGTGAAGTATTCAAAATCAGCCCCTCGCTACACGAGTTACCCTACTGCTGTGGAGTTTAAGCCCTCTTGGAATGAAACTTCTTACATTCAAGCCCTTAAACGTGCCAATAGTTCATCGCTCCCACTTTCACTTTATGCGCATTTACCCTTTTGCCGCTCGGCTTGTTATTTTTGTGGTTGTAATGTCGTCTATACGAGTAAAGAAGAGCGCAAAGGGCGTTATATCCAATATCTCAAAAAAGAGCTTGAGATTCTAAGAGATGTAATAGATACGCAACGTGAGGTGGTGCAGCTCCACTTTGGAGGTGGCACACCGACATTTTTTAATGCCAATGAACTGCAAGAAGTGATAAGCCTTTTGCGTGGGACTTTTACACATTTTTCTCCTCAAGCGGAAGTGAGCTGCGAAGTCGACCCTCGATTTTTTGTCAAAGCACAAATGCAGGTTTTAAAGGATAATGGCTTTAATCGCTTAAGTTTTGGGGTGCAGGATTTTGATGAAAAAGTGCAAGAAGCCATACACAGAAAGCAAGATGTGGCTATCGTGGAAAATGCTATATCTTTGGCACGTGAGTTTGGCATTCACTCCGTGAATTTTGATCTCATCTATGGACTGCCCTTTCAAAATGAGCAGAGTTTCGCCCATACGCTTAAGCAGGTGGTGAATCTTAAGCCCGATAGGTTAGCGATTTTTAACTACGCGCATTTACCTTGGCTCAAAAAAACGATGCGTAAAATTGATGAAACCACTTTGCCTAATCCCGTTCAAAAGCTGGAGATTCTTAAAAACACCATTGCTTTTTTGCAAAGCTGCGATTATGCGATGATTGGTATGGACCATTTTGCCAAAAAGAGCGATGAGCTCTACTTAGCAAAGCTTAGTCATCAGTTAAGGCGCAATTTTCAGGGCTACACTACGCGTGGATTCTCTCAAACCATAGGCATTGGGCTTACAAGTATTAGTGAGGGAATGGATTATTACTCGCAAAATTATAAAGATATGGCAGCTTATGAATCTGCACTTGATTCAGGGAGGCTACCTGTGGAGCGAGGTGTGGGGCTTACAGAAGAGGATATTTTGCGCAAAGAAGTGATTATGGGGCTTATGAATAATCTCTGCCTTGATTTTGCCATTATTGAATCAAAGTTTCATATCGATTTTAAGGCGTATTTTGCTAATGAATTAGAATCCTTGCGTGAATATGAGGAAGTAGGGCTTATAAATATCACGCCACAGGGCATTTACACCTCATCTACAGGCGGTATGCTTATACGCAATATCGCTATGGCATTTGATGCTTATCTTGCTGCTCAAAGCGATTCTAAACGTTTTAGCAAAACCATTTAGGAGCGCATAATGCTTGATTTGCAAAGTGTAGCAAGTGCCTGTGTAAAATGTGGCAAATGTATCCCACATTGCACCATTTATATGGTAAATCGTGATGAGGTAACCTCCCCGCGTGGCTTTTTGGATTTGCTTGGGGCGTATAAACGTGGGGATTTGGAGTTAGATTCTGCAAGCAGAGATATTTTTGAATCCTGCTTTCTTTGCACGACCTGCGTTACACACTGCCCTTCAAGCCTACCTGTTGATGTAGCCATAGAATCTGTGCGTGTGGATATAGCACAAAAATATGGCATTGCGTGGTATAAGAGGGCGTATTTCTTTCTTCTGCGACATCGCAAGATAGCAGATATTGTGTTTAATTTCATACATTTTATTATGCCCTGTGCCTTTAAGGAACAAAATGGGCGATGGATTTCACGTATTAAACTTTTTAAAAATGATGAGAATGCAATGGCAAAACGTTCAGTTTTCCCCGTGTGGCGTAAGTCATTTTTGCAAACCTATCAGGGTGATTTGCCTTCATCTTATCCTACGCCTCCAATTAATACCTTAAAACATAATCGGGTGGCAATTTTTATTGGCTGCTTGAGTAATTACAATTATGTGAATGTAGGCAAAAGTCTGCTTGAGATTTTAAATAGACTTGGAATCACTGCCTTTGTGCCACATTTGCAGGAATGCTGTGGCGCGCCGGCATTTTTTACGGGTGATATAAAAAGTGTCGTGCATTTGGCGAAAAAAAATATTACCTATTTTGAAAGCTTTTGGGAGGAAATTGATGCGATGGTTATCCCTGAAGCTACGTGTGCAGCGATGATTAAGAAAGATTGGCTACACGCTTTGAGTGATGAGCCAGAGTGGGCAGAACGATTGGAGAAATTGCTACCCAAGATCGATATGGCGAGTTCGTGGCTTTTTCATCATACGCCCTTGCAGGAGATTTTGCCTCAAAATTTTAGCACACAAAATATTACATATCACGACCCTTGCCACGCACGTAAGGTGCTTGGGATTCACAAAGAGCCTCGTGCATTGCTTAAACAAAGTTTTATCTTAAAAGAAATGAGCGATTCCACGCAATGTTGTGGATTTGGGGGGGTTAGTATGCAGAGTTCGCGCTATGCTCTAACGCTCAAAGCTGGGCGCACAAAGGCAGATATGATAGAAAAAAGCGGTGCAGAGATTGTAAGTGCCGAATGTGGAGCTTGCCGTATGCAGATAGATAATGCTTTAACACAAATTGATTCTAAAGTGCGTTTTGCCCACCCATTGGAGCTTATCGCCCAAGTTTTTCGTTCATAGATGTAAAATATTTGTATTTTTGTTATATTTGGTAAAAAAAGTTTAAAATTCACACAATCTGTATAGTTATATTTGTTATAATTGGCTTACTTTTGCTTAAACGCAAAGACAAGTTTCTTTATCTTTAAAGGACATTATATGAAAGAGTTGCTGCTTGAGACGATTGATAATCTCCCTCCTTTGCCAGAAACCGTAACGAAATTGCAGCAGTATATAGATTCTTCAGGTCGTGAAGTGCAGTTGCAATGTGTAGTGGATATTATTTCTAAAGATCCACTTTTAACAGGAGATTTGCTTCGTTTGGCAAATTCGCCTTTTTATGGATTTTCTCGTGAGATTTCTACGCTCAATCAAGTTGTATCTTTACTTGGGATTGCAAATATAAAAAATGTTGTTATTGCTAATTCTTTACGTGGGAATTTCAAAATTGATATGTCTCCTTATGGTTTGGATACACAGGATTTTTTGGGAAATTGTAGCAGAGAGGCAGACTTTATCGCAGAGTGGTTTTCCCAAACAGACAAAAAACTTTCCCAAGTGCTTGTGCCTTGTGCTATGTTGTTGCGTTTGGGAATGATACTTTTTGCAAATACCCTTATAAAAAGTGGCAAGGATAAGGAGTTTTTAGAACAGCTTAAGGCAAATCATTTTAGCGATATAGGCTCTGTTGAAACGGAATTTTATGGACTAGATCATTTAACATTTTTAGGCTATTTGTTTGATCATTGGAAATTTGATGAGATCCTTATAGAGAGCACAGCTTACATTACTATGCCGCACGCTGCCTCCGGTGAAGCGAAGAAAAATGCGTATGCTTTAGCCATTGTAACAAAAATCTTTGATCCTTATCAGGGGGGAAGTGCTTATAATACAGAAGATTCACTTGCGTTAATCAAAGAAGCAAAGACGCAGAATATTCATTTTGATTTGCAACGATTTTTAGATATTTTACCACCCGATGCAAAAGCCAATTTAAAGACAGCCAATGCTTAAGATATTTGGCTTTAAAGCCTTTTATATATTTATTTAAAATTAAAAGAGCTCTTTCTTCCTATACTTTTGCTTCCATATTCTTATGTAAAAGGAACAATAAGTGGTAGGTTTTATACATCATTCCACACTTATAAAGTTTATAATCGTGTAATCACAAGCCTTTTTTAAGCATTTAAAGAGCCATAAAACTTTTGATATGCTGATATTCTAAGGTAAGTAAGAAATGAGTTTAAAGGTAGTCAGCCTAGGCTATATACTTTCACAAAAGAGTGTTTTAGAATGGATTGTGGAAAATCTATCAGCATATCCTTTTTACAATAACGCAAAATTGAGCTTATATTTTAATGGAATCTTTTATAGACCCCTATCTTTTTGCTCAAATATAGGATTACAGGGTGTTAAACAAATCCGTAGAAAGATATCGCTCGGCAGTGTCATTGAGCATTGTTAGCACTTTTGCATTTGGATTTTCTTTAGCGATTTTTAATGCAATGGCGACATTTGCACCACTTGAGATACCCACCATCACACCGATTTTTCCTAGCTCTTGTGCGGTTTTGATAGCCATTTCGTTTTCAGCTAGTTCAATACTATCAATGACATCACGATTAAGAATCTTAGGGATAAAGTTTGCGCCAATACCCTGAATCTTATGCCCGGCAGCCTCTCCTTTTGTAAGTAATGGCGAGGCAGCGGGTTCTACCCCGATAATCTTAATGGCTGGAATCTTTTGCTTTAGCACTTCGCCTACTCCACTAATTGTCCCACCTGTGCCAAATCCTGCCACGAAGTAATCCAATTTCCCCTCAAAACTCTCATAAATCTCTATTGCTGTCGTTTTCTTGTGCATTTCCACATTCGCTGGATTCTCAAATTGGCTTGGCATAAAGCTATTGGGTGTGGAATCTAAAATCTCTTGCGCCTTATCAAATGCACCCTTCATACCGCCACTTGCCGGGGTTAGCACAAGCTCTGCACCAAAAAGCTGCATTATCTTACGTCTTTCAATACTCATAGATTCAGGCATAGTGAGGATAATCTTAAGCCCTAAACTCGCACAAATCATCGCAAGTGAAATCCCCATATTCCCACTCGTGCATTCCACAATGATGCTCTCTTTGTTAATCTTACCATCTTTGAAAGCTTTGTCTATCATTGCATAGGCTGGGCGGTCTTTGACAGAATGGCTAGGATTAAGAAACTCGCACTTGCCATAAAGATTTGGCGCGAATTGATGCAAATGCAAAATGGGTGTATTTCCAATGATGTCCGTGATGTTGTGAGCAATTTTCATATAATGTCCTTTGGTGATAATGTAGATATTCCTATATATCTACATTTCTCGCTAAAGTCAAGGATTCATTAAAAAATATCAAAAACACGCTACAATTTTTACCCATAAATCACATATTTTAAAGAATCTTGATGAAAAAGCATATCACTCTCCTTTGTGACCATAATATCACGCACAAACCCCGATCCAGTCGTATATTAATGCTTTTAGACACGATCAAAGCAGATTCAAAGCAGAATTTAAGCAATCTCACTTTACACGTTATTTCAAAAGACTGCACGAGCGAGGAGTTTGCAAAACTTGGTAGCAGTGCTACGTTTTTTACTTTTCCTAAAGATAAATCCAGCAAAGAGCGTAGCATAGCAGAAAATGCTGCAATCCACGCATATTGTCAAAACGGTGCATTTGAAAAGCTTATTTTCACACCCAATCGCGCACATATTTTGCCACATCTATATACCCTGCCTCCCCAAGATATGCTCATCATAGAGGATATTACCCTGCTACCCTTTGCCACACGCTATAAGCAAACGTACAAAAGTTGCCATTTGCTTATTGATTTGCGTGAATTTTATCCGCTTGAATATGAAAATGATGAGCAATGGCGTGAGGGCTTGGGGCAGTTTTTCACCCATTTATGCCGCCATTATCTGCCCTTTGTAGATACTGCCCTAAGCGTGAGTGAAGGCTTATGTGAGCGATACAAAAAAGATTTTCGCATCCCTTGCACACTCTTTTACTCTCTGCCTCCCTTTTTTGACTATACTCCAAAGCCCACAGACAAGCATCATATAAAGATTCTCTACCACGGCTTTATAAGCCCTGATAGAAGTTCTATGGAGCTTTTAGACTTAGCCAAACTCCTGCTTAATAGCCCTTACACACTTTATGTAATGGCTCTAAGCAATCAAAAAGGCTTTTTAGAATCTTTTCGCATTCAAGCCACCACCTTGCCCTCAATTAAAATGATAGAGCCTGTAAGCCTAGAAATGATTATTCCTACAAGCAGCTCTTATGATATAGGGCTTATCCCTTTTAAGCCCACTACTTTTAACCTCGCTCATTGTATGCCAAACAAGCTTTTTGAGTATCTCCAAGCGCGTCTAGCTTTGCTTTGCACACCACTTGATGACATAAGTAACTTTATTAAAGCTCATCAATGCGGCACACTCGCACAAGGCTTTGAAAGTGCTGATATTGCAACTACACTTTTGCGGTTAAGCCCACAAGATATTGACACACAAAAAGCCCACGCCCATACACAAGCGCAAAAATGGCATATCGGGTATAATAGAAATATTTTAGAAAATCTGCTTCATAAAGTATTGACTATCGACATAAAGTGAAAGTGTAAATCCCATAATACAGATAATAACAAGAAATACAAAAAAACTCGGGCGATAAGGTGAGCGTATAAGGAGAAAAATACTTAATGGAAATAGTAGCACCCCTAAGCCCACAAATATCCACCCAAGCACACATATAACGATGGCGATGTAAAATGTTATGGGCGTTTGCATTGTGGCTATATTCAATATCATTTGACAAGTGTGAGTTTTAAAACTTCTGTAATATCACTCACACCGACAATCTCTAGCTTATCTAGCACTTCTTGAGGAATATCTTTCAAATCCCGCTCATAATTTTTCTGCGGTATGAGAGCTTTTTTAATCCCCGCCTTATGTGCGGCAATAAGCTTTTCACGTAATCCCCCGATGATAAGCACATTTCCTCGCAATGTCAGCTCTCCCGTCATCGCTATATGTGCGTGAATCTTTGTATCTGTAAGGATAGAGGCAATCACGCAAGCCATTGCAATCCCTGCACTTGGTCCATCTTTAGGTGTAGCCCCCTCTGGCACGTGCAAATGAATATCATAGAGTTGATAAATGGGTGTTTTGCTTTGTTCTTTGGACTTTAGAATCTTTTTATCGATAAGCATTTTTACCACAGAATGCGCGATATGGGCAGATTCTTTCATCACATCGCCAAGGCTTCCTGTAAGTGTGAGTGTGCCTTTACCCTTAATTTTAAGTGCTTCAATCTTTAGCACATCGCCGCCTACACTCGTCCAAGCCAAGCCATTCACCACGCCTACCATATCTTTCTTATCTGTAGGAGAGATTTCAAATACCACCTTATCAAGGAATTTACCAATATTTTGGGGCGTAATATTAATGTTTTTTTCGCCTTGTAAAATCATCGTAGCACTTTTGCGCATAATTTGAGCGATTTTATGCCTTAGACTTCTCACACCTGCTTCACGTGTGTAAGATTCTATAATATTTTTTAACGCAGGGGTGGTGATTTTTAGCTCCTGTGGATTTAATCCGTGCTTTTGCAGCTCTTGAGGGATTAAATACTTCTTAGCAATCTCATATTTTTCCTGTGGTGTGTAAGATGAAATCGCAATAAACTCCATTCTATCGCGTAAAGGTGCGGGAATAGTGCTAATATCATTAGCTGTAGCGATAAAAATCACTTGCGAGAGGTCAATATCAAAATTGGTATAATAATCCCTAAAAGCGTGATTTTGCTCTGGGTCTAGAATCTCAAGTAGCACACTTGTAGGATCGCCTCGATAGCTTCTGCCTACCTTATCAATCTCATCAAGCACGATGAGAGAGTTCATTTCCTTTGCCTCTATTAGTCCTTGTGTAATGCGTCCGGGCATAGCCCCGATATATGTGCGGCGATGCCCACGTAATTCATTTACATCTTCCAATCCCCCAAGCGCGATACGCACTAACTGCCGTTTAATGGCTTTAGCAATAGAATTTGCAAGGCTTGTTTTCCCCACACCCGGCGGTCCATAAAAGCATAAAATCGTGCCTTTTTCTTGTTTTATATCATTTGTATCTATGGATTTATTTTGCTTAGTGTGAGATTGTGTCTCTTCACGTTTAGCTATCAATTCCTTTACGGCAAAATATTCTACAATGCGCTCTTTAGGCTTTTGTAAGGAGTAATGGTCTAAATCAAGCTGCCTAGCAACTTTGGCAATGGATAGCTTTTGCTTTGCATATTTGCCAAATGGAATCTCAAGCACCCACTCGACATAATTTTGTAAAATATTCGCATCGCCACTATCTTGATGCATACGTGATAGCCGTTTAATTTGCTTATGCACTTCTTTGTAAGCATTCTCACTCATATGGGGCTTTAGCTCATTAAGCTTTTGTTCATATTGCTCTATTTCCTCATCACGTGCGTTTTCTGTGCCAAGCTCTTTTTGAATCTGCTTAAGCTGCTCTTTAAGGAAATATTCCTTATTGACTTGCTCCATTTTATTATGCACTTTGTTTTTGATCTCCTTTTGGAGCTTTTGGGCTTGTGTCTCCTCAATCACTGCATCAATAAGCCATAACACACGTTCCTCGACATTATCTTTTGCAAAAAGTGTGTAAGCGTGAATCTTAGGCAAACGCATAGCCGAAGCGACAAAGTCTACTATGCGGTTTGGCTCATCATTACTTTCTATGGTCTTTAAAAAATCAGGTGAAAATCGCCCATCAAGATTGGCTAAATGCAGCACTTTCTCACGCAGCACCTCTAAGAGCGCATTCATTTTATTATGCTCGTATTCTTTATAGTCAAAAATATCAACTTCAGCCTGCAATGGCTCATCGAGGGATTGCAAAATAGAGAGAATCTTACCGCGATACAAACCTTTGCAAAGTAATTTAACACGTCCATCAGGTAGTGCTGTCTCACGCATAATAGAAGCAATCACTCCTACCTCATAAAATGATTTTTTTTGCTCTTGTTCATCATCAAAGGCAATAAAGACAAGGCTATTTTCCTCCACTGCTTTATGGGCACCCTTAATATTATCCTCATCTCGCGTAAAAAGCGGAATTATCATAAAAGGATATATCAATTCACTCTCGGTAATTACAGGCATTACCATAGGAAAATCATATTGTTGCAGTGTATTCATCATTGCTCCTACCAATTAAAAAGTTTTACATACCATGGCACGTATGATGGTTTGGGATTAAAACGTGTGAAAAGCTCCTTGTCGTTGCGCTCTAAATATGTCTCTGCTGCTTCATCTTTGCCTTGTTTTTTATATACTCTTGCAATCGCATAATTAAGCTCAATCTGCCCTAATTGAAATTTTAAATAAATATACTCCACATAAGGCGCATAGCGGCTATTAGGATAGCTTTGCAAAAATGATTTCGCTTCCTTAATGCTTTGAGTGATAAATTCTTGGTCCTTGCTATAATTTTTGAATCCATAAAAATTTGCCAAAATCTTTAAATATTTCGCATAGTCTTGATTCTCTAAAGATGAGTAGCGTTTAAGATATTCATCAAAATAAAATGCCGCTAAGAGATACTCATCATTCTCCATATGCGCCTCGCCAAGTATTAGCATAGCTTCGGGCAAAAGCGGGGAATTGATATGTTCGCTTTGAAGTGAAGCAAAATATCCATCCGCACCCTCTAAATTCCCAAAATTAATTTCTTTAATCATAGATTCATACCAATATATCGCAGGTTTATTGTATTCTACTTCTTTTTTTGCGCAGCCAAAAATCACAAAACTTGCAAACAAAAGACACACTAAGCCATAGATTCTCATCAAAAGCCTTTAAATTATGGAAATAAAAATGTATTATACACTTTAGATTTCACTATTTTAGTATAAAAATACTGATTTATGCTATAATCCGCGATTTTAAGTATAAATCCAACATACATTTGGAGCAAAAATATGGTTTTTGACGTCAAATCGCCCATTCTAGGTTTTGAAAATGTAACAAAAATGAAGCTTGAAAAAATTGATGATTTGTTTATGAAGCTTTATAATGTCGATGGCGAAGTGCCTCATTTTACGCTTGTCAATCCATTTTTATTACGTGAATATGAGTTTGATGTCCCCTCAAGCATTAAAATCTTGCTTGATTTAGAGAATGCAAAAAATTTGCTCATTGCTAATATTATGGTGATTCAAAAGCCTATTGAGCGCTCCACAATCAACTTCCTAGCCCCTCTTGTATTTAATTTTGACAATCTCACAATGGCGCAAGTCGTGCTTGATAGCACACAATATCCTATGTATAGCCTTAATGAATCTATCGGTAATTATTATGATAAAGAAGAAGCCCAAAAGGGTGAAGACTCTGCACTTGTGAGAGATAATACTAAGCAATGAAAATGCTCCTTGTCGTAGGCTATGGCAATATGGCAAAAGCCATTCTCGCGCAAAATACTTTTATTGCCCAACACTACCATCTCCTTATTAGCGGCAGAGATTCACAAAAAATACAAAATTTCATCTCCAGCAACCATCTCAACGCACAGGCATTTCTAACCACACAGGAGCAAGGGCAATATGTGCTTGATTGTGAGAATAAAGATATTTTGCTTTGCACCAAGCCAAAAGGATTAGAAAGCTTTATTTTTAAAGGTAAAGCAGATAATGTATATAGTGTCCTAGCAGGAGTGGGTATAGCTTCTATACAATCTCATATTCAATCTCATTGTATAATCCGCTTAATGCCTAATATCGCCGCACATAGCAAATCCTCCGCGACAGCCTTTTACTATTGCCATCAAAATAACTTAGATTCCATATTGCAGAGAGAGATTCGGGCATTTATAGAATCTTTTGGTTCTGCCGTGCGGGTAGATAATGAAATACTTATAGAATCTAGCATTGCCACAAGTGGCAGCGCGATAGCTTTCCTTTCACTTGTAGCGGAATCGCTCATTGACGCAGGAGTGCTTGAAGGACTTACACACGCTCAAAGTGAAGCCTTAGTCAAACAATGCTTTGCAGGATTTGCTAAAGAATTAGCCCATAAAAGCCCTAGCGAGTTAAAATACGCTATTTCTAGCCCGGGAGGCACGACTATTAGAGGCTTAAGCGCGTTAGAAGAATGCGGAGTGAGAGGAGCGTTTATCAAAGCCGCACATATCGCCGCACAATACGCAAAAGATTGTGCTACAAGTAGCAACCCTACGCTAGATTCACACTCCTCACACAAGTAGGGCAATATGCACTGCGCCCTCCAAGCACAAGATGGCAAAGCTAGAGCCTTAAACCTCACTCTTTCTCATTCCCAAGTGCAAACACCTGTATTTATGCCCGTTGGTACACAGGGCTGCGTAAAGGCGCTTGATAGCTGTGATATGTCTCAACTTTTAGACGCAAAGATTATCCTTGCAAATACCTATCATATATACTTACGTGTGGGCATAGAGCGATTGCAAACCTTTGAGGGCATTCATCGCTTTAGCGCTTTTAATGGCAATTATTTAAGCGATAGCGGAGGATTTCAAGCCTTTAGCCTAAGTGAAAATACAAAAATCACCGATGAGGGTGTGAGCTTCAAATCCCATATCGATGGTTCAAAGCACTTTTTCTCACCCGAATTTGCCCTTGATATACAATACGCCATCAATAGTGATATTATGATGGTGCTTGATGATTTGGTAGGGCTACCTGCGAGTGATGAGAGGATAGCAGATTCTGTCAATCGCACAAGTATGTGGGCGCAAAGAAGCCTTGCATATCATCAAAAGGCTAAGGCAGAGGGTAGAAGCACTACAAATAATCTTTTTGCTATTATCCAAGGTGGCACAAGTCCACATTTCCGCACACTCTCGGCACAACAACTTGTTAATATGGGCGATTTTGATGGATTTGCCATTGGTGGATTAGCGGTAGGGGAGGAAACTAAAGCGATGTATGAGTGCATTGCGCATACCACAGCCCTTATGCCTACACACAAGCCGCGTTATCTTATGGGCGTAGGCACACCGGAAAATATTATAGAATCTATCGCGCTAGGTGTGGATATGTTTGACTGCGTTATGCCTACAAGAAATGCCCGAAATGCCACGCTTTTTACGCATTTTGGTAAAATCAATATCAAATCCGCTGCGTTTATCAATGATGAATCGCCTATAGACAGCCTATGTGATTGTTACACTTGCCGCCATTATAGTCGTGCTTATCTCTGTCATCTCTTCCGCTCAAATGAAATTACCTATCATCGCTTAGCGACTTTGCATAATCTGCATTATTATTTAAGTCTTGCTAGGGGTGCTAGGGAGGCGATTTTGCAAGGGCAATTTAAGGCATATCGCGCAAGATTCTATGATTTAAGAAAAATGGAGGTGCCAGATGAATATTAAGCAGCAACGTTTAGAATCTCTGCTTGTTGAAGTGTTAAGCGAGGCGCTTTCACAGCTTAGCGATACGCAGATTAATAGCCTTAGCATTACAGGCGTGAAATGCTCTAGGGGCAAACAAAGCGCAGAGGTGTTTATTGAGGGTTCAGCACTGAGTGGTGAGGAGCGCACACAGATTTTGCATAAGCTTCATAAGGCACAAGGAATTCTCAAAGAGTATGTAATGAGCGCTACACAGTGGTTTCGTGCGCCGAATTTGCGCTTTAGCTTTGATGATTCTCTTTATCACACTAATAACCTAGATGCTATCTTTGCGCAAATTGCTAAAGATAAGCATTAAAGGAATACTATGCTTTCACTTCACACACAGGATAAAATTGCTAAACTCGCTGCAAATCTTGGGCTATATATCTATGATATTGATATGCTTAAAGAAGATAATCGCCCTATTTTGCGTATTTCCATTACTCGCAAAGCCCCTATGCAAATGCCTAAATCTCCTAATGAATCTGCCATTACCCTGCAGGATTGCCAAACTTTAAGTGAGCTTATCTCGCCCCTGCTTGATGTGGAGGAATCAAACTTAGATAGTTATTATTTAGAAGTGAGTTCTCCGGGGCTAGAGCGTACGTTAAAGACTTTTACACATTATACATATTCGCTTGGGGAGTATGTGAGCGTTAAGCTTGGCGATAAAAGCATTATTGAGGGCATTTTGCTTAATGTAAATGAAGAAGGCATAGATATACAATCCCATCAAAACCCCATACATCTGCCATTTGCGGATATTAAGAAAGCGAAGGTGATTTTTGCGCTCTAGTGATGAATTATTATTGCATTATTGTTGCGCTCTGGCGTGGCAGCACCAAACACTCGCCTTGCCTAATCCAAGTGTGGGAGCGATAGTAGTGGCACAAAATGGGGAGATTCTCGCCACAGGGGTGCATATCATTGCAGGAAGCCCTCACGCTGAAGTTTTAGCCATACAGGCAGCTTACTATAAACTCACGGGAGATAAGCAGATTCTAAACCTTACAAAAAGCGAGGATATACACCATTATCTTTTAAGTCATCACCAGGGTATATTTCAGCAATGCGCTTTGTATGTGAGCCTAGAGCCTTGCAATCATCAGGGCAAAACGCCTCCTTGTGCCGCGCTTGTCGCTGCATTAAAGTTTGCCAAAGTATGTATTGCAATGTGTGAATCACACTCTCTAGCCGCAGGAGGATTAACCCATCTCTTAACGCATAATCTTAATGCCTTTTATGTCCAATCCCCAGCTGTGCAACATATCGCCCAATCACTCCTTTTACCATTTCATACATTGCGTAATAAGGGCAGATTTACACTTTTTAAACTCGCTAAAAGGCTTGATGGAAGCTATAAAAATGGGCATATATCACATCAGGATGCACAGATTTTCACACATAATCAACGCAGTGTGTGCGACTATATATGTATCTCGGGTAATACCCTAAGACACGATAATCCCTTGCTTAATGCTCGATATGCCATACCTCCTTATAATAGCTTAGCAACACAGCAAGTGTTTATTCTCTCACGCATACAAAAGTCTTTAGAATCTCTTAAAGCCTCTACTTGTGCGGATTCTCAAGATTCTTATAGAGTTTCTAAAATGCTTGAAACTTCTTATAATGCCCTCAAACATCGCATACACTTTAGCGATAACCCTGGAGAGATAGAGAATCTTCAGGGATTTGTGATTATCGAGGGGGGTTTTGAGCTACTTGCCACCTTGAGAAAAAACATTGATATGCTACTTATTCATCAATCCCTAGAAGCACAACACGCAGAGGGAGAGTATTTGACGCATTCCTTTAGTGGTAGATTCACGCTTTTACACCAAATGACTTTAGGGGAGGACATTGCCTTATGGCTGCAATAGATATTTATCAACTCAAAAATGGCTATTGTTATAATACTGATAGTCTTATCCTTGCGTATTTTGCAAAGCAGTTTCTCAAAAAACATTTTAGTATTGTAGATGTAGGAGCAGGGAGTGGGATTCTAGGGATATTATGCGCTAGAGAGATTATATCCCTTGGCGGAAAACCACAACTCCATCTTGTAGAGAAAGATAGAATTATGAGTCTTTTAGCAGCTAAAAACAGTCACGCTTTTGAGGGAGTGGTGCATTGTATGGATTTTTTAAATTTTGACCCTCATACAAAGTTTGATTTTCTTATCTCAAACCCACCATTTTACACTCAAGGTGCATTGTTTGGAGACAATGAGCGTAAGAATATGGCACGTTTTCAGCACTTTTTACCACTTCCGCTTTTGTTTAAACGTATCAAACGTATTTTACAACCTAATGGTGTAATGTGTATGTGCTATGATGCAAGATTGTGTGTAGAGTTTATCCACGAAGCTCAATCAAGTGGATTCCATATTGATGTAATGCAATTTGTGCATTCCTTACGCGATAGGGAGGCGAATCTCGTGCTTGTCAAGGCAAAGATTCAATCCAAATCACCTACACGTATCCTACCCCCCATTTTTACACATTTAAGCCCCAATCAAAGCGACAATACAGAAATGCTTAAAGCCATTTACGCGTGGGCGCAGACAAGAAGCATTAAAATAGATCAAGATGAGCTAGAGACATAACCTAAGTTACATATTTAAAAGATTTGCAAATATTATTAAGGTATAATGCCAGCTTATGTTTATTTTAGGATTTGAGGGATTAGTATGCTATATGGAAAAATCATTGACATAGATTCACAAACGCAAATAGCGCAAGTTGAACAAGACTTGAATAAACGCGTTTTTGATTTTGCCTTTGATTTATGGGAAGATGAAATCAGCGATTTGCAAAAGGGGGTGGAGGTAGAATTTGTCGTAGAGATGAAAAAGGTGGTGAAAATCCATCTCAAACCAAAACCCGTAGATCCTGATGAGATACCTGTAACTAAACCAGCACGTGTTTGTATCGAAGAGTATTTTATGCGCGAAAATGAAATACTTGCTAAATATAAAGATTATGTAACTGGTCATCTAAAGCTTGATTTTATCCGTATGCGCCGCTTTTTACTTACTGCCTATAATGATTTATGTGCAATGGATGCTAATATAGAAAATGAAGCTTTAAAAAAGCTGAGGCAAGAAATTGTTTTTCTTTCCAAAGAATATGAAAATTATCATAAAAAGACACAATACACACTCCAATATGCCTTTGAAACGATATTTCTTGCCCGACAGGTAGAATATAATAAAACAGTTACGCATATTGATGAGATTCAAAGCTCCCTTGCCAATGCTCAAGCTCAAACTAACTCCCTTAATGGCTCCCTCGCTGAAGGGGAAAAGGCTCTAGGCAAGCGCGATGATAAAGGTAGCAAAGAATATACAGAAGTGGAAAAAGAAGTGAAAGCAATGCGTAAGCGATATGTGGATTTGCTCAATTTTATTGGGAATCAAAAGGACGCATTAGTGAGTGAAAATGCACGTATGAAACGATTTAGAGAAGAGCATTTGGCTGCCTTTGGTTCTGTTTATACCCCTATGACAAATGATATTAAAAGCCGTTTTCTTGCCTTACTTGACACAAAGGCGTATGATTTTGATACCACTTTATGGAGTCGAGCTAAATTTAGCCATAATGTAAAGCACTTTTTTAGCAACTCACGTATTGAAGGGAGTTTTAGCTCAAAGACATTTTTGCGCTACTTTTTGCGCGGACTAGACAAATCTAAGCTTTCTGCACGCTCAAAGGAACTTTTTGACTTATTGCATTATTTAGAAACAACCAATCGCAAAAGTCTTTTGATCGTGCGTGAGACAGCTGTGAATATTGCCAAATATCGCCAAGTGATTGAAAAAATCGATTCAAGTCTGCTTATCACCACAGATAGCGACCCGCTCAATGCACTAAAAAATCTTATACAAAATCCTCAAGATATTGTTGTGATTGATGAGAAAATCGGCAATGTCTCCGCACTAGGCTTTATTAAAACTTACAAAGAAAGTCAAGATCCTAATCCTAAGACTGTATTTTGCGTCATCGTGCAGCAACTTCCACCTTCGGACATTGTCTCTAAAGGTAAGCTTATGGGTATGGAATTTATCCCTGAGCAAAATATGGATATGCTTTATGATCGTATCCGTATGGCACTTTAGTGTGAAAACTTTATGGGTTTTGTTTGTTGGGTGGATTTGCATTGTAGAAAAGTAAAAGAAAACTATTAACTTAGTTAATATATACACCTTAAAAATATTTTTTGCCTTGAGTAATAATCTTAGATTCTCTAGTCTATTATGCCTTTGCTATTGCAGCTAAAGCTACTGCATTCGCACGAAGTGCTAATCCACACCTGCAAAAGGTCTTGCACACTTAAGACAAAGCCTCTCGTGTGCGCCTAAAGGATACACTTGATAACCGCACTTCGTTTGGTTATCAAGTGAGATTCTAAGGTTAGATTCTCTAATCTATTATGCTTCGTGCTGCATTCACACTTCCAAAAAAAACTTTAAGGTAGACTAGAGCTTAGGAGTGTGGGCATTTTGTGTGATTGTGTTTTTACGCAAATGAGAAAACCCACTTGTAATATTCTTAATCCACCAAAAGGATTAGAGAGGAAGTCCCATTTTACCAGGATTAAGAATATTGTTTGGATCAAAGGCTTTTTTAATACGTGCAAATAAATCCATCTCTGCTTGGCTGAATGCCAGGCGCATAAATGGGGCTTTAGATAGCCCTATACCATGCTCTCCACTCAATGTCCCCTCTAGGCTAATAGCTATTTTGAAAATCTCCTCTATGCACTCATATCCTCTCTGCAGTACGGCTTTATCGCTTGGGTCTTTTACCATTACATTTACATGCACATTGCCATCACCGGTATGTCCAAAGCAGGGAATTTTAAAGCCATATTTCTCACTTAACTTGCCTATTTCGCTAAGCAATGCAGGGAGAGATGAGCGAGGCACGGTAATGTCTTCATTGAGCTTCTTTTTGCCATAAATGGTAATGCTTTGACTTACATTGCGCCTTGCAAACCACAAATTCTGTGCCTCCTCATCATTCTTTGCGATTCTAAAATCAATACAACCATTTTCTTTAAATTTATCACTTAATATATTGAGTTGAAAGTCAAGCTGCTCTGTCAAGTCTCCATCAACCTGCGTGATAAGTATCGCTCCTGCGTCTATGGGCAACCCTTTGTGGAATCGCTCCTCAACTGCGCGTATGCTTAAATTATCTAAAAACTCCATCGCCACAGGTGTGATACCACTTGCCATTGTTTTATATACTGCATTCATAGCAGACTCTATATTTGGGAATACGCCCATTGCTGAACGCGACAATCTAGGCTTGGCAATAAGCTTAAGCGTAATCTCTGTAATCACAGCAAGATTTCCCTCGCTAGCTATCAAAATCCCAGCGACATTAAATCCCGCAACATCTTTAATCGTTTTTTTGCCCGCACGTATCACATCGCCATTAGGCAGCACAGCACGTAATGCCATCACATAATCCTTTGTAATGCCATATTTTGCCGCACGCATACCGCCGGCATTTTCGCTTACATTACCCCCAAGTGTGCTGTACTCCTGACTGGCTGGATCTGGCGGATAGAACAATCCTTTTTTTTCTACTGCCTCTTGGAAGGCTTTATTGACAACTCCAGGCTGCACCCTTGCAATAAGATTCTTTTCATCGATCTCTAAAATGCGATTAAAATATCGTTCCATCGCAAGGATAATACCACCATTTACAGGCAATGCTCCCCCTGTGAATCCACTCCCTGCGCCACGAGGAATAACAGGAATCTTGTGTGTGTTGCAATAGGCTAAGATAGCGCTTACATCTGCCTCATTACGTGGGAATACCACTGCTTCAGGCTCATAACGTTCACGTGTAGCATCATAGCAATACGCCACCAAATGCGCCTTATCATCATAGCAATTTTCCTCACCCACGATAGATTTTAGGGCTTGAATATGGCTTTTATCAAGCATAGCTACTCCTTATCTGTGGAATGAAATTTTTTAAGACTTTGGCTTAATAGCCCATCATAATAGCTAAAAAATTGGCGCGATTTTTTAGAGCGCAATTTACTTGCTAGTGAGCCTGTATCAATATTAGCAATGCGTGAGAAAAATGGAGCTTGTGTTTGCGTGAGCTGCGGCTTTTGCATAGGGATTTCCTCTAAAATTGCAAAACTTTGACAATCAAGCACGTTGATACCATTTGAGGCAAATATATACACCAAACCTATACTATATGCTTTACAAAATGCTTGAAAATGCTTTTGTTTGGGGTCATTAATACCATCTTTTGCTAAAAATGCACTAAATAAATCGATATGTGCGAATTGCGTTTGTGAGGGCGTTGAGAGAATCTTGTTATAACTCTCTTGGTCAGGGGCGATAGCAATGGCTTTATTATAGAATCCATTAAAAAGCACTACATCGCCTTGCCTAGGCTTGGCGATGGGTGTGGGGAGATACTTTTGCTTAATGCTATCAAAGGCTGTATAGTCTGCATATGCCACATTGTTCTTAATGCGCGTGATTTGCACATCAGCGATAATTACATTATAGCTGTCTTTACGTGTAAGGATAACGCCACTTTGTCCTACTTTGAGATTTTTAGCAGGGAAGATTACTTCTTTTGAGCTAACTTCTGTAATATGTGTGCTTGCAGGACTTGTGTCAATCCCATAAGCCAATCCCATACAACATAACAATCCTAATATAAGTCGCATTGCATCTCCTTATTTCATTGCTTCTTGTTTAAGTCGTTCATAATGGCGTAAAAACCACAGCACTCCAAATCCTAAACCGGGCGTTTTGACAATTTTTTCATCATATAAAATAGATTCTACATCACTTACCTTAACTAACACAGATTCTATTACTTCGCCATCAACGCCTCCACCCTCATTTATTTTATCCTGCTCACTAATACAAGTATAGAATAATGTTTGCTTTGCTCCACTATGCCCCACAGCAGTGGCAAAAGTCGCAATATGCTCTAATGAATCTGCCTTATAGCCGCATTCCTCCTGTATCTCTTCTTGTGCGATTTGCATAAGGCTTTTGCCCTGCTTATCGACAAGTCCAGCACATAGCTCATACGTATAGCCTAAGGCTAGAGATTCTTGGCTTATATGGGCTAAAGATGTATCATTATGCAATGTTTTTGCAAAGACTGTAGGGCGGAATTGCTTGACAAAAAGTAGGCTATCTGCCTCTTTGTGATAAATCACAATCGCCACAGAATCTAGGCTCTGTATAAAATCCCAGCAGCGATTTATGCCATTTTCACGATAGCGCATACGGTGGGGCTTGATATATATAGAATCCACGCATTCACAAAAATGTATATCGCTGATATGTGAGAGTGTTTTCATTGTTTATTGATTGATGATGGAGTGGTTGGCTGTATAGGAGCATTTTGTGTGTTAGATTCTGCATTTATTTGCGAATGCTTATCGGGCAAATTTCCTTCACTTAATGTAATAGCATTTACACTTTTATTGAGTGCATCTTGCAAATGCGGCATAAAATGCTCTGTGAGTGCTAGAAAAGCTTCTTTCTCTTTGCCTTGCAGCTCTTTACTTACTGCTTTTACGCTTGATAGGGGATTAATAGGCACATTATTACGATACAGGCCAAAATGCAAATGTGGTCCTGTGCTTAGCCCTGTGCTGCCCACACGTCCTATCATTTGCCCACGTTTGATGCTTTTACCAGCCCTTATTCCATTTGCAAAAGAATTTAAATGTGCGTAAAGTGTTTTAAGGTTACCCTCGTGGCGAATCTCAATAAGATTCCCATAACCTCCTCTTTTGCCCGCAAAGATGACTACTCCATCGGCGGCTGCTACAACAGGAGTCCCCGTAGGTGCAGCATAATCCACCGCATAATGTGGGCGGATTGTGCCAAGTATAGGGTGTTTCCTCCCAAGTGAAAATCTTGAGCTTATTCTCGCCCCTGCTACAGGCGTTTGGAGCAAGAATCCCTGAATCTCCTTACCTTCCTTATTGTAATAGCGTCCATTCTTATATTGAAAAATGTAATGAGGTTTTTTATTTACTTCTACTACAGCCGCTTTGATATTCGCATTTTTAAGTGGCTTGCCTAAACGATATTTACGATCATAAATCACTGCTAATCTATCGTTTTTTAAAATACTACGAAAATTCACACTATTTTTATAAGCGTTCAAAAATTCGCTCACCAAGCCCTTATCGTGCGTCATATCAAGTAAATCTTGGTAGGGGGATTTTTGAACAAAGAGGCTTACTATCTGCTCTTGTTCAAAATAAATCATAGGCGTAAAATCAAGCATATATGCCCCATCGCGTTTAAAGATGTGAATCTGCATACCATCGCCTATGGGAATAAGAGCCTGAATCAAAGAACCATCATCATCTAAAAGCGTGTAGTATGTAACTCCAGCATAAATTTCTGAAGTTAGTTCTCTATCTTTTGGAGAGAGGTTATAATATAAACTTGTAGGAATATTGTATTTTTGAAAAAATGCAAAAAATGTATAGCCTACCTCCCATATTTGAGAATGAGCCACTGCTCCAAAACACAAGCTGCCCCAAACGCTCACTAACATAAAAATTTTTCTCATACAAATACCTTACAAGCCATACGCCCAGCGCTTAACTTTAGCCATTCTTTAAATAAGCCTAGGATTGTAGTATAAAAATTTTAATAAAAATGTTAAAATAGGCTTTGTCTTGGCACTCTTTTTGCATAGCATCTTACAATTGCATTGAGATACGAAATAAGGAGATAAAATGAGCACAGGTTTAAAAAATTGGCTATTTCCTACACTTAGTTTTATTGCGTTTTTGTATGCTTTACTCTTGCTTGGAATTTGGACGTATCGTGCCGATACGAATGCTCCACTTTTTGAATCCGATGGCAACTCAAAAAATGTAACATCGCTTAAAGATTTTAAGCAAGAAATGCAAGAGTATGTAAAATAATACAAATTGCTAAATTTTTTTATACTTTAGCCGATTTGAAATGAAATTATTTAAAAAAATTAAATTACTTAGAGGTGTCCTATGATAAATGGTGTGAATACAGGCATTCAAGCTGCAAATGTCCTCAATAGAGAAATGTTCAACAAACAAAATGAGAGCAACGAAATTAAAGCAAAAGAAGAAGCACAACTCTCAAAAGCAGAGCAAATCAAAGAGCAAATCAAAAATGGTGAATACAAAATTGATTTACGGCAAACTGCCCAAAAAATGGCATCAAATTTGCTTAACCTCTAAAAAACTCCTCCATTCTCTCAAAGCATTTTTTTGATGTAGCAATGGAGCATATAGAGGACTTATACTATGCTACATACTTACATTAATGGTGCAATAGCCGATTTAAGAACGCTTATACATCTTACCCAACTTGATAATAAAGATATACAAGCGGCTCATCACGAAGCGATTTTTGGGCGATTAGAGCAAAAAGATAATCTTGTGAAAGCATTTGAAGAAAAAAAATCTCTTATTCAGCAGGAAATGCTTATATTGTGTGAAAAAAATCCACATAAAGCACTTAAAGATTTGCTTGATGAGCAGACAAGCGCGCTTTTAGACTCGATGCGAGATGAGCTAGAAACGCTTAAAACACTCAATGCCAATTATGCAAAAAGTGTTTTTGCCGTAGCTGAATTTTACAATTCACTTATCCAACGCATAATCCCCCACGAGAGCAATGGTTATGAGCATCAACGTACTCAAAGCCATTTACTGAAAATCCAAGCATAGGCAAAACTTATGGGTGGCATTCTCTCCTCTCTTAATACTTCTTATACGGGCTTACAGGCACATCAACTTATGGTTGATGTAACCGGTAATAATATCGCTAATGCAAGTGATGAATTTTATAGCCGCCAACGTGTGCTTGTCCGTCCTGAACGACCGCTTTACTATCAAGACTATAATCTTGGCAGAGGTGTGAGTATTGAAACCATACAGAGAATCCACGATGAATTTGTCTTTAACCGCTATCGCAAGGCTGCTGAAGAAGCCCAATATTATGATACACATTTTACTACCTTGCGTGAGGCTTCGGCATTTTTTCCTGAAGTTGATGGTGTAGGGATTTATAATGATTTAGAAGAGTATTTTAATGCGTGGAAAGATTTAGCGAAAAACTCCACAGATCCCGCACAAAAGCAGGTTTTAGCAAAAAATGCCCAAGTTTTAAGTCATAATATTCAAGACACACGAGCAAGGCTTGTAAGATTGCAGCAAAAGGTAAATGAAGAACTTGAGGTAACTATCAACGAAGTCAATCGTTTAGCCAAAGAAATTGCACATATTAATGGAAAATTAAAAGAAATGGAAGACCAACGTGAGCTAAAACAAGCCAATGAGTTACGCGATAGGCGCGATGAGCTAGAGTTTAATCTTCAAACGCTTATAGGTGCGAATGTGTTTAAAAATCACTTAGACTCTCGTGCATCTATCCACCCTAAACTAGCGGATTTTGATGATGAATATGTCTTAAATATCGGCTTTGGGTTTAATATTGTCGATGGCGCGATGTTCCATCCCATCGTCCTAAAAAAAGATGATAATCATCTCAATCTTAATCGTGTATATTTTCAGGGTGATGATTTTAAAATCGTTGAAATCACTGATAAAATCGTGCAAGGTAAGGCTGGCTCGCTTATTAGCCTCTATAATTCTGGGGCTGATGGCACACGTGTGGGGAAGATTCAAGATTATATCAATCAGCTTGATATTTTTGCAAAGGGCTTCATTGAGGCAACCAATAATATTTACTCTCAAAGTGCAGCTATGCAGATTCGCAGCGATAAGATTGATGTGTGGAGCTTGAATGCTCTTGTGGATAGTAATTATAATATTAAAACAGGGAGTTTTGATATTGTTATATACAGTGCACAAGGTGAGGAAATCGGGCGCAAAACAATCCATATTGATGAGACTACTACAATGAATGATGTTGTCCGTGCTATCAACGCAAATACTGATGATAATAAAGACAATAATGCCCTTAATGATGTTGATGACTACTTCCGCGCTTATTATGATAATGGCACAAGAGAATTTAATATCCTTGCTAAAAACCCTTCGCAAGGGCTTTATGTGGCTATCCAAGATAATGGCACGAATTTCACAGGAGCATTTGGTTTGAATAAGTTTTTTGATGGGGAAGATGCCCATAATATTACGCTTCATCGCGAATATGCTAAAGATGCTACCCTTATACGTCCGTGGCTCACACCGGTAAATGGGAACTTTGATGTGGCAAATATGATGCAGCAGCTTCAATATGAAGATGTAGATTTCTACACCAATAAATACGATAAGCAGCAGATGAGAATCTCTGAATATTTTCAATTCCTCTCTGGACGTGTAGCTAATCAAACCGAAGCTACCCAACGCACCAAAGAAACAAAAGATTCTGTGCTATCTGCTGTCAAAAAGGAGCATTTAGCTATATCGCAAGTGAGCCTTGATGAAGAGATGGTAAATCTCATCAAGTTTCAAGGTGGCTATGCGGCAAATGCAAAAGTGATTACTACCATTGATAGAATGATAGAAACCTTGCTAGGGATTAAGCAATAAATTTTTATGAGTATGCTACACATTCTTAGACAAAGCCTTGCGGATTTCTTGCGCCCGAAGATTCTATCTCTTGTGTGTGTGCCTGTGATATGCAATATTTTGCTTGTGGGCAGTATCTTGTATTTTTGTGGGGCAAGTTTTTATCAATATGTGCTAGATTTAAGCCCAGAGTGGATTGCAAATCTTAGTGTAAATGCGGCTCTTTGGGCACGGGTGCTGAGTTTTTTATATGCCTTAAGCATATATCTGTTTTTGGGCTTGTGTGTGGGGATTCTCACCTTGCTTACTAGTCTCTTTTTTGCCCTTTTTTATACGCCATTACTTGTAAAATTTGTGCATAAGAAAGATTTTTCTCATATCCATTTGCAGCCCTTTGGGAATCTTGTAAGCGATATGTTAGTTTTTTTCAAAGATGGGGGTATTTTTATAGCTTTGCTTATCGTGTGTATTCCTTTGTATTTTATCCCGTTGTGTGGCACTCTTATCCCTCTTATACTAGGATTTTTCTTTTTCAAAAGACGCAATTTCTATGATGTGGGAAGTTGCACGATGAATAAGGAGCAATTTGAGAGTTTGCAAAAATTTTCAGCACAAAATTATCTCTGTGCGCTTATGGCATATCTGCCTAGCTTCATTCCATTTGTAAGCTTTTTTCTTATGCCACTGCAGATTCTTATCATTATCCGCTATGCACTCTCCTACCTTGAGAAGCCAAATAATTCACCTTATTAGTCAAATCAAGACATACATTTTTTGCAAATACAGGCGAAATGCTATTTTAAAGAATTTGCATATTAAACCTTAAATTTCCCATAAACGCGTAGGTCATTATGTTTTGGCGTGGAAAGATATAACGAAGCATTGTGCTTCTGCGCTACTTCGCATATCTCCTGCCACAGCGTTTCAAAAGCACTTCGCCCGATATGTTTATCTCCCTCATTTTGTTTACCACTCACCATAGCATCTATATATGCTTGAGGGATTTTAAAGCCCAGATTCGCTTCATTAATACGTCTTACACTCTCTAAATGAAAAATCCCAAATACCCCTATAAACGCTTCCACCTCATATCCACCGCTTTGTGCGATAGATTCAAAATGTTGCAAAAAAACTTGTGCCTCTTGTGCGCTAAAAAGCGGTTGCGTGATGATTTTGTCCGCACCAGCTTTTAGCTTCTTTTCAAGTCTTTCCCTGCTTGCCTTATCAGTCAAAGTTCCGCTACCGCTGATGATACGCACTTTTTCCCCTAGTATTTCTCTTGCAAGGCTGATAAGCTCTATGCCGTTTATGCCCCCATCTTCGCCGCCGATAAGAGCTATTGTGTCAAATCCCGCATATTGCACCCCCAAAAGCTCCGCCTTTAAGCGAATCTTACCTGCTTCCCCCACGCAGCCGCCTCCGCTTAATGTAGGCACAAATTGTATATGAGGCATTCTCTGCCTTAGCATATATGCACCTAAGAGCGCCTCTACACTTGCCTTTTTACGAGGACTTGCAGGGACTAGCACAAAATCTAGCGTCTTATGTAAATACCGCTTTGCCCCCTTCCACATAGAATCTAGTAGAGCTACATCACTCGCTAGATTTTGTGGTAAAAACTCAACGCCAAACATCGTGTCTCCTTAAAACTACCGCTTCTGCATATCAAATTTAATCCCAAATGCTATAATCTTAACATTTTTCTAAGGATAATAATAGATGAAGCTTGTTGTGTTTGACTTTGATTCTACACTTATGAACGGAGAGACGATTGATATACTTGCACAGGCGCATAATGTAAGCGATGAAGTCTCTGCTATTACGGATAGAGCGATGAATGGGGAGCTAGACTTTTATGAGAGCTTAAAGGCTCGTGTGGCTATGCTAAAGGGTTTAAGCTACCAAAAAGCTCTACATATCGCGCGGAATCTCCCCCTTAATCCCGGCGCAAAGTCCTGTATCACATCGCTTAAGGCGCAAGGCTATAAGGTTGTGTGCTTTAGCGGTGGATTCCATATCGCTACGGATTATTTTGCTGATATTTTAGGGCTTGATGCAACATTTGCTAACATCTTGCACTATAAAGATAATGTCCTCACGGGCGAAGTAGGCGGGGAGATGATGTTTAGCGATTCTAAGGGCATTATGCTCCAACGATTGCAGCATCTGCTTTCTATCACGCCTGAAAACACCATTGCCATAGGCGATGGCGCAAATGATAGGAGTATGTTTGTCTATGCTGATGTACGTATCGCATTTTGCGCTAAGCAGATTCTTAAAGATGCGGCAAATATCATCATCGATACACAGGATTTGCGTGAAATCCTTAAATCCCTCCATATCCCTATAAAGGAGTAAAATGACTATCAGTATCCTCTGTGGCGGCTCTGGTACGAGACTTTTCCCCCTCTCCCGTGAGCTTTTGCCTAAACAATTCGCCTCCATTTTGCCTAAAAATGATACGCAAGATTCCACACATTCGCTTTTCCAAGAGACATTGTTGAGAAATCAATTCTTGGTAAAAAGTGGCGGGGCGTTTCAAATCATTACTAATGACAATCACTACTTCATCGCACAAGAACAAGCCCATAATAGCGGCATTGAGCTAAAAGATTTCATTTTAGAAACTATGAGTAAAAACACCGCTCCTGCCCTTACCTTCGCTGCTCTAAGTGTATATGAAAGCTTTTGCTTAAATCATCTACAAGATGATGTGATACTCGCCCTACCCGCTGACCATCTCATCAAAGACATAGCCAAATATCAAGAAGCCATTGCTGAAGCCATTGCTCTTGCAAACAAGGGCTTTTTGGTTACCTTTGGTATCAAGCCTGATTGCCCTCATACAGGCTATGGCTATATTAAGGCAAAAAACCATATCGTAGAAAAATTTATAGAGAAACCCTCTTTAGAGGAAGCGCAAAACTACCTTAAAGAGGGGTATTACCTGTGGAATAGTGGTATGTTTTGCTTTCGTGCGGAAGTGTTTTTAAAAGAGCTTAAAATATACGCACCCGATGTGTATGAATCTTGTAAGCTTACCTTTGAAGCCTCAAAAGATTCTAAAGTAGCACATTTTATGCGGTTAAATCCCGCTATGAGTGAGAATATCCCTCATATTAGCATTGATTATGCCCTGATGGAAAAAAGTCAAAAGGTTGCCTGTGTGAGCGGAGCATTTAGCTGGAGTGATGTAGGAAGCTTTGAATCTCTAAGTCTTGAATACCCTAAAGATAGCACAAACAACGCAAGTAGAAATGATTTTATCACTAAAGATTGCACGAATAATTTTGTCATTTCTGATAAGGTCGTAGTCGGCATTGGCTTAGAAAACTTGATGATTATTGATGAGGGTGATTGCCTGCTTGTGGCAAAAAAGGGCTATTCTCAACAAGTTAAAGACATTGTCAATATGCTCAAAACCTCGCACCCCGAACTCACCAAAGTGCATAGGAGCGCACATCGCCCTTGGGGAAGCTATACCGTGCTTTTAGAATCTCCTACCTACAAAATCAAGCAAATCATTGTCAAACCCAAAGGCAGGTTAAGCCTACAAAAGCACTATCATCGCAATGAGCATTGGATTATTGTGAGTGGCTCAGCGTATGTAACCATAGGAGAGCATAAAAAATTCCTGAAGGCTAATGAATCTACTTATATCCCTATGGGAGAGGTGCATCGCCTTGAGAATCCCGGTGTGCTACCGCTTGTGCTCATAGAAGTGCAAATGGGTGAGTATCTAGGTGAAGATGACATCGTGCGCTTAAGCGATGATTATCAGCGATTGTGATTTCCATTGCGTGAAAGGCAATGATAGACTAGAGAGATTGTTATTTATCTGCAAGTAAATTATCCCCCATATATTAAATTATGATAATAATTTTTATTTTATTATCAGACAAGAAATATTACTATTGCTTTACTTAAAATCAAAATAAAACATGGAAAGACTATGATACAATACCTAAAGATACAATACCTAAAGATACAATACCTAAAGCAGACTTTCAAAAAAGTAGCTGGGGATGGGGATATGCACAATAAAATCTCCATAAAATTCACATCATTCATTATGCTTCATATTCTGTGTAGCTCTCCTCTCTTTGCAGAGCAAAATTTGGCAACTCCCCCTGCAGCAGCATCTCATAGCGCACAAGATTCTAAAGATAATGGAGTAAGGAAAGTGAATCTAGGGCGCTCTGTTATCCGCGCAGAGCATAAAGATGAGACCTACCAAAGCAGCAATACTATCAATTCACAGATATTAGAATCTGCTCCTAGTGGTAATGGCGATATTGGCTCAATGCTTAGAATCCTCCCTAACGTGCAGTTTGACAACGCAGAGCTTAGGAGCAATACACCCGGTGAGATTGACCCAGCAAAGATAAGCATAAGCGGGGGTTTGCATTATCAAAATCTTTTTACCATTGATGGACGCGATATGAATAACGACCTCAATCCCGCACAGAATGGCTCTACTTGGACTAGCACGACCCCGGGGCGAAGTCAGGGAATGGCTATTGATGTGAGCCTTTTAGAATCTATTAACGTGCAAGATTCTAATGTCTCTGCGACGTATGGGGGATTTACCGGTGGGGTGGTAGAGGCTTTCACAAGAAGGGCAAATAAGCCCTTTGGAGCAAACATCAGCTACCAAATCACGCAGGGTAATGCGCAGCCGGGTAAATTCTCTATGACACATTACCATATCTATGGGAATGATGCCTCGCTCGATGCCTTTATCAATGCCTCTGCTAATGGTGAAAATCAAACCAACACACCTGTGTTTATTAAACACCTCATTCGTGCCAATCTAGAATCTCAAATCGATGATAAACTTGGCGTTATCGCTGCCTTTGCAACGACACAGAGTTTTATCCCCTTACGTAGAAGTGATAATAGCTATCTTAATACTACGGCTTATCCTATCCCTGAAGGTATCGTGCAAGATTCTAATGGACAGGCGGTGCAAAATCAAGTGAGACAAATCTATAATTACTTTCTTAAAACCCATTATGATGTAGATGAAAATCTTAGCTTTGAGCTTACCTATACCTACGCGCCAGATTATAATAATCGCTATCTACCCGGAGGCAAACCCGACCAAAGCTATGATTGGGTAAGTGGTGGACACGATGTAGGCTTTAAAACCACGTGGAGAAATACCTTAGGCAAGATGACAAACACCTTAGGCTATTCATATTTGCAAAATTCTACTATCGCACACGGCTATGAGCATACTAAGGAATGGCGCGTTTCAGATGCGAAAAATTGGAGCAATTGGGCTGGACGTGCACGTGAGGGAGGCTATGCCCCAAGTGAATCTATCCAACACACACTAAGTAATAAACTCATTCAAGATTTTAAACCCCTGCAAGACCCACTTGGTATCGCGCATAGATTCCAAGTGGGATTTGAGCTGGGCTACCAATATGCAAGATTTGGCTATACGCACGATCATTTTATCGCTAGACAGACTACGACAAAGCTTGAGGCTAACCAAACTTGCCCAAACTTAGAATGGTGTGACCCATCAAAGACCTATTTTATAAAGACAAGTGGCACAGGAGCAAATCGAACCTACACGCTAGAACCTTGGGAAAATGGGCAGTATTTTTATTCCGCGTGGCTTTATCGTGGTAGCACCACACTTGATAATACGCTTTTAGCAGCATTTGCAGAAGATGATATGACACTCCCGCTAGAATACAAAGGCAGAGATATAGGGCATATCAATATCCGCCCGGGTATCCGCTTTGATTATGATAGTTATATGGATAAGCTTACTACCGCTCCAAGGCTTTCCCTTAGCTATGAAGCCCCGTGGAATGAGTTGCATCACGAATTTTCCACTTCTATGATCGCAGGGGCGAATCGCTACTATGGGCGCAATATCTTTAGCTATCGCTTAAGGGCGGATTTAAACGCTATGCAAACAACCATCTATCGCAATGACCCGAATACAGATTTCTATGATGTATTAGCAATGGGAACTACCTGTCCTACGGGAAATGCTCCTGTGGATAATGATTTAAATGGCGCAAGACGATTTAATCAAAATTGTATTGTTACTCATCTCAATGCTGTGAAGTTTAATCAACTTAAAGTGCCTTATGTGGATGAATTCGTCATAGGTTTCACACAGCAGCTTTATGACTGGAGCTTGGTAGCAAAATATATTTATCGTGCGGGTAAAGATGATATACGCTATGTGCGGAGAGACTATGCGAATCTACCAATCGACCCTAGCCTTACAACTCACTATTTTACCTTTACTAATGAGGGCAAAAGCTGGAGTGATGTGGTAACTCTCACTTTTACCAAGAATGAGACAATAGAGTTTTTTAACACGAAAAATTATATATTTTTTGCTTTTGATTGGACAAATGTAAAAAGAAACTTTAATGATTATAGTAGAGCCGCGACAGCTAATGAACTACAAGATGCAGATATTTTATATAATGGCGAGGTGGTAGCATATTCTCAACGACCAGCGAGTAATTTTGTGCGTCCTTATACGCTAAGGCTTAATACCATACATACCTTTAATGTAGGCAAGACAAAATGGCTTTTAAATAATTTCTTTCGATTTAGAAGTGCCTATGATGCCATAACTCGAATCCACATTGCAGGGAGGCAATACACAGCAACTCGCACTCCTAATCCTGCCTATAATCCCGCACATAACAACAAAGACCAATATGTCCCTCAACGCATTAGAGAGGCTTTTACTTGGGATATGCGATTAGGTTTTGAAGTAGATGTCTATAAGGGCAATACACTCTATACGAATATAGATATTTACAATCTCCTTGATGCGAAAAATCCAACGATTCTTAACTCAAACTATGCAGGGACTTCTAGCGCACCTACACTTGCCTATGAAGTAGGGAGGCAATTTTGGGTGCAAGTGGGGTATAGGTATTAAGAGAGTGTTATATTGAATTTTGCATTTTATGGTTTTACTCTACATAAAATGCACGGACTACAAAGCCTCTCTCTTTAGCCTTTTGCTGGCTCAACCCTTCAAAAACAGCAATATTTGGAAGATTCTTCCCCACGATATAAATTGCCTCTCTTGCGCGGAAGCTTGCTAGACCCTCCTGTTTTAGCTCCGGGCTTAAACCTGCATAAGGAAGACTATCCACCACACCTGAAACTTCAAACGCCACGATTTTATTATCTTTATGCACCATATCAGCAATACCCCTTGTAAGTTCATCAAGACAATGCTTTGGCATATTCCAACGCCCTATTTTCATATCTACGCAATGTGCTACAATTTTATCTCTAGGTTTAATCGTATAGAGCAGTTTTGCAGGGACACTCTCTTGTTCTTTTCTAAGAGAATTGCTTTGTGCTTTTAACAACTCAATTTGCTTATCTTTTGAATCAAGGTTTGATTGATACACGACCTCATCTCGTTGCATAAGTTGAGATTCAATCTTATTGCTTACATCATTGAGAGACATACCGGAAAACTTTACCATATAGTAATAGCCTCCACCAAGTGCTGCAAGAAGCACAATGATGAAAACTAAAAAATAAAATATAACTTTGCTTGACTTCCCTTCCATAACCGCTTCCTTGTTAATATTTACTCCAAAGTTATTCAAGCTTAAGAGAGCAAAAAATATTCCACTCTTGTAGCTTTATTAATTCAAATATGTTAAAATCCACACTCTCATAGGCTTTCGTGCAAAGCATACATTAGGCTACTTTCTTCTATGTCTAATCATTTTTATTCAAACAAGGATTTTTGTATGTTGCAGGAATTGTATAGGCAATTTTTTGTGCATTTTTGGCATATGGGTAGGGGTATGATTATCTTAGGTATTTTAAGTGCAGTATATTTTGGTATATTTGGTGGTGTGTGGGCTGTAACAGGCGAGATGACACGATGGGGCGGAGAGTTTTTAGAACTCTTTGGAATGGATTTAAGCCCATATAGCTATTATACAAAACAAAATCTCAATGGCACTCCTCTTACGCGCACCGATGGGCTTATGCTTATTGGTATGTTTATAGGGGCATTGGTAGCTGCCTTGTGGGCAAACAAAGTAAAATTTCGCCTCCCCGCAAGTGGGATTAGAATCTTTCAAGCCATAGTTGGCGGTATGCTTGCTGGCTTTGGGGCACGACTAGCTTTTGGGTGTAATTTGGCAAACTTTTTCACAGGACTGCCTTATTTCTCGGTGCATACATGGGTTTTTACCATTTTTATGGTGCTTGGAATCTATATTGGTGTAAAAGTATGCAATATGCGATTTTTTAAGCCCAAAGCCATTCTGCAAAAAGTAGATAAGCCAAACTGCACCCTTGAAGTTGATAGCGCGCGTTCAAAACGGCATTTTGCCTTGGGGAGCATTATTTTTGCGCTCTTTGTGGGCTGGTTTATCTATCTTGTGCTAACATCGCCCAGCCTTGATGTAAAGGTTAAGCAAAGTTTGCTCTCTGTTGCTTTGGTCTTTGGCTTTATGTTTGGATTTATCATCTCACGCGCTCAAATATGCTTCACTTCGTGCTTTAGAGATTTGTTTTTATTTGGACGCTCTGTTGCCATACAGGGGGCTGTCTTGGGTATGATTATTGCCTCACTTATTGCTTTTGGTTTTATGCTCTATGGACATCAAACAAAGGTTATAGACATAAGCTTTGGTGTGATGTTAGGGGCATTTCTCTTTGGCTTTGGTATTGTATTTGCAGGGGGTTGTGAATGTGGCTGGGCGTATCGAGCTATGGAGGGGCAAACCCACTTTATGATTGTGGGGGTCGCTAATATTATTGGCACAATGCTTTTAGCTCTAAGCTATGATTATTTCCCTCAAAGTTTTGTTGAAGGGGCAAAAATCAGTCTTTTATATGATGTGGGTTTTCTTGGCGGATTTGGCATAAGCCTTATGCTGTTTTTACTTATGCTTGCGCTTGTATTTCTCTACAAATATCACTTTTTCAAACACATTTATAAGGGGCAACTATGAATATAACTTATACACTTAATCTTCAGGGGGAAGCTTGTCCTTACCCTGCTATTGCCACACTTGATGGACTTCCACAGCTTAAAAGTGGCGAGATTCTAGAAGTGCTTTGCGATTGCCCTCAAAGTATTAATTCAATCCCTAATGACGCAATTTCAAGGGGATTTGAGGTGCTTGAAGTGCAGCAAGATGGTCCTTCCTTACGCTTTGTGATTAAAAAACCTTAAAGCACACAGCGAGGATAGATAGGATATTAGATTCTATCTATTCTTCATAGTTTGAAAAATTATGAGATGAGTATGGCTATAATGATGATTGGGGCAATAAGACGCAGTATCCACCACCAAATATAAAAGAGTGCATTAGAAAAATAGGGTGTCCATACACGTAGATGAGATTTTTTAATATGCCAACCCAAAAAGAGCAGTAAAATAAGCATACCCAAAGGCATAAGACACGATGAGGTAAGCAAATCCAGTATATCAAAGAGGGATTTACCGTATATAAGAGGCAGGGATAAGGAGGCGTCATTCCACATAATCACTAGGAATCCTAAGGTAAAAATCCCGCTACTTAAGATATATGAGGCTTTAGCTTGTGAGAAATTGTATTTATCACGTAAAATACTTACGCTCGGCTCAAGCATAGAAATCGTAGAGGTTAATCCTGCAAAAAGCACAGCTATAAAAAATAATGCAGCAATAATCGCCCCGCTACTCCCTAGTGATGAAAAGGCTAGAGGAAGCGAGATAAGTAAAAGTCCTACGCCCTCACTTGGCTTGCCTCCAAAATGATAAATAAAGGTAAAAATCATCAATCCTGCTATAAGCGATATGGCAATACCGCTTAAAACCACCCACAGGCTACTTTTAAGGAGATTTTCATTTCTTTGAGCGTTTGCTGCGTAAGTGGCTATCGTGCCTACACCAAGCGAAAGGGAGAAAAATACCTGCCCTAAAGATTCTACAAAAGTATTAAAGGTAATCTTATGAGGCTCAAAGGCAAACATAAAGTGCCAACTTTGCGAAAACTCCTCTAAATTCATCGCATAAATAAGCAGTGCGATAAAAATCACAAAAAGCAAGGGCATAAGGACGAGATTGAGCCTTTCAATACCGCTTTTAATACCGCGTGAGACAATGAATGCGCTAAAGATAACAATGCCAAAAAAGCACAGACTCTGCCACCACAAGGATTGGGAGCGAAGATTATCAAAAACAGCCTTTGCTTCATCAATATTTTGAGGCAAGGTAAAGCTTACAAAAATAAGATAATACAGAATCCAACCCATTACTACTGCATAGAAGCTTAAAACGATAGGACCAGATATAGCATTGATACCAAGCCACATAAGTGATTTTTTAGCAGATTTATCTTTAGAATCTACTGCATTATGTTCATTATGGTTTTGTGAGGGAGGGAGGGCATTAAGCTTATCAAGAATGACATAATTATCCAAAGGATTGCTACGTGCGATATTGCCAAGTAGCATTTCAGCTATGAGCATAGATACGCCAATGCTGATAGCAAGGATAAGGTAGAATATCACAAATGCTCCACCGCCATTTTCCCCAGCCATATAGGGAAATCGCCAAATATGCCCTAAGCCAATAGAACTGCCCAATGTTGCCATAATAAAGCCGATTTTGTTAAAGTGATTCATATCTTTCCTTATGCCTTTATTGCACCACATTCTAGCTAAAATATCATAAGTTACATACTCTAAAACTTACTTGATGACTAAGAGCAACGTTATGCATAAATTAATCTTTTAGGTGCGAAGTGTAGATTTGACTTTGCGTAAAGTTTGACTAAAGTGGTAGCTTTAGCTACATACAACACGCAGTGTTTTATCCACATTTGCAAAGTGAGTTTTTAAAGTTTAGAAAATGAGTTGATAAACGCGATAGCGGTTATAACTCTATCCTTTAGGCGCACAAGTGGGATTTACTCCCACTTGTGCAAGACCTTTGCGGCACGAAGTGCAGTAGCAAACGAATAATAAAATAACGCATTACTCAAATATGCTACAATGCACCAAAGCATCGCTAAGGAGATAATGTGAAAGCCTATCGAGTGAGAGTGTATTTTGAGGATACTGATTGTGGGGGGATTGTCTATCATACTAATTATTTGAAATATTGCGAACGTGCCAGAAGTGAGCTATTTTTTGCTCAATCTATGCAGCCATTTATGGATAAAAGTGGCTTTGTGCTAAAAAATATGCAAGCTGATTTTGTCTCAAGTGCGTATTTAGGGGATATACTTGAGGTTCGAAGTACACTGCTTGAGTGCAAAAATGTCTCTGTTATCATCGCCCAAGATATATATAGAATCTATGATGCCCTCACTCAAAAAAATGATGAAAAGCTTATCTTTAAGGCGCAAATTAGCCTTGCATTTGTTGATGTAGCACTTGCTAAACCTTGCAAAATTCCTCCATATATGCGGGAGATTCTACTCACTTTAGGGAAAAATAATGAATCTTGATATACAAAAGCCTCATATTGTGTATCCTTGCAAATGGGAATATCGCGTGATAGGGACAGATGAGGAGGTATTACGGAAGTTGATTTTTGATATTATGCCTAGAGAATATGATATAACACTAGGCAAACATTCTTCAAAGGGGCATTTTGTAAGCTTATATGTAAGCCTAGAAGTGCAGAATGAAGAGGAGAGAAATGCAATATTTGCTGCTTTGCAAGTAAGTAGCTGTGTCAAAATGGTTTTATAGGGGAAACAATGCGCTTTGGAAAGATTGCCTATTTAAATCTTTTGCCTTTTGATGTATTTATTAAGAAATATCCTTTGCCTCTATATTTTAAAGCCTTTTTAGAGCATAGAAAGTCATATCCCGCAAGACTTAATAAAGATTTTTTATATAAACGTATCGATGCCGGATTTATCTCTTCTATTGCTGGGTATGAGAGCGTGCGTCAAGGTAGGGCGACAAAGGCGGGGATTGTGGCAAAGGGCGCTGTGTGGAGTGTGCTAGTGCTGCCAAAGCAAAGCAAAGATGACTATCAATCCGCCTCCTCTAATGCCTTGGCAAAGGTAATGGGGATTAAAGGAGAGGTGCTTATTGGTGATAGGGCGTTAAAATACAAGTTGAGTGGGGCTAAAGCTATTGATTTGGGGCAGAAATGGTGGGAGAAACATCATCTAGGATTTAGCTTTGGACGATTATGCTTTAATCGCTATGGGCGTTTTTATAGACATTTAGCAGAGAGTTTTGTAAATAAACCTGTGAAGATTCCCTATTATATTTTACAAGCAAGGAGTAAGCAAAGTGCTATCGCTCCAAAGGATATTCTTATGTATTTAACACATATCCATTATCGCATAGATAAAAAAGAGGAGATGGCTTTAAGTAGATTCTATGCACAAATGAGATTAAAACGCATTAAAAAGCCTATGCGTTTTTAAAAAGGTTATTACTTCTTGGTTATAATTTAGCCCTAATTCCCTTAAAAAGGCAAGGTGTGAAAAAGACGCTTATTATCGCACAAGGCAGTATTGCAAAGATTTTCCTTGATACGATTTTAGACAAATATTTTAGCAATGATTATTACATTGTCATCGCTAAAGATATGTGTTTTATCCCTGATAAAGTGCCTAGTTCCTTTGAATTTCATCATTTTGATTATACTTCGCCTTATAGAGTGGCACAAGTCATTAATGAGGATATTCATAGCATATTTTTAGTGCTTGATGATGAGGGAGAAATCATCGCTACTTATAAAATGCTACGCGCACTCAATAAAAAAGCACATATTGTAATGGCGTTAAAGACGCAAAAGCAAACTGAGCAAATGCAAAATGATACCAATTTAGTAGTGCTTGATGAAGACCTTATCGTCTCTAATAAATTTATTGAGCGATTGCCTAATGTCCCGCTTATTCCGCGTAGCTTTGGTTTAGGGCAGGGTGAGATTATGGAAGTGAGTGTGCCAAGCGGGAGTATTTTCACTTATCGGCATATTGGCTCGATTCAACAAAAGAAATGGCGGATTGTAGGGATTTATAGGCGAGGAGAATTGCTTTTGAGCTCGCATTCTTTGGTGATTCAGCCTAATGATAGTTTGCTTATCGCCGGAGACCCTAAGGTGCTTAATGATGTATATATGCAAATAAAAAGTGATGTTGGGCAGTTCCCCGCACCTTTTGGGCGAGATATTTTTCTCTATGTGGATATGTCGCTTTCAAGTGAGCATAGAATCTATAATGATGTGCAAGATGCGCTTTTTTTGAACAAGAATCTCAAAAATAATAAGCTTTTTATTTATATTCTTAATCCTTCAAACCTTGCTTTTATTGATATGATAAAAGCTTTAGAATCTAAAAGTGTGCAAGTAAGGGTGGATTATAGTAATGCAAGTTTTGAAGAAAGAATCATTCAAGATGCACAAAAACGTTTTGGGCTTGTCATTGTGAATCAAGATATTTTTGCTTCACGTAAAAATCGCAAGGCGCTTTTTGATCTCTCTATTCCTGTGCTTAAAACAGGCTGGGAGCATATTGAAGAGTGCAAAAAGAGTTTTGTGATATTAAGCGAAAATATGGGCGATAGCGAGAATGTCGCTTCTGTGGTATTTGATATATCAAAGCAGTTGCGTTTAGATATAGATGTGTATGATTATGATACAGATGCTGCCTATCATAATGAAATCGTGCAGCGATATGAGGAGCTTTCACGCATTTTTGAGCGTAAAATGAATACGATACAAACAGATTCTAAAAATCCTATTTTATACTTACAAGATAGCTTTATGTCTTATTTATCTTTTGTGCCTTTTGAACGCGGTATCTCACGGACAAAAACATTTTCATTTCTTTCTACTGATGTGCATAAAATCGCTTCTATGAATAGCAAGAATCCCCAAGTTTTTATTCCATTGCCAAAGGAACGCAAATAAGGATTACTATGAGTGAAACTATACATATTAAAACCCCAGATTCACAATATCCTATACATATTGGCGCATTACCCCACATCGAGTATTCCCATAAGGTGCTTATCGTATCTAATCCAAAAGTCGCAGGGTTGTATCTCTCGCACATTTTGGCACATATCAAAGCCCCTGAAGTGTATGTGTGTATTGTCCCTGATGGGGAGCAGTATAAGAATATGCAAAGTGTGGAATATATCCTTGAGTGCGCCTTTTCTCATCGATTAGATAGAAAATCGCTAATGATAGCTCTAGGTGGCGGCGTCATAGGCGATATGGTGGGCTTTGTGAGCGGTATTTATCAGCGAGGGATAGATTTTATCCAGATTCCCACTACACTTTTAGCACAAGTTGATGCTTCTGTTGGTGGTAAAACAGGTATTAATAATGTTTTTGGTAAGAATCTTATCGGAATTTTTCATCAGCCAAAGGCTGTATATATTGATCCTGCTATGTTAAAAACACTTAGCACAAGAGAGTTTGGCGCAGGTGTGGCAGAGATTATCAAAATGGCAGTGTGCTTTGATAAAACATTTTTTGATACCCTGCTTAAAAGTCCTCTTACCCTAACAGATAGCGCTTCACTCATTTATGCCATTGCACAGAGTGTGAAGACTAAAGCGCAAGTGGTGAATGCCGATGAAAAGGAGAGAGGTATTCGTGCAGCACTCAATTACGGACATACGTTTGGACACGTGGTTGAAAACCTCACACATTATAAGGCATTTTTGCACGGAGAGGCAGTAAGTATAGGTATGTGTATGGCAAATGCCCTTGCCTGCGAGCTAGGAATGCTTACTCCCAAAGAATGTAAAAGTATAGAGAATCTACTGCAAAGCTATCATTTGCCTACACGTTTTGCGTTTAAAGATGTCAATGATTTTTATGAGAAATTTTATTTAGATAAAAAAAGCACAGATTCTAAGATTATGTTTGTATTGCCCTGTGGGATTGGCAATGTGAGAATGCGCGAAGATGTGCCAAAAGAAGTGGTGCTCAAAGTGTTAAGGGCAGTGGGTGAATGCGATGAAAAATAATGTTGGGTATATTATTGTATTTTTATGTTGTACAGCTATGTGGTGCAGTGGCGCAAATAAGGGAGATTCTATCCGTAAAGAGATACAAGAGATTGATAAAAAGCTTGAGCAAAGCCATAATACGTGGTTTAAATACTATGTGAGTTTGCAAAACTATAATGAGCTTACTCACGAAATCAATGCTCTTAAAAATGAATTAGAATCTAATGCGTCCCCATCACGTTCATTAAGACATCGTTTAGAGACATTAGAGCGACAGCAGGACTTGCTTAAGGACTATACCAAAGAGCCAAATAGGACGCTCTTAGAGGCAAAAAATATCGAGGGTGTGCCTCAAATCACCAATCCCTTTTTAATATTCACAGGCTATTCTTTTATGAAAAATTTGCAAGAGCAGCAAGATACATTTCAAGCAAATAAGGAAAGCCTAGAGGATCTCCTAGAAATCGTGCGGGAAAAATACGCCCTGCTTTTAGAGCTTAGTTTTGTAGATAAATCTCTTGATGTGGCAAATGCCATTGTCCGCACACAGACGATACTTGAAGAGCTTGAAGGCACACAGAGAATCTTGGAGACCTCCATAGATATTTATGTGCAGGAGGCTGAAAGTATCCATAATAAACTTAAAAGCCAAATCAAAAATCAAATTGTTAAGATTATCTATGTGGGCGTGGCGGTTGTTATCACGATTCTTCTAGCGTTTTTGCTTAAACTTACTTTGCGTAAATATATTTTAGATACCAATAGAATATACACGGCAAGTAAAGTGATTAACTTTTTAAACATCACCATTGTTGTGCTGATTTTGCTTTTTAGCTATATGGAGAATGTGACTTATCTCGTGGCGATTGTGGGGTTTGCTTCAGCGGGGCTTGCTATTGCGATGAAAGATTTGTTTATGAGTGTGCTGGGGTGGTTTATCATTGTTTTGGGCGGCAGTGTGCATGTGGGCGATAGGGTGCGCGTATGCAAGGATAATAGCGTATATGTGGGCGATGTGCTAGATATTTCTATGCTAAGAATTACGCTTTTTGAGGATGTAACCCTCACCAGTTATAGGGAAAATCGACGTGCAGGGCGGATTATTTTTATCCCTAATAATTTTATTTTTAGCACAATGTTTGCTAACTATACGCACGGCGGATTAAAGACAGTGTGGGATGGCATAGACTTTAGCATTACGTTTGATAGCAATTACAAAAAGGCATTAAAAATCGCCACCGACATAGGCAGAAAATATGCAAAAGGCTATACAGAGATGGTGCGTCAGCAGGTGCATCGTATGCGAGATAAATATTCTTTGCGTAATCCTAACTTAGAGGTGCGAAGCTATTGTATGATAGAGCCTAATGGATTTAGAATCTCCCTTTGGTATCAAACCAATGCCTATGCCACACTCGCCTTAAGAAGCACAATTTCTGGAGAGATTATCGAGCGTATTCTTAAGGAAGATGACATACATATCGCTTATCCCACAAGCAAGGTTGTTGCCACAGGAAGTGATGGCATAGGCGGCGAGATAAAAGATAGAGATACAAGGGCGATTCTTGGCGGTGGGCATATAGATTCTTAAATAAGGACAATACATTGAGTGAAGTAAAAAAAGTATATTTTAAAACCTTTGGTTGTCGCACGAATCTTTTTGACACGCAAGTGATGAAAAGCTCTTTAAGGCAGTTTGAATGCGTGGAGGATGAGGAGAGTGCTGATGTGGTGGTAGTCAATTCCTGCACGGTTACTAATGGTGCAGATAGGGGCGTGAGAAGCTATCTGCATAAAATGCAAAAAAGTAATAAAAAGGTCTATCTTACCGGCTGTGGCGTGGGGACAAGGGGAGAGGAGATATTTACAAAGAATCTAGCACATAGTGTATTCGCCCATAGCTTTAAAGAATCTATTGATGATATGCTGCAAAAAAAACAGCGATTTTTCTACCCTGAAAGCAATAATAAACATATCGATAGCACACTCATAGCGCAATTTGCTAATAAATCACGTGCGTTTTTGAAGATTCAAGAAGGCTGTAACTTTGCTTGTAGTTATTGTATTATCCCCTCTGTGCGAGGAGTGGCGCGCTCATATCCTAAGGATAAGATTCTAAGTCAAATCCGCACTCTAAGTGAGAGTGGCATTAGCGAGGTGGTGCTTACTGGGACAAATGTCGGCAGCTATGGCATAGATTTAGATAATTACAATCTTGCAAAATTGATAAATGATATAAATACTTTGGGATTGCTTAAGCGATTGCGTGTGGGGAGTTTAGAACCTAGTCAAATCGATAATGAGCTAAAAGAAGCCCTAGAAGTACCACTTATGGAGCGGCATCTCCACATCGCCTTACAGCACACAAGCGATAGTATGTTAAAGATAATGAATCGCCTAAATCGCGTGGAGAGTGATTTAGCCTTGTTTGAGGATTTTGCTAAAAAGGGCTTTTGCTTAGGGAGTGATTTTATCATCGCGCACCCAGGAGAGAGCGAATCTATATGGCAGGAGGCATTGGAGCATTTTAAAAGATTCCCTCTTACGCATTTACACCCTTTTATTTACTCCCCACGTGAAGGCACACCATCAAGTACAATGAAATATCACATATCTGGCAATGTTGCTAAGGAGCGATTGCACACGCTTAAAGCCATCATCACACAAAACAATGAATCTTTTAGAAAGGCGCATTATGTGCCTTTAAATGTGCTATGTGAAAGCAAGGTAGCCTCTCAAAATGGCTTTGTGTATAGCGGATTGGATCAGTTTTTTAATCGTATGCACTTTGAAAGTCAAAGGGGGGATTTAGAGGGGCAGTGGATTTGCTTTGAGACATATCAAATCAGCAAGGAAGGTAATAATGCAAACATCTAAAAGTCTTATAGTAGGCATTTTGGCTATTGTGTTGGTCGTGCTTTTAAGCGTGGTGATAATAATGCGCGATAATACGCAGCTTGTAAGCGCACAAGAGGCACAAAATTTCTTTATGAATGCAGAAGCGCATAATGTAAGCGTAGATGATGAATATGTGTATTTTGATGTGGAGGATAAAGCATATAGGGTCTATATTCACTCTATACCGCCGCAAATGTGGAGCTATACCTTTCCTGTGCATACCAAAAATAAGCATTTTTTTGGTGATATTTTAAGTGAGATAGGCATTGTTATTGTGCTGCTTTTGGGCTTTAGTGTGTTATTTCAAGCTTTGAGGTTAATGTTTTTTAAATCTCCTGCCGCATCTAAAGCCCCAAAGCCCGATATTCCGCTCTCACGTGATAGTGAAGCCCCTCTGCTAGATTCTCAAACCATCTATACATCTATGACAAGTGCTGTGCGATTTAACGACGTAGCAGGTATTAGCGAGGTCAAAGAAGAGCTATTAGAAATTATTGATTATCTAAAGAATCCTAAGCATTATCAAAGGTTAGGCATTACCCTGCCTAAAGGCGTGCTTTTGGTAGGTCCGCCGGGCGTGGGCAAAACGATGATAGCTAAGGCGGTAGCGGGTGAAGCGGGTGTGCCATTTTTTTATCAAAGTGGCAGCAGCTTTGTGCAAATCTATGTCGGTATGGGAGCAAAACGCGTGAGAGAGTTATTTAGCAGAGCAAAGGCAAAAGCCCCTAGCATTATTTTTATCGATGAGATTGATGCCGTAGGTAAAGCACGAGGTAACACACGTAGCGACGAGAGGGAGACTACACTTAATCAGCTTTTGACAGAGATGGATGGATTTGAAGATTCAAGTGGGGTGATTGTGATTGCAGCGACTAATAAAATGGAGGTGCTCGATGAGGCTCTGCTGCGTAGTGGGCGATTTGATAGGCGCATTTATGTAGAGCTACCTAATCTCAAGGAGAGGGAGCATATTTTAGAGCTTTATTTACGGGGAAAAAAGCACGAGCTAGATATTAATGAGATTGCAAGGCTTTGTGTAGGCTTTAGCGGTGCGGCTTTAGCGGCGTTGGTTAATGAAAGTGCGCTCAATGCACTAAGACGCAAGTCAGCCGTGATACAAAAAGAAGATATTTTGGCCACAAAAGACAAGGTGCTTGTAGGGAAGAAAAAGGCATTGAGTTTAAGCGAGAAAGAAAAGGAGATTCTAGCCCTTTATCAAGGGGCAAAGGCTTTGAGCGCGTATTGGCTAGAGGTGGATTTTGATAAAATCGCACTTGTGAATGAGAGCTTTAGACAGGTGGATAAAGAGCTTACGAGCAAACAAGAGCTTATGGCAAAAATCAAAGTTGCCCTAAGTGGCAATATTGCCGTGCAATGTATCTATCAGCAAACTTTTAGCAATGCTAAAGATGATATTGCTAAGGCAAAGGAGATAGCCACACAGATGTGTGAGCAGTATGGTATGAGTGGGAGGCTTTTGAGTGATAGTAGCGATGTGGCAGCGATTTTAGACGAGGCACAAACAGAAATGCAGGATTTTATCACTAATTCTAAAGCTGTGCTGCTGAAAATCTCTCAAGCCTTGCAAGATAGGGAGCGGCTAAGCAAAGAGGAGATAAAGGCAATTTATGAAAGCGCACACGATGAGCGATAGGGAGATTGTGTCTTATGTGCTAGATTCTGTCATCTCGTATTGTGAGAATGCTTATACGATTATAGGCTATGGGGAAAGTGGCATTATATGGCGTGAACGGGAGATTCTAGATGTAAAAAAGGCATTAAAAAGGGCACTAACCTATGTGGATTCTCGTAAGCGATTGCAGAATCTACTGCTATTTGCGCCCTGCCTTGAAACACTAGATGAAATAAGGCTTTTACATACTCAAGGGGTGTGTATAGATATTTATGTAGGGGAGCAGGATAAAGATGCAAGGGTGATTTTAGAATCCTCCGCTTCCTTTTGCACAGCACGGTATTATAAAAATGTTTCTTTCAGTGATTTTTAAGATAAAAGATTCTCTATCGTAAAATTCATTTAATGTGGCATTAGCAAATCACAAGGGCATTTTTCTGCTTTTAAGGGATTTGCAAGGGCGGATAGGCATAAAGTGCGTATCCTAGCTATAGCTTCTAAGGGTGGGAAGTGGCATATCTTGTGAGGTTGTCCTTTTTTTTGTGATGAAAGTCAAATGAGAAGGCATTGTGTAAAATGATGGTTTTTCTATCCCTAAAGTATTCTTGGATAAAATTATCTTGTTTGGAGCTTGCTAATGTTTAAGAAAAGTCTCAGGACAAACTTATTGACTTGTTTGGGATAAACGTTAGATAATTTTGTAGTTATTTTTAAGGAGTGCATTATGAAAGTAAGTGCGAGAAATCAACTTAAAGGTAAGATCGTATCAATAGAAAAAGGTGCTGTGAATAGTATTGTGAAGATTGATATTGGCGGAGGTAATATCATCTCTGCAACAATCTCTTTAGAATCTATTAATGAACTTAAGCTTGAAGTGGGTAAAAGTGCTTATGCTTTGATTAAAGCTACTTCTGTAATGGTGGGTGTGGAGTAGGCATTGATTCTGCGATATGTTTTTGTAAGCCTATGCTTATGTAATACTATCTTTGGAAATGGGATTCAAACACAAGAGGATACCCATAACCCTCATAGTCTTGAGGAAGAATTGACTTTATTGCTCAAAGTGGATTGCAAACAGATTAATTTCCTCAAAGGCACTACTAAGGCTCAATATAAAAATAAAGAGGCAGCAAACCAATGTGTGGTCGAACAAAATATATTTAAAGCTATTATCAATGATGATATACAAGCCTACCGCTCCAGTCTCAATGATAAATGGAATGGATATTTTCTATTTTACATGACACAATCCCCACGTCTTAAAATCACGCCTTTAATGCTCTCTGTGATATTTAACTCCCCACATATTTTTGAATTTATTCTTACAGATGCCCAAAAAGCAGATTCACAGAGCAAAAATAAATCGCATTTGAGTGTGAATCAAGTCATATCCCAGAGCCATATGGCACTAGGAACTTTTAAGCTGAGAGGTAAAGTCTATAATGTTCATGGTGTTAATGCACTTGATTTGGCAGCAATGTATCATCGCTATGATATGTTTTGGGCATTGCTCCATTATGGTGGAGAATATGATAACCCTAGATATCTCCTTACTAATGGTATAGTTACCTTTGGCGATAGGTATATTTTAGAGCTTATGCTACGTTTTGATGAAGATTTTTTACATAATTTTGGGGGAGGGCATATCCTACATTTTGCCGCTCGTGATGGAAATATCGAGCTATTAGAATATTTGATTAAAGATAAGCAAATGCCCATTAACACACTAAGGGCTGGAGAAACACCACTTGATGCAGCTCTTAATGCTAAAAATTTTCAGCATAAACCACAACTTCAGGCTGCTCAAAAGCTCATTGAGCTAGGCGCTAAAATTTCTCAAGCAAACCAAAAGCGCATAGATAAATTAACAAAAGATAATTAAAGCAGAGATACAACTCGTATGTGTTGTCTTTATGCGCAGATTGTCACCTCTCCATAGAAAAATATCATGTAAGCTCAACTAAGGTATCAAAGCCTACTAAAGTTTTAATAGTTACTAGGATATGGATTTTTATGTTTCTTTGCTTTATTATGATAAGCATTTTTGTAGTTTTCAATTATAGAAAGATTCGATAATCTTAGAAAAATTAAAAACATCTTAGACCTTGCCACCACCCCGCATAATTCTAATGTGGCAAAGCTATGTATAGCGCGGCATTGTTTATATCCATTTTATCAAATTTATCGAAGGGGCAAATAGAGTGAGATTCAAATTTATGCTTCAATTGTCGCGCTTATGGGTGAATTTTTTTAAGTGCAATGTTATATTTTGATATTTTTGTATCTTTTTACTTGTTATTTTTAAGAATGAAAATTTGAACGTCATTGTTTATCTTAAGGTTTTTTTGCTAGAATCTAGGACTTTATTTTGTAGCATTGCAATTAATACATAAGGAAGCATAATGGAACAAACTCTTTCAATTATAAAGCCTGATGCTGTCAAAAACGGCGTGATTGGCAAAATCATTGACCGATTTGAAAGCAATAATCTACGTATTGCCGCGGCAAAAAAACTGCAGCTTTCCCGCACTGACGCGGAAAGCTTCTATGCGATTCATAAAGATAGACCTTTTTTTAAAGATCTGGTGGATTTTATGATAAGCGGACCAGTGGTTGTTATGGTGCTTGAGGGCAATAATGCTGTGGCAAAAAATCGTGAGCTTATGGGTGCAACTAATCCTAAAGAAGCTGCCAAAGGCACGATTAGAGCAGATTTTGCACAAAGCATTGATGCAAATGCAGTGCATGGAAGCGATAGCCTAGAAAATGCTAAAAATGAAATCGCTTTCTTTTTTAGCACAAGGGAGATTTGCTAATTGAAAATTGCAATGAGGAAAATCTCTCACTCACCTAAAGACATTGCCCTTACTATTGACAATGAGGGCGAGACAATCACAGAGCATATCACGCTAGAGGGGCAAATCAAGCGGATAGATTCTCAAATGCTCTCCCTAGAGGGTAAAATCCGCGGGCAAATCGAGCTTATATGCGATGTGAGTGGTGAGCTATACATACAGGAGCTGGATTATCCTTTGGCTTTGTATATTGCAGATGGTATCTGGAATATACAAAGCCAAAGTAAAAGGCTTGATAGCTTTGAGGTTATTGAGTTTTTCGATGGCTTTGTTGATTTAACCTATATTTTGGCAAGTGAGATTGAATCTATACGAAGCGATTATCACACCAAAGAAGAATACGAGGAGTAATTATGGCAGTTCCTAAAAGACGCGTGAGTAAAACACGAGCAGCAAAAAGACGCACACATTACAAAGTGGCTCTAGCAAAACCTATCAAAGACAAAGATGGTAGCTGGAAAATGCCCCATCATATTAGCAAATTTACAGGCAATTACAAATAATCCTATTGCTTAAGGAGTGTCTATGGTAAAAGTAGCCATTGATGTTATGGGTGCGGACAATGGTGTAACGCCCATAGTTGAGGGTATTATGCAGGCATTAAAAACACGAGATTTTAATGCGGTGATTGTTGGCGATGAAGCACAAATTACTCCACTTATCCCCTCCAGCCTTAAAAATCGCGTAGAGATAGTGCATTGCACAGATTATATTCGTATGGAAGAATCCGCCTCAAGCGCAACAAAACGCACAGAATCTTCGATTTTCAAAGCTATAGAATTATTAAGAAATGGTGATGTGAGTGCGCTTGTCTCACCTGGGCATAGTGGAGCGACTATGAGTCTTGCCACGCTTAAAATTGGACGTATCAAAGGTATATCTCGCCCTGCGATATGCACGATTATGCCAAATATCACAGACACACCAAGTGTGATACTTGATGCAGGGGCAAATACAGATTGTAAAAGTGAATATTTAGAGGATTTTGCAATTATGGGTTATGAATATGCAAAAAATGTCATAGGGCTTAAAGAGCCTCGTGTAGGGCTTTTAAGCAATGGAGAAGAAGACAATAAGGGTAATGAGCTCACAAAAGCTGCTTTTAAGCTCCTTAAACCCTATAGCTTTTTTAAAGGCAATGTAGAGGGGAGAGATATTTTTAATGGTAGCATTGATGTGATTGTGTGCGATGGATTCAGTGGGAATCTCGTGCTAAAAGCAAGTGAGGGTGTAGCATCAGCCATTAGCGTGGTGTTAAAAAAAGAGATTAAATCTTGTATTTGCTCGATATTTGGGGCATTCTTTTTGCGTGGTGTATTTAGACGATTAAAGAAAAAAATGGATCATAGCGAATATGGTGGTGCACCCTTACTTGGAGTACAAAAAGTGGTGATTATTAGCCACGGCAGTTCCAATGCGCGTGCGATTGAATGCGCTATCTATCAAGCTCTGCACGCTATAGAATCCGATATTTGTGCTAAACTTGCTCAAGCTTTTGCCTCTATTAAAACAATTCAAGAATAAGGCTTAATATGTATGCCTCACTTAAATCTATCGCCTCATATATCCCACCTACTTGCATAAGTAATACTGATTTTGAAAAAGTGCTTGAAACAAGCGATGAGTGGATTACCAAGCGCACAGGCATTAAAACGCGCTATTTTGCCCAAAGTCATCAGCAAACAAGTGATTTAGCTTATGAAGCGGGGAAACTTGCAATGGAGCGCGCTAATGTCAAGCCCCAAGATATTGATGCGGTGATTGTGGCGACTTTAAGCCCTGATTATCTCACTATGCCTAGCACAGCATGTATCACTGCTTTTAAACTCGGTATTGAAAACAAACCTGCTTTTGATATTAGCGCGGCGTGCAGCGGGTTTATCTACCTGCTATGCTTGGCTAAATCATTTATAGAATCTGGCACATTTAGGCAGATTCTTATTATCGGGGCGGAAAAACTAAGCTCGGTGCTGGATTTTAGTGATAGAAGCACTTGCGTGCTTTTTGGCGATGGGGCAGGGGCTTGTGTGATAGGTAGCACAGAGGATAAAAACGCGGCAATCCTTGATGTGCATTTGGGCGCAAATGGCAGGTATCAAGACTTTCTTTGCACTCCACGCACACACACATCTTTTGGGCAGGAAATAGAGATAGCGCGCTCCTGTGTGCAAATGAAAGGTAATGAGATATTTAAGCTCGCTGTAAAAACGCTTGTGGCTGATGTAGATGAGATTCTTAAAGCTAATGCTTTGCAGCCACAAGATGTGTCATTCTTTATCCCTCACCAAGCAAATTTGCGTATTATCAACGCTGTGGGAGAAAATCTCAATTTTAGTAAAGAGCAGATTATCATCAGTGTGCAAAAATATGGCAATACCTCTGCAGCTTCTATTCCTATGGCAATGAATGATCTTTATATGCAAAAGCAGCTTAAATATGGGGATTTAATGCTGCTTGATGCCTTTGGTGGTGGGCTCACCTGGGGTTCTGCTCTTGTGTATTTTGGCGGGAAGTAGCGTTTGCTTTCTGTGTAAGATTCTGTATTGCCACACATAAGCCTTAAGGTTGCTACTTGGTCTTACAAAAGATGTGTGATGTATTTATGAAATTTATTCTAGTAATATAAATATTTTTTGTGTTTTATTTGCATATTTAAAGTTATTTTGATGGAATGCCCTTTGCTTTAAACATTTTAAAGCTTATCATTAAGGATAGATAATGCGCGCACAAGGGATTTACGCATTAAGTGTGTTTATTTTGTTTATCGTTTTTGCCAATCAAGGCTTTAGCTTTGAAGCGAGTATTGACTTTAATGCACCCGATTGGGTAGAGGAGCGGGAATCTGCGGATAATGACATACCCGAATTGCCACGAGCAGGAAGTTTGTTTGGCGGTGGGGATAAACCGCTATTTGCTGATAGACGTGCGATGAAGCCAGATGACTTAATTACAATTGTTATTAACGAAAGTGCTAATGCGAATTTCAACAGCACGAAAAACTATAATGGTGCAAGTGGTGGGAATGTAACGCCCCCATCGATTGAATACACAGGTAATGATGAGGAGCATAAGCAGCTTGTGCAAGAGCTAAACGACCAAGCCGCCTATAATTTGACAAAGGCAAACAATACTTCAAATTTTCAAGGTGGCGGTTCGCAAAATCGCAGCGAAGCTCTCAATGCTACTATTACAGCGCGTATTGTCAAGGTGCTAGATAATAATACCTACTTCATACACGGCAGACGTGAGGTGCTTGTCGATGGGGAAAAGCAGATTCTAGAAGTTAGCGGCGTGGTGCGTTCATTTGATATCAATAAAGACAATGTCGTGCAAAGTAAGCATATCGCAAATGCCAAAATCGCTTATACTGCACTTGGTCCTATTAGCGATACCAATCGCAAAAAGCCAATGAGTGATGGGATAGAATCGCTCTATCCGTTCTAATCGCGCACAATGAGAAAAATCGCCCTTATCCCAGCACGAAGTGGGAGCAAGAGAATCCCGCATAAAAATATCAAGCTCTTTTGTGGCAAGCCTATCATTGCCTATCCTATCCAAACTGCTTTAGAATCTAGCATTTTTGATGAAGTAATCGTTAGTACAGATTCTCAAGCAATCGCGCAAATCGCTCAAGAATATGGTGCAAAAGTGCCTTTTATGCGTCCAAAGGAATTAAGCGATGATTTTACCCCCACATCTTCAGTTGCTGCCCACGCCATTCGAATGCTTCATCTTAAAAGTGATGATATGCTTTGTGTGATTTACCCTACCGCACCGCTTTTGCAGATAGATACGCTTAAAGAAGGCTTAGAATCCTTGCTTAAAGATAACTCAAAACAATTTAGCTTTTGTGCTGTAATGTATGAGTATAATCCTATGAGGAGCTTTTACATCCGTGATGATGGTATAGAAATGCTTTTTCCCGCGCAATATCTCATACGTTCGCAAGATTTAGAGCCACTTTTTCACGATGCAGGGCAGTTTTATTGGGGGAGGGCAAGCGCGTGGATAGAGAATCTACCTATTTTTGCCCCGCATTCACACGCCATAGTAGTCTCTCCCTATCAAGCTCAAGATATTGATGTTCTAGCAGATTGGGAACTTGCAGAAATGAAATATAAGATAGCTTATGATAAGCTTGAACAGGATAAATGATTTAACCATTCAAAGCACTATAAAGCGAGGATTTATGTCTTAGCACACGAACCTTACAATGATGGAAGACAGCCAAGCAGAGCCTTTTGCTATTATTGAGGCGGGATTTAAAATGAGGGAGAGAATCTACACGCAAGAGATGTATAATGAAGACATTCAAGCATTGAGTAAGACTATCGATCCAAATTTGCTCAATACCCCTAAAAGAAAGGATTGAGCTGTATTTAGCGCCAAAAAGAGTAATGGCTTAACAAAAATTTATTTTATTTGTCAAAGCCCTTAATACCTACTTCAAGCATAATAATCATATCTCGAGAATGTGGATAAGACATATTATTGATAGTATTTGTGGCATTTGTGCGCTGATATTTACCTATGAGATTTATATAATACAAGGTATTATCATTGATATGGCGGGAAAAGCCTATATGGGCTTGAAATGACTCGTTGTTCTTGCCTTGCACCTTAAATCTAGTATCATTGAGGATATAGTTTGCAGAACCTATCCATCCATATCCTATGCCATAATCAAAATATGTGAGTCGACTTAAGGGAATGTAGCCATCAGCTTCCAAGCCTAAGAGAATAAAATCCCTACTCAAGTCGCTTCCTTCCTTGATTTTGCCATTATACGTACTGTCTTCTACAAAAACATTGATAAAAAGCGGAGTAGAAGCACTAGCTATATTTAATCCCAGCTTAGCATAAAAATCAAATATAAACACACCATTGCTAGGGGATTGTGATGAGCCTTCACCAATACGTCCGCCTAAAGCCGTTTGGAATCGATGCTTATATACCCCTCTATGTTCAAGCGAGAGATATCCCACATAGCTTTTAACATCATGCGCACTAAGCCCATAGTGTCCTCCACCAATGCCAATATGCCCATAATCGCATTTATCTTTTTCGCATTGTTGAGCATATACAAAACTAAGGGAAAATACACTCACACAAAGCATTTTGTAAATAGTTTTAGATAACATAAATACCCTCCTTTATACCCAAGGAGTGTTCCTTGGGATTGAATGTGATAAGATTATTTCCACCAGCCGTTATTGCGACCAATGTCATATATCAACTTGGTTCCAGAAATAACTACACTTGCAGCACCCCAAAACTCGCCTTGAGTTTCTTTCATTTCTTCACTACTGAGTGGCTTGGCATTTACCTCTTGACTACCAAAAAGCAAAGTCTTATCTGTTTCGCTTAATGTTTGCTCCTGAGGTTGTACAGCTACAAGGGAACTTGCCCCAAAACTAAAAACTTAAAGCCAAAGAAACTAAATATTTGCGCATAGCAAACCTCCAAAAAAAGAATTTTTGTTATATTATTGATATACGCAATAATATAACGAACCCATCATATTAAATTTTTTTTGAAATTACTTATAGTTTTGTAGTATATATTTAGTAATAGTGATTATTAAGTAATATTCCTATCGAATCTAAACAATTAAAGATAATGTGTTATTGCAAATATAATAAGCAATTGAGGCTAAAACTCCATATATTAGGTGTTTGCAACATATTTGCCTTGCACAATATTTTAGTAAAAGAGATATGAGTAGAGGTAATTTCAACAAGATTTTGCAAGTATATAAACTCTCGTGCAATTTTCTTTTTTATACAAGTAAGGATATACTTTGCTTATGAGGGAAATACTATAGCTTTAAACCAAGCAAGGGAAAATAAATGCAATATATAAGCAATAAGCCACATATTATGATTATAGCTACGGGTGGGACAATTGCCGGTAAGATGAATAAAACAGATTCTACAACTACCAACTATACAAGTGGCATATATACAATAGATACTCTGTTTTCTTCTATTCCACAAATCCACTCTCTTGCTCATATCCATACCACACAGCTATGCAATATCGATAGTGCCGATATGAGTGATGATATATGGCTTTCTCTCGCACGATGTGTCAATAAAACACTTTCAAATACCTTATATAATGCTGTAATCATTACTCACGGCACAGATACGATGGAAGAGAGCGCATTTTTCTTACATTTAGTTTGCAAAAGCCATAAGCCTATTATTTTTACTGGAGCGATGAGAGCATTTGATAGCATAGATTGGGATGGAGGTAAAAATCTTTATAATGCCTTGCTTCTAGCTATTCATAGGGATTCCCAACAATAAATCTCGTTTGCCATAAGGATATACTTCGTTCACAAAGAAGTCTCGATCATTTATTTTTTCGCTATTTGATGAAAAATCAAAAGCGAGTTTGTTTGTATTCCGTTGATTGTGTTATCGTCTCTTCAATAGTCATTTTCTTGTCTTTTATATGTGCGACTCGAGGTGTTTCTTTTTGATTTTGCGGAGCGTGTATAATATCTGTTATTTCTTGTGCAATTTTTGCATAGGAACGCATAGCCGCTTTTGTTTTGAATTGCCCCATCATAATGTATATATAGCCATTAGCTCGATATAAGGCGTATGGATATTTCGCAATATTTTGCAAGGTGCCATTAGGCACCTCTCCCTCATATGTAGCAAGGATATAGTAATATCCATCTATAAACTTGGCAGTTGAATCGACATTTTGAGTCTTAAAAAAGACATAAGATTGCTCCGCAATATAATCAAGCGCTTCTTTGGATATATCCTTATCGTGCGTAGCAAATACATAATAATATCCTGTATCGGCTTCGCCTTCTTCTGCTTGCTCACCCTTGCGAGGAGTTTCTATATTTCTAAAGAATGGTAAAGTGGGGGCAGGATTATGTGTAGGTGCTGATTTCCCGTGAAAGACATTAACACCTCTAGCAATACTTCCCCCTAACGAACCATCTTCTAGCACCTCTCTTAATGTGTTATTTCCATCAAGATAGCGCACTATAGGCTGCATATTACGTTGTACGTGTGTGGTTTTAGTAAGAAATGTTATAGTTTGCTTATCTCTTTTAGTATCATTGTAGGTATCATACGCACCAATAAGGTAACGATAAAGGGGCTTACCGCCATCTTGACTAATATGCACGATATAGGGATATTTAGCAATTTTATCCATAATATCTTTGGGCACCTCGCCTCTATATGCAGCCACTTGGTAATAATACCCCTTAAATGTCTTGGGCTTTGCAATTGGCTGTGGAGCTATGGCTTGAGCAATATGCTGAGCTGGACACTGACACGAAACTTCCGCGACACTCTCTGCTTTTGTTAAAACAATGAAATTATCTCTTCTGCTCTTCTGCTCTTCTGCTCTTCTGCGCGCTCTTTCTCTAGCTATCGCCAAAGCCTCTTCTCGGGTATATTCCCGTTCTTGTTGTCCCCTAAGGGATTCTAGATAAAAAGCTATATCTTCTATATCTTGATCGGTAAATTTATACCGCATAAGGGCTGCGCTCATTGTTCCACTTGCGCCACCACCATTAGCTATACCATCTCTGTAGGCATTTAAGATTCGCACCAAAGTATTTTTTCTCATACCAGCAATGGGTCTGCTTGCTTTATCTCCCGGAGGTATAAGCTCTCCTGTTTTGCCATGACAGTGCGCACAAGCTCTCTTGTAGAGGTTTCCACCGCTTTCAAGTGAGTTCGCTACCGAAAAATCGAAGCTTGGGGCTCCATAAGCTGATGGAATACATAAAATTAGCCAAACAAAAGCTATAAGTATAGGTATAAATTGTATTGATAAGGATATACGTCGCGCTTTTATAGATTTGATGCGGTGTTCCGTCATTGATAATTCCGTCGCATAAGTTTAACATTGTTTTTTGGCATAAATAGTGAAAATATAAATGCCCCCTGATTTTTTACCCAGCAGTATTATAAACTAAAATTGAATTTAAAGATACTTTACTTATTATAATTTAAACTTTATTAAATATATTGTTTAATTTTGATACATATTTTATATTTTTTATACTTTTTTTAATATAATTATTTAGTTTTGATTCTATATTTTTTCATCAAGAGATTATAATATGCCCTTATAGTATATTTTTTTAAAAGATTTTATACCATATTTTCTAGGTTTTAATATATGAAAGCTTTACAATGTAAAATTAAATAGGGAATTTGCATTTTGGATATTTGCTATACAATAAATTACACAAGAGTACAGAGGCTAATAAATATGAATAGATGAGTTAAATTTGACGATAAGTCTTAAAATCCGGCATCTTCCCATAAATAGACCTTAATCAGGGGGTAGAGGGGTGTTTGGGAAGGTCTATTATAGGAATCACGCCGTATTTAAGATAATAGCAAATGATGTTCCATTTTTGGTATTCATATATAAATTATTACCTTTAATGCTGCATTGCATAGTATAGAAAAAAGCTTGATATACTTCATAAACCAAATGCTAGCAAGCTTTTAAGCTTTAATTACTATTTTGCAAAATTACGTAGTAATTTGGGTCGCAGGAATGCAGCAATAGCGAATCTAAAACTGATAGCCAAATGAAGCAGAGAAGAGATGCAGCTGCCCAACCCCCCCCCCTGATTGGTAAATGCTCTTGCGCCCATCTTTAAGACTTAAAGAATAGGCTAGTCCATAGCTCCACTTTTCATTAAGATTCTTTCTTAGCCCTACACCAAACATATAGGCGTTACTATCAGGGATCCCCAGCTTGTCTTGTGACACTGGGGATTGGTCAAATGCAGCAGAAAACATTAAAAGCGTGTTTTTGCGCGTGAGATAGGTAATGCCTAAGCGCAATGCGATCGTATCCTGCCACCCATCACCCATAGCCACCGCACCATAATCGGCTAAATCCATCATAGATTCTAACTGCTGTGGGCTAAACTGCAGCACCATACCACTTAAGGGGGTAAATCGTGGCTTGCTAAAATTAAAGGCGAATTTATCACCCTTGCTCCAATAGATTTTTTCATACACAAGCTCTATGCCTAATCGCCCAAAGTAGTGCATAAGCGCGATTTGCATTGTGGAGGGTAAAGTTGTAGTAAGATTTAAATCCGCTC